>NZ_NPOQ01000024.1:0-389556 GCF_003688305.1 Bifidobacterium sp. wkB344 | reverse complement strand
CCCCGCGGATGCGGGGAGCACCGACTGGAAGACCAACCCACAGACACAGGTGAAGGATCATCCCCGAGGATGCGGGGAGCACCAGTGCGTTGACTAGCTGTATCGCCCCTTCAATCAGTGCGCCCACGCTGGGATCATCCCCGCAGATGCGGGGAGCACTCCAGGACCACGCCTCCGGGACGGCATCCGGCCGGATCATCCCCGCAGATGCGGGGAGCACCGACACCGATATCACGGTGCGCATCTACAACGAGGATCATCCCCGCAGATGCGGGGAGCACTGCTTGTCTGGCTTGTCCTGGGCGTTGATCCGGGGATCATCCCCGCAGATGCGGGGAGCACAGGGTCAGCTCCGTGTCATTGGGAGACAGCTTGGGATCATCCCCGCAGATGCGGGGAGCACGAGGCATTGACAACAAGGAGGTTGTCATGAACAGGATCATCCCCGCGGATGCGGGGAGCACGGATACATGTACCGCAGGAACGAGTCTACGCCGGGATCATCCCCGCGGATGCGGGGAGCACGGTCCATTTGTTATTGGAAGCGATCTGCTGGAAGGACCATCCCCGCGGATGCGGGGAGCACAAGGCGCTTCATAAGCCGATACTGCACATCCGAGGATCATCCCCGCGGATGCGGGGAGCACATGAACGAGAACAAGGTGCGGACCAGGAAGCAGGGGATCATCCCCGCGGATGCGGGGAGCACCGACTGGAAGACCAACCCACAGACACAGGTGAAGGATCATCCCCGAGGATGCGGGGAGCACCAGTGCGTTGACTAGCTGTATCGCCCCTTCAATCAGTGCGCCCACGCTGGGATCATCCCCGCAGATGCGGGGAGCACTCCAGGACCACGCCTCCGGGACGGCATCCGGCCGGATCATCCCCGCAGATGCGGGGAGCACCGACACCGATATCACGGTGCGCATCTACAACGAGGATCATCCCCGCAGATGCGGGGAGCACTGCTTGTCTGGCTTGTCCTGGGCGTTGATCCGGGGATCATCCCCGCAGATGCGGGGAGCACAGGGTCAGCTCCGTGTCATTGGGAGACAGCTTGGGATCATCCCCGCAGATGCGGGGAGCACGAGGCATTGACAACAAGGAGGTTGTCATGAACAGGATCATCCCCGCGGATGCGGGGAGCACGGATACATGTACCGCAGGAACGAGTCTACGCCGGGATCATCCCCGCGGATGCGGGGAGCACGGTCCATTTGTTATTGGAAGCGATCTGCTGGAAGGACCATCCCCGCGGATGCGGGGAGCACAAGGCGCTTCATAAGCCGATACTGCACATCCGAGGATCATCCCCGCGGATGCGGGGAGCACATGAACGAGAACAAGGTGCGGACCAGGAAGCAGGGGATCATCCCCGCGGATGCGGGGAGCACCGACTGGAAGACCAACCCACAGACACAGGTGAAGGATCATCCCCGCGGATGCGGGGAGCACAATATCCTTCATCGTTCTTCCCTTGCTCTCTCGGGATCATCCCCGCGGATGCGGGGAGCACCAGCCTCGTCGGGATTGTCTGGAGCACCCTTAGGGATCATCCCCGCGGATGCGGGGAGCACTCTGGGAGACATCATCAGGGATATAGGCCATACGGATCATCCCCGCGGATGCGGGGAGCACATAAAACTCCCATATGTCGCCCACCCGTGGGACGGATCATCCCCGCGGATGCGGGGAGCACCAGGGCGGCGCATCCAGCCTGGCCAACCTCGCCGGATCATCCCCGCGGATGCGGGGAGCACCGACGGAATTGGTAGCATGTATACCTACTGAGAGGATCATCCCCGCGGATGCGGGGAGCACATCATAGCAAAGGAGACGAGGTTGAAGCTCACAGGATCATCCCCGCGGATGCGGGGAGCACTCGGTCATGAGAGTGACCTCCAAGGGCGTCACGGGATCATCCCCGCGGATGCGGGGAGCACCATCGTGACATGTCCAGGTAGGTTCGTTTCGCAGGATCATCCCCGCGGATGCGGGGAGCACTCATGCTTTCTCCCTTGGCCCGAGTTCCCAGTGGGATCATCCCCGCGGATGCGGGGAGCACCACAAAGACGAAGGCAGCCGATTTCGGCTTCCCGGATCATCCCCGCGGATGCGGGGAGCACTGAGAGCGGGAAGGCCGAATGATGAGATGGCTGGGATCATCCCCGCGGATGCGGGGAGCACGGGTCGAACGGCATGTATCCGAACGTCCGCAGGGGATCATCCCCGCGGATGCGGGGAGCACACTTAGAAATCCTTGCAATCCCAACAATATAATAGACAAGATCTCTATTTTTTAATGAGTTTGCATTTCGAGCCCTCTCTATTCCCGTCTCAGCCGCTGCAATTCAAACCATCTACACTGAGCTCCTTAGCCATGCACTCACCCAGTAATCAGTGCTCAGCACTCATCGGTAAAGCTCGTTTGAAAAGTACACAAGTCCGGTTGCGCTCAGCTGGAGCGCGAGCGACGGAACCTTGCCGCACGTCTGTACTTGCTGGCATTGCTCCAACCAGTCCGACGGTATCGGTTTCCACCACCTGCGGATCTGCCATCGCCACCATCAGCAGGCTTCTCCATAAGAGCCAATCCCTCACAGTCTACGGGGTTCCAATCCGAGCGATGCACCTTGAAACTCAGATGCTGCTCATTGCGGGCGGAATAGACCATAATGGCCTTGCCGGTTCGGATTTGCCCTGTGATGCGTTCCCAAAGCCGGTCCCGGACCCTAGCGGTGACGTGGCCAACGAAAACTCCAGAGGCTATCTCTAGGAGCCATCGAGTCAAATCCCCGCGCAGACCCACCGGGCATGCCGTTAAAACGACGACCACCATCAGCTCATCTCCTCCTCTTCATCTGCATAGGATCTCCCGGCTGGGACGCCGCCGACCTTCTCATCCCAGAGCTCCAAGATCCCACCATCTTCATCGGAAGAGGAAGAAACAGGTGCCCCAAGCAGCCGTGGAATATCGCGAGCCATCCGTCGCATGAGCGAGAGGTCCTAGACGGCATCACGCATGGCATGCCGGGTAGCCGACCCGATGTCATCAGGTTGCTTTGCAGCAGTTTTAAAAGCTACAGGAATCGATATCTCGGCCTTGTACAGATCAGCCACGTCATAGACAAAGGAACGCTCATGGCCAACATGGACGAATCCCAAACCTGGCGAACATCCAAGCGCTACAATCACCGAGTGAGCGATACCGTACAAGCAGGTATGAGCAGCCGACAGGGCCTTGTTGATCTCGTTTCCGGCATCGAAATCCTCATGATCATAGGTTCGCTTATCCCAAGCTACGCCAGTCAGTTCCGACCAGTGACGGTAGACCTGCCGAACTCGGGCTCCTTCACGTCCGCGCAGCTGCTGCATGGTACAAGAGCTGACATCCTCGTTGAGGAAGCGCATCTGGTACATAGCCCTCGCGAGTGATAACGCAGTGCTCGAAATAAGCAAAGGAGAGCCTATCCTCGGCCCGCACCAGGTCACCCAATTCAGGAGGGGGACTGCCGGGAATCTCGGTTCTCCCGGCAGGCCCCATAGACTGATACATAAATCATCGGATCGGAGCCACCGTCAGCAGTCCGCATCCGAAACTCTTGGCCCTGCCGATGCCCTGCCGCAGGCAATGCTGGAAAGCTTGAGCATCGGTTACACGGAGCTGTCCATCAAATTGGGCCGTGATCAAGGTGACTTTGCTGTTCCCATGAGCGAACTGCTCCTTGCGGCGTTGGGAAACGACACAGGATAGTCCAGCCTCCTCTTCAGAGCTGCCTAGGAGGGCAAATCCGTTGCGCTCGCTGCATTTCTTCAGCCATGACAACTGTTTATCTATAGTGACATGGCCCATCACTTTGCCGACCACTGCAGGATTTGGCCGTTTGCCCATGTCCTTATAGACCTTTCTTGCAGGATTGGCCCGCAATCTGAAAGCCCACTCCTGCCCCTTGGCTATATGAGTGATCAAGGGCTCGTAATCCTTCACCTCCCACTCGGCTCGGGTAGGCCAGCCAGCCTGCTCAACGATGTGGGTAAAATCAGGCCGTTCTGGACTTACCACATACAACCAGGTCGAGTTTCCGTCACGGGAGAAATCCAATCTCCACAAGATACGTCCTTCATCGCTCTTACGAACAACACCCGGCGGGAAGGCATTCTCTACGGCGGCATGAAGCCTGTAAGGCGAGGAGATCAGTTGCCTGGCCGCAAACCGCGCGGTGTTTAGCGGTATTCTGGATATATACATGCCTGCCTCCTAAAAGAACGACATCGGATCATGATCCAGGACGGCTTCAGCACCTTTCTCGTCAGGATCCGGACCATCCGGGTTGGGAATCTTATAGCGATTGACTGTGCGGACCGCATACTTGCGAGCGGATCCGAAGCTCACCGGAATGTCGACCTGGGAAGAAATCACCCCGTTGCCTGCATCAGGGGCGCAGTCCTCATCGCAGACCACTTCCAGCTGACGGCCCTGATGGCGCTTTTTGTACCAATCAGCCGCTATCCATCGGTAAGTACGCAAAGCCTTATCTATACGCTCTTCTTGCACCAAACCAAGCGATACAGGGTAATCCGGTGGGCAGGCCCTGCGGCCCAAATACAAAGACCACCGAGGATGACGCAAGGCCTGGTCTAAACCTTCCAGAAGCGCAGAATCTGCACCAAGCGCCACTAGGAATTTTGCATCTGATAAGTAGTACCGATGAGTAACTAATCTGTTGCTCTTATTTTTCTTGGGTTTTTTCTTATACCTGAAGCTTCCGTCTTCCTCGCTCACTTCAATTTTGACAACATGATTATTGGCAGTTTGCTGTTTTTGCTCCGCAGTCTGCATATCATTAACCAACCTTCCCGGCTGATCGATGCGCACCCCAAAATGCAAACGTAACAAATCTTCGATTTCGTCGCCACGAAGCCGGCCTTGTGCTGAAGCTAGCAAACCAATTATGGCACTTTTTGTAGGCTCTGTACCGGTATGTCTAGTCTGGAAACGCGATGAGCTCCCCCACGATTGCAATGGCCCGGCCAGACGCAGTAACAACACGCTCATGGCTATCCTAACGACTCTGCTCGTGCTGTTTCAGCTCATTCTTCGTTTCAGCACCGACTTGATTGATCAAAGTCGTCAAACTAACCAAGTTCTCAGTCGACTCCAAATCCTCCGGTGAAACAATGGTGCTGGTAACCCAAGTATGTTTAGGCTTCTCATCATAAGCCTTTTCAATCCTATGCAACTCGTCAATCAGTCGGAGACAGGCTATCTGCGTTATTGATTTATCTTCGCTAGCTTTCACAGGCTTTTCAAAGGCTTCCACTGCATTGATAGGCTGATTGTCTCGGAATGCAACGATGCATGTCTCAGGCAGAGTCCTGTTACCGTATGAGTTCTGCTTACCAGTCGGCATCGATCGAATGAAGGCTTCCACAAAAACTGAGGCTGCCTTTGACGTAACTTCTATATTGCCAAGCTGTTCTCGCAATGCGGTAAGATTCACATTTGCGTAGCGATAAAGAGTAGATGAGTTGAATCCAACTGAATCCATCATGGCTGCTCCCGCGTTATCGTTTTCCGAGCAATCATCTTTCGCAGTGAAAAAGTCATACTCCGGCCTGATCGCATCCACGGAAATGGCATGGGCAACTTGAGCGCTGGCATCCGTATTCAAATCGGGAGCATCTGCCAGCATGCGACCGAACAAAGCGATATCCACCGCCTGTTCATTATGAAATATGTCCGCCATCTCCTTTTGCATATCAGTATCGAGTTTCTGCGTGGGTTTCTTGCCTTGATCCATCCATTCCAAAGCAAGTGCAGCCAATCGCTTTATTTCAGTATTGGCAAGGAAGACCAGGTAATCCGTAACCGGTTTGCCGCTTGCAGCACCAGCCCTCTTGGAGGGTTTGGTCTTTATACCGATAGCTTTCAATACCGCAGACGCGTATTTTGATGCCTTTTCTGCATCGCACTTAGGGCGTTGTTCTAGCATGGAGTCCACAATCAACTGAACAGCATTCATAGTCCGCTTCCCTATATGGTCTTTGCCCATACGCACACAAAATGTGTGCCGCATAGCCCTCTTCCAGGCCTGGCTAGAAACTCGAGAACGCAAAACACCTCCATACAAGGCTGCTTTAGGATTGCCGGTCTCGTCTCGATTAATGTTGCTCGGAGGAACATTCTGAATTGCATAGATATCCATGTACATGGCATCTTCTCCTTATTCTTGTTTTATCTATCAGCTTTGTCTTCAGCCCTTGATCTCTTATGTGAGAACATATAGTTGAACTGTATTTGTTATATGATGGCGATTATTCTTCTGAAGATCGGTCCTTAGCATTTGTCTGATTTACCTGAGCATTGAAATACTCACGAGCCCACCTATCAAAGGCCGAAGAACTGCTATTAGGAAATTGCAAATCATACAAATCGCGAGCGAAGCTGTTGTAGTCTAACGAAACACTCTGGCCCCGCATCATGCGTATCAATGAATATAAATGATGCCTAATATTGTCAAAATCAGGGAAATCCTCCATGGACTGCAATTGTTTGAGGATTGGGGTGACTTTCGACCCTAAGTCGTCTTGTTTCCCATCTATTTCAAAGCAGGCATGACCAAAACTATGCAAATTTTGCGGCCCAACATTGTTGGCCTGTTCGGACATGGCTCCGGTTGTATCCATACGGCCGGGCATCCATGCCATGGCTTCAGATTTTGATTGCTGATGCAGTGCATACACCTGCAGTGAAGTAGCGATGGCTCTGATTTCAGGTTTTATATAATAGTCGCTTTCATCGGTCGGATCACCCAAGGTCTCTCGCGGCCAATCACTGTATAAATCAATACCCACACTTAACCATCGCACCGCTCCAGTATCCAAGCCTTTCCTCAACAAAGCCATGCGGCCCCTAGCGTCGGAACTGGAACCAGAGATATATGCGGACTGCAGTCTTCTAATTTTCTGATTAACATACTTGCCTAATGCCCTCCTCCGATCACTGCGAGTCGGGACAGATGAAGCACTTCTGCTCGTATTCGATTGCATCATAATTAGCCCTCCGTATCTTTTTTGATGGTGCTATGCCTATCACTTGGAAGAGGCCCCAAATAAACATTCAATTTGTGTTTGAACCGCATGAAAAGAACAGCAGCTGACAAACTTACCGTTTTTTTCTTCCTGCGTTCACCTTCGGTCGTCTTCGACGAACTCCGGATATATTTCGAGGCAAACGAAGGGGCTGAAGCATTTTTGCGACATTCCCAACCTATTTCGATTAAATTACGATGTATTGCGTCATACCATTCTTGTCTGTAATCTTCAATATCCATCACCGGGGTGTAATCGCTGATCCGCTCACGGAATAAGGAATCCAGTGATTCATATGCTCGTTCTTTAACAGCCTCGGAAGCTATTTTGTATCTTTTTTGCTGAGACTTAGTCACCGAATCTTCATTGGCCTGATTTCCGGACGATTCTTCCAAACAACCAGCCATTTTTGCCAATGCATCGACTGACTTCTCAGTTTGCTCAACTGCGTTCACGATTACATCTACTGCTGCAGAGTCTAATCGGAACAATTGCACACTGGCATCAAGATAATCGTCAACTGAATCGACATAATTTGCTTGATATTGTCCATAGGTCATAGCTTGAGTGTGAATGCGGGCCAACTTGAGAACGCTACCAGAAGCATCATCGCCGAGACAACCATTCACCAGCAGGTATTCCAACCATTTAATGACCCCAGGGCGAGTATCCTCGCTTTCACCTGCACCGTTATTACCGGCACTAATCAATGGTTGCAACTGTCTCCATATAGCTTTGTCGGCTGTAAACGTTACTGGAACACGCGGTAAAGTCGGCAATTGTAACTCTTTGCGTTTTTTCTCAGTTCCATATCTCCAAGCTGACATAGGCTCCAGTGAATCCATGTTGTGTGCTTGTATGACATCACCGTAGCAACTGATGACTCCGATTACATTCCGTCCAGATTGGTCCGGTATCAAGCGAACTCGGCGAGATTGAAGCGTAAGCAAATCAACTATTCCGCTAAGATGATAATGATCATTCAAGTCGGGACCGGCAGGTTCTCTCTCCCAAGCCGGACGATCTTGAGGATTACCAAACCAGATATCTTCCCTTGTTCTCCTATATGGATTAAACAGGCACCAATTCAACATAAGTGTACGAAACAGGGAATCTTGCTCAAGGTAAACACAGCCTAAAGCTCCCAACCACCCTGTTTGAACCCTAGACTTAGGGGCGACTACTTTCCCACTCGTTACATGCGTCTCCCCTACTACCGGAGATTTGTTGCCCGCTATGTCAAATGCTTGAAAAAACAGCAGCCAGCGCGCCGCTTCCGCTGAAGACAGCTTTTTCAAATCGTTTCGATGACGCATAGAAAACACGAATTTATCAGCCTTGGGTACGTCACCCTCAAGCTCACCTACACTATCAAACTCTTTCTTAGCCGGGTATGATAATTCCGGTGTTTGATAAAAGGGATGTTTTGCGTCAAATAAATTGAAGCGATCATAGAATTGATTAAAATAATCCAGAATTATTTGCGTGTTAAAATGTCCTGCCTGCCACTCTCTTTTCCACAGTTTTCGAAGATCCGCTATATTAACTTCACCCGATCCAGGACCATAATTTCGGCCATAAGCTCGATACAGTATTGCCACAAGCAATCTCAGCAAAGGCAAATCCTGATTAGGCATATCATTCGCGAACTTCTTGATCTTATGAGCATTGACTAAAACATCACGAAGAGAAACCGCACTAGCACAACCGTCTGTATCAATGACGTTTATCCAAGGTTCTTCCAGGAGATTGTATTTGGGCCTTCCTTCTTCGGCCGCTTCACCGATATCGTGCATTGATGCATACCTCCTTTGACAAATTTCACCCATCTCTCAGCCAGCGCAACAACTGCGAACTTCAAAGGTTGACATAAGCTAGCTCCTTTCACCACTATCAACAGCCGCCGTGGTGAGCCCTTCTTCTCGAGAATATTCGATCTGAAAACCACCTATCGTCGTGGTGTACAACATTTTATCTGAACCATTTAGACTCACTTCTTTGAGAACCAATGGATGACATCCAAGTAACAAAGTTGAATCACACCAAGCATTAGTTAGGTCTCTTGCACGTTTATCTACTTCTACGAGTAAATCCCTAGCCTTTTCGCAAACGGATGGTGGAAGTCTGACTGCAGATTGCAGTATTAGTTGTGCCAGAAAACTGCTGGGTTCTTTGTCAGTAGGCACCGGAGACCCGCATGGAACATTCTCACTCCCCACCCAAGGCAATAGAGCAACACCATCGGCGCATTGACGTAAAAGAACCACCTCCACAGAATCCTTCATATCCCTAACAGCTCGTTGAGCTTCCTCATCAACCTGTGAATCTACAGTTTTGTTAAACAAATCCACCAGTGTCCTCGACTCATCATCAACAGCAAAAGCGGAATCTGTGATTAGATAGGCGTTAGCCTTATGAATCTCATCTTTTTCATTCTCAGCGCGACGCTTTACACCAAAGCAATACTTTTGTCGCCATTGCTGAGGTATTCGCCGTGCAACTCTTTTCTGTTCGTAGGCAGTCCGCACCAATGAGGCAATATCACCAGGAAGATTCAACTGACGGTGAGCACCATTCGCATACAAGCATAGCACAGCGAGGCCTTCGAGTAGAGAAGCAGGCTCATATACGCTATCCACACCGTCTGAGAATGTCGGTCCACCTGCGGCCCAGGAACCAATGCCTCGCAGATAACAGAAGGCCCTCTGCAGACCGGCTGGGCGGTCGCTCTCTTCTTCTCCACGATGATGTCGATGCAGACGGCCCATACGTTGCAGAAGAATATCAATGGGAGCCACATCAGTTACCATGAGGTCGAAGTCAATGTCCAAGGATTGTTCCAAGACCTGAGTGCCCACTACGACTAGTCTGCGTCGACGTCTGCCATTTGCCAGAGTCGCGTTCGGCCCCAATTCCTCCCGCAATCTCCGTTCGTTATCCATGCGATCCCGATCAATGAAGCGTGAATGCGTCAATCTAACTTCAGTTGGATCGAATACCTCTGCCAAGGCAGAAGCAGTTAGCTGAGCACGCCTCACAGTGTCACAGATCACGGCCGCACAACCGCCATCGGCTAGCCTCTCCTGTAGTAAGTTCGTCAGATGCTCAATATCGTCATCTATAACCTGGCAGTCAATGTCGACCGAACGGCCCGAAGGTCGCACCTTACAAGTTCGTCGATTTATCCCCGACGTATACGTGATGAGCGGATAGGCATCCATATCGGCCGAGTCGACTAATTTGCTAACTGCTAACTTCTGTCCATCGGAAATACGCGCGTTGGCAGCATCATCCTCATCGGCAACTACGGAATGGTGAAGCGTGCATCCATCCCGCTTTTGGAAACGACCCGATCCGTTGATCACAGACGCATAACCTTCCAGATAAGCGTCGACCAGCTCTTTACGCAGTGACGTAGGCAGTGTCGCCGATAGAAGAATGACCGGGGCATGGAACCCTCCCAGCCACTCCAGTGTTCGCTTGAGGTACTCACGCATGTATGTGTCGTAGGCGTGGCATTCATCGATAATCACGACTTTGTTAGCTAGAGCCAGTTGACGTAGACTTACATGCTTCATTTCTAGTGCTGCCATAAGGACCTGGTCTACGGTGCAAATCAGGAAATTTGCCAGAACGCCTTTCTTCCTCCCATGGAACCAATCATTCACTACCGCCTCAGGGTAAGTAGGCCGATATGGAGTTCGGTGAGCAGCAGAAGTAGAAACCTGTGGGTTGTCATCGTCAAAAATTGATGAGGTAGCAGTGCTTGCAGCTGAAGTCCCCATCGACATAAATTCTTTATTGAGAGCTGCCTTGCTATGCCTGAGCGAAGTGGATTTTTCAGAACGACCCGCAGGCTGCGGTAAGTGGTCAATCCAGCTCTTACAGCGTGAGAACATGGCATCGGTGGTGGCCATAGTAGGCAGAGCTACACATACACCTCCTCTGCCAGTCCGTTCAGCCAAGATTTCCGCACAGGCCAATGCAGCCTCGGTCTTTCCCTCGCCCATGGGAGCCTCAATGACCATGATTCCGGGTTGAGAAGTCGTTTCCGCCAGACGTACAGCCTGCTCCTGCACTGGCCGCGGATGAGCACCGGGCGGCAGCTCGAATCTAGACGCGAACCGCTCTTCGACGCCGATCTGGTCATGAACTGGCTCCCACTTCGGTGTCAGTTTGAGATTTCGCCAACCTCGCTCCTGTCGAGCCTGCAAACCAGCCTTGGTACGCACTGAATTAGCCAACTCCTGGGCCTGCGCATCATCGTTTCGGGGATTAAGTGGAACCAAGGGGAACAGGTCATCTTTGCAGTTGCTGGCAATCCAGTCGGCCATGATGACCAACCCCTCAAGCACAGACTCAGCATAGATTTTTAATCTATGTCCAGCCAATCTGGCGAAGTCGTCGTCGGTTAGTCCGCACTGATTCGCGATGAACTTGATCAATTCGCGCTGAACTGTCACCCAGTCCTCGTAACCTTTGGCAACTCCTATTCGCACATCCTCATCGGACTTGCGCAGAGCCACCAGCTTGGGAGGTTGACCATGGTGACCCCCGACGACACAGGCGTAGGATCTGGCCACGGCCTGATCCCAATGCTGAACCTTGGTCAAATACGACTCCAAAATCCGTTGGCCTGCTATGGAGTGGGTTGGTCTATTCAGTTCTGTCAGGGGGCGCTTTGGAAATTTCAGCCCCGCCTGCTGGGGTTTCTGCTGTAACGAGAGACCTCGCATACCCGATGCATGCGTCAGGGGCTTGCTCTGAAAAACCGGAGTCGCCTTGCCGATATCATGAACACCGGTGATAAACATACTGGCCTTACGCGCCAGTTCAGGATCACCGATATCACGAATGATGATCTCCTTGGTGCCAGAAGGCACCCATTCAAGCCAGAGACGTTCAGCGACCGCCGCAGAGTCACTCAGATGAACGAACAGCTGTAACCAAAAACTATTATCCTGCCGGTTCGTCTTACCCCAAAGCGACATAGCCTTGACGCTCAAGCCCAAATCCGAAGGTATCAATTCAATCAACGCCCCCGCCGTTTATGTTTCAGTGACCTCGTCCATCGAGATACATCATTGAAGTACCAGTTCAAGTTTACAACCATAAACAAGCGGAGTCCTTAGGGACATATTGTTTTAGATCATCACCCTACAAGTTATATGCTGTCCTTCTATTTAGGAGATACTTGAAGCCAGCGTGAGTGGATAGGATTGTCCTTAAGTTTGCGGACAGCAACGAACTTAAAGGGCTGCTGCTTCTTTATTTGCATTGTGCATATAGAAATACCATTCTCGCCTTTGAGATGAACGCGGATCGAAAAGGTTGTTTAGTAGATCAAACAGCCACTGTGACAAAAAATGTCATTATCACATTTGAAATAGAAGGTGTATGGAAGTATATTTCTCAGCCACGATGCTGAATAGCCTAACCGTCATAGTAGGGAACAGCGACTTCACCAAGATCATGGCTTTATGCATTGATCGCTTCCGCTTAACCGCTCGTCGGATTCACCGATACATAATTCAATACAGACTCCAGTCACTAGCCTCGGATTCAAACGCACCTGCACAGAAGCACGACAGCCGAAGCAACCGGTCCGTCATGACTGAGAGCGATGTGCCAGCACAACTGCATTTGATCGAACTGACCACCGGTTAGAGGCAAGGAATCATAAAGCCTGGATTCCACGGAGGACTCTAGGTTGACACTCGGCCGTCCTCGACCGTCATCCAGAATCTCCACACCGCTCCAAGGAAAATCATTCAAACCATAGGGTGATGGCTCAGATCCCAACGCCTGCGACCAGGCCTTGAGCACCGACTCCTTGCCGGCCCAGCGCACGGCCAAGTGCGCCGCTGTGTCGTCATGCTTGAGCAGGGCCCGCTGCTCGGCCTGCCGCCGCTCCCTTGGTGAGAACAAGCTTGTCATGCGCGTGCCCGGCATAGCCAGCTGCCGACCGAACTTCTCCAGATCGACCAGATCATGTCCCAACCCCAGCACTTGTCCAAACCCGGCATCATCCATAGGCCCGAGTATGCCCCCCATCGGCTCCTGCTGCAAATCATCCGATCAGAACTCGAAGACTCCGCAACGTCCCAACTGCGTCAGTAGCAGGAGTCACAACGCTGGCATAACGCTGTTGACCCGCCTGGCAACCGCCACTATCCAACAGTCCTCGATGTGTACCCTATCGTGTACCCATTTAGCCCGTAAATTGCCGATTACTGGGGAAAATCTCACTCAGTCAGGCTCGACCCTGCCCACTTCAAGAGGTTAGGAAACCCGCCAAGAATGTCGGAATACCAACGATTACCGTGGAGCGGGCGACGGGAATCGAACCCGCGTAATCAGTTTGGAAGACTGAGGCTCTACCATTGAGCTACGCCCGCAAAGCCGTTGGCTCGGTACAGAGCATAGCACATGGGCCGGTCGGAACATGCAGTACCTCGAACATCGCCCGGTTGAACTTGGCAATAAACGTACGTATACATCACTGGGGAGAACCCCCTCGGTGGCATGGAAACCGGCGCTGATTACCCCTCCCCTGCGAATAACCATGAAGATTCGTACAGAAATTCTGATCCCTTGGCGGCTGGACTAGTCCCAGGCGGTTCATCCACCTTGAACAAGAGATCGCGCCATCGCCAGTATCGCTTCTCTGCGTATCCATGGATCAATCCCCTGGATCCAAGGAACACCTTACCCGTACCAGCGACTGCCTGAGTACTACGGGATCATCCATGCTCACGCGGTGACCACTCCTTATCGAATGATATGCATGGAAAGAATAAACGTTCTGCACGGAACTTGGCTGACAGATTTCTGCAAGATTATCCATCTTTACAGAGCAATGAGAATCACACGGATAACGTGCTGCCATCCGATGTTAGAGAACGAAAATCAGAGGTAATTGGCATTGACAAATTCGCCACGCACAGCAGCCTTATTTTTCGAGAATGGGAATTCCGCTATGTCCGAACATCGATCACAAAAGTTGAAATCATGCTGGCGATAACAGTATGAGCATCAATTCTTCTGATAGCATTTACAGCAACATCAGTAGATATCTATTACGCGGTTCTCAAAAACGAGAACGGCGGGAAACAAGCAGTTGGCCACAGTTGGGAAAGGAACTATAGCCAAACATAATTGACGAGAAGTTAGCCAGGTTCTTCTGCTTTGACTAACGAAGAGATGAAATTTGTTTGCAGATAAGGTCAGATGCTAGCTTGCTGATGCGGAGCTACACCATAACCTATGCAACGACTTGTTCTGCTTTAGCGTCGACGATTTGACCCTACCTATTTTGACAGTCTTGCATCTTGCAGCTCCTTCTTAAGAAAGGGAATGGAATGATATCGGTGATTAAACATTGTCTGTCAGCATGTTCGGATGACCTCAAAAACAATTGGGACAAGCCTGATTACATGAAGCAACTCGCTGGGGCTACGATATTCGGGTTGTGCGGTGTCGCTTTCGGTGTCGCGATGTTCCTTGTATTTCCTTAGACATGAACGATAACTTGCTGCAATATGGCTATGCCCGCGAGCGCAGTGAGCACCGATAAGTGCGGTTCCTGAGCGGAAACGCTAGGTCAGTGCCAGTTACCCTTATTCACTGGCTGACGCTTCCTATGAGGGACACTTATCCGTGCGGCGTCAATAATTAGTGAGAGCTGGGCGACAACATCGCGCACACGCGGGGTTTGCCTGCCTTTGTTCCGAATAATAAAACGGTACTCCTTACAAATCACTCCATGCAGCATAGGTGCCTTCCATTCCCAGGACCTGGCTGCAGGCATAAGGACTCATGTCCAGAAGACAAATCCGAATAGACCACTAGAAACAGGCAATCCCCTCAATGCAGTCAATCGCTTTACCGCCGCAATTCCTTTTCCCTGCAAGTGGTGTGTCCGCTGAGATGCTCCTTGAGCAGAAGCAGAGAACCTGACTGATACGAAACGGCGATGACACTTGGGATGTCACCCCAACCCCCGCATACATCCAATTATGGTGACAGTGGCCATCCGCTAATCGTTCAATTGATCGACCGATCCGGCGGCATCAACAACCAGCGACTCCCCCTGACTGTAGGCGTCCTGCCCACAGCTGAAGGGGAAAATATCGGCGTGGCTATGATAATCGGGCTTCTTGCCATGAGTATTATGGCAGCAAACCTCAGCAGTAGGAATTCCATTACAGCGATCACGAGCACTAAAACTTCGCACGAGTAAGAGGCCGGACACTCCCCCAAGACGAGTTCGGCCATTTGGGTGGCCCAGCAATAATCCCAAGTAAAATCTGGGTCACCCATCTACTTTTTATACCTTTTTGTGAAAAGGCTCCAATCGCAGCCTGGCAATAGCACACCGCCGGTTGAGCAACATGCAGGCAATATTCGGACAAAATCCCTTATGCGCAGCCATTACAACAGCTCCAATGACCAATAAGTCCTGACGACCAGATAGCTCGCATACCTGCAAGGGAGCCCTTGTACATAAGGCTTGAAGACAAGGGACAGCCGCACCCAATGGCAAGACAATAAGGGAGGCGAGCCGTCTGGCCCACCTCCCCGATCATCGCAATGACTGTTCCCTCACCGGACTCCCGCCTATTGCTTCAGACGGAAGTCCAGCTGGTTCACGCCGCTCTCACCCCCGGTCGTAGTAGCCGTCGGCACCCAGGCGGGCCTGGGGATCCAGCAGCATGGCCTTCTCAATCTCGTGGCCCACATACCCGTGGCCGTCCTCATGGAAGCGGCGGTTGTCGATGGGCTCATAGAGCGGGGCCCGACCCATGCGGCCCTCCTCCAGATGGCGCTGACCAGCGGCCAGACGGTCGTTGGCTCGGCGACGCCACTCGTCCAGAGCCTCCTGGCCGGAGGTCTGGAGCACGGCTGCCTCGAAGGCTCCAGGGCTGACGATGACCCCGATGCCGGAGACATGGCCGAAGCCCAGGGAGGTGACCAGCCCAGCCTTGATCCTGCCCACCTTCAGAGGCTGCTCCAGCCAGACCAGATGGTCGTCACGCTTCAGGACCGGATCCACGCAGTCCAGGGAGGCATTGGCCGGGATGACCCCGGACCGGAAGAGCTGGGTGAGCCCGTTGATCTGGAAGATGCAGGCACCGCCCTTGGCATGGCCGGTCAGGCTCTTCTGGGAGATGACGTAGAGCGGGTTGCCGTCCGTCCGCCCGATAGCGTGGGCCAGGGTGTTGTGCAACTCGGACTCGTTGGGGTCGTTGGCGTTGGTGGAGGTGTCATGCTTGGAGACCACGGCGATGTCGTCGGGGCTCACGCCCAGCTTGGCCAGCGAGCGCACCAGATCCGAGTCCTTGCCGCCCATGCCGGCAGCCAGAGCCCCCAGCCCGGGTGCGGGGATGGAGGTGTGGGCACCATCCGCGAAGGAGTGGATGTACCCGACCACACCAGCCACAGGCAGACCCATACGCAGGGCGATGTCACCGCGGGTCAGCAGGATGGTCCCGCCGCCCTGGGACTCCAGGAAGCCCCCGCGCCGACGATCGTTGGCCCGAGAGAAGAACCTCGGCTGGATGCCCTTGGCGTACATCTCGGCGGAGTCGGCGGTGGCGTTCATGTTGCCGAAGCCGATGACCGACTCCACACCGATGTCGTCGATGGCGCCCGTGACTACGAAGTCCGCCTTGCCCAGGGCGATCTTGTCAGCGCCCTCCTCAAGGGAGACCGCAGCCGTGGCGCAGGCCGAGACTGGCTGGACCATGTTGCCGTAGCCGCCGATGTAGGACTGCATGACGTGCGCGGCCACCACGTTTGGCAGAGCCTCCTGGAGGATGTCCGTGGGAATCTCCTTGCCCAGGAAGCGGTCCAGGTAGAGCTTGCGCATGGAGGCCATGCCGCCGAAGCCGGTCCCCTGGGTGGAGGCCACCTTGGAGGGGTGCACGGCCTGCAGGATCTCCACCGGAGTGAATCCGGCCGACAGGTAGGCATCCACGGTGGTCACGATGTTCCAGAGGGCGATCTGATCCACGTCCCCGACCATGGAGGCGGGAATGCCCCACTTGACCGGGTCGAAGCCCTTGGGGAACTGGCCGCCCACGGTCCTGGACATGGTGGCCCGGCGCGGCACGCGGATGCGGGAGCCGGGCAGGCGGGTGACGGTCCACTCGCCGGACTCCTCGTCGCGGGCGATGCTGGTGTGGTCAGGATCCTGGGCCACATACTCCTCGGCCATGTCCTTGGTGGGCACCGAGAAGGCCACGTCGTGATCCAGGAAGACGTCCACCTCCTCCTCGTTGGTGCCCTGGCGGTAGTCGGAGCCCATGCCGTCGTCGAAGGGACGGATGCCGGAGCGGGCCACCACCTGGTCGTGGTAGCGCTCGGCGATGTCCTGCTCGGGCACCAGCTCGCCGTCCGTGTCGTACCAGCCCGGCTTGGGGCTGTCCTGCCACTCGACCAGGCCCATGTTCCAGGCCAGCTCGAGGACGGCGGCGGCGCTCAGGTCGACCTGGCCATCCGAGTGGATGCCCATCTCGGCCTCGAAGCGGGTGCGGCCGGAGCCCCAGGGACCCATCTCGCCGATGGAGACAATGACGATCTGATCCTCGGGCCGAGCGGTCACGCCCTGCCAATCCTGCATATCCACCGGGGCCTGGGCGGGCACCCGGGGTGTGGGCAGAGCCTTGATGACCCGGTCTGGATCCTTGTCGGCATCTGCAGGTGCATCCCCGGGCTTTCCGGCCGGAGCCGGTGTCGACGGATCGTCATCCTGGGCAGCCTCAGCCTTCAGGGCCTTGAGGTCCAGCGGACTGGAGCCCAGACCACCGGTCAGGTCGGCCTTAAGCGGGGCCTGGAGAGCCTGCTGGCGGGCCTGCACAGTGCAGAGCTCCAGCAGGGAATCAGCCATCTGCTCAGTGGAGTAGGTGCGGATGCCGTGGCGCTCCACCACCTGGACCAGCGGATCGTTGCCGCCCATGAGCCCGGTGCCACGGACCCAGCCGATCAGCGGGTGGGCGAAGGTGACCCGGCCGGACCAGTCCTGCTCGGGGCGGGAGCGGTTGACGATGGCATCCAGGGCAGCCTTGACCTCCCCGTAGGCCCCGTCCCCGCCGAACATGCCGCGGTTGGGCGAGCCAGGCAGGACCACATGCAGACGGTGGTCAACGTCGGTATCCGCCCCGATGCCGGCGAACCCGGCAATCTGGCGTTCCAGGCTCCATAGCATGAGCCGGGCCTGGGACTCGAAGAGCCGGCCCGAGTCGGCCATGGTCCCGTGCATGGCGGGGGCCGCGAAGGGCAGCAGCAGGGTGGGCTCGTAGGCGGGCTTGAGCACGGTGGTCGTGGCCCCCGTGGTCTTGCGCTGCTCATTGCCGACCCAGTCGACCAGGGCATCCACATCCCGGTAGCTGGACAGGTTGGCGGGCACGATCCAGAGACGGGCACCACCTACGGCATGGCGACGGTAGAGGTCGCGAGCCCAGATGACGGTCTGCGGCTTCAGTGAATGGCAGACGGCGATGACCGTCGCCCCGCCCTCCAGCAGGCCCGCAGTCAGAGATCCTGCGATGGACTTGGGGGCCACGCCGGTGACCACGGCCACATCCTTGGCGAATCGTGCGGCGGTCTGGTCCGAGTCGGCAGGGGTCATGGCCTGGTCAGCTATGCCGCTGAAGACCTGGGCCAGATCCTGCTCGCCACGGTTGCGCGCCTGTTCGGCGTACCAGACGGCCTGATCATGCACCTCGCGTCCGGCTCCTACGAAGCTCAGGCGGCTGCGGTCATCATCGTGCTCGTGGTAGATGTGAGCCAGATCCTCACGGGCGCTGGCCCAGCGATCGTCGAAGAGGACGGCGCGCGAGGCCTCAAAGCGTGGCGCCACCTGCTCGGGCCAGTCGCTGCCCAGCTCGGCATCGACGGCAGCCACGACGGCAGCGTCCTCATTCTCGCCAGGCTGGACGACCGGAGGCTTAAGCCCCAGCTTGTCCAGGAGGAATCGTGCAGTAGAGGCCAGCACACCCTCAGAGCCGGTCACCTGGGCTGCGAAGGCATCCAGGGCGGCGGAGTCGACCACGGCACCGCCGGCAGCACCACCTGCAGAAGGCATGGAGACCGTGACGCCGTGACGCTGGGCCACCTGCTGAACGGCCTGGTCGATCAGCGCATTGGCCGCAGGCACAGTGGAGACGGCTTCGGTGGGCAGGAGTGCCAGGTCGCCGCCACGCGAGGATGCACCCTCACGGGTGTCCAGGACCAGGCTGGCCACGGTGGCCGAGACCCAGCCCGCACCCAGCTGCCAGACGTCGGAGACCCGCTGCTCAACCTGCTGCAGCTTGAGGCCGGAGGGGCCGAAGAGGTCACGGATGCGCTCACGCACTATGTCGGAGAGCACCGGGCCGAAGGGCCGATAGTTGGGCGCCACCTTGTTCACCAGGGCGCTCAGGTCGGTCATGCTGGCCTCGGCGGCGCCGTCCACACTGGCCACGCCCAGCTCGGAACTGATGTCCATCAGCAGCTGGTTACGTCTGGAGGAGACGCCGTTGGTCAGGGTGTCGGTGGTGTCGGTCTGCCCGATCTGCTCGGGACGGATCTTGGTGGAGTAGGCCAGCAGGACGGCGATGGCGTCCGAGGCCTTGAAGGGCAGGTCGGCTACATCAGCACCCGATGGACCGCCGGTCGCCGGGGCCGGAGCAGGAACCGAATCCTCGGATGCTGCAGGGGCCGGAGCCGGAGCTGGAGTCGATGCAGGTGCGGGCGCAGCAGCCTGAGCAGGTTCAGGGCTAGAGACCTGAACCGGAGCTGCGGGCTCATCCTGAACCGGGGCCATGGGATCAGTGTCGGTCAGATAGACCCGGCTCTCGTCCCTGCCCAGGTTGTAGACGCTCACGTGACGCTCGCGGAAGTCGGGCAGCTTCAGGGTCTTGGTGCCCAGGTTGGCCAGGGTGGGCGAATGGCCCAGCCCTACCTCGATCAGCTGTTCCACGCCCAGGCCGCCCTGCTCGGGGGCATCGAACATGATCGCCTGGGTCTCGATCCAGCGCACAGGAGAGGCGAACTGCCAGGAGAGCAGCTCGGTCAGCAGCAGACGGCCCAGCTTCTGGTCGTCGGCCGCATACTGATCCCAGACCTGGGGATCATCCAGCGCCTGCTTGATGCGTTCGGAGGGGACCACCTCCAGGATGGAGGCCGCGAACTCCTTGGTCATCTGGAAGGGTCGTGCAACCAGGTTGGGTATGTAGCGACCCTCCAGGCGGGAGTAGTCGATGTGCTCGGGCAGCAGGGCATCCAGGGTGTCGCGGAACTCGGGCACCCCCTTGCGCAGCAGGGTGGAGTGGAAGGGCACGTCGATGCCGGGCACGTACATGAAGGCCGGCTTGCCACCTGCCTCCTTGGCCCGGCGGTTGGCGTCGGCACGCAGATACTCCAGACCGGCGATGGTTCCGGCTATGGCGTACTGCTGGCCGGCCAGGTTGTAGTTGACGATCTCCAGGAATTCGCCGCACTCCTTGGATACTGACTCCACATACTGCTTGACCCCGGAGTCGCCCACGCCGAACTGGTTGGGACGCAGGGCGCCCATCCGGTAGTTGCTGCGCCCCTGCTCGTCGCGTTCGATCAGGGAGTGCATGGTGGAACCGCGGTGGAAGACCAGCTCCAGAACCGTCTCCAGGGACATGACCCCGGCGAAGGAGCTCAGGGCGTTGTACTCGCCCAGGGAGTGGCCGGCGAAGTAGGCTGGCCAGATGTCCATGCCGGACTCGCGCAGGCGGGCGGTCTGGGCGAAGGCCACGGTGGCCAGGGCCACCTGGGTGAACTGGGTCAGATTCAGCAGACCCTCCGGATGATGATAGGTGACCCCCTTGGCCGTCAGGGTGTGCGGGTTATCGCGTACCACGGCCAGGATGGAGAACCCCAGCTTGCTGCGGGTCAGGGCATCGGCCCGTTCCCAGGTCTCACGGGCGGCCGGAGACTTGGCCCGCTCGTCCAGGACCATGCCCTGCTGCTGAATCCCCTGGCCGGGGTAGACGTACGCAGTTCTGGGGGCACGAGCAATAGCCGTGCCGCGGGAGACCAGCTGGCCGTCGATCCTGCAGGTGACCTCCAGGACCAGGCCGCCATGGCGGACCTTGCCCACACGCTCCAGGCTGATCTCCACCTTGTCGCCCAGCTGGACCATGCCATACATGTTGTAGGTCCATCCGGCGATCTCGTAGTGGACGCCCTGCTCGTCGGTGGCCTGGGCCGCGTACTGGGCCGTGGCCGACAACCACATGCCATGCACCAGCGGTGCAGACAGGCCGGAGACCGCAGCACCCCGCTTGGAGGTGTGGATTGGGTTGAAATCCCCGGAGGTGCGTGCGAAGGCGGTCATGTCCTTGGGGGCGGTCACAGTGACACGGCGCAGCAGCCTGCGGGGCGTGTCCACCGTGTCGGCGCTGATGCCGCCGTACTCGGGAGCCTCCTGGGGCAGCTGGTCACTGTAGGCGCGGCCACGGATGGCAAAGCGCTCGACCTCGCGGGCCAGCACAGTCCCGTCCTGGGCGGCGTGGACCACATGGATGGTCACCACCCGGCCGGAGGAGGACTCCTGGTAGGGCTCGGCCCAGCTGGTCAGTTCAATCCGCTGGCCGGTATGCTCCAGCAGGCGCTTCTCGCTGACCTCCAGCTCGATCAGATGGTCAAGATGGACCGCGTTGAGCAGGCCCTCGATGATGGGGAAGCCATCCACATAGACGGATCCCAGGGCTGCATAGATGGCCGGCCAAGCCGGACCCACCAGGGCGTCGGGGGCGAAACCGGAGGGGATCAAGGCATCGGGCAGGGCACCTCCGGTGGCCGCCTCATGGTCGAAGCCCAGGTTGGATGCCAGGGTGTACCCGGTGTGGGCCAGACCGAAGGGGTGGTCAGGGTCGTCGCCGTCCTTCTCGATGACAGGCATGGCCTCCAGCTTGTCGCCGGTGATGGTGGTGTTGCCGATGCCGGCTGTGTCGGCCAGCATGGCGTAGACGTCCTTGGGCAGGCGGCTGCGGTCGACCACCGGGAAGAGGCCGACCTGGTCGCTCTTGATGGTCAGCGGCACGACGATGTCGCGCACCGCATGCCGGTCCAGGCCACCGTCGGGGTCGTCGTCCCAGTAGGTGTCCAGGTGGATGTCCAGGTCGTAGTGCTCACCCTGGTCGTCCTGGCCGGTTGCGGTGATGGTGTAGTTGGGGTCGTCCATGGCCGTCCCGTAAGCCGGATTGGCCATCAGATGACCCACCCAGGAGATGTTGGGACTGCGGCGGATGAACTCCTGCGCATCAACGGCGCCTGCCAGCTGGCTGTAGGCCTTGACGGGACTGCTGTCCAGGTCGCGCACCCGGTCTATGGCCGCCTGCTCGAACCGTCCCAGAATGGAGGCCACCGGCTCGTCCACCGTGGTGATGCCAGCCACGGAGATGGGTCCGGGGATGGCCCTGACCGAGTCGGCGCCGTAACGGGGATCCTCGGACTGCCAGAGCTGGTCCTGACCCCACCAGCGCAGCAGATCGTTGTCAATGACCGGCACGAAGGGCATGGGCTTGGGGTACTCGCGCACCAGAACGGGGAACCAGGCCACATCGGTGGGCACCACCTTGAGCTCTGCCGCTTGGGGATAGGCCTCATGCAACCGACGAAGCGCCTGCTCAGGCTCGGCCACATCCTGCCTGGAGGCGAAGATGGAGTCGAACTCGCCGCTCTGACGCTCGCAGACACGGGCCTCGATCCGCCGCAGCAGATGCAGGAAGCGGTCGATGTAGGTGTCGTCGGCCCAGGGGTAGGCCAGGTCGGCGAAGCGCTGGGCCCAGTCCTGGTAGGTCATGGTCTCCAGATCGCCGAAGTAGGGCTTGGCGGTCTTGTTCAGGGCCTCGATGATCTCCCCGCGGCGGGTCTCCAGCTCCTCGGGGTGCTTCATGACCCGGACCAGCAGACGGCCGCACTCAGCGGAGGAGTTCTCCATCTCGTAGATGTCGGCATGCAGATGGCTCAGACCGGAGCCCACGCCTCCCACGGACTTGCCGCTGGGCACCCACTTCTCGCCCATGGGGGCGAAGGGGTCCGGATCGGGGGTGGAGCTGTCGATGCCGGGGGTGGCCACCAGAGCCCGCTTGATCTCGGGATTGGTATGGGCCTCCTTGGCGGTCATGGCCGCTGTGCCGATCATGACACCGTCCACGGGCATGTCCGGCAGGTGGTAGGCGCGGGACCACTGGCCGCTGATGTAGTCGGCCGCCCGCTCAGGCGTGCCTATGCCGCCGCCGGCCACCAGAACGATGTTGGGGCAGGCACGGACCTCAGCGTAAGTGGTCGAGAGCAGGTCGTCCAGGGACTCCCAGGAGTGGTGACCGCCGGCGGCCCCGCCTTCGACCTCCATGAGAATGTGAGTGGGGGCGACCTTGCGGGCGATGGCCACGACCTGGCGGATCTGGTCCACCGTGCCGGGCTTGAAGGCCACGTAAGGGAAGCCCTCTTCGTTGAGCTGATGGATCAGGGTCACGGCCTCGTCCAGCTCGGGGATGCCGGCAGAGATGACCACCCCGTCGATGGGGGTGCCGGAGGCGCGCTTCTTGGGCACGATATGCTGGCTGCCGAACTGGAGGTTCCACAGGTAGCGGTCCATGAACATGGCATTGAACTCGACCGTGCGGCCCTCCTGAAGCTGATCCTCCAGCTGGGACACATGGCGGTCGAAGACCTCGGCAGTCACCTGGCCGCCGCCGGCCAGCTCGGCCCAGTAGCCGGCATTGGCAGCCGCAGCCACGATCTCGGGCTCCACGGTGGTCGGGGTCATGCCGGCCAGCATGACCGGGGGCTTGCCGGTCAACCTGCTGAAAGCGGTCTCCACCCGGGGACCGGCCGGGGTCTCAAGCAGACGGGGGGCCAGCTTGGACCAGTCCTGGGTCCGGGCCGGATCCTCCTCCATAGTGGAAAGCTGCGCGCGCCGGGCCTGGTTGGAGGCCTCGACCACGCCCACGCCGGTGCCCTGGACCAGGTTGTCGACCAGCTTGCCCAGGGTCTCGCCCGGGCCCAGATCCACCAGCCAGAGGGAGGCGGCATCCTGCTGATCCATGACCTCGGCGATCCGGCCGGCCCAGTCGGCATGGTTGAGCAGAACCTCCTCAGCCAGAACCCGGGCACGCTCGGTGTCCAGACCGCAGCGGGAGGCCCAGTCCACGCTCAGATCCACGGCCTCCTTCATGAGCGGCGAGTGGAAGGGCAGGGTCACATCCAGGTACTCCAGAACCGGCGAGAAGGCGGTTCCGCCACGAACCTTATCCTCGCGCAGTTGGCGCTGATGCTCGCTCTCCTTGCTCGCCTCGATGGCGAAGGCGGCCAGATCTTCCGGATAGCCGGACAGGACCAGGTTGCGATCCGAGTTGGTCACGGCCACGCTGATGGGGCCGCGAGCGCCAGGCACCCGGTCGACCAGGACCTCCACCTGATGGCGGGTGGCGCCGCGCACCGAGAGCATGGGGGTGGCCTCGCCCTGGCGGTGGATGCCCAGGCGACGTGCCTGGCGGGTGCCGGCCGCGCCGATCAGCATGGCGGTGGCCAGGATCTGGTCGATGGCACCCTGGGCGGCCTTGAGGGATCCGGCAGCTTGGATCTCCTGAACCATGTGGACGCCGATAATGCCCTGGGAGTGTCCCAGCAGGGCCACAGGACGGGCCTGGGCTGCGTCGTAACCCAGCTGGTCCATGTCCATGAGGGCGCCCAGCTGTACCAGGGCGATGCCGGGCACGCTGACCGCCGCGTCGGCAGCAGGCCCCAGCCTGACCGGGTCAGGCTTGTAGCCAAACAGGTCCAGCTGACGGCCGTTGGTGGCCAGCAGGTCGGGCTTGACCGCCCTGAGCAGGTCGGTGGCCGCCGCCATCCGCTCCCTCAGGGCCTTGTCGATGTCGGGATCGCCCTGCAGATCGGCCAGGGCCACGGTCCAGGGGTTGGACTGGCCGGCGAACATGAGCGCGTGCGGTTGCTCGGCGAGACGGTTGATGAAGAATGTACTGGTCATGATGTCCTATTCATAGAGAGTTGGGGATTGCTGATAATGACGAGGGGAAGCTCATAGGGGCTGGTTGCCGTGATGCTTGTCGTTGACCCTGACACGTTGCTTGTCCGCCAGGAGATCCATGGCCTGGATCAGGACCGGTCTGGTCTGCTCCGGGTCGATCATGCCGTCCAGCTCGCCCATCTCCAGGGAGAGATTGGCGTTGACGGTAGTGGTTTCATACTCCTGGGCCAGCTTGTTTCGCAGCTCATCCACGTCCCGGCCGGCCTCCTTGGCCTCCTGCAGGTCGCGCCGGTGGATGATGTTGACCGCGCCCTGGGCTCCCAGCACGGCGATCTGCGAGGATGGCCAGGCGTAGTTGAGATCCGCGCCGATGGCCTTGGAGCCCATGACGATGTAGGAGCCGCCAAAGGCCTTGCGCAGCACGATGGTGATCATGGGCACCTGGGCGTTGGCATAGGCATAGATGACCTTGGCACCCCGGCGGATGATGCCCGCGTGCTCCTGGTCGGAGCCCGGCTTGTAGCCAGGGGTGTCAACCAGGGTGATGACCGGCAGGTTGAAGGCGTCGCAGAGACGGACGAAACGGGCCAGCTTCTCGGAGGACTCCACATCCAGGCTGCCTGCATCCACCATGGGCTGGTTGGCCACGATTCCCACCGGCCGGCCCTCCAGGCAGGCAAAGCCCACCACGATGGACCGGGCGTAGAGCTCCTGGACCTGAACCAGCTCGCCGTAGTCGACGATGGCGTGGATGACATCCAGCACGTCGTAGGGCTGCCGGTCGTTCTCGGGGATGACCGTGGCCAGTCGCTTGGCGGCCTGACGCTCGGCGTGGCCGGAGATGAAGGCATAGCGGGGAGGCTCTTGGTCACTGTTGGCGGGCAGGTAGGCCAGGACGGTCCTGGCGTAGTCGATGGCGTCGGCCTCGTCCTCGCCCAAGTAGTGGGCCACGCCGGAACGGGTGTTGTGCACGTAGCCACCGCCCAGCTGGTCCATACTGATGGTCTCGCCGGTGGCCGCCTTGACCACGTCGGGACCGGTGACGAACATGTCCGAGTTCTCCTTGGTCATGATGATCAGGTCGGTCAGAGCCGGGCAGTAGACGGCACCGCCGGCGCAGGGTCCCAGAATCAGGGAGATCTGGGGGACGAAGCCGCTGGCCTGGCAGGTCTTGCGGAAGATGCGGCCGTACTGGGTCAGGGCAGCCACACCCTCCTGGATGCGGGCGCCGCCCGAGTCGATCATGGCCACGATGGGGACCTTGATCCGCAGAGCCATGTCCATGAGCCTGCAGATCTTCTCGCCCTCGGCCCGGCCCAGGGTGCCGCCCCGAACGGAGAAGTCCTGGGCGTAGACGCCGACCTTGCGCCCGTAGACCAGGCCGAAGCCGGTGATGACCGCAGAGCCCGCCCGGTCCCCGGCGATGTCGCCGCCGGCGAAGCGGCCCACCTCCTCGAAGGTGTCCTTGTCGAAGAGCAGGTCCAGGCGCTCACGGGCGGTCTGCTTGCCCTTGGCATGCTGACGGTCGCGGGCGTGCTCCTCGGCCTGCTTGGCCAGGGCGGCGGCCCGGTGGATGCCCTGACGTACCGGCTGGGCGCCCAAGGTGGATTCGGTGACGCTCATGCCTGCTCCTCCCCGCCCAGATCCAGGGTGACCAGGGTCTGGCCCGGATCCACCCCCTGGGCCACGGACACATCGATGGTCTTCACGCGACCCTTGGCCGGGGCATAGACGTAGTTCTCCATCTTCATGGACTCCAGCACCACCAGCAGGTCGCCCTTATCCACCTCCTGGTCGGGGGCCACGTTGATGCGGGTGACCACCGCCTGCATGGTGGCCACGATGACGCCGGACCTGGCCGCATCCTGCCGGGGTGCGCCCGGCTCCTGATCCCGCAGCCCGCGACCGCGCAGGGGCTGCCGGGGCCGGGAAATACCGCCGTGGCCGCCCATGCCGCCCATGCCGCCAAGCAGCGACTGGGGCAGGGCAAGCCTGACCCGCTTGTCGTCGATTTCCACGTTGTAGGTCTCCATGGGATCGCTGTCCCGGTCCTGTTCCTGGGCGGAGGCGCCGGAGACCGAGGCAGGCTGGCCGCTTCCGTTGGAGGCGGGTTCCACATTCAGGTAGACCCGTTCCAGCCACTTGGTGGACACGTCAAAGGAGTGGCCATCCTCGGCGGTGAACTCGGGGTTGGTGAAGATCTTCTGGAAGAGGCCGGCCGGGGTGGGGACCCCACTGATGCTCATCTCGCGCAGGGCCCGACGGACCCTGGCCACGGCCGCCGGGCGGTCCTGGGCGGTCACGATCAGCTTGCCCATCATGGAGTCGTCTCTGGGCGAGACCGTGTCGCCCACCTCGACGCCCGAATCCACGCGGATGCCGGGGCCGGAGGGCCACTGAATCGACTCGATGGTTCCTGAGCTGGGGGTCAGGTTGGTGGCCGGGTCCTCGCTGGTGATGCGCAACTCGAAGCTGTGTCCACGGGGCGGGGGCGCCACGTCCAGGGAGCCGCCGTCGGCGATCCGCAGCTGCTCACGGACCAGATCCAGTCCGCAGACCTGCTCGCTGACCGTATGCTCCACCTGCAGCCGGGGGTTGACCTCCATGAAGTAGACATCGTCCCTGGGGGTGACCAGAAACTCGCAGGTGCCCAGGCCCACATAGCCCACAGTGTCGAACAAGCGGCGGGAGAATCCCTCCAGCTGGGCGATCACGTCGTCGGACAGGAAGGGCGCAGGAGCCTCCTCCACCAGCTTCTGATTGCGGCGCTGAACCGAGCAGTCCCTGGTGGAATAGACGGTGAACTGGCCATGGCTGTCCCTGCCGGACTGGGTCTCCACGTGCCGGGCCCGGTCCACGAACTTCTCGATGAAGTAGTCGCCCAGGTCGCCGCCCTGAAGGGCATCGTGGTTCATGTAGAAGGTGCGCAGCTCGTCGCTGTCGTTGATCAGGGTGATCCCCCGGCCGCCGCCGCCATCAGCCTTCTTCATCATGACCGGGTAGCCGTGCTCGTCGGCGAAGTCCAGCAGGGGGCGCATGTCGGTAACGGGTTCGGTCAGGCCTGGCACCACGGGCACCCTGGCCCGCTCGGCCACCTTGCAGGCGGTGATCTTGTCGCCCAGCTCGTCCAGGACCTCCGGATCCGGACCCACCCAGGTAATGCCCGCCTCAATCACCTTTCGCGCAAAGGAGGAGAACTCGGACAGGAAGCCGTATCCCGGGTGGAGGGCGTCAGCGCCGGCCCGGCGGGCGATGGAGACGATCAGGTCCTCGTTCAGATAGGTCTCCATATTGGTGTCCCCAGGCAAGAGGTAGGCCTCATCCGCCATCTGGGCATAGGGGGCGTCCCGATCCTGGTCGGCGTAGACGGCCACGGTGGCGATACCCATCTCCTGGGCTGTGCGCACAACCCGCAGGGCTATCTCGCCGCGGTTGGCGATCAGCAGTTTTTTCATTCCCCTCTCCTCACTGGTTGATCAAGGGTGATTGGACTAACGGAAAGTATGAACAGGATGGTGTTAGGCCCCCACAGCAGCCACTTCGGGCAGGACGCCCACGTCGGCGGTGGACACGTCAACCTGGCCGCCGTCGGGCAGCCGCACCCGCAGGGAGGCATCCGGATTGATCTGCAGGGCACGGCCCTCCACGGGCTCACCGGCTACGGGAACGACCCTGACCCGCCTGCCCAGAGTCCAGCTGAGCGCGGCAATCCGCGAACGCAGCCCCTGCGGCCCGTTCAAGGCCCTGTCCAGCGACCCGTCGAGGCCAAGGGGGGCCATCTCCCCACTCAGGTGCCAGCTGATGGCATCGACCAGGTCGTCGCGCAGGGTCTGGTAATCGGGCAGGTCCCGGTAATGGAGCTGCAGGGAGGTGGACTCCGCAATGGGCAGCGCCTGCCGGGGCAGGAAGAGGTTGATGCCGATGCCGACAGCCAGGGCCGACCAGTCCTGATCCACCCGGACCAGCTCGCAGAGGATGCCCCCCAACTTGGCCCCGCGGCAGAACAGATCGTTGGGCCACTTGAGCGTCAGAAACCGTTCTGGGTCGCCGTCGTCGGTCAGCGTGCAGCCGTGGTACTCGAGCACATCCTGCAGACCCTCCAGAGCGGCCAGACCCGCCACCATGGGCATCCATCCGCCAAAGGGCCCAGTCAGCAAGCTGGTGGGTAGCGGCAGAGCCCACGTGGCCAGCAGGGAGCATCGGGGCTGATTGACCCAGGTTCGGGCAAGACGACCGCGGCACCGGGACTGCGCATCGGCAACCGCTACGCTGAGCGGCATGGTGCTACCCCCGGCGCCCGGCCATCGCCGAATACCTTTACTTGCGACTCTTCCCTCGTACCGTGTAGTCGTAGAAACACCCTGACGGGCATTTTTTCGAGGCGTATCTTCGGCTTTTCCCCTTGTGCCAGAGGCCAATCCCTTCACGGTCTCCGTGCTCGTTGTCGGTTCACCGCCCCCAAACAGCCGTTCGACCCGGTCGCGCGCATCCGAATACGTCGAGGCTTCCAGAGCATGAGCCACGAGCGTATTGGTCGAATCGACGGTGTCGAGCACCACGATCGAGGAGAGTACGCCACTATCCAGCGATGCCGATGGCTGCCACTTGATATTCTGATGAGGCACGCGTTCCACTATACGGCACAAGGGGTCAGCCCCGGTAGCGAACCATCCACAAAAGCGGCGGCCGGTTTTTGTATCTTTTCACAGGAGACCCTTGGACAGGTCTGAGCGCATCCTCGGATGGGCACTGGATAAAATGGGGAAACCGTACACCAGGATGGCCCGCGAAAGGGGTTCTTTTGAGCGCAGACAGCGGAAGGGCGCAAGCGAGAGAGGCAGGCGAGCAACCTGCGCAGACTTCGGCCCTGCAGACCGTCAGGCCTGGGTCTCGTGCATCCCGGACCGTCGGCCTGATCCTGGCCCTGCTGGCCTGCCTCTGGATTGCCTGCTGCACCGGGCTGGGCCCCATCTACCGTCAGGAAGGTTCGATAACAGAGGTGGGCCTGCTCCAGGTGCTGATCATGCTGGGAACCCTGGCCGTCTGTTTGGCTCTGGTCCTGGCCTGCCGCCGGATTCTGCTGGGTTGCGAACCCCTACGAATGCCACAGCGGCTGACCGCCCTGGCGCAGCGCCCACGGATGCGTGCCTACGCGGCCTTCATCACCCGGCAAACCAGCGGCTGGCGGCCCATCATGCGCCTGCTCCTGCTGGGCTGGGCCTGGGCCTTTCTTACCCTGCTGGCCGCATACGGGGCCGACCTGTACGCCCAGGCCCAGGAATGCGCCAACTTCCTGGCCCAGCTGCAGGGCGATCAACCCCCCTACGGCAGCAATGCCTTCACCCAGATGGACGTCTACCCCATCGGCCACTACCTGTTGCCGGGGCATCCGGTCTTCCTGACCGACCAACACAACATGGTGCTGACTCTGGTCTACGGGATGACCATCATGGCCTCCAACCATCTGACCGGATCCTATGATGCCGGCATCGTCCTCCTGGCAGGGCTGCAGGTGATCTTCGCGGCCTTTTGCTGCGCCGTTACCGCCGACCGCTTCCTGCGCGGCAAGGGAACCGAACAAGTCGGAGCCCTGGCCTGCACTCTGGTCATGCTTTTCTTTCTTTTCTCCCCCTTTGTGGTCTTCAGCACCTTCAGCCTGACCAAGTCCCCCCTCTTCGCCTTCGCCTTCATCTGGTGGTTCGGCATCTGGCATCAGCTGGAGTCAGAGGACAGGAACTCGCCTCACTATGCCAGCCAAGCGGCACGGTTGCGGCCTGCCCTGGCCTTGAGCACCCTGATCATGCTGATCAGTGCCAAGTACGCCCTCTACATCGTTCTGGTCCAGCTGGTCCTGGCCCTGATCGTCCACCGTCGCCAATGGGCCACCATCCTGATCGGACTCCTGCTGCCCCTGGTCCTGTTCACAGGGGTGACCGGGACCCTGACGGCCACTGGGACGGTCATCCAGGGTGACCCCGTGGAGAGCCGCAGCATCCAGCTGCAGCAGATCGCCCGGGTGGCCCAACGCAATCCCCAAGGGATTCCGGCCCAGGCAAGAGCCGACCTTGAACCCATCATGGATCTGGACAATGCCGCCATCCAGTACACCCCCTGGGAGGCCGACCGGGTCAAGTCCTCGGGCAACCAGCCCAAACTGATCGTCTATCGCTGGAGAACCGTCACACCCGAGCAACTGTCCCGGCTGAACCGGGCCTGGCTCCAGGTGGGACTGCGCAACCCGGTGATCTACCTGGATGCTTTCATGGCCGAGTCCTACGGCTACTTCGACCCCGGTGACCCCGCCTACGTGGCCATGTCCTACTACCTGAACAATGGCTACGTGCAGAACTCAGGCTCCTGGCTGGCGGCCTGGTGCCATGACTGGCGCAACGGGGTGACCGGCTTCGTCAGAACCTGGGCCGACACTCCCCTGCTGGGCCTGGTGGCACGGGCCAACTTCTGGGTGGTGGCCGCCCTGCTGCTAATCGTCGCCCGACTGGCAGCCGGCCACTGGCGCGGGATCCTGTGCTGGTTCCCCCTCCTGCTGATCATGGGGGTCATGATCACCGCCCCAGCCAACAACTTCGAACGGCACATGCTGCCGGTGGACATGGTGGTGCCCTTCCTGATCCTGGACATGGTCCGACAGAGCCGCTGCGCCCGCGCCGAAAACCTGATGGACCGGCCGTCATGATCGGCAAGTCGAAGCGGCCCAGGCCGCAGGACGACGACCCTGCTGAGGCGCAGCAAGCTCACTGGGCACCTGCCGCTTCCGATACCGCCATGGAGCAGATTCTCCGGAAGACACTGGACCATCTGGATGAGACACTGCCTTGGGCCAGGTCCCTGCCCGCTGATGGTCGCAGAACCTTGGAAGGGGCCATTCGAACAGCTCTGGATGACCTGCTCTCCCGACTTGATGCCCGAGGCACAGAAGGCAGCGAAATCCCCTCCCCCGTACCAGCCGAGCTTTCCCGGAGCCTGGGCCCACACCGGGCCATGGAGTTGACCCAGGTCATTCTGGATATGCTTGAGGAGGCGGGCCGAACCATGGGGGCCGAGGGAGAACGGTCCACGCTGGTCTACACCCGTCATGCCGCCACCGCAGCAGCCGCTCTCTACGCCGACCTGGCCGAGGCAAGAAACGGACGCAAGGCCGCAACGGAGTCGAGGATCATCCGGCATTTGATTGAGCAAACGGCGGATACACGGACCGTTGACGATCTGGCACGGCTGGGCTGGCCGACCGAATTCGACTGCTTCGCCGTCGTTGGTGAAGCCCAAGGCAACGATGAGGGGCAGGGCATGGAAAACGCCCGTCATCCCATCCACACCACGGTGGCCCGTCAAGGCGGCAGGGCGCTGGTGGGCGAGAACGAGGGGCTCATGGTGGTCCTGGTCGACCCCAACCGGTCCGGCACCCCGGCCGACTTCTGCGCATCCATCCTGCGCTTCTTCACTGACGAATCAGCTGTATGCCTGGGACCTCTCCACTATGGAATCTCCGGCGCAGGAGCCTCCATACGAGCCGCCCTGAGCACGTACGCGGCGGCCCCGGCAGTGGCTGACCCCATCACTGCCGCCCTGCTCAGGCCACTGCACGCCGACGACCTGCTGCCCGAACGAGCCTTGAACGGGGACAGGGACGCTGCCGACCAGCTCTACCAGGAGGTCTACCTGAGCCTGGCCGGCCAGGATCCGGACGGGCCCCTGCCGACCACCCTGCTCACCTTCCTGCGCTCGGGCAACTCGCTGGAGGTCACTGCCAAGAAGCTTGGCATCCATCCCAACACCGTGCGCTACCGGCTCAGGCGCTGCGTTGAGGTGACCGGCTGGGATGCCATGGACCCGCGCGAGTCCTTCGTCCTCCAGGCAGCCCTGATCATCGGCAGGATCCGCAGGTCGCACCCGGACACCGACTGACTGGTGCCGAACCAGGATATAAAAAGAGCGGGGAACCGAAGGTCTCCCGCCCTGGAAATATACAGCCGAACCGACTCAGAGCACCGCGATGTCCAGGGGAACGCCCGGGCCCATGGTGGTCGTGACGGTGGCCTTGGTGATGTAACGGCCCTTGACCGTGGCCGGCTTCAGACGCTTGATCTCCTCGTCGACCGCGTGGAAGTTCTCCTCCAGAGCCTGCTGCTCGAAGGAAACCTTGCCCACGGGGAAGCTCAGGTTGCCGTTCTTGTCCACACGGAACTCGATACGTCCGGCCTTGATCTCGGTGACCGCCTTGGCCACATCCATGGTCACGGTGCCGGTCTTGGGGTTGGGCATGAGGCCACGGGGACCCAGGACACGGCCCAGACGGCCGACCTTGCCCATCATGTCGGGGGTAGCCACCACGGCATCGAAGTCCAGGTAGCCGCCGGCGACCCTGGTCACCAGCTCGTCGTCGCCCACCTCGTCAGCTCCGGCCTCGGCGGCTGCGGTCGCCTGAGGACCACGGGCGAAGACCAGGACGCGTACGGTCTTGCCGGTGCCGTTGGGCAGGCTGACGGTGCCACGAACCAGCTGGTCGGCCTTACGAGGATCCACGTTCAGGCGGTAGACGGCCTCTACGGTCTCGTCAAACCCGCGCTTGGGCATGCTCTTAAGCAGGGCGATACCCTCCTCGGGGGTGTACAGGTTGGTGCGATCGACCTTCTCGGCCGCCTCGCGGTACTTCTTGGAACGCTTGGTCATCTGCTTCTCCTATCAGCAGTCGCGGTGCGGGCAAGCGTATGCCCTACCGCTCACAACGAAAATTTCAGTCGGTGACGGTGATGCCCATGGAACGGGCAGTGCCTTCGATGATCTTCATACCGGCCTCGACGTCACGGGCCGACAGATCCTCCATCTTGGTCTGGGCGATCTCGCGAACCTGGGCCTTGGTGACGGAACCCACCTTGGTGGTCAGCGGGTTGCCTGCACCCTTGGAGACACCGGCGGCCTTGCGCAGCAGGTCAGCTGCCGGCGGAGTCTTGGTGATGAAGGTGAAGGAACGATCCTCGTAGACGGTGATGATGCAGGGGATGACCTGGCCCATCTTGTCCTTGGTGGCATCGTTGTACTGCTTGCAGAAGTCCATGATGTTCACGCCATGGGAGCCCAGTGCAGGGCCCAGCGGAGGTGCAGGGTTGGCCTTGCCGGCCTCAATCTGCACTTTGATCAGCGCGGCGACTTTCTTCTTTGCAGCCATATGCTGGTTCTTCTTTCTACGAAGCGGTGATGTCGGAGACCGTAGGTCCCCTCCCGCAACCTGTTCTTTCCAAATGCGCTCCACGAGGAAGCACAAGCTTGACGATTATCGCATCGACCGGGGACCGGCCGACGGCACTCAGACGATCTTCTCGACCTGGTCGAAGCCCAGCTCCACAGGGGTGTCCCTGCCGAAGATGGAGACCAGTACAGTCAGCTTCTGGGTGGTGGGCTCCACATCGGAAACCACGGCAGCCATAGTGGCAAAGGGCCCTTCGGTGACGGTGACCTGATCGCCGACGGCGTAGGAGACCTCCACCGTACGCTTCTTGGCGGCCTCAGGCTTGTCCCCAGCGGCCTTCAGCGCCTCGGAGGCAATCATGGGGGCCATCATCTGGACGACCTCCTTGCGGGTCAGCGGAGCCGGCTCCTTGCTGGGGCCGACGAACCCGGTGACGCCTTCAGTGTCGCGGATGATGCGGCGGGCGTTCTCGTCGGGCCACATGCGAATCAGCACGTAGCCAGGCACACGCACACGGGTGACGACCTTCTTGCCCTTGTCGGTGTGCTTCTCGACCTCCTCCATGGGGATCTCCACCTGGAAGACCTTGTCCTCCAAGCCGAAGGAGGCCACACGGGACTCCACGTTGGCCTTGACGCGCTTCTCATAGCCTGAGTAGGTGTGCAGAACGTACCACTTGCCCTCAAGGGTGCGCAGCTTCTTGGAGAACTCGTCCACGGCACGCTGACCGGGATCCTCCTGGTCGGCCTGATCGTCGGAATCGGAAGAATCGTCCTGAGTGTCCTTGGCCTGGGCGGATTCGGCAGGTGTGCTGTCCTGCTCGGCCTGCTCCGAAGAGGTTCCGAGCTGCTGATCCTGAACCTGGGTATCCTCCTGCGTGGGGGCATCATTGGATGCCGACGGGGCCGACTCAGCGGCCTGATCGGGGTCCAATCCCTCTCTGGTCAGATCATCACTCATGGATCACTCCACTTTCTACCTTGTCACGGCTCAGCCAAATATCAGGAAAGCCAGTTTACCCAGCCCGAAGTCCATCACGGTCACGAAGATCATCAGCAGCAGCACGAAGATGAAAACGGCCACGGACCAGCCCACCAGCTCCTTGCCTGTGGGGGTAACCACCTTGCGGATCTCATCGATGACCTGCTTGATGAAGAGCCCGATACGCATGAAGAAGTTCGGCCTGGCTTCCTCAGCCCCATCCTTCTGTGCCATGGTCATCCGTCCTTCGTTTGTTCTGCATCATCTGCTGCAAGCCTTGGCAGGGAAGGCGGGACTCGAACCCACAACCTACGGTTTTGGAGACCGTTGCGCTACCAATTGCGCCACTTCCCTATCGGAACTTCCCACCAGCTTACTCGGCAGGGAGGAAAAACCGCCAAATCGCAAGTCTAGCCTAAAGGGCGGATTGCGTCCAACCGTGTTGCCCCGACAGCATTTCGTCCAAGAGTCGGATGAGACGAATCAGGCACTGACCCAGTCCGCGAGGCGCCGCATGCCCTCGGCCAGGTCGTCGTCTGCCAACGCGTAGGAGAAACGCAGGCAGCCGGGCGCGCCGAAGGCCTCACCGGGCACGGCAGCCACCTGGATCTGCTCCAGGATGACCTCGGCCAGCTCACCCGAGGTAGCACAGACCGTTCCTTGCGGGCCCACTGGCCTATTCAGCAGACCGGTCACGTCGGCAAAGGCGTAGAAGGCACCCAGGGGTTCAGGGCAGGTAACCCCCTCCATAGCATTCAAAGCATCCACGATGGCCCGCCGACGCAGGGCGAAAGCTGATCGCATAGCCTCCACGTCTTTCAGGCCGCCGGTCAGGGCAGCCAGAGCCGCCTGCTGGGAGACGTTGGCCACGTTGGAGGTCATATGCCCCTGAAGCTTGGCGGCCGCCTGGGCCACCGGCAGTGGGGCAACCAGCCAGCCCACCCGCCAGCCGGTCATGGCATAGGTCTTGGCCACACCGTTGACCACGATCAGCTGATCGCGTACCTGCGGCACCAGAGCGCCCGGATAGGGGGTGTGCGCCCCCTGGTAGGTCAGATGTTCATAGATTTCATCACTGATCACCCAGATTTGGTGCTCCATAGCCCAGCGGTCCACGGCAGCCACCAGGTCAGCGGGCCAGACAGCCCCGGTGGGATTGGCAGGCAGGTTGAGAATGATGGCACGGGTGCGCTCGGTTCGGGCTGCCTCCAACTGCCCCAGGCTGGGGATATAGCCTTGGTCGGCTCCGCTCAACACCGGGACCGGCCGACCGCCAGCCAGCAGAACCATCTGGGGATAGCTGGTCCAGTAGGGCGCAGGAATAATAACCTCATCGCCGGGGTTCAACAGGATCTGGAAGGTCTCGTAGACGGCCTGCTTGCCGCCGTTGGTGACCACCACCTGATCCGGGTCGATCTGGTAGCCCGAATCGCGCAGGGTCTTGTCGGCGATGGCCTGCTTGAGTTGAGGCAGACCCGCCGTGGGCGTATAGCGGTGGTTGCGCGGATCCAGACAGGCGCGGGCCGCCGCCTGCACGATGTGGTCAGGCGTGGGAAAGTTGGGCTCGCCGGCGCCGAAGCTGATCACATTCATACCCTGGGCCTTCATGGCCTTGGCCTTTGAATCCACGGCCAGGGTGGCACTGGGGGCCACCGCATCTATGCGTCTGCTCAAGGTCTGCCATTGCGCCATAGTCATGTTGCCATGGTACCGCCCAGCACCCCCAGGGCTGTGCTCAGACCAGAACCAGAGAGTCCCGATGCACCAGCGGGTGGGCATAGTGGGCACCCAGTCGGCGGCGGAGTTCCTTGGTGTTGAGACCCAGCATGTCCTGAGCCTCCTCCGAATCGTAGCCGGACAGGCCCTTGGCCACCTGGCGACCAGACTCATCGTGGATCCAGACCGGATCCCCGGCCGAGAACTCACCCTGGACCGATCTGGCACCAGCCGCCAGCAGGCTGGCACGACCGCCACGCAGGGCTTCGACAGCCCCCTGATCCACCAGATAGCCGCCCCGGGGACGGGAGGCGAATTTGATCCAGAGCCGGTGCGAGGAGCCCCGCGGACGGATGGGGGCAAAAAGGGTGCCCACCCTGTCACCGGCCAGGGCAGGACCTGCAAGGTCGGCGCGGGTCAGGACCACGGGCATGCCGGAGGCCGCAGCAATTCGTGCCGCCTCCAGCTTGGTGGACATGCCCCCGGTCCCCAGCCCGGAGACGGACCCCTGGGCATCCACCTGGTCCATGATGGCCGCCACATCGGGCACGAAGCTGATTCTACGGGCACTTGGCCGGGATGGGGGCTCGGTGTAGAGGGCATCCACGTCAGTCAACAGGACCAGAGCGTCGGCGCTGACGATGTTGGCGATCAGGGCCGAAAGGTGGTCGTTGTCGCCGAAGCGGATCTCGTTGCTGGCCAGGGCGTCGTTCTCATTGACGATGGGGATGACCCCCAAATCCAGCAGACGGCAGAGCGTGCGCCGGGCGTTGCGGTACTGGACGGCATGGGTGGTGTCACGGGCGGTGATCAGGATCTGGCCAACCCGCAGGCCATAACGGGCGAAGGCAGTCTCGTACTGAGCCATGAGCAGACCCTGGCCTACCGAGGCCGTAGCCTGCTGGGTGGCCACGTCATCAGGGCGTTCGTCGAATCCCAGGGTGCCGAAGCCGGCTGCGATGGCCCCGGAGGTGACCAGGACCAGGCGAGCACCATTGACGGCCGCAGAGGCCAGGGCACCCACCAACGAACGCAGGCGGTCAAGATCCAAGTGCCCGTGAGGATCGGTCAGGGAGCTGGATCCTACCTTGACCACCATGGTGCGGGCCTGAGCCACCCGGGAGCGGACCGCGGCCTCGTCGGATTCCTCACCGCCGGTCATTGTCCAGCCTCCTCCGAGCGCCCCAGCAGACCCTGCCTGTCGTGGGGATCATCGTCCACGGAAGGATCGGCCCAGTGTCCCTGGCGTCGCTCCTGCTCCATGACCTGACGCACCGCCTGCCTGGCGTCCATCATCTGGTGGTACTGGCGGCGGCGTTCGCTGTTGGTGCGGCGGCGGTTGAGCCCCTGGCTCTCCTCCAGACGCAGGTCACGGCCCCGGGCCACCTGGGGGGTGCCGTCCAGCATTTCGGCGCCGGCCGCCACGCTCGGATCCCAGTCGAAGGCCACCGCATCGTCGCCAGGGCCGATGCGGACCTCGTCCCCAGGCCTGGCTCCAGCCTTACGTAGGGCGTCCTCCACACCCATCCGGGCCAGGCAGTCGGCCAGGTATCCCACGGCTTCCTCGTTGTCGAAGTTGGTCTGGCGAACCCAACGCTCGGGCTTGGCACCGCAGACCCGGAACCAGGTCTGTCCGGACCTGGTCTGATGCCGCTCAAGGGTGAAGTCCCCGGACTGGTCGGCATTCCTGCGCCGACGTTCCAAGGGACGGATGACCACGCGCTCCTCCTGCCTGGCCTCCTGCTGCTCCCGCAGCTGCCTGCGTAGGCGGTCCACCAGACCGGCCAGGTAGTAGCCCAGTTCCTTGAGCCCCTGATGCGAGGCTGTTGAGACCACGAAGACCTTGAGGCCCAGGGCTTCGAAGTCAGGACGGACAAATTCGGCCAGTTCACGGGCCTCCGGCAGATCAGCCTTGTTGAGGATGATCACCCTGGGCCGCTCGGCCATGGGGATGACCCCCAACGGAAGCTCCAAGCGGTCGGCATAGCGGGAAAGCTCCTCCTCCAGGGCCCGGTAGTCGCTCATAGGGTCCCGATCAGGCTCCAGGGTGGCGCAATCGATGACGTGGGCGATGATCTCAGTGCGCTCGATATGTCGCAAAAACTCCAGTCCCAGGCCCTTGCCCTGGGAGGCCCCCGGGATCAGCCCTGGCACGTCGGCCATGGTGAAGCGGCTCTCCCCTGCCTGGACCACGCCCAGGTTGGGCACCAGGGTCGTAAATGGATAGTCGGCGATCTTGGGCCTGGCCGCGCTCATGGCCGCCACCAGGCTGGACTTGCCCGCGCTGGGGAAACCCACCAGAGCCACGTCGGCGATGGATTTGAGCTCCAGCACCAGGTCGCGCTCCTGCCCGGGGTCTCCCAGCAGGGCGAAGCCGGGAGCCCGCCTGGCCTTGGTGGCCAGGGAACGATTGCCCAGGCCGCCCACGCCGCCCTGGGCGGCTACGAACCTGTCGCCTGCATGAGCCAGGTCAGCCAGACGCTCACCAGGTTGCTTGCGCTCGCCCTGGCCTCCCTTGGCCGTGAAGACCACAGTGCCCACCGGTACTGGCAGAATCAGATCCTGGCCGCGGCTGCCATCCTTGTCGCCGCCCAGACCCATAGTGCCCGATTCGGCCTGGCGGTGCGGCAGGAAGCGGTAGTCAAGCAGACTGGTGGCGTTGGCATCGGCCTGAAGAATGACCGAACCGCCCTGACCGCCGTCGCCCCCATCGGGCCCGGCCAGGGGCTTGTATTTCTCGCGGCGGATGGAGGAAGCCCCATTGCCGCCATCGCCACCCTTGACATGGACGGTGACCTGATCCACAAATGCGCTCATAGGGGCCCATGGTACTCAATCCGGCCTGACATGCGGCCCCTGAGAGCTGAATGCCCGGCATCTCCATACATATGCAAAAAGGCCACCCCATGACAGGGATGGCCTTTGGCTGACCCCGATAAGGCAATCAGGCGGTAAGCACGTCAACGACCTTGCGGTCACGCCGGTTGGCGAACCGAACCGTTCCGTCCGTCAGGGCGAAGAGGGTGTGGTCCTTGCCCAGGCCGACGTTCTGGCCGGGATGGAACTTGGTGCCACGCTGGCGAACGATGATGTTGCCGGCCACTACGGCCTCGCCGCCGAACTTCTTGACGCCCAGGTACTGTGCATTCGAATCGCGCCCGTTGCGTGAGCTGGACGCGCCCTTCTTATGTGCCATGTCTGGTTCCTTTCCTACCTCGACCTAGGCCCTCAGGCGATGGCCGTGATCTTGACCACGGTCTGCTTCTGGCGGTGACCCTTGCGGCGCGCCACGCCGGTCTTGTTCTTGAACTTCTGAATGTTGATCTTGGGGCCCTTGGCCTCGTCGTCCACGACCTCGCCCTTGACGGAGATCTTGGCCAGATCCTTGGCGGCCATGGTCACCTTGGATCCATCGACAACCAGCGCGACCGGAAACTCGACCGACTCGCCCTTCCTGGCAGCCAGACGGTTGACCGTGATCTGGTCACCGACCTCGACCTTCTCCTGATGGCCTCCGGCCTTCACAATCGCGTACATAGCCCTACCTTGCCTGTTGTCCAAAGCTGTATGCGCCCGGTATCCGAGTCCTGCCTTGCAATTGACGGACCCGTCCAGACACCAGCTAACCAGTATAGAAGCAAACACACCGCGTCGTCAAATGTGCCTGCTCCGCCGACAAAACGAAATCAGTCTATGACTCCTTGACGACATCCGCCGTCTCAGCCTGAGCCTCGTCCTCGTCCGATGCCGCCTGGGCCGCCGCAGCGATCCTGGCCAGCTTGGCCTTGACCGCAGGCGTCGAGCCGGTGGACAGGGTCTCCTTGGCAGAGGAGCCATGACCATGCTTGTTGGTCTTGACGAAGGGGTCGCCGCCCTTGACCGCATAGGGGTCGGCATAAGAGGCGGAGATGGTCGGCTTGTCGTGGAGGATGAAGCCTCGGCCATGACAGGTGGGGCACTCTTCGGAGAAGGCCTCGACCAGACCCTGGCCCACCCGCTTGCGGGTCATCTGAACCAAGCCCAGGGATGTGACCTCGGCCACCTGGTGCTTGGTGCGGTCCCGGGCCAGACACTCCACCAAGCGGCGCAGGACCAGGTCGCGGTTGGCCGGCATGACCATATCCACGTAGTCGATCATGATCATGCCGCCGATGTCGCGCAGGCGCAGCTGCCGGGCGATCTCCTCGGAAGCCTCCAGGTTGCAGCGGGTCACCGTCTCCTCCAGGGACTTGCCCTTGCCGATGAAGCGGCCCGTGTTCACATCGATGGTGGTCATGGCCTCGGTACGGTCGATGACCAGGGATCCGCCGGAGGGCAGGTAGACCTGACGTTCCATGCCCTTGCGCAGCTGGCTGTCGATGCTCCAGCGGTCGAAGACATCCTTGCCCTGGTGCTCGGCCGGGTCCCAGTGCTCGAGCTTCTCCTCCAGGTCGGGGGCCATGGTCTCCAGGTAGTTGCGGACCCGCTCATAGACCCCTTCGCCCTGGACCACCAGCTTGGCGAAGTCGTCGTTGAAGATATCGCGAACCACGCGGATGGCCACGTCCGGCTCGCCCTGCAGGAGCTTGGGGCGCTTACCGTGCAGGAACTCCTTGCGCTTGTCCTCGATCTTGCTCCACTGACGCTGCAGGTTCTCCAGATCTTTGGTCAGGGCCTCCTCGCTGGCCCCCTCTGCAGCGGTGCGGATGATGACGCCCATATCCTTGGGAGCCACCCTAGAGACGATGCTCTTAAGGCGGGAACGCTCGCGGTCGGGCAGCTTGCGGCTGACACCGGTCATGCCGCCCGAGGGCACCAAGACCAGGAAACGGCCGGCCAGCGTGACCTGCGAGGTCAGCCGGGCGCCCTTATGGCCGATGGGATCCTTGGTGACCTGAACCAGCACGGGGTCGCCGGACTTGAAAGCCAGCTCAATCCGGCGGGGCTGGCCCTCCAGACGGGTGGAATCCCAGTTGACCTCGCCGGCATAGAGCACACCGTTGCGGGCCTGGCCGATGTCCACGAAGGCAGCCTCCATGCTGGGCAGGACGTTCTGGACCCGGCCCAGGTAGATATTGCCGACAGTGGAGACCTCCTGAATGTCGGAGACATAGTGCTCCACCAGGATGTCGTCCTCGATGACCGATATCTGGGTGTGGTGCTCCTTCTCACGCACCACCATCAGACGGTTGACGTTCTCACGGCGGGCCAGGAAGTCCTGCTCGACCAGCTGGGACTGACGCGAACGCTCGCGGCGGTTGTCCCGCCGACGCTGCTTCTTGGCCTCCAGACGGGTGGAGCCCTCCACGTCAGTGATCTCGTCAATATATTGCTGCTTGCGGGAACGGCGAGTGCCGGACACCTCCGACTCGCCCTCGGCGGACTTGGAACCCCTGCGACGGCGGCGACGACGAGTCAGCGGGGCCTCGTCCTCATCATCCTTGTCCTGCTCGTGCCCTCGACGGCGACGACGGGTGGAAACGGATTTCTCGGAGTCCTCCTCATCGCTCTTGGTACGGCGGCGACGACGGGTGCGGGTGCCGGACTCCTGCTGATCCTCGTCCTGCTCCTGGTCCTCGTCGTTCACGAAGGTGATGCCCTCGTGGTCCAGATCCTCCTCGATGCGCTCCACCTCGTCGGCGGCCCTACGCTCCTCAGCGTTGAGCCTGCGGGAACGGCGCGAACCGCCCTCAGAAGTGTTCCTGGACCTGCTCCGGCGAGAGGCCTTGGGCGATTGCTCGGCATCCTCGTCCTCATCATCCCGCTCGTCGCGCTCATCGTGCTCAGGCCGGGTGGCGGGGATGACGGGCTCCTGGAAGAGCAGGGATGTCATAGGACGGGGGCGGGAGGCGCGCGGGCGTTCATCCTGCCCTTCAGCCTTCCGACCTGACCTCTGACTGCGGCCCGAGGTCAGTGCCTCCACAGCCTCGATGGCACGCTCCTGACGCTCCTGATCAGCCTCACCCTCCTGGGTATGCTCCTCGGTGCGTCGGCGGGCAGCAGTTCGGGTGCGACGACGAGTGGTCGTCCTGGTCGGCTTAGTCTCACTCTCATCAACCTGGACGTCCTGATCGGCCGCCTGATCCTCCTTGGGCTTGCGGGCGCGACGGCGACGGGTGGCGGAGGACTTGGACTCGTCGTCTTCCTCCTTGGCCTTGCGGGAGGCCTTGCGCTTCTCGGCCTCGACCTTCACAGGCACGTCGGCACCAGCAGCACCGGCCACTCTGACCACGCGCCGTCCAGCGCGGCGACGGGTGACGGAACCAGCGGTCTGGTCGACCTGCCGTTCCTGCCCATCCCTGATAGCGGACCTATTATCCTGGGTATCCTCGGTATTCGTTTTTTCGGGCACAATGCTCCTTGCGGCACGCCGCCTCGCGCCGCTCTCACGGTTCCGATCCGTCCTCACGCTGCACTCTCACTGCAGCCGCGCACCTGCGTGCGCCCGATCGAAACGCCTTGGCAAAAAGTCTTCCTGACGCAGGCGGACACCGACGCCCGCACGGATCACTGGGTCTCCGTCCGGGGGGATCAACGCCTACGCTGCAAGTGGTCAGGCAGAACCACCGTCCTCTAGTATGTCACAGATCAGCGGCTATCAGGTCCATTGAGCCATTCGACCAGTATGGCTTCCAGCCTAACCAGGTCATCCAGGGGCACCTGTTCGTCGGCCTTGTGGGCCAGCAGGGGATCTCCCGCCCCCAAATTGACGGCTGGTAGGCCAAGGGCTGAAAACCGCGCCACATCGGTCCATCCCAGCTTGGCGCGAGGCTGCTGACCCGTGGTTCGGGCGACCAGGTCCGCCAGCGAACGCGCCCAAGGCGAGTCCAAACCAGGACGGGCCGCGGGCGATTCGTCGCACATGCGCACCGAAAATCCCTGGAAGACTCCGCCCAGGGCCATGTGTTCGCCATTGCCCAGCTCAGCGCCCGTCCCCTGACCCATCATCAGCTCCTTGGCCTGGGCCAGGCTCTTGTCAGGGGCGAACCGGTAATTGACATGTACCCGACAGAGGTCGGGGATGACGTTGGTGCCCAGGCCGCCCTCGATCATGGTGGCGTTGAGCCCCTCCCGATAGTCCAGGCCATCCACCTTCACCGTGGCCGGATGGTACTGCTCCAGCCGGTCCAGAATGGGCGCGGCAGCGTGGATGGCGTTGCTGCCCATCCAGGCCCGGGCGGAGTGGGCCGCCGTGCCGTGGGTGATCAGGTCGAAGCGCATGGTTCCGTTGCAGCCGGCCTCGATGGTGCAGTCGGTGGGTTCGCCGATGATGGCGAAATCCCCCTGTACCCAGTCGGGGTGGGCGGCCACCACACGGCCCAGCCCGTTCAGATCGGCCCGGACCTCCTCATGGTCGTAGAAGATGAAGGTCAGGTCATAGACCGGCTTCTGCAGGGTGAGCGCCAGGTGGAGGAAGACGGCATCCGAGGCCTTCATGTCGGCGGTGCCCCGGCCATAGAGCACCCTGGATCCTGGGTGGGCGGCAGCCAGGTCGGCGCGGATGTCCGGGTCGCCCGGCTCCAGCCAGCGCGGGGGCAGGTTCCCATCCACGGGGACGGTGTCCAGATGACCGGCAAGGACGATGCGGTGGGGGCGACCCAGCTGTGTTGAGGCCACGACCGTGTCGCCCAACCGTCGGACCAAGAGGTCAGCCCTTGACGACAGGGCCCTCTGGACGGCATCAGCCAGGGCGCTCTCCTGGTCGCTGACCGAGTTCAGGGCGGTCATGGACTCCAATATCCTTGCCAGGGCCTGTGCAGGTTCAGCCCCCTGTGCGCCGGCGAGAAGATCAATATCGGTCTGTGTGTTCTTGGCCATAATGCCATGCTAGCGGGCCGGGAATCGCAGGTGGACTTGCAGCCGCAAGCATGAGGCCCGGGTGGCACAATGGGGACGACAGAAGCGGTGGCACTCCGCCTGGGAGGCCACCGTCCACCATGCGAGACGAGGAGGATGCCGGAGTGCCTGGACTGCTCAGTGCCATGGAAGGATTCTTCATCATCGGCGTGGTCATCGCCGTGGGCTATGTGGCCGCCCGCTTCCATGTAGGAGGTCCCACGGCCCAGCTGGTACTGAACAAGTACTCCTTTTTTGTGTCAACGCCTTGCCTGATGTTCGCCATCCTCTCCAAGCAGAAGCTGTCGGTCATCTTCCACCCCAGCATCATCGTGGCCTTCCTGTCGGCGGCGGCTGTGGGCCTGCTCTTCGTGGCCCTGAACGCAGCCAGCTTCCACCTGCCGGCCGCCGAAGCCACCATCGGCGCTCTGGACTCCCTGTATTTGAACTCCAACAACATCGGGCTGCCTGTGGCCACCTATATTCTGGGCAATCCCACACTGGTGGCGCCCATCCTGGTCATGCAACAGGCCCTGTTCACGCCAATTGGGCTGACCGTTCTGGACGCGACCACCTCTGGCAAGCTCTCGATCAAGACCATCCTCAAACAGCCCCTGAAGCAGCCCATCCTCATCGGCTCCATAGGCGGCATAGTGATTTCGGCCATCAGCGCCCAGGCCGGTCATTTCGTTATCCCCGACTTTGTCTACAAGCCCATCGACATGATCGGGCAGTCAGCCGTGCCCATGATCCTCATGGCCTTTGGCATGTCCCTGCGGGGTTCGCGGCCCATGGGCCGGGGCACCGACCGTCGTGCCACCCTGTGTGCGGTCATCCTGAAGAATCTGGTCATGCCCATCATCGCCTACCTGCTGGCCCGGTTCATGATGGGCTTCAGCGGGGCGGAACTGTACGGGTGCGTGGTTCTGGCGGCCCTGCCCACCGGCCAGAACGTCTACAACTACGCGGCCCGGTACGAGGTGGGAACCACCTTCGCCAGGGACGGCATCCTGCTGAGCACGATCACCTCGCCCGTGGTCATCGCCCTGGTCGCTATGCTCCTGAGCTGATCAACCCGACCGGGCCTTCTGTTCAGCCTTCGGCCGCCAGAGTCTCCAAGCGTTGCCGGAAGTGCGGCCAGTCCTGACCGAAGGCCTTCAAAAGGGGCAGGTCCGCGACCTTGTCCAGATCCACCCATTCCAGGGCAATGCTCTCATCGTCATTCATGCGGGGCTCGACCTGATGGCCGGGACGCTCAAAGGCCAGGATGGTCGTGTAGCCCCAGGGTCCATGATCCTCCAGGTAGGAGCCCACCACCTGAATGTCCTCCGGACGGATATTGGCCTCCTCATAGCTCTCGCGCAGACCGCCCTCCAAGGGGTTCTCCCCGTCGGAGATGGCGCCGCCCGGCACACCCCAGGTGCCGCCCTCGGCGCTCCAGCGGGCCCGGTGCTGCAGAAGCACACTGACCGGCGCGCCCGTGTCGGCATCACGCCGGGCCAGCAAGACGCCGGCAGCCCCGTTGAGCCCCCAGTGACGTCTGCCGCAGGCGCAGTCCACCCACCCGTCGCCAGGCTGGTGGACGTTCTCCACGGGGGCGACCAGTCCTTCAGGACCATGCGTCGATCCGGCGGTCTGCTGCCGCTCGGGCATGACCCGTCCTGCCCATAGTTGAGGCCAGGAGACACCCAGCTCCTGGGCCAGGGCGCGCAGGGTGGGCATGCTCAATCCCATTACCCCGCTGGGGTCGCCTTGGATGCCCTGGATGAAGGCACTGCCCAATCCCTCCAAGGTGAAGGAGCCGGCCACCTCCAAGGGTTCGCCGGTGGCCACATAGGCTTGCATGACGGCCCTGTCATAGTCTCCGAAGGTCACCTGAGCGCTGCTGACCGCTCGGGCCCGTCGGCCGGTGGCCAGATCGATCAGACAGTGGCCGGTGACCAGGGTGCCGGTTCGGCCGCGCATGGCCATCAGCCGCTCCAGAGCACGCTCCGGCTGGTGAGGCTTGCCCATGACGGCGCCGTCCATGCTGAACAGTGAGTCACACCCCAGCAGGAGGGGTCCGCGCCCGACACCGATCATCCCGCCCCAGGCTCCAATGACCTGGCTCATGGGATCCCTGGAGGATGCATCCGAATCGCCCTGGCTCAGAGGCCTAAACGTGACCAGATCGCCCCGCGAGCGCCTTTCGGCATCCTTGACGGCATCCATGGTCGCTTGAACTGCCGAAGCCTTGGCCTCGGCCAAAACACTGACCCGTTCGCGCACATCCAGGTCCTCCAGGTGACAACCCAGTTTACGGGCCCGTTCCGCCAGAACGGCCGGCTCATCCACCTTTGAGGGTCGGATGATGGGGTCGATGCCCGCCTGGACCAGAAGCCGCCGCCTGGAGGGAGAGGATGAGGCCAGGATGAGTGGGATATGCCTGTCTTCAGTGTTCACGATAGCCTTCCTGGTCCCCTTCCACCTGGACCCCCTTGCGATCCACGTCCAGCGACAGGATCCGCCAGCGGCCGGAATCCAGATAGTCCTTGGCAAGGGTCTGCAACTCATTTTCGGCATCACCGTAATGCAGGACGATAATGCAGGGCCCGGCTCCAGAGACGGCTGCCGCGTAACCCTGACGGCGCAGGAGCTGCAGGAGCTTGGTTGATGAGGGCATGAGCCCAGCCCGGTATGGCTGATGGAGCCGGTCCTGGGTGGCTACGAAGAGCAGGGCGTTGGATCTGGCAGCCTGCTCATTGGCCTCGGCTCCCTGGTCATCCAGGGATCCAGGGTTCAGAGCGCCAGGAATCAGGGCCGCCCGTGACAGGTTGTGAACGGCATCCGCGTACGGCACACGGTTGGGCAGGGCCTGCCGTGCCTTCTGCGTGGACAGATGAGCGCCGGGAACGAAGACTGTGGCTTTGATGGCCGGATCCACCTTGTAGCGCAGGGTGTGGTAGCCACCCTCCAAGGGCACGCCCCCGGCTATGGGCAGGGAACCCACCCCCTCGCCAGTGGCCAGATCATAGGAGACGGTCAGCCCACCGTAGACGGCAGGCGCCACATTGTCGGGATGCCCCTCGATCTGAGCGGCCAGGGCGAAAACGGCATCACGGCGCAGTGGGCCCTTGTGGGCGAAGGCCGCAGCCGCCGCGATTCCAGCCACGATGGCCTCGGCGCTGGATCCCAACCCTCTGGCCTGGGGGATTCGGTTGACCGCGCGCATGATGAAGCCGAACCTCGGCAGTCCGAAGACCTGACAGGCCCGCCTGAAAGTAGAGACGACCAGGTGGGTCTCGTCCCGGGGCAGGGTCCGCTCCCCCTCGCCCTTGATCACGACATAGGCGGTGGTGTCGCCCGGATCCACGGAACGGGTGAAGACGATCTCGTCATGGTAGTCCAGCGCCAGGCCGACTGCATCGAAACCTGAACCCAGGTTGGCACTGGTGGCTGGCACACGTACCCGTACAGTAGACGGACCCTCTGCAGCAGCTGCCATCATTGGGCCTGCCGATCGAAGACGCGCAGGATGGAGGCCTGACCGGTGACCGAGTCGAAGGTGGAGATTCGCTCGACCACCTGCCGCAGGATCACCTCATCGCACAGGTGGGTGACCACGCGAAGCTGCTGGATCTCTCCGCTGTAACCCGGGTCATGCAGGGTGGGCTTGATGTCCTGGTTGACGCCGTTGATGGAGATGCCCGCCTCGGAGAAGACCTGAGCGATGGCCGCCAGCACGCCAGGCTTGTCGTGAATCAGGAAGCGGACGGCAAAGGCGGCCCGGGACGCATCCAGCGGGGCCATGGGGATGTTGGCGTACATGGAGATTCCCGGACCCATGCCATGCTGGACGATGTGGCGGGCCTCGGTGACCACATCCCCCAGAACGGCTGATGCGGTGGGTGCCCCGCCTGCGCCCCGACCGTAGAACATGAGGTCGTCGGCGGCCTTGGCAGTGACGAAGACGGCGTTGAAGCTGCCATGGACCGAGGCCAAGGGGTGGTTGTCTGGGATCAGCGCCGGGTAGACCCGGGCGGAGATACCCTGTTCGCCGCGTTCAGCCACGGCCAGAAGCTTGATGACCCGGTGCTCGGTCTGTGCGGCCGCAATATCGTCGGCGGTGATGGCGCGGATGCCCTCCACGGGTACGTCATCCATGCGCACATCAGTGTGGAAGGCCAGCGTGGCCATGATAGCGGCCTTGGCGGCTGCATCCAGCCCGTCCACATCGGCAGTGGGGTCCGCCTCAGCAAAGCCCTTGGCCTGGGCGTCGCGCAGGGCCTGATCGAATTGCAGACCCTTGGTGGTCATTTCATCAAGAATGTAGTTGGTGGTCCCGTTGACAATGCCCACCAGGCTGGTGATGCCGTCGCCCACCAAGGACTCACGCAGGGGCCGCACGATGGGGATGGCCCCGCCCACGGCCGCCTCGAAGTAGATGTCGACACCCCGCTCTTCGGCAGCCCGGTAGAGCTCAGGACCGTGCTGGGCCAGGAGGGCCTTGTTGGCGGTGACCACGCTGGCGCCGGACTCGATGGCCTTGAGCAGCAGGGTGCGGGCCGGCTCAATGCCGCCGATCAGTTCGATGACGATGTCCGCCCGGGTGACCAGGTCGGCCGAGTCTGTGGTCAGCAGGGACGGATCGATCCAATCAGCCTTGACCTTGTCAGGATGGAGGACGGCGATGCCCACCAGCTGCAGGGGACGGCCCACTCGACTGGCCAGGTCCTGGCTCTGCTCCACCAGGAGGCGGGCGGTCTGGGAACCCACGGTCCCGGCCCCCAGAAGTGCTATGCGGATGGGCCTGACGGCCTCCTGCTGCTGCGTGCGTTCAGGCATATGGATCCTCCATCCGCCCCATCGGGGCCTGTCGCAGGGTGTTGCTCCATCTTAGAAAGCCAATCCGACACCCGCATCCGCCAAGGCGAAGCACATCATCCCTGATCCAAGGCCAGCAGGTCATCCATGGTCTGCCGTCGCAGCATCAGATGGGCACCGGACTGGTCCAGACCCACCACGGGAGGGATCAGAGCCTGATTGTAGTTGCTGGCCATGGTCCGCCCGTAGGCGCCGGTCACCGGCACCAAAAGCAGATCACCCCGGCGGATGTCCGCAGGCAGGGCCACATCCTGCACCAGGATGTCTCCCGATTCACAGTGCTTACCCACCACACGGGCCTGGATCCGGTCCGCACTGCCCTCCCGGTTGGCCAGAACAGCCGTGTATTCGGCTCCGTAGAGGGCCGGACGAATGTTGTCGCTCATGCCGCCATCAACCGAAACGTAGGTGCGCACGCTTCCGTCAGACAGGGGGACGGGCTTGACGGTGCCCACCCGGTACAGGCTCATGCCGCAGGGAGCCACGATCCAGCGGCCGGGCTCGAAGGCGATGACCGGCATCGGCATACCCAGACGGCGGTTGATGGCGACCATGTCGGCTCCCAGACTGGTCAGGGTCTGGTCCAGGTCCATCCGATCCTCATCCGGCGTGTAGGGCACGGAGAAGCCACCGCCCAGATCCACCTCGGGCATCAGGTATCCGTCGGTGGCCCAGAAGGTGTGCCGCAGCAGCATCATGCGCCGGGCGGCCTCGATGAAGGCCGAAGAGTCATGAATCTGGGAGCCGATATGGGTATGGATGCCCACCAGCTCCAGTTCTCGCTCGTAAGAGCGAATCTCTTTGAGCAGGGCGATGGCCGGTCCGTCAGCCAGGGCGGACATGGCTTTGATCCGGGCGGGATCAGCAGGTTCAGCAGGCCCGTTGGCAGCCGAATACAGGGCCGAGGAGGACGGGGAGACCACAGAATCGCCAGGAGCCAAGGGGGTGTCATTCTTCACGGCCACCGAAGCCACTGCCCCAGCCTGTCCGGAGGATCCAGGCTCAGGTCCAAGGTCCAGCAGGCCCACGTCAGTGCCCTGGGGAAGCAGAGGAATGCCGAACTTCTGATCCTCGTGTGCAGTGGAAATGTACTCATGGCCACCGGCGTGCACACCCACGGTCACCCGGAGCATGACCTTGGCGCGACGTCCCTGGGCCCTTGCAGCAGCGGCGATTCGTGCAGGCTCGTCGGGCGCGTCGATGACGATGGCCCGATAGCCCTCCCTGACAGCCAGGTCGATCTCCTGGTCGGACTTGTTGTTCCCGTGCAGGACCAGACGACGGCCAGGGGCGCCGGCAGCCTGAGCGATCAGCATCTCACCCAGGGAACAGGTGTCGATATCCAGCCCCTGGCGCAGCATGATCCGCACGGTCTCCTTGCTCAGGAAGGCCTTGCCCGCGTAGCTGACCCTGGTGGTCGCACCGCCCAGGTCACGCAAGGCCGCCTGACGGAAGGCCGAGGCTCGTTCAGCCATCATCGCAGTGTCCATCAGATACATGGGGGTGCCGTAACGCTTGGCCAGGTCCTCCATGGAGCACCCATGCATGGTCAGCATGCCCTGGTGGTTCCGCTGCAGAGCTCCGGGCCAGAACCCGTCGGGCCCCAGCCCGCACATCCCTGTTTCCATCAACGACCTCCCGGTGACCTTAAGGGTTTACATACGGTCCGGAGCCTGGACGCCCAGCAGCCCCAGACCGTTGGCGATGACCTGCTGCACGGCATCATTGAGCCTCAGACGCGCCGCTGCCCGGGCCGGCTGTGGATTCCTATCCTCGTCCTGATCCAGATCCTCACGGCCGGTCGGCTCCATGGGCACCACGCGCTCCAGGTTGTACCAGCGGTGATAGACCCCCGCCAGCTGCTCCAGGTAGTGGGCCACCCGGTGGGGGGCCTTCTGGTCGCCGGCAGTCTGAACCACGTTGGGATAGAGGGCCAGGATGCCCAGAACCTCGTTATCGGCGGCAGTGTCCAGCAGGGACAGGTCGGCCGCGGACGGGTCGATGCCAGCCTGGGCTGCGTTCCGATCCACATTTTTCGAGCGGGCGTGCGCATACTGCACGTAGTAGACGGGGTTGTCATTGGTGTGCGAGGCCAGCAGGTCCAGGTCGATGTCCACGCTCTGGTTGTAGTCGGTGCGGGCCAGGGAGTACCGGGCGGCATCCACACCCACGGCATCCACCAGATCGTCGATGGTGACCACGTTGCCTGCCCGCTTGCTCATGCGCACGGCCTGACCGTCCTTGATGACGTTGACCAGCTGGCCGATCAGGATCTGCATGTTCACACCAGGGGTGTCCCCGAAGGCCGCGCAGATGGCCATCATCCGGCCGATGTAGCCGTGATGGTCGGCACCCAGCATGTAGATGGCCTCGTCGCAGGGATCCTTGGGCCTGCGCCGCTTATTCAGATAGTAGGCGATGTCGGCCGCCACATAGGCTGCGTGGCCGTCGGACTTGATGATCACCCGGTCCTTGTCGTCGCCGTAGGTTGTGGAGCGGAACCAGGTAGCCCCGTCCTTCTCGAAGATGTCGCCCTTGGCCCGCAGTTCGTCAATGGCCCGGTCCACCTGGCCGGACTCATACAGGCTGTTCTCATGGAACCAGACATCGAAATTGACCCGGAAGTCACGCATGGACTGCTGGATCTCGGCGAACATCATGGGCACAGCCCGCGTACGGAAGGCCTCGCGCTGGGGGCTGTCCCCCTCGGCGCCGTCCTCGTCGCGCACCCTGGGCATGGCCAGGATGTCCTGCCCCTGGTCGGCGGCCTCCTTGACCACCCGTGAGGCGATCTCATCAATGTAGGAGCCCTTGTAGCCGTCAGCAGGCACGGGCTCGCCGTGGGCCGCCGCCACCAGTGAGCGGGAGAAGCGGTCGATCTGCGTGCCGTGATCGTTGAAGTAATACTCCCTGACCACCTTGGCGCCGTTGGCCTCCAGGACCCGGGCCATGGAGTCGCCCACGGCCGCCCACCGCGTGCCGCCGATATGGATGGGACCCGTGGGGTTTGCCGAGACGAATTCCAGATTGAGCGTGCGCCCGCTCAGGTGATCGTTGCTTCCGTAGGCGGAGCCCGCCTCCAGGACCGCATCGACCACAGCAGCCGCCGAGGCCGAATCCAGGGTTATGTTGATGAAGCCTGGGCCGGCCACATCCACCTGGGCGATCCCGTCGGCCTCTCGCAGGGCCTCGGCCAGGGCCTGCCCCAGTTCCACAGGCCTCATGCCGGCCTTCTTGGCCAGCTGCATGGCGATGTTGGTGGACCAGTCCCCGTGGGAGCGATCCTTGGGGCGCATGACCGCCAGATGGTCGGCATCAGGAACCATGTCGGGCTCCAGGCTTCCCAAGCGGCCTGACTGGGCCATCTGGACGGCGGTCGAAGAGATGATACGGGCAAGTGCTTCAGGACTCATGCCCCCAAGTCTAGCGACGGCGACGACCAGCAGCCGGCCTGTCTCAGGCCAGAGCTACAACCTCGATCTCGACCAAGGCCCCCTTGGGGATGTCCGCGCCACCGAAAGCCACGCGGGCCGGCCGCACCGAACCGATGAAAACCTGGGAGTAGGCCTGGTCCACCTGGGTGAAATCCTCAACCCGCCGCATAAGAACAGTGGCCTTGACCACCTTTTCCATACCGCTGCCGGCTGCATCCAGGATGTTCTTGACATTCTTCAGGGCCTGGGTGGCCTGATCAGCCGCAGTGCCCTCCACCAGATCGCCGGTGTCCGGGTCGATGCCCAGCTGTCCGGAGACAAAGACAAAGCCCCCGGCCTTCACAGCCTGACTGTAAGCCCCCAAAGCCTGAGGCGCATATGGCGTACCGATCTCTTCTGGTCCATCTTCCATGGATCCGTCCTTTCTTCAGGTCCGCCGCACCCATGCCGGGCCGAAGCCCCGGGCGGACACCGTCCACTATAGGAGTGCCCGCCCGGCGCAAGCGGTACCCGTCTCAGCCCTTGCGAGCCTCCTGACCCATCCAGTAGGCCAGGGAGCGTAGATCGCCAGCCTCGTAGGTCTTGACGAATTGCTCGACCTGGTCCGGATCCGAGCAGGTCTCCGGGAACCGCATGTAACGGGTGTCCAGAGGGCTGGCCTTCGTCAGCTTGATGTCGATGACCGAAGACCTGTCGGCCTTACGAGCCTCGGAGAAGGCGTGACGGGCATCGTCCACTGTGCGCACGGTGAAGCCCAAGGCACCCATGCCCTCGCCGACCTTGGCCCAGTCGGTGTCGGGCAGGTCCACCCCGCTCAGGGGCTGATGGCTGTCGTCGCGCTGCTCGGCCTCGATGTAGCCCAAGGACTGGTTGGAGAAGACCACGTTGATGACCGGGGCATGGTACTTGAGCTGGGCCAGTACCTCCTCGCCGAGCATGGCGAATCCGCCGTCGCCGCTCAGGGAGTAAACAGTCGATTCCGGATGCTCCAGCTTGGCAGCCAAGGCGGCCGGCACGGCGTAGCCCATGGTGGCGTGCTTGCCGGAGACGGTCCAGCGGTTGGTGGGCTTCAGATGCAGCAGACGCAGGAAGTCGATGTCCACATTGCCCACGTCGGGGATGACAATGTCATTGTCCTCAAGCTGCTGATCGATGACGTGGAAGACAGGCTCGGGCCTCAGGGGCGTGCGGGTGTCCTCGTTGAAGGAGGCCAGCCACTGGTCCCAGTTCTCCTTGCTGCGCAGGCAGGCCCTGTAGAAGACGGACTCCTCCTGGTCCTGGCCGGCGGCGGTTATAGCCTTGAGTGCCTCGCGGGCATCGGCCTGGATGGCCAGGACCACATTGGCCTGGAAGCGCTTGCCCAGCTTGGCCGGATTCAGATCGATCTGGATGACCTTGGTGTTGGGAGTGACGAACATGGATCCGAAGGGGTTGTCCGAACCCACCCAGACCGTCAGATCCGAGGTGTAGATGGCCTCCGTAGCGGTCTTGGTGGCCACACGGCCGGCCGACTGCAGGTAGGCAGGATAGGTGTCCTCCACGATCCCCTTGGCCGGGAAGGTGGAGACCATGGGCATCTTGAAGCGCTCGGACATGGCGACCAGTTCATCACGGGCCCCGGCAGCGCCCTGGCCGAAGTAGAGCAGCGGCGCCTTGGCGGACTGAATGATCTCCACCGCCTTGCTGACCTGGTCGGCCGCGGGCTTCAGAGGCTCCGGCTTGCGGAAGTTAGGCGCAGATGCCACCGGGCGGTCATCGATCTCAGCCCAGGCCAGATCCTTGGGAATGATGACTACAGAAACCCCGTGGTTGGCATAGGCGCGGCGGATGGCCTCGTCCACCAGGGCCGGCAGCCCCTGGGCGTTGGTGGCAGCCCGAGCGAATACGGCCACATCGGTAAAGATAGGCACCTCGTCCATGGCCTGGAAGAAGTCCATGTTCATAAAGGCCTGCGGCACCTCGCCCACCAGGGCCAGCACCGGCACACCGTCCTCACGGGCATCGTAGAGGCCGTTGAGCAGGTGGACCGCCCCGGGACCCGACGAGCCGAAGCAGACACCAATCCGACCGGTCAGCTTGGCCTCACCGGCGGCGGCCAGGGCCCCGGCCTCCTCATGACGGACCTGGATGAAGTCGATGCGCTCGCGCTCGTTGTGGATGGCGTTCATCATGGAGTCGAAGGAACCGCCGGGCAGGCCATAGATGCGCGGCACCCCCCACTGCTCCAGAACGTGAAGGACAGCATCCCCTGCATTGATTCGATTGGCCATGTGAACTCCTTTGCTTCACCGGGGAAAGGAGGCTCCGCCACAACGCGGAAGCGTCGGTCCTCCCCGACGTTCGGTCTTACCCTTTCACTATGGCACCTGAGAACGAGGACACAAGCGGGCCAAGGGTCATGTTCCTCAAAAGCTTAGTGATTCACCACACATATCGTGACGTATCGCATGCGCTTATTTCATCCAGTGAGTGCCATGATCATAATCCCGGACATAATGACAGACGGGAGTCATATATAAAAAAACCTGTGCCTTTGACCGCAAGGATTTCATCTTGGTGGGCTCGAAGGGATTCGAACCCTCGACCTTCTGTTCCGGAGACAGACGCTCTATCCGCTGAGCTACGAACCCGACAGCCACTTTCCAGTGGACAACAGAGACCATACTAGGACACTTTGCGCATTTTCGCACCCATGCGCGTCCTCACGTGTCGGTCCAGCTCCCCCTGTTCCCGGCGTGTTGCCCCAAGATTTCAGGCGTTTCGTAGGTATTGTGATGGCATGGCTTCGTGTCACCGCCCCGGTTGCGCCATTGCATCCTCATGCGGTGGCGCGAAGCCGCCAACATTCCCGGATGATCTTCTCTCGGGATGATTCACACTCTAGTTCCTTCACCCGGCCATCACAAGCGACCTTCACATACCTGGACAACTCGAATGGGCTGTGGACGGCAAATGGTGGCCGCACCCGGCCTACCGTACCATGGGATGCATGGCCATGAATGAGGACGAGAACGAGGATGATTTCGAGTTCGAACGCAGATTCTTCTGCCGAAACCTTCCCCGGGAGCTGCTCGGGGAGAGTCGACCTACCCTGATCGTACAGAGCTACTACGTACATGAGGACAACTTCGCCCTGCGTGTGCGTCTGCAGGGCCAGGTGGACCCGGTGGTGCCCATGACGACCCGAACCGATGCCCTCCACACCCTGCTTGAGGAAGGCGACCACTTCGAGGCTGCCTCAATGACCGCCAAGGGACCTTCCGTCGGCGGCACACGCTACGAGGCCGAAAGGGCCATCGATCCGGGCATCGCCCTGGAGCTGATCCTGCGAGGCGGCATTCCCATCGTCAAGAACCGGTATGGAGTCTGGCTGGACGAGGACTGGTGGAACCTGGATGTCTTTGGGGACGGAAACGCACCCTTGGTGGTGGCCGAGGTGGAGCGGACCGGGCCAGTGACCGACCTGACCATTCCCGATTTTTGCGCCACGGAGATCACCGATGACCCAAGATTCTCCAACGATGGGCTGGCCGACCATCCCTTCGGCGACTGGGCGACCAACTTCGACCGGGAGCTGAAAGCCAGCGGACCGCGCTTCCTGACCAACTTCGACCAAAACCGAGATTCCTGACCCAGGAGCGGTTCAGTACATCAGCGTGGAAAGACGGCGGCGGGCCTTGGCCAGCCGAGGATCGGTCGGCTCAGGAATGACGAAGTACTCCAGCAGACGGCGGCGGATGGGATCGGTCTGATCCCGGTGCCCGGCCAGAAAGTCCAGCAGGCGATCGAAGGCATCCTGGATCTGGCCGCCGATCATATCCACATCGGCCACATCCAACTGGGCCTGCAGGTCGTCAGGGGCATCGGCAGCCGCCTGACGGACCTTGCGAACATCGGCCGTGGCTGAACGGGCCATCAGCAGGCACTTGGCCTGTTCCCGCTTGGCCAGATCGTCGGTCGCGTCGGCCTGGACCAGCTTGCCATAGGCTTCGGCCGCAGCTGCATAGTCGCCCTCCTGAGCCAGCCGGTGGGCCTCTTGATGGGCAGGAGGGATGGCATCAGCCGCCGCCTGGCCGGTTTGCTCATCTTGGCCCTGGTCGTTGGTCTCCTGGTAGGGGGCACTGCCGGTGATGCCGGCCTTCTGCGCCATCTGAACCACCTGCGGGATGAGCTGATCGGTGATCTGGTTCATCTCCTCATCGGTGGGCAGCCCCTGCAGGATTGGCATGGGTCGGCCTGCCAGCAGGGCAAAGAGGGCCGGCGCGCCCTGCACCTGGAAGGTCTGGGCGATCTGCGGATTGGAGGCGATGTCGATGCGGGAGAGCTGAATGCGCCCCTCCTGGGCATTGACGGCCTGGGCCAAACGGGTGGCCAGGGGGAAGAGACGGTCGTCGGTGGGGACCCAGAGCAGGACCAGAATGGGGAAGGTAGCTGAGGTCTGAACCATAGCCTGGAAGCTGGCCTCCGTGGTATCGATCACGTAGCCGCCGGCAGCGGGTGCGCCTCCCTGCTGGCCTGGCTGAGCATCGACCTGATGCTTGAGCGCGCCCAGGTCGACCGCTCCTGCCAGCGAGACACCCGGCTGCCCCTGCCCGTTCTTGTTCGCCATGTCAGTCCTCCTAAACCTGGCGGCTGCCGACTGCAGCTTCGGCCCGCCCTCGATTGCATACTCCTGGAAGCCAATCTAGTCCACGGATCGGGCGTTCACCCAGCGCAATCCCGCCCTTCAGACCGCTTCCACCTTGATGGGTTCACGCTCGGCGCCCACGGCCCTGATGGGCTCATGCGAGTCCGCTGAAGGTATATAAAGGGCGATCACGTTGACGTAGGTGACCTTCATGGTGCTTGTGGGCTTGCCCTGTCCGAAGAGGGCCTTCTCGGCATCCGAGGCCGGCGAGGACTCGCGGCCCTCACCCGCCTGCCTGATCCAGACCGAATCGATCCGGGCCACGACCAGATCGCCTCCATCGGAGGAGTGCATGACCCGCAGCTGCCCTTGTGCCGGGGTGAAGGTCTGCGACTGGCTGCCCTTGTTGGCTTCGATCCCCTGCTGAACCACCTGAGTCAGCGTGCCCAAAGAGTTGCGGAAGTCATCCTGGGCGAACTCCTTGGCATACTTGCTGCCCTGGGGATTCTGCAGGAGGTCGGCATAACGGCGCACGGCCTCCACCGGCGTAGCCTTGAGACCCTGATCGTCGCCCTGCCCCATCCTGGCGCCAATGGTGGCCACCGGGAACTTGGGCAGCTGGGCCCCCTGGAAGAGCCGGGCCACCCCCCAGAGCTTGTAGTTCTCATGGGCGGACTCCTGGTCCAGAACCAAGAGGCGCTTGGACTGCTGATCCTGTGTGGTGGTGGTAATCGAAAAGACCGAGCGCGGCCAGCCCGGATCGCCGGGGATGACCGTCTGAGCGATGGTGGTAGGGATGGTCGTCTTGGGATCCAGCTGCCCGGTGGCCTGGGCAATGGTCAGTTCGCTGGTGCGGATCTCCAGCTGGGGGCCGCTGACCCGCTGATCCAGCCCGGCCGGATCCTTGGCCTCGTTGGCCTGGTCCAGAACAGCCCCGATGCTCTTGCGTATGCGGGCCTCCTGGGCAGGGGTCAGATTGGGCTCAGGGGCGGTGGTCGCGGTGCTCTGAGGCTCGGTCCGGCGAGCTTGGGGAACCTGCCCCTCGCAGGCAGACAGTCCAGGCAGGAGGATCAAGATCAAGGCCAGTGCCGCTGCAGCCGCCACCTTGTTCATCGGCTTATTCATACTCATCGGCGCTCCTCCTCCCCTTCGTGGGCAAGCCTGGCCAGGTAAGAGGCCATCTCCTGGCTGCTGATGACCCTGGTGGACGATACATCGTCGGCTCCCCGATCACCGCTGATAGTGCGGCCGTCACTATCTTCCTGTTGGTCGGCGACCAGATTCCGATTGCGCGGATCAATCACCACGGGCGGCCTGGGCGGGGGACCTGGATCCCCCTGTCGCGCCTGGCCGCGGGCATGACGCCGACGCCGACCCGAGGTCGAGCTACGCCGTTGCCCAAGCCCAGGCAGAATGGCGCTTCCCAGGGCCTGGGCCACACTGACCTCGGGAGTTTCCTCAGACTCCTGCTCGGGCTCGGACTGCTTGCGGCGCTTGGCCGGCTCCATGGCGAAGACCGTAGCCGAAAGAACGGCCAGCAGGGCCAGCAGCCCACCGGCGAAGTAGAAGGGCATGGCAAAATTAGGCAGCTTGTCCCGCTGCCAGAGCATCTCCAGCCCCAGGGAACGGGAGCCCTGGGGGACCGCCACCAGCAGGACGGCCTGCGGGTCGTCAGTCTTCAGAGACATCGACACGCTGCTGTCAGAACAGGCAACCTGTTTCCACATGTCCGAATCCTGAAAGGCCACGCCCTGATCATGTTTGACGGCCTTGCCTGGGCTGGTGTCCCTGCCAACGGAGAGGGTCTGCCAATCATCCAGGCCACGCACCCGGGCCACATCCTGCCCGGCCGTCCAGCCGGCCGCATCTTTAGCCGTGGTCAGGGCCATGCAGATGGTCGGCTTCTGCGACTTATGCGCTGTGGACCCGGAGGCCCCGGTAGAAGCCGCATCCACACGCATGGTCACCCTGCTGTCCACCAAGGGAAGCACACCTGGATCGGTCACCACATAGGCTGCCTTCGTACGCGCATGCGCATCCACGTGGGCCGAAGGCTTCCAGACCGTGGCGTTCATAATGCCCAGCACAATGGCGGCCACAGCCAGCAGTCCGAAGATGGGGGTGACGATGCCGCGCATGATCATGCTGTGACGCGAGGGCTTGTCAGGCCGCGTCATCTCATCGGTTTCTTCGGGTACTTGCTCCATATTATCGACATTCTACCGTCGGCTCCCTATGATCTGGTTTCCGGCACCGGGAAATCACCCATAAGCCCTAAACTGGTCTTCTATGACCATCATCGCAAAACAATCAGGCAGCAAGCGTCTGCTGGGCGCCATGACCGCTCTGGCCCTATGCCTTGGACTGTCGGCCTGCGGCGGGAATTCTGACGGGGACGGGCACTCGGGCGATACCATGCAGGGCGTATCAGCCAGCGGCAAACCTGGCAGCAAGCCCGACATCAGCTTCAAGACTCCCTTCAAGGTCGAGAACCAGACCCATCAGGTCATCCAGAAGGGCGATGGCGAGGTCATCCGCGACGGGGATCGCGTATGCACCAGGAGCCTGGCCCTGGATGCAAAAACCGGCAAGGTGATCAACTCCACCTGGGACAAGAGCAGCCCGGAGTGCTCCATCGTCATCAACAAGAAATCCATCCCGGCATATTATGACACCTTCAAAGGCCTCAAGGTCAACTCCACCGTGGCCGTGGGCATCGATGAGTCAAGCTCCGGCAGCAGCAGTCAGGCGACCAGCTCCTATATCATGGCCTTGACCTTCGTCTCTCGGTCCAAGAACCTGACCCGCGCCGAGGGTCAGAAGGTGACCGACCTGCCCAGCGACCTGCCCAAGATCAGCCTTGACAACAAGGGCAAACCCTCCCTGGATCTCAACGGCTACCAGCCCAAGGGAGGACTGGTCGTCCAGCCCCTAATCAAAGGCAAGGGGGCCAAGGTCGGCCAGCATCAGAGCGTCAGCGCCAACTACACCGGCTGGCTGGCCTCCGACGGCAAGCAGTTCGACTCCTCCTGGGACCGGGGGCAGGCCAGCGACTTCAGCCTGGACCAGGTGGTCAAGGGCTGGCAGCAGGGTCTGGCCGGCCAGACGGTGGGCTCTCAGGTTCTTCTGATAGTTCCGCCCGAACTGGGCTATGGCAGCCAGCAACAGCAGAAGATCCCGGCCAACTCGACCCTGATTTTCGTGGTTGACATCCTGGCCGCCTACTGACCTGTCAATCCACCAACTCAGGCAAATAGGGGCCCGTGCTCATCCAAATGCGACTGGATGGGCACGGGCCCCTGTCATAAGCGAGACGACCAGTTCAGTCCTTGCCGCCTTCGACTACGATCTCGTCGGGGTTGGCCGCACTGCCGTAGACCGGCTCCAGGGTCTTGCGGTAGTCCTCATGGAAGAACTGCTCCTGGCCCAGCTTGACCAGCTCCTTGTTGATGTAGTCCAGCAGGGGCTTGTTCCCCTTGCGCACAGCCGGGGCGATGACCGCCTCGTCCCCGAGCTTGGTGATACCCACCGAGAAGCCCTTGTTGGCCTTGGCCCAGGCCAGCACCTCGGTGTTGTCTGTACTCATAGCATCGCCACGGTGGTCCAACAGAGCGTTGTAGGCATCGGCGTACTGGTCGTACTTCTGCAGCTTGACCTTAGGGTAGTGCTGCTCGAAGTAAGGCTCAGCCGTTGTCCCCTTGGCGATGATCAAAGTCTTGCCCTCCAGATCCTTCACATCTTTGATCAATGCTGAATCCGGGGAGACCACACCCAGAAAGACCTTCATATAGGGCTTGGCGAAGTCCACCTTGCGAGCGCGATCATCAGTGACGGTGAAGTTGGCCAGAACCACGTCCACCTTGTTGCTGGACAGCACATCCACACGGGCGGCCGGGTCCACCGAGGTGTATTCGGGCTTGACGCCCAGGTCCTTGGCCAGGCGCTCGGCCAGTACCACGTCGTAGCCCTGGTTCTTGCCGTCCTTGTCCACGTAGCCGAATGGGGCCTTGTCGGTGAAGACCGCCACCTTGAGCTTCCCGGACTTGGTGATCTGCTCCGGAGTGCGCGCAGACCCGGATGCTGCCGAGGAGCCGGAGTTGCTTGCCGAGCCGCTTCCAGCGTCACTGGGGGTGGCCGCCGAAGGGCCGCAGGCCGCTATGGAAGCCATCATCGCGATCGTCGCCCCCGTGGCCAGCGCCGCCCGTATCAATCGGTTCATTACCCTTGCGGTCATGATCCCTCTTTTCCTGTTCTCTTTCCTATGGCCGCCCCTGGGGACGGTTCCGGCGAAGGCCGCCGGACGAATATGCGAAGTCCTCATCAGGACTTCTGATCCTGCTCCTGATCCCGCCTGCGCTCATAAGTGAAGGTGGACAGGAAACGTTGGGCCCGGTCAGTGGCCGGGTGAGTGAAGAAGGCCTCCGGGTCGTCGGACTGCTCGACCAGGGTGCCTCCATCCAGGAGGACGATATGGTCGGCAATGCCCCTGGCGAAGGCCATCTCATGGGTGACGATCATCATGGTCAGCCCCTGGTCGGCCAGCTCCAGAATGACCTGGAGGACCTCGCGTACCATCTCTGGATCCAGAGCCGCGGTCACCTCATCGAAGAGCATGATCTCGGGATGGAGGATGAGCGCCCGGCAGATGGCCACCCTTTGCCGCTGACCGCCCGAGAGCTGGCTAGGCCAGGCATCACGACGGTCGGCCAGACCCACTCGGTCCAGCAGCCCCAGAGCCTCCTGCCGTGCCTGATCCCGCTTGCGCTTCTGGACCAGGACGGGCGCCAGGGTCACGTTGTCCAGAACAGTCCTGTTGGGGAAGAGGTCGTAGCTCTGGAAGACCATGCCGATCCTGGTGCGCAGGTCAGAGCTGCGGGTGCCTGACATCAGGCCGCCAGAACCTCCGCTGTGCTTACCCAGGGGATGACCGGTCTCCACCACCTGACCATCCAGAAGAATCCGGCCACCCTGTATGGGCTCCAATCCGGCTATGGTCCGCAGCAGGGTGGATTTGCCTGAGCCCGAGGGGCCCAGGACCACAAAGACCTTGCCCTTGGGCACCTGGAAGGAGATGTCATTGAGCACAGGGCTCTGCGCCTGCGGATACTGCTTGACCAGGTGCTCGACGGTCAGCACCGCCCCTTCCTCCTGGTCATCCTGTGGCTGATTCGCCGTCGTTTGCCCCTCAGTCATGGGCCCACCTCTTTTCCAGATGCCGGGCCACCAGGGACAGGGGCCAGCAGATGAAGAAATACATGAAGAAGATCACCCCGTAGATCCACAGGGTCGCCTGGGGGTAGGCGAAGCGGTTGGCATCGATGATCTGCTGGCCTACCTTGATGACCTCGATGACGCCCAGCAGGGCGGCCAGAGAGGTGGTCTTGACGATCCTGGTGGCCAGGTTGACGCTTGCCGGCAGCAGTCGGCGCAGGGCCTGGGGAAGGATGATCCTGGAGAAGGTCTGCCATGAACTCAGTCCCAGCACGTAGGCCGACTCCACCTGGGTGCGGGGAATGGACTCCAGGGCCCCGCGGACCAGGTCGCCCAGCTCGGCCCCACCCCAGAGCACGAAGACCAGCAGGCAGGCACCGGTGGCATCCAGATTCAGGTTCCATGCCTTGGACAGCCCATAGAAGGCGATGAAGAGCAGGGCCAGCTGGGGCATGATGCGGATGAAATCCAGATAGACCCTCATCAGGAAGCGGATCAGGCGGTTGCGCCGGGTCATCAGCCACCCGACTACCAACCCCAGGGGCAGGGAGAGCAGGACCGAGACGCCGGCTATCCAGACGGTCACCCAGAGCCCCTGGAAGAGCCTGGGCATGACCCCTGGCTGGAAGAGCACCTCAACGCCGTGCATAGTCGAACCTCCGCTCAAGAACGGTTCCGATGACGGAGATGGGCAGCAGGATGACCAGGTAGGTGACGATGAGCAGGGTCAGCGACTCGTAGGTGTCGTAGGAGGTGCCCATGAGGTCCTTGGTGACGTACATGACATCGGCCAGAGCGATGGCCGAGACCACCGAGGACTCCTTGATCAGGAAGATGATGTTGGCTACCACGCCCGGTATGGCGCTGCTCAGGGCCTGGGGCAGCACGATCCTCGACAGCGTTTGCCCACGCGTGAATCCCAGGACGCGGGCTGACTCGATCTGCACCTGAGGCACAGCCTCGAACCCACCGCGCATGGCCTCGGCCATGTAGGAACCGCCCAGGAAGGCCAGCCCGACGATGGCGCAAGTCTGGGCGCTCCAGTTGACCCCGAGCTTGGGCAACCCAAAATAGAGAAAGTAGAGCTGAACCAGGAGCGGGGTGTTTCTTGACAGCTCGATATATACCCTTGCCAACTGCGAGAGCAGGGGGATCCTGAAGACCTCCAACCCGGCGCAGACCAGCCCGATCAGCATGGAGAACACCACGCCAAAGAAGGAGATGAAGACCGTTACATAGGCCGCATTGACGAAGAAGTGCAGATTCTGCGCCATGAAAGTCCAATTCATGCCCTCACCTCCCTACTTGCCTTCGTCCTGTTCATCGTCTCCTCTTCACTGCTGCTCGCCCGCTTCCCGCCCACTGCGGCATACAGTCGACAATCCTAGAGAACGCGAGCCGTCTTTCTTTGCTTTTCGATATACGAATACCGGATACCGCGTTATCATCCGCTCTCACAACCACCCGGACGGCGATTCATCATGAGACTGGAGCCATACAGCAACTGGACAGTGCGGGCGGGGTGGCCCTAGCCGGCAAAGACTGGCCGATACCTGCAGATCTTGCCTACCTGGCATCTACCAACCAAGTAGGCGCACACTGTGTTTTCGATCAACCCTACTGCTCACCAAGCTAACAAAAAAGCCCGGTCCACATATCCGTGAACCGGGCTCCGAGCGCCTTGATCAGGCAAAAACCTTGGCGCTCTGTGCTGCCTTCCTGATCAGATCGGGGCGATACCCGCTCCACGTCTCCTGGTCAGTGACTACGATGGGGGTCTGCTTGAATCCCTGGGCGATGAACTGGTCGATCAAGGTCTGATCCTCGGTCAAATCCACCTGCTCGAATTCCAGCCCCTGCTTGGTCAACTGACGCTTGGTGGCATCACACTGGGGACAGTGCGCCTTGGTGTAGACCGTGATGGACATAATCGCCTCTCCCTTACATGTAGCCGTGATGTTCCAAGCTCTATAGCCCTCTTCTTGGAACCTGATGATTGCACTCTACACAATCCCAGGCGCGAGCACAATACCACTTGTAGTGGCGTGTCAGGCCGTCAACCCCAATATCTAGTAGCCTTTCAAGTCTTGTGGATCTAAGAGAGCATATATGTGAGCTATCTTACATACATGTTATTTATGGCCGAAAACTGCCTTAGAAGAGGGTCAGTTCATCGCTGTCGGCGCCCTTCATGGCCTCGTAGTCCAGAATCAGACACTCGAATCCCCTGTCCTCGGCAAGGACTCTGGCCTGGGGGGTGATGGTCTGGGCCGCAAAGATTCCACGGACAGGGGCCAGCAGGGGGTCGCGGTTGAGCAGGCGGCAGTAGCGGGTCAGCTGTTCCACCCCGTCAATGCCGCCATGCCGCTTGATCTCGATGGCCACATGCCGCCCCTGGCCGTCCACGGCCATGATGTCCACTGGGCCGATGGGCGTGGGATACTCCCGGCGCACCAGGGTGGCTCCCGGGCCGATACGGTCGATCTGTTCAGCCAGATAACGCTGCAGATGCGCTTCCACGCCGTCCTTGACCAAGCCCGGATCCGTCCCCAGGTCGTAGCTGTCGTCGGCATAGACCTGGTAGAGCCTGATGGTGAGCACATCGCTGGATTTTACGGCCGAAACACGCAGAACCTTATGGACAGGCCGAGTCTGGTCCTGATCCTGCTCCTGGGCGATCAGCGCATCGGGCGCAGCAGCTTCGGCTACCTCATCCGGTCCGGTCCCGGCGACGGGATCAGCCTTGGTGCCCGCGCCGTCTTTGCCTGCCTCCTCGGGTTCGATCTCCCTGATGGTGCAGGGGGCGCACATCCAGTTCAGGGGCTTGTAGGAGCCCAGCTCCGAGAAGATCAGACAACTCATGTCGGCCTTGATCAGCAGGACGCGCCTGGCCGGCGGCAGGCTGGCGTTGAGACGCCCGGAGTATTCGGCGGAGCAGTCGGCAACAATGATTCGCACAGATGCCAATATATCAGCCGCTGTTCCGGGCCAAGAAGAAAGAAAAAAGCCCAGCCAATGCAGGAGCACCAGCCGGGCGGAAGAGGAAGGAGGTCAGGACTGCTGTCCCTGATGAGCGTCCTCCAGGTAGTGGTCCACGGCCACAGTCAGCTTGTTGCTGTCGAAGGAGGCGAATCCATTGTCCACATGGAAGGACTGACGACCGCCATCGGTGGCCTGAACCCGGATGTTGCCCTCCTGCAGCAGGGCCAGCACCGGTTCGTGGTCGGGCATGATGCCCATGGACCCCTGGGTGCCGGGCACGGTGACCGACCGCGCCTGACCCGACCAGATGGGCCTGTCCGCCGAGACGATGTTGACCTGCATGGAGGCCTTGCCCGTGTCCGCCATGATTACCGGTATTCCTTCTGCATATCGTGCCACTTGTGCTCAAGGTCGTCGATGCCGCCGATGCCGGAGAAGGCCTGCTCGGGCACGTCGTCGTATGCGCCGTCGCAGATGCGGGTGAAGGCCTCGATGGTCTCATCCGCAGGCACGTAGGAACCCTTGCGACCGGTGAACTTCTCGGCCACGTAGAAGTTCTGGCCCAGGAACTGCTCGATCTTGCGGGCGCGGTTGACGGTGGTCTTGTCCTCCTCGCCCAGCTCGTCGATGCCGATCAGGGCGATGATGTCCTGGAGCTCCTTGTTCCTCTGCAGGATGGCCTTGACCCGGTTGGCGCAGTCGTAATGTGCCTGCCCCACGTAGCGCGGATCCAGAATCCTGGAGGTGGATGCCAGCGGGTCCACAGCCGGATAGATGCCCTGGGAGGCGATGTCACGGCTGAGCTCGGTGGTGGCGTCCAAGTGGGCGAAGGTGGTCGCAGGTGCCGGGTCGGTGTAATCATCGGCCGGCACGTAGATGGCCTGCAGGGAGGTGATGGAGTGGCCCCTGGTGGAGGTGATCCTCTCCTGCAGGGCGCCCATCTCGTCGGCCAGGTTGGGCTGGTAGCCCACGGCCGAGGGCATGCGGCCCAGCAGGGTGGAGACCTCGGAACCGGCCTGGGTGAACCGGAAGATGTTGTCGATGAAGAGCAACACATCCTGATTCTCCACGTCGCGGAAGTACTCCGACATGGTCAGGGCGGTCAGGGGCACACGCAGACGGGTCCCCGGAGGCTCGTCCATCTGGCCGAAGACCAGTGCGGTCTTCTCCAGCACCCCAGCTTCATCCATTTCGCCGATCAGGTCGTTGCCCTCACGGGTACGCTCGCCCACGCCTGCGAAGACCGAGACGCCGCCGTGGTTCTGTGCCACGCGCTGGATCATCTCCTGGATGAGCACGGTCTTGCCCACGCCTGCGCCGCCGAACAGACCGATCTTGCCGCCCTCCACATAGGGGGTCAGCAGGTCGATGACCTTGATGCCGGTTTCGAACATCTGGGTCTTGGACTCCAGCTGATCGAAGGCAGGCGGGTTGCGATGGATGGGCCACCGCTCGGTGACCTTGATCTGCTCACCCTCCTTCTTGTTAAGGATGTTGCCGGCCACATCGAAGACGTGCCCCTTGGTCACGTCGCCCACGGGCACCATGATGGGCCCGCCTGTATCAGTAACGGTGGCGCCACGAACCAGGCCGTCGGTGGGCTTCAGGGCCACGGTGCGGACCGTGGAATCACCCAGGTGCTGCTCCACCTCCAGCATGATGGTGGTCAGCGACTCGCCCTCGGTGTTCGAGGACTTGCTCAGGTCCACGGTCAGGGCATTGTAGATGTCCGGCAGATGACCTGCCGGGAACTCCACATCGATGACCGAACCCTGGACTCGGGTGACGCGCCCCTTGGAGGCCGAATCCGGCTTGCGGCTCGCTGTGGTCGGCTGTTCTTGCTGTGCAACCATTGGCGTTCCTACTCTTCCTCTTTGTTGAGCGCATCGGCGCTGCCGACGATCTCGGTAAGTTCCTGCGTGATGGCCGCCTGACGGGTGGCATTCAGCTTGCGGGTCAGGTCGTCGATCAATCCCCTGGCATTGTCAGTAGCGGTGTGCATGGCGTTCTGCCTGCTGGCGGTCTCCGAGGCAGCCGAGGTCAACAAGCATTCATGGATGCGCGACTGAATGTACTTGGGCAGAACGGCATCCAGCACCTCCTGGGGGCTGGGCTCAAAGTCGTAGAGGGCCGCGTAGCGGTCGCCCTGACGTCCATGCTCGTCGTCCGGCACGGGGGCATCAATGGCCTCCTCGGGCTGCTCCTGGTCAGGCCTGATCAGCTCCAGGGGCAGCATGCGCAGCACCCGAACCTTCTGCACCACCATGTTGATGAATTCAGTGAAGACGATGTAGAGCTCGGAGACGCCTCCCTTGGCCGCTGGAGTCATATAGGTGTCCAGCAGTGCCTGGGAGATTTCCCTGGCTACATCCACACCGGGCCGATCGCTGTGGCCCTCCCAGGTCTTGACGATGCTGCGGTTGCGGTAGCGGTAGTAGGAGACGCCGCGGCGACCGTAGACGAAGAGCTGAGGCTGTCGGCCCTGTTGGTCCAGACGGGCCAGCAACGACTCCGTCTCGCGGATGACCGAGGAGGTATAGGCCCCGGCCATGCCACGGTCGGCTGTCAGCGCCAGCACGGCCACACGCGGATTCTTCTCGTCCTTCCTGACAATGGGATGGCGGATGTCGTCCGTGTGGGCCACCAGAGCCTGGACTGCATCGAAGATCGCATCGGAGTAAGGCTTCGCGTCCATGGCCACGGTCCTGGCCTTGGCGATGTGCGAGGAGGCTATCATCTCCTGGGCATTGAAAATCTTCTCCAATGCCGAAGTGGAAGCGATCCTTGACTTGAATGCGAGTTGTGAGGCCATGGTCTACCGCTTCCCGGCCTTGCCGCCGCTCTTGCCGTCGGCCACCAGCTTCTCCTGCTGGACGTCCACCGGTTGTTCCTGCTCCTGGTCGGCCTGGTGGCCATCCAGAGTCTGGCCCTTGTGGGTCACGAAGGTCTTGGCGAACTCGTCCACGGCCTTGTCCAGGGCCTTTTCGGTATCGTCAGTGAAGTCCTCCGTGTCACGGATGGTCTTGAGGATGTCCGTGTTGTGATCCAGATAGTCCAGAAGTCCGGACTCGAAGGGCAGCACGTCCTCCAGATCCAGATCATCCAGCTTGCCGTGGGTGCCGATCCAGACGGAAACAACCTGCTTCTCCATGGAGTAGGGCGTGAACTGGGGCTGCTTGAGCAGCTCGGTCAGCCTGGCGCCACGGGTCAGCTGGGCCTTGGAGGCCGCATCCAGATCCGAGGCGAACATGGCGAAGGACTGCAGAGAGCGGTACTGGGCCAGGGAGATCTTCAGTGTCGAGGAAACCTTCTTCAGGGCCTTGGTCTGTGCGGCGCCACCCACTCGGGAGACGGAGATGCCCACATCGACGGCAGGACGCTGGTTGGCGTTGAAGAGGTCGGACTGCAGGAAGATCTGACCGTCGGTGATGGAGATCACGTTGGTCGGAATGTAGGCCGAGACATCATTGGCCTTGGTCTCGATGATGGGCAGACCGGTCATGGACCCGCCACCCAGATCATCAGAGAGCTTCGCGCAGCGCTCCAGCAGACGCGAATGCAGGTAGAAGACGTCGCCAGGATAGGCCTCACGCCCCGGCGGACGACGCAGCAGCAGGGAGATGGACCGGTAGGCCTCGGCCTGCTTGCTCAGGTCGTCAAAGACGATCAGGACGTGCTTGCCGCCGTACATCCAGTGCTGGCCGATGGCCGAACCGGTGTAGGGGGCTATGTACTTGAAGCCTGCGGAATCGGAAGCCGGGGAGGCCACGATGGTGGTGTACTCCATGGCGCCGGCCTCTTCCAGGGAGGAACGAACCGAAGCGATGGTGGTGCCCTTCTGGCCGATGGCCACGTAGATGCACCGCACCTGCTTCTTGGGGTCTCCGGACTCCCAGTTGCGCTTCTGATTAATGATGGTGTCGATGGCGATAGCCGTCTTGCCGGTTTGCCGGTCACCGATGATCAGCTGACGCTGACCGCGGCCGATGGGAGTCATAGCATCGATGGCCTTGATACCAGTGGCCAGGGGCTCGTCGACGGGATGCCTGTGCATGACATCGGGAGCCTGCGCCTCCAGGATTCTGCGGCCCTCGCTCTTGATTTCACCCAAGCCGTCGATGGGTTCGCCCAGGGGGTTGACTGTACGCCCCAGATAACCGTCGCCGACGGGCACCGAAAGCACCTCGCCGGTCCTGTGGACTTCCTGGCCCTCTTCGACACCTGCGAAGTCGCCCAGGATGACCACGCCGATCTCTCGGGCGTCCAGGTTGAAGGCCAGTCCCAGCGTGCCGTCCTCGAAGGTCAGCAGCTCGTTGGCCATGCAACCAGGCAGTCCCTCCACATGCGCAATGCCGTCACCGGCCGTACGGACATAGCCCACCTCCTGGGTGGGGGTGTCCGTCGGCTTGTAGGACTCGACGAACTGGTCGAGCGCCTTGCGCACCACGGCGGGATCAATGGTCATTTCTGCCATGATCACTCCTTATTTCTGTTCTTGTTCAAGTCTGCCGGTTCTCCGCTCATCCTGCCACGGCCATGCGCCGCTTCAGGTGCTTCAATTGCGTAGCCACCGTGCCGTCTGTAGAGACCGATCCATACTGGACCTTCATACCGCCCAGGACCGAGGGATCGACCACCGAGTTGATGTGGACCGGCTTACCAAGCTTGCGCCCGTAGACCTCCTGCAAGCGGCTGACCTGCTGGTCATTCATGGAGACCGCCGTGGTGACGGTGACCATGATCTGATCCATATGCTCAGAGAAGCGATCCACCAACCAAACGATGGTGTCAGGGAAGCGCCGCCCGCGCAGATCGATGGTGGCGTTCAGGGCCATCTGCTCGGTAACCGGATGCATATGCTGCCCATCCAAGAGCGCCCTGAGCAGGTCGGCTCGCGCCTTGGAATCACTGTACTCGTCGGAGAGCCGGAAGAGCACTAGAGGCATGCCGAGCAGAGCCGAATGGATCTCAGCCAGCTCGCCGGCCACCTGGTTGGTGATGCCCAGAGCATCGGCGTAATAAGCGGTGGCGTCCACCGACATGTCCTCGGCCGCGTTGGCAATGTGCACCACACGGCTCCACTGATGATCAGTCAGGTCATGGAGGATATCCACGGTCAGAGGATCTGCCTTGTCGGCCAGGATGGTGTCGATCACACGCCACTTGTCCTCAGCCGGACGGGAGGGGTCGGTCAGCGCACGCTCCAGGGGTCTGTTGGCATCAAGCAGGGTCACGAAGGTATAGAGCTCCATGGCCACGCGGAGGGCATCCTTTCCCTTGCTCTTGAGCAAGGGGGCATACTTGGCCCTGGTCTCCTTGTCGGAGCTCAGCGAAGTCTCTCCTCGCATGTCACCTCCCCTTTCGCGGAATCAACGTTCCCATCGTCCGCCAATCAGTCATCATGCCTGCCGCTTGTCCGAGGACTGTCCACCCTGGTCCGCGATGATCGAGTCGATCATGGAGGACTGCACGGCATCATCCTGAAGCTGCGAACCCAGGATTTTGCCGGCAAGAGCCGTAGCCAGCGTGCCCACCTCGCCCTTGAGCGAGACCAGCGCCTGCTGCTGCTGGGACTTGAGGGATCGCTGGGCGTTCTCGGTGATCTGGTTGGCCTCGGTTTCTGCCCGGGTCCTGGCATCCGCCACGATCCTGGATGCCTCGGCGCGGGCGTCGTCACGAATCTGGGACGCCTCAACACGAGCCTTGCCCAGTTGGTCCTGATACTGCTTGCGGGCCTGATCCGCCTCTTCTCTAGCCTTGGCGGCCTTTTGAATATTGCCCTCGATCTTGGCCGAGCGCTCATCGAAAATGGCCTGGAACTTGGGCATGAAGAACTTGTAGAAGAAGACGGCCAGGATGACCAGGATGACCAGCGACCACACAATGTCATAGAGCTGGGGGATGAATAGCTGGATCCCCTTGCCTGCCGCTAGAGCGTACATTGGCTCCTCCTTTCCCTTATCGAAGCCGGATCATGCAGGAATCGCACGGCTCAGGCGATGAAGAGCGCCACGAAGCCCAGCAGGGCCAGCACCTCGATCAGAGCCAGACCGATGAACATGGTGGTCCGCAGCTGCCCGCTGATCTCAGGCTGGCGAGCCATGCTCTCGACGGTCTTGCCGACGGCAATGCCCAGACCCAGTGCGGGGCCGAGAGCTGCGATGCCGTATCCCAGGATGCTCAGATTGCCGGAGACCTCAGCAAGTGTGATGATGTCCATTTATTTTCCTTTCCTCCACCGTTGCCGGTTCTTGGATTGTGGTTCGGCCCCGACCCCCGTCTACCGGACGGAACCGACGAATATGTGGGCTGCGACCGCCTGAAACGTCGACCGCGGCTTGTTCTTTTCGCTCAACCTTCTTCAGGGTAACTCATGGAGATGTAGACCGTGGTCAGGATGGCGAAGATGTATGCCTGAAGGGCCGCAACGAAGATTTCAAAGGCCGTCAGGGCGAAGCCCAGAACGAACCAACCTACGCCAGCGAAGGCCAAGAGCTTGTTGCTGGCCTCGATGATGTAGAACTGGGTGAAGGCCAGGCTGACCGCCACCAGCAGATGGCCGGCGATCATGTTGGCAAAGAGTCGAATGGTCAGAGAGGCCGGCTTGACGATGACCATCTCCAGCAGCTGGATGGGCGTCAGAATGATATAGAGAGGCCAAGGCACTCCAGCCGGGAAGAGCTCAGACTTGAAGTAGCCCCAGACGCCCTGCTCACGGAAGCCCGTCACCATATACTGGCAGAAAGTCCAGATGGCGAAGACCAAGGGCATGGTGATGGTCGCTGTTGCCGCGATGTTCATGCCCGGTATGATGCCGCAGAGGTTGAAGACCAAGATGGTCAGGAAGATGGTCGTGATCATGGGCACGTAGCGTTTGCCCCGAATCTCGCCCAGGGTGTCGTAGACGACCGAGTCGCGGATGAACTCGATGACCCACTCAATGGCCCCCTGCCAGCGGGAGGGGATCAGTTTGGCCCTTGCGGCAGTGATTCCCAGCACCAGAAGGATGATGACCATGGCCACAAACCTGATCAGGATGATCCGGTTCATAGCGAAGGGCGTTCCCTGGAAAAGAATCTCAGGAGGCAGGAAATCTTCAATGGTGGGTAGCTCGCTCGGCTTGGCCATGGCCAGACTGAAAGCTTCACTTCCCATTGCCTCTAGCATCTATCGCCTCCTGAACGACACAGTGAACACTATAGCGCGTATGCGACTCATGGCTGCACCGTATGGGTAGTGTAGCCCACACCAAGAGCCACGGTAACCACAGATTCATCTAGTGTGTCACAGATAGTGGCCGCAGGTCGAATCCGAACCGCGGCGTGGACAGGTTGATGACGAATGTAATGCAATCGTCATCAACTCTTAACAGCGCCCGGAATGAGCCCATATCCGTCACCCGCTAGGGGCCGATATCCGTCCGCGCGTGGGCATCCGGGAGCGTGTCTGATGGATCGGTCGGTACCCAGTCGGCCCGCCGCCCGCAGGGTCGGCACCTGGTTCAGGTCGTAGGGGGTGGTCTCGTAGACCCAGTTCAGCCAGTTTCGCCAGAGCAGGTTGGCATGGGCACGCCAGGAGAAGATCGGCTCCAATGTCGGATCGTCGTGAGGATAGTAGTTGACCGGGAAAGGTACCTGATCCAGGCCCTTGGCCATATCGCGTTGGTACTCGTGGGCCAGAGTGTCACGGTCGTATTCCCAGTGGCCCAGCACGAAGATCTCCGAGAAATCCTGGGTGCTGATAAGCCCTGAACCCGACTGGGGACCCCAAGTCAGCACCTGCAGATCAGGACAGGCCCGAACTTGGTCCTCGTCCATCCCGGCCCAGCGGGAGTGGGGCTGTAGGGCAATTTCGTCGAAACCATTGGTGATGAAGCAGTACTCATCCTGCAGATATTGGGGAAAGACCCCGAAGACCTTGCGATCCAGGTTGCGCTTGGCGATGCCGTGGCGGTAGTAGAGCCCAGCCATGGCCCCCCAGCACAGATACATAGTAGAGAAGACGTGGGTAGACGCCCAGTCCAGAATACGGGTCAGTTCCTCCCAGTAGTCGACCTGCTCAAAGTCCATCTGCTCCACCGGGGCGCCCGTTACGACCAGACCGTCATAACAGTTGTCCTTGAAGGAATCCAGATTCTCGTAAAACTTGACCAGGTGATCCATGCTGGTGTGCACCGCCTGATGGGTGGAAGTCTTCATGAAGTCGATCTCCACCTGGAGCGGCGACTTGGAGATCAGTCGCAGCAGCTGGGTCTCGGTCTCCACCTTGGTCGGCATCAGGTTGAGGATGACCAGCTTGAGCGGACGCATCTCCTGGCGCTCCGCCTCGTGACTTTCCAAGGCGAAGATGCGCTCCGAATCCAGGATGGATCTGGCCGGCAATCCGGTGGGGATGGTGATAGGCATGACTCCATTATGGCCCAGCGCAGGCCTGCCCACACACGGACTTGACAAGTGCGCTGGAATCCGTAACATAGATAACTGCTGTGTTGAACAGCCGACGCGGGGTGGAGCAGTTCGGTAGCTCGCTGGGCTCATAACCCAGAGGTCTCAGGTTCAAATCCTGACCCCGCTACCAGTCAGCCTCGGAATCACAACGGTTCCGGGCTTTTGCTTTGCTCAGCCTTACCCCAATAACAGCGTAAAAATCAGCGATAGCAACAGATTCTGATTCCCGGTCCAAGTTCGAATCGTGTATCACACGACGAACGTAGATACCGGGCAACCGAGGCGGGGAGTCCATCACGCCGAAGGTCAATCAAGCTTTTCGGATGTTTGAGATTGAAAGATGGTACTTCCCATATGGCCTTTCACCTCGAGCGTCACCATCAAGGTCTATGATTTTACCGTCAAACGATATATTCTTCATGTACTGTAATTTGAATTCAGAGAACCAATATGGATCATGACCGTCTATTTCCGCCACATTCGGCGAAGAAGAGCTGTCCATGTTCAAAATAAGAGTTTGATCCTCACGTACTGCATTTTTCCCATTCACAGTAAGTGTTAAATCACAAATAATGTAGTATGGGACTCCCCCTATAGATACCCCCAGAGTTTGTCTTGCGATATAAATCAAATTGTTCGGCAACTTCATTGATTAACGTGCATCCATTCATAAGTATTGACCTCGATGCTATTGCGTATATATAACTACCAATAGCCTAATTGGACTCCACAAATCAGCAACAGGTTACCCCGTTATCCACAATCCAGTATCTCTTCTGCACAAAAGTCCGTCAAGATACAGCGAGTAACCATGAGATTTGCGTAACAGAGGAATATCTTTGGAGAAATTTCAAGAGTTCATTCATACATAGTATGAACCATGCCTACGTCCGAATAAGTGGGTTAAACATCCTCCTAACGACGAAAGCCTTCTGCTATAGACTTAGTATATGAATAATCCTGAATACGAAAACAGAGTTGTGCTGTTTTTAGACATTCTTGGTTTCAAAAATTTAGTCAATGCATCCGTTGAGAATGCAGAGATAGCAGCACAGATACACACCGCACTACACCAAATACACTTAGAATATTCCGATCAAACAGACTCTTTCATAGGTGACACACAACTAACCTTTTTCTCTGATTCATTATTCTTGACACAGAAATTCCACTCGGTCGATTCCAGCGATGTTTTTTACTTCCTTAATACCGCTGCGTTCATAATGAACGCCTTTCTGGCATATGGCCTATTCCCACGCGGTGCCATCACACATGGAAAATGCATTCATGAAAAAGTCCAAAACACCGATTCAAATGCAAGAATCGATACCAGCATTTGCTACGGCCCGGCAATCAACACTGCATATATTGCCGAAGAGACCAAAGCTATATGGCCGCGTATAATTGTTGACTCAGACGTATTGCTCAAAGGCATTCAAGATGATAAAACCAACAGATTTGAAGATTCAGTTAAAGAGTTTGGTGAACTTGTAAAAAATGACGGAACAGTTTTTTACCTCGACACGCTTGTACCCGAGTATTGCGACGAGAACCGGTTTATTCCGTTTATTGAGCAAGTACGTAAACACGTTATCAACAATCTCAACAACCAGACTGACAGACATATCCGTGAAAAATACGAATTATTCGCCGACTACTTCAACTCAAAGGTGAGAGAATTGAATCCTACAGAAGAACGAGTTGATTCTATTCCGGATTTACTCATTCGTCCAGATAAAGAAAACTTCAACAAGGCAAGACGACTGTTTGAAGAGGCAAACAAAGACAAAGTTGTTTTCAATAAGGACAATCTGTCAAGCCCTACAAAAGCGGGCCAAGTTCCTTAGCCCTTGCATTTTAGGCTAATTCACGGCAAGCCATTCCACTTTGTGGAACCCTACGGGTGAATTAAACCTGAAATGGTCAGGGGCAAGCCCCCAACACCCCAGAGGTCTCTGGTTCAAATCCTGACCCTGCTACCAGTAAGGCTCGAAATCGTTTGAGTTCCGAGCCTTTGTTAGATTTGGCATTTTCCGTCTAAACACAAAGGGGGCCTGACCAGGTCGCCAGACACAACTACATGGACAGTTTTCCTGACGCTAAACAGTTTTGTTGTGTACGACTTGCATGATCATCGACCAGGTAATAATATGTCTTATCGCGCCGCAGGCCCGTCGACAGTCTCTTTCCTTCTTTGCATTTTCGAAAGCTTCAGCAACTTTTGATTTGCAAATGCCGACTGTCTCGGCAATCCAAAGCAGGGATGCAGCATTTTTCAGATTGCCGAAGCATCTTTTCGCACTGTAATTCGGTTCCTTCCTTGAAAAGGGCTCTGAACCGAGAGTTGAATTGTTGATGAACCACGGCACCATAAGTTGTTTCTGCGTTTTTCCATGTGTATTCTGCGATTGGTGCACTTGCTGGTCATACATGGCGGAATATTTATAAGGATCGCACAAGCTCTTAGTGTTCATCTTAGTGCTCGCCATAGTATTCAATAGATTCGAAAATTTAATGCAACTCATATCTTTTTGACACGTCATATGAACCCCTTCATCAAATGATATTTTGATTCGCCTACAATCATATCATTGTTGAAAACTCGAATAACCGATTGAAATTTGGCAAAGGATCTTCGGCAAATACATAGCTAAACTTGAAATATTCAGAAATCAATAATTGGGATGTTATCACCTCAATGGAATCAGACAACTATCAATCGGCCAAACTCATTGAGACCAATCATTGAACCCGTAAACTCACACTGATGATTATGCCGCCAGATATAGGTTTCATAACCAAAGCACGATTGCCGGCGAGACAAACAGTCATGTCTTGAGACCGATCATGCATGTCGCATCCAACAACTGCTAAAAATATGAACAAGGCATGCACCACAGCTGCCAGTGACATGCTCATTTAATCAGGATGTCAGCCTGCAGGCGCGCGCAGCCGACTGGAACGCAGTCACATATTAAAACAGAAGCATTGCAATGTCTGAGAAATATCAATGAACTTACCTGAATCAAAAACCGACAGACTTGACACTTGATATTGGAATCCTGAAGTTCTATACGGACGAGACTGCAATCCCGGGGATTAGGAAGTTCTTATCTCCTGGCGTATCCTCGATTGCTGTATTTGCGATCCTCAATGAGTTTGCCTTCCCAGGCAAGTGGCCAGAATCATGAGAAATCGGCCGATTCGATAACGCAGATTGACCAATCCTATTTTCGCAGGTACCACAAGAAATCCATAGATGGAAGACGTGATTATCGTTCATCGTATGTTACGCCAAAGCTCTATCAGCACGAATACTTGCAGAAGATATGGATCAGCAGCCACTGGACTGTCAGCTGGATTCGTGCTTGCTGTTCTATTTCTGGTTGAGAGCGTTGGAATGTCAGCATTTTCAGCGGTGTCGTCCTCGGGCAGCATACACATGGGGAAAATACTCTGGGCTTTGTTTCTCATAGCTCGAGTAATCATCTAGTCAATATGGGTAGCCTCAACTTTGCTCGCACGCTGCATGGCACCTATAAGCTCGTCCTCGAAGTAGTAGTGAATGCAGTTGTTGGCCTGGCTTACTGGGTCATCTATGGAGATAGACCTGCTGTGGTTTTCTCTGTAATGGTATTTGCAGCCCCGTTACCCCATACCATTCAAGCTTTGCCTGGATTAGCCACAAATGGACAACTGCATTAACGCGCGCCTGGTATCAGTGGCAAATTCACAACAACAGTCACAGCTTTGACCACCATATCTGACCATCGCTCTGATCATGCAGATGGCCGAACCTCTATACCCATCAGCCGGAAAACTTCGAATTCAAATCCGGATCTCCAGGGTCGACCCAGACGAGAACCACACGAGTTCAAACCGTTGAATCGATATCCGAGCCCAAGAGCCACTCGCACAGAGTCCTAACTACTACAGCTACCTGATAAGTAGACTTCCACCGACTTGAACTTGCTAGCATGATTGCATCTGCACCAAGGAAGGCCAAGGGGGCTTAAATGCAGTACACACAACTGGGCGAAACGGATATCAACATATCGAAGATCTGCGTGGGATGCATGAGCTTCGGCAAACCAGGCACCATGCACGACTGGACACTGGATGAGGAAGAAACTGACGCGGTGGTTGCTCACGCACTGGATCTGGGCATCACTTTCTTCGATACGGCCAACGGCTACTCGGACGGGACCAGTGAGGAATATCTGGGAAAGGCGCTGAGAAATCATACAAGCCGCGACCGGGTGATTATCGCCTCGAAGGTCTACTTCAATGAGGGACGACTTTCATCCAAGGCCATCCATCGCGAGATTGATGGAACGCTCAAGCGACTGGGTACCGACTACTTGGACCTCTACATCATCCACAGGTTCGACTATGAAACGCCAATCGAGGAGACCATGGAAGCGCTCAACGATCTAGTCAAGGTCGGCAAGGTGCGAGCGCTGGGCGCCTCGGCCATGTACGTTAGCCAGTTTCAGGACATGCAGAAAGTCGCCCATGACAACGGTTGGACCCCCTTCAGCGCCATGGAGAACCATTACAACCTGCTATACCGGGAGGATGAGAAGGACCTGATTCCCTTCTGCAAAAAGACGGACGTCTCGCTCATGCCCTACAGCCCTCTGGCCGCCGGCCATCTGACACGGCCCACCTGGACCGCTGACACCCTGCGCAGCGCCACCGATAAGGTCTCGCGCGGCAAGTATGACCGGGCCGAAGACAACGACTTGGCCATCATTGACCGCGTGCAGAAAGTGGCAGAGCGGCACAACGTACCTATGGCCCGGGTAGCCATTGCCTGGCAGTGGGCCAAAGGCGTAGCCTCACCGATCATCGGCGCCACAAAGGCCCGGCACCTTGACGATGCTGCAGCTGCGCTGGATTTGGAACTCACACCTGAAGAAATCTTGTCCATGGAGGAGCCCTATCTGCCGCATGAGACGGTGGGAGCCATCGACAGCAACCCGCCCCAGGGTGTGGTGCTACTGGACGCTAAAGAGAATTAACGCAAATTCCCCTTAGCCTGGTGTCCGTATTTGAGCACTCAGGCAGGAACGAACTGATGATTCACTGCTGATTCATGAGTTTATGCCTGCGCCTGATTACGGATTCATGCTGTTTTTGACCCTACTAGCCTCCCCTACAATCATTTTTTTGACCAATGTTTGGCAAACTCACGATGTCTAAGGAATCTGGCCGCTTTACTTGCTAAGTCTCGACTGCAATATCCTCGTCGCCACCATATCCGAGCTGTACCGATATGCACGCAGCAGTGCGTCTTACAAGCCGCCCGAGCTCCTTCATACGCTTACCAGGCATAAATGTAACTGCAGCCGATATGGAAATCGCAGCCGTCACTGCGCCGGCACCGTCCCGAACAGGGGCAGCCACACATCTGATACCAGGCTCATTCTCCTCAAGATCGTATGCAAACCCCTGGTTGGCAAACTGCCTCATTGCCGCTGCAAAGGTTTTCTCGTTGGCATAATCATGTTCAGGTTTGCGATCTTGAAGATTTCTGTCCTGTATGTACTGGGACTGCCAACGGTCAGGATCGTCCAATAAAAGAGCTTTTCCAATCCCTGTGAAAGTCAAGGGCATACGACAGCCAGGCCAAGAGCGAATTTCAATGCCACGGCTGCCGTGAATTTTGTCAAGATATAAAGCCGAGCCTGAGTCCTCTACAGCGAGATGTACCGTATCCTTAGCAGTCTGGGCCAGATCGAGCAGAAACGGGCGGGCAACCTCCTGAATTGATATCTCGTCCCGGGCCTGGAAACCCAGCTCAATCAGCGCAGGCCCCAAACGCAAATCCCCATTGCTCTCTTCACGGAGAAAACGCTGGCTGCGAAGAGCTTGTATCAGTCTGTGCGCACTGCTTCTGCTCAGACCTGTCTGCCCAGTTACCTCCTTGAGATTGCGCGCCCCATGCGCTACGGCTCGGAGCACCACAATCCCATGGATCAAGGTCTGCGTTCCCGCAGGTGCCTTTGTCTCTGCCATATACCACATTTTAGGGCATCTCAACTAGGAGGACGAAAAACCCGCTCAGCCTTATTCATCTGAACAATGCCAGCTCTCGTTCCATGGCACGCACATACAGATCGGTATCGCCGGCGACGGCGATGAAACTTGCTCCCCAGTCAAAATACTTTTTCGCTAGTGAGTCATCGAAAGCCAGGGACCCCGCAGCCTTGCCATGGCTGAGGATAGAATCAAAAGCCTTATGTATAGCATCCTGGACCACAGAGTTGCCAGCATCATCCGGATATCCCAGCGAAGCAGAAAGATCCGCAGGCCCAATGAAGATTCCGTCAATACCATCGACGGCAGCTATGGCATCGATATTTTCCAAAGCCTCCCGGCTTTCGACCTGTACAACAATACATAATTCATCAATTGCATCACGCATATAATCGGGTATTCGACCCCATTGACCCGATCGTGCCAGGACAGCCCCTACACCACGAATTCCATCTGGAGCATATCGAACCGCCTTAACCATAAGCTGAGCCTGTTCAGACGTATTGACCATAGGCAACAGGAGGGTCTGTGCTCCTAGGTCGAGAACCTGCTTGATCTGTACAGGATCCGGACTGGCAGGACGCACAATCGGCGTACACGGATACCCGTGCACGGCCCTAAGCTGGTCAAGAATGGTAGTCAGCGTATTCGGACCATGCTCTCCATCAATTAGCAACCAGTCAAATCCAGCGCCAGCCGAGATTTCAGCTGCTGTCGCCGATCCGAAGGCCAGCCATAGTCCGAGTTGCTTACGATGCTCCTTTAAAGCCTTTTTGAATTCGTTATGAGGTATGTTGCACGACATAAATGCCCTTCCACATAGTTCTTTCCCGACACGACCGGAACCGCGATATCGTCCGTAGCTGCTCAGTGCGTGTATGGCCGCTCCAGAGCGCATTCGCGATTCAACTCGACGCCGAAACCTGGTTTGTCAAGTTGATCGGTAGTAATGACACCGTGCTCTGGAACAGGCTCTCCTTTCAGCAACGGATCAAACTGGGGACGGACATGATCCGCCTTCGGAGCAGTCATCAGATATTCGCTAAAGGGGGTGTTTGTAAAGGTGATAACGGCATGGTGAGAATATACGGACGAACCATGAGGAACCACTAATTGTCCATGAGCTCTTGCTAGTGCAGCGATATCCAGTAGGGATGTAATACCGCCACACCAACCTACATCAGGTTGCAGAATATCGACGCCGGCATCCGAAAGTTCCTTAAACGAACTCAGATTGCCTGTATGCTCACCAGTAGTCATCAGCATGCCCGGAGGCATGTTCCTCTTTAATTCGCGATAGCTCTGTACATCGGCAGCAGGGAAGCACTCCTCCATCCACTTCAATCCATATGGTGCCGCAGCCCGAGCCAGTTTAGTCGCATAGTTCACATCCTGACTCATCCAGCAATCGAACATAAGCCAGAAATCCGATCCGACTTTCTCGCGCATGTCAGCAAGCATCGCTATGTCCTTGCGGATGCCTTCCTCGCCGAAGGCCGAGCTCCAATGCGTCGGCATCTTTCCACCGATAAAGCCCATCTCCTTAGCCAGGTCGGGACGCGCGCCGGTGGCGTAAAAATGGATTTCATCCCGGACTGCTCCTCCGAGAATTTTGTAGACAGGCAGTCCAACGACCTTCCCCAAAAGATCCCACAATGCCAGATCCACACATGAGATCGCATTTATGACGACACCGCCGCCCCCTGAATAGAAGAGAGTCGCATTAGTCATCTGATCATGGATCAACTTAATTTGATCGACCTTTTTGCCCTCAACAAAGCGGCTCAGATGCTTCTCCACGATGAAACAGCCGATCTGGCCGGCAGTCGAGATAGCGAACCCGGTCGTCCCGTCAGAAGCCTCAACTTCAACGACCAGAGTCCCCAATACATTCAATCCAAATGACTGGCGGGATTGCTCATATTCTTTGTACTTGCTCATTGGCGTCGCGATATGATCATCGATCCAGTGTCCTTTGCCCTGGTCATGGTAATCACCTCCTCCCTGGCCATGTACTTTGGCCGCAGCACCACCCATGCTGTATGCCCTAATGGATCGTATCGTTGGCAACTTGGTTGAAGACAGCGACATTGCAACCTCCAGTTCTTCGTCATTGAATCGGCTTCTTCTTAGGATTTCAAAAAACCATCCGTCGGATGCCTCATATTCACTGTACCAATCATGAAATAACGTCCCTATATTTGGGAAACGTATTACCGATATATAGGTAGACGTTTTACTCTTGCGCTACAACCTACAACCTGGATTGTTCCACATATAGGGACAACTACCCAATACTTGTATACTGGTGTCAATCACTGGTCCACACGAACAGAGATGCATTAACTCAACGCTCCGATCACAGCGGATCGCGACACGTGGCCAGATGGGACAAATGCCGCAAACATGCGACACTCCATTCCTGTACAAAGAGGTCAATATGACAAAAGAGCCAACGAGCGCAGCGAAACAGGTACGCCTCGACAAGATCATCATTAAAACCACGAAACGCTTAGTTCCGTTCCTGCTGCTCATGTACGTCATGGCATTCTTCGACCGAAGCAACATCAGCTACGCCCAGCAATCGTACATGGCAGACACTGGGCTCACAGCCCAAGGGTATGCCTTGGGATCGGGATTGTTCTTCGTTATTTATTCCTTCTTAGGAGCGCCATCTAATTTGATGATGCGCAAGGTAGGTGCCAGACGATGGTTGACCATATTGACTATTTTGTGGGGGATCGTCGGCACCGGCATGGCTTTTACGCATAATCAGACACAGTTCATTGTCGTGCGCATCCTACTTGGCGTCGCAGAGGCAGGATTCTTTCCTGGAGCCATCTATCTAACTACCATCTTCTTCCCCAGGAAACAGCAGGACGAAATCAGAGGGCTGTTTTACATGGGTGCTCCTCTGGCCATGATCATCGGTGCGCCAGTATCCGGTCTGCTACTGCAGATGCACGGAATTCTTGGAATGCCCGGATGGTTCTGGATGTTTCTGATCGAAGGCGTGGCTGCCATAGCTGTGGGAATCGCCGCTTACTTCTATCTGGATGACAGCCCCAAGACAGCAAGATTCCTGGATGCTGGTGAGGGTGAAATCCTGGCTGAGGCCATCGCTCATGGCGAAGCAGATACCAAGACCAAGACGGAATCGAGTATGTCTGGAGCTCTTGGTTCATGGCGAGTCTGGGCTCTTTCAATCGTGTACTTTATGATTCAAGTGGGGGTCTACGGAATTACCTTCTATCTTCCCTCTCAGGTCTCAGGATTAATCGGCAAAAAGGTAGGCATGGAAGTTTCTCTGATATCCATGCTCCCCTGGCTTTGCGCACTGATCGGCACCTGGTTACTGCCCAAATGGTCAACCAAGATAGGCCATCACCATCTCTTCGTCGCCGCGATCCTACTCATCACTGGTTGCTCTATCGCCTTATCCGCATTCGCCAAGCCACTGCCGGCCATCCTATGTCTGTGCATCGCAGCCACAGGAGTAATCGCCAGTCAACCCATCTTCTGGAGAATGCCTACCGAGCTTTTAACCGGCGCAGCTTTGGCAGGTGGCATCGGTATCGTCAACATGGTCGGAGGCTTCGGTGGTTTCTTCGCACCCAACATAAGGGTATGGTTCGATTCTCTCTTCGGTACCGTCGCCACAGGCAGAGCTGGCCTGGTGGCCTTGGGATCTTTCGTTCTAGTAGGTGCTCTTATATCCTGGTTGGTAGGTTTATCCGAACACGAAAAGCGCTGATCATATTATTCTCAGCTATTTAGATCAGCAAATTGCACAAGGATAAGTCGTAGCTCACCGCATTGTCATGTCGGTACCTGCAAGAAGAAACAGCTGCACTCTACCGGCTGGATCAAATCTAGCCGGCCATACTCTATTGGCTATTCCAGAACGCAACGGAACCAGAACGGCCCGGTATCGTCTCCCCACAGATCGATCTGCTCTAGGGCAGATCGAGACTGACCTTGGTCTGTTGACCGACCGCGTTAGGCCGGTCAACAGACCAAGATGCACGCACCGGGTCCTCACTATTCCTGGTCACTGCCATCCGCGGCTAAGGGCGGACATCTTTTTGACCAAACGGAAGATGAGAAGCCCAGTCATGACCGCCGCAGTGGCAAGGGACAGGGGAAGCACAACCGCAGATCCGGTCTTAGGCAGCGCGACTTTCAGAGCGTTCCAATCATCACTGTTGGATTCGACAGTTCGATCAGCACAGAGAAGACGACCATCGACTGCCACTCCGTGCGAATCCGCTCGCCCAGATGCCTTTTGGCCATTCTCCAGTTGAGGCAGGGAAGCCTGATCCTCCACTGGACAGGGCACTAGCGGACTGCCTACCACCCGAGCCCTGTCGGTGTGCCTACCTGATATGCCTGTCACTGTGGCATGCACGTCTACAGACTGGCCAGGTCGGAGCATCAGGGTCGACCAGTTGTCAGGATAGCGGATCCCGGTCACCCGTCCCTGACCGACGACCGTCTGATCCTCCAAATGGAGTTGCCGGGCGGGGAAGATGGCTCCGGTCCCATCGCTGGGATCGCGAGGAGAATCATTGGTGATTCGGAAGACAATGGCGACATCGTCATGAGTCCGGAGAGCCTGCTCTGGCTGATCCCGATCACCCTTGGGCATGCCGCCTGCCTGATCAAATTTCTCGATATGCAGGGCCGGGGTCATTTCGGGCGTTCTGGTCCAGACTGTGTTAGAGACCAGAGTCTTGTCCTGATAGAACTCAGTGAATCGATTCTCATGACGTTCCACGTTCTTCAGCCGCCTGCATTGCAGGTAGGCCCGCCAGCCGACCGGGCGGTCGCCTGAAGCGCTGACCAAGGCCAAATATCGAGGTGTGGCTTCCACTTTGACCAGGCCTGCAGGGTCCGCGGTCATCGTGAACAAGGGATCGCCATGAATGTCTGCAGACATGTCCGAACCAGCCATGATCTGTCCATGATGAATCAGGATGTGCCCGTTCTCGTAAAGGTCCTGGGTTGCGTAGACGGCCCAATGGCCAGTGAACTGATCCACCGTGGGATCCAGCCGATCCTCAATCCGCCAGGTTTTCACCTGCGGGTAGGCCCGTCCGGCCGGCAACAGACTGGAGTCCAGGCGATAGAGGAAGAGCCGATCGCGGTAGATGCTGCCGCCATGTGCGCTTTTCCCGCCCACGGCGACCACCACATCCTTGGCGGGATTGAGCAACTTGACCGGATTAGCGACCACGTTGGTCGCTTTATGTAGGTCGTTGACGATCTGGGTCGCTTGGTTACGTACTACATGACCTGATTCTGCGCGGATGACCGTGTAAGGCAGGACCACATCGTAGGTGCGCCCCAGCAGTCCTTGGTCAATAGCCGGCTCTCTGAGGGGATTATGACCGCGTGCAGCAGCATAGGCAGCCAGATCGGTAGGCTGGGGATCCCCTTTGAGGGTGACGCCAGTGGCAGGAACATAGGTATCCACGGTTTTGGCGAAGACCAGGACTACACCGTTTTCCACCTGGGTATTGAAAGCCTTGGTGTAATCGCGGCCGTCGGAACCCAAAACCTCGATATGTTTGGAATTGATATCCAGGTGCCGAGCGTCGTAGGCATCCGTCATACCCAGCCGCCAGACAGGATAGGCGGTGTCTTTGCGACGGGCGTCCAGACTGATCCGGTAGACCCCTCGGTCGCCCACAAAAAGCACCTTGCCGTCGATGTTGACGCCCGAATCATGCGCACTTACATCGCTCTTTGAGGGATGGAAGTCGGCCGGTGGATTGCTTACCTGGTTGGAGGGGGTCAACGAGTTGTTCAGCGTCAGTACCCACTGATTGTCTACACGATGATCCGTTGGAGCCTTCGGATCAACCCTGCCTTCAAAACGCAGGCGGATCCTGGGATTGCCCCCGGCACGCCACTGGCTGATCCGGGCGGGGTCGGTGATGGTCACCCGCAGGCTGTGCTCCTTGTCCTTCCACTTTGTGGCGTATCCGGTCTTGGCGATGACGTCGCCGCTCTGCAGATCAGTCACTTCAAGAGTCTGCTTGTCGGGCAAAAACCAGCGATCGTAGACATCCGTCAGGATGATTGATTTGACAGGATAGGCCAGATTGTCGGGCAGGCTGGGCTGGGTATCCAGCTGATACTCCAGCCTCTGACCAGGAAAGACCACCTTGCCGTCAACACTGGCCTGCTCCCCGCCTTGGCCGGCCTCCGAAATGACATCCTTGCGCACCGGAGGCAGGTATCCGCAGATGCCCGGCTTGTTGGTCTGTACGCTCTGCGTATTGACTGTCTGGGAGCCTGAGTTGGTCAGCGCCGCGCCTTGGCTGCCATGGCCGTTCGGGGCTTGGCAAAAGGTCAGTTCCTGGTCAGGTGTTCCGCCCAGATCCGTGCGAACCTTGGCTGCACCACCACCGTTGGCAAAGCGAACTGTAAAGGGAACCAGCATGGTGACCTGCCTAGGATCCTCCATCCCCTTGAGACCGTTCAGCCATCCGCTTTTGGCCTGTGCCCGCGCCCGAGTGCCGGTCACGCTGATCTCGAAACGGTCGGTCACATCCCTGCCCTTGTCCACAATGTCCTGGATGCTGCTGCGGCGGTAGTGCCCATCTGCATCCGCCTTGGCCTTGGCCTCGAAGACGCGAATAGCCCGAGCGCCATCTGGATCAACCAGATAGTCGGCAGCGCTCCAGTCGTCAGTCAGGGCAAAAACATTAGGAGCCTCAATCAGATGGGCTTCAACAGTGGCATTGACCACTGACCCCACCCTGTCGCCGTCCAGAAAGGCATGTCCGTCAGCGCCGGTTTTGTTGGTCCATTGAGGGTCAACGACTGCCTTCCAGAGCCCGGTGGCGGGATCGCGCAGAATCCAGGATTTGTCGGGACTGGGCTTCCAAGTGGGAGTGCGGCGCTCAGGGGTCGACTGGTCAACCTGACGGACGCTGCCCTTCCAATGCACTTTTCCACAGTCCACTATGACCCCAATGTCCGGCTGCTCGACGGTCACGTCCAGCTGCCATGCCCATTGATGCTCCTCGGGCAGAGCCCCGCCCTTCCAGGTGGCTGTGGCCCTATTGCCGGGCGGTCGGCTCCCATCGGCGGTGTTGAAAGTGAATTTGCTGGTCAGATCCTCACCGCTGGTCAGGTCTTTGACCTTCTGCCCGCCGACATGATACTGCTTGCCTTGGGGATCGAAGACATCGCTGAAGGTCAACTCGCGGCCGCCCCGACCGGTTCCTGTCTCGATGCGGGTGCGGTTGGTCATACCATCCGCGCTGGTGCCAGGATCCACTTTCTTGTCAGGTGGATTCGGCGGCAGATCGGCCGGTTTGGGCTCATAGTCATTGAGCATGAAGACCACCAAGGAGATGCTGTGCTCGTTGCCGGCGTACATGTCGGCGAACTTGTCCAGGCTGTCTCCGGGCTGGTCCCAAAAAGGTTCGCCGGTCCGATAGCTCACCCCTCGATTGCTGAAAGTGCGGTTGGCCACCTGACTTCGCCAGTTGTCCATCCATATGCTATGGATGGCCATGCTCACCCCATCGAAGACCCGCTGAGAGCCGCGGTAGCCCGTGACCACACCCACGCCGGTCACCCGGCAGTGGCTTTGTCCGGATTCGTCGGCATGGGCCTCGTTAAAGCGTGCCTGGCAGTTGCCGTTGGCCTCATCCAGAGCCTGGCGTTTGACCCGAGCAGTGGTGGCATTGCCGCCATCCACAATCCCCATTTTGGAGAAGGCCCTGTCGATGCTGCCTATCTCATAGCCACCGAAGGAGCCATGGTCGTCATCCTTGTAGGTCCAGCCCTGCCAAAACCGGCCATTGCCTTCAGCACCGCCGCCGGAATGCCCTGATCCGCCGCCAGCCATGGCGGGGGCCGCCGGGCCCACAAGGGTCGCCAGTGCAGCCAAGGCCACCAGCAGACCCGTCCATCTGCGCTTGTTCATACTTGTCCTCACTCTTCGCCCACCCCATGAATCGAGTATGAGCGGCCGCCGAGCAGGCGTGAGCGTCAGCGAAGCACTGTGGTCGAATGTGCCCCGGGACGGTTATGCTGTGTATGAGACATTCCTATGCCGTCCAGACCGAAAAGGAGACAGGACAATGGCAGAGACATTCGACGTGTTGGTTGAAATTCCTCGGGGCTCCCGCAACAAGTATGAGATGGACCACGACAGCGGCCACATCAGGTTGGACCGCACCCTCTTCACCTCCATGGGCTACCCCGACGACTACGGCTACGTCGACGGCACCCTGGGCGAGGACGGCGATCCCCTGGATGCCCTGGTCATGATTCCCGATTCGGTCTTCCCGGGCTGCATCGTCGAATGCCGCGCCGTGGGTCTCTACCACATGGTCGACGAGGCTGGCGGGGACGACAAGGTCCTTTGCGTGCCCGCCGATGTGCGCTTCGATGCCATCAAGGACATCGACGACGTCTCCGACTTCCACAAGCAGGAGATCAAGCACTTCTTCGAGCAGTACAAGGCCCTGGAGCCAGGCAAGGAGGTCATGCCCGGCGACTACTGGACCAACGCGGAGGCCGCCGAGACCCAGATCAAGGCTGCACGCCAGCGCCTGGCCGAACAGCACTGACTTCCAAGGCCGACTAGCGGTCACAACCACCCCGGCAAGGGCCCAATCAAGCGCCTGAACCGGGGTTTTGCATGCCCAAATCCTCCCAAAACGCGTCCGGCCGTCTACGATTGCCAATTGCGGGTGCGCGCGCAAGGGCAGGAGCGGCTATGACTTTCTATACGTACCAATATCTCAAGGGTGGGCAAACCAACTGGACCATGATCAGGATCATCGTGGTCGTCGTTCTGGCCCTGGCCTTTCTCTTCTTCCTGTTCATGTACTCCCGCCACCGTTGGAACCATAAGTACAAGGATCTGTCCATCATCCTGGCCACCCTACTTCTGCTGGCGGCGGCCATCCAGTACAGCGACTACACCAATCTGCGCACAGCCAGCCTGCAGAGCGGTCAGCTTACCACGGTCATCGACAAGTCCGCCGCCAAACTCAAGGTCAAGCCTGAGCAAATCAGTATCAACGACACCTCGCGCAACAACGACATGATCATCAAGACCCCCAAGGGCTACTACACCCTGGTATTCAACAGCTCCGGCTCCGAGTTCCTGCTGCAGCGCGCCGACCTGTACCACCCAGACATCACCGTGATCGGAGAGTGACCCATGGATATCAATTTCTACGTCAACGTGGCCCTGAAGCTGATCGTCGGGCTGCTCTTCATCACGCTGCTCATCAATGTGACCGGCAAGGGGAATCTGGCGCCCACCTCGCCCATGGACCAGCTGCAGAACTACGTCCTGGGCGGCATCATCGGCGGAGTCATTTACAGCGACAGCATCTCCATGGCCCAGTACATCGTCATCCTGCTGATCTGGGCGGCGCTGATCCTCATTACCAGGTACGCCAAGACCCACATCCATGCAGTGGGCAAGTACATCGACGGCGAACCGGTTACCATCATCAAGAACGGCAAACTGCTGGTTCAGAACTGCCTCAAGGTCAACCTGACGGCCAAGGAGGTGGACTTCAAGCTGCGCACCAAGGGCATCAACGACATTCGTGACGTCAAGCGGGGCATTGTCGAGCAGAACGGCAGCCTGACTATAATTTCCGAGGGTGACAAGGACGTGCGCTATCCAGTGGTCATGGACGGCCGGGTCAATCCGGACGTGCTGGATACTATGGGCCGGGACGAGGACTGGCTCGACGAGCAGCTGGCCAAGCAGGGCATAGACAAGGTCAGCGATGTGTACATGGCCCGATACCAGAACGGCGAGTTCTACGCCGTCACCTACCAGGATCAGTAGCGCCGTCCATGCGGCAGGGGGCAGTCTGACTGTGACCATAACTCACTAACAGGCCGATCGGATAGCTTGTCATGCTTGATTATCACAGCGCTGACAAGTAAAATCTATGTCCATATTGTTATGGCGTAGCATGTGAACGGCATTCAACGAATTCAAAGCCGACTCCAATCGGCAGTTCCGCGCTCGACGCTCCCGAGGCGTAGGCGGGTTTGAGGAGACCTGGTCGAGGCCCATCCCACCAGGGATGAACCCTTTCAAGGAATGCCGTGTTCTTGAGATTGTTGTTTATCGCTTTAGGTGTATCTTCTGATGCCTTCGCCGTCTCCATCAGCAAGGGGCTGTCCGTGGACCGACTGCGGGCGCGCCATCATTGGCTGGTCGGACTTTGGTTCGGCGGATTCCAGACTCTGCTGCCCCTGCTAGGTTACTTCGCCGCTTCCATGCTGCAGAACTCCCTGGCCGCTGTGGATCACTGGATTGTCTTCGGCATCCTGTCAGCCATCGGGGTCAACATGATCCGAGAGGGCGTCTACGGCAAGGAGGAAGGAGCGGACGGCGAGGAGAATTTCTCCTGGCGGCAGATGCTTCCTGCGGCCATCGCCACCAGCATAGACTCATTCGGTGTGGGCGCGGGCCTGGCTCTGCTGGGCATCAACATCTGGCTGTCCGCACTGGTCATCGGGCTGGTGACGGCCGCTGCCTCCATTCTGGGGCTGCGCATCGGATACGCGGTCGGGTCCCGTTGGCGCAAGCCTGCCAGAATCGCTGGCGGCATTATTCTGATCGTCATGGGCATCCAGATCCTTCTGGATCACCTGATGAATGCCTGACTCAGAACGTCGTCTGCAAGACCATGACGGACAGGGCCACGATGGATCCGGCCAAAAGAACCGACATCAGCGCCAGACCAACGGCCCCACGCCGATCAGCTGCCTCCTGGGCCCAGCGATAGCCCGAGGTCATGAGCCCGACCAGCAGCAGCAAGGCCACAAGCACCACCAGGATCAGCATCAGGTCAGGTCGCAGGCCTCTGATCAGCTCTGGCAGGAAGACCCACCCCGAGGCAACGACGGCGGTCACCCCGCCCATGGCGGTTGCAGAAATGCCCCGAATGACCATCCGCCTGTCCCGACGCAGCATCTGCCGAACAAACATGAACACGGCCAGGAGGGCCAGCAGGAATGCCGCAGTCGACAGCCAGGCCCAGAGGGCACCAGGCCCCTGTACGACCAGGGCCGGCACCAGAGCAACCAAGGTCAGCAGGCCGGACATGGCTCGGTCAGGACCGGGTCGGATGCCTTTACCCACCAGGGGCCAAGAGGCCAACAGGACCAATGCCAGCACTAGGACCAAAACGGCCTGTGTCAATCGAGCGACCCGAGGAGCGGCCAGCAAGCCCGTCGCCACGCCCGGCAGGATCAGGGCCGCCAGGGCCAGCAACTGCGTCAGGGCGGGCGCGCGCCCATCCCGGGTTTCTTTTACGGTCTGCGCCATGGGTCCTCCTGCCTGTCCCCGTCGGGGAGCCATACGTCACATCCTAGGGCAAGGCCATCCTGTGAACTCGGAGCCCCTGTGACGGGCCGATTGTACAATGATGACGACTGTTCAACGAATCCACCGCTATGGACGAACGGACAGGGAAGAAGGTACCCCCGTGACGGATCTGACCCTGATGACCTGCGCCGAGGACCCGGCATCGGTTCTGCCCGCCTTGGCCCTGCTCTCCCATCGAGTGCGCGTCCTGCCCTTGGATGCCGCATCCCTGGTAAGAATGCCCGAGGATACCGTGCTGCTGATCGACGCCAGCGACGACCTGGCCGAGGCCAAGACCCTCTGCAACCTGACCCGAGCCTCGGGCCTGTCCACACCCATCATCCTGATTCTGAGCGAGGGTGGCTTCACCGTGGTCAATGCCAGCTGGGGTGTAGCTGATGTGATCATTCAGTCCGCATCACCCGCCGAGGTCGAGGCCCGGTTGCGCTTGGTCTGTCAGCGCGTGACACCGACGCGCAAGCCGGATGCCCAGCCGGAAGAGGCGGAGGATCAGGTGCCCACTGGCCAGGTCCGCTCGGGTGACCTGGTTGTGGACACCGAAAGCTACACGGCCCGGATACACGGCCGCCCCATCAACCTGGCCTACAAGGAGTTCGAGTTGCTCAAATACCTGGTTCAGCATCCAGGCAGGGTCTTCACCAGGGCACAGCTCCTCCAGGAGGTCTGGGGCTATGACTACTACGGCGGCACCAGAACGGTGGATGTACACGTGCGGCGGCTCAGGGCCAAGCTGGGCAGCGAGTACGAGCACCTGATCGGCACGGTCCGCAATGTGGGATACCGGTTCGACCCGCCCTCATCGGGAAGAACGGCCCAGGCTCCCAAGGCCACGACAGATGCAGGAAGCGAACCGGATACCGCCGAACAAAATGACAGCCAGTCCAAACAATCCAAAGATGCCAAGAAGAAGAAAACCGATCATAGTGACTGATGCATCATCCAATCGAAAGCACCACCAAGGCAGGGAGAGCAAAGCCCAGCGCCTGACCCGCATGCACGAGGAATACCGCATCCTCTGCCAAGTCTTTCCCGAGGCGGTCTGCGCCCTGCACTTCCGCAACCCCTTCGAACTGCTGGTGGCCACGGTCCTGAGCGCCCAGACCACCGACAAGCGGGTCAATTCGGTGACCCCCGAACTCTTCGAGCGCTACCCCGACCCTGCAACCATGGCCCAGGCCCAGCCGACCGAGCTGGAGGCCATCATCCATCCGGTAGGCTTCTACCACGCCAAGGCCCGCCACCTGCTGGGGCTCTCCCTGATGCTGACCGAGGATTACGGCGGGAAGGTCCCTGAGACCATGGAGGAGCTGACCAGCCTACCTGGCGTGGGACGCAAGACAGCCAACGTGGTCCTAGGCAACGCCTTCAACATTCCTGGATTCCCTGTGGACACCCACGTCACCCGGGTCACCGGCCGCCTGCGATGGCGGACCGACTGGCGCAGCACCCATCCCGATCCGGTGAAGATCGAGCATGAGATCTGCGACTGCTTCCCGCCCGAGGACTGGACCAATCTATCGCACAGGCTGATCCTCCACGGCCGAGCTACCTGCCACGCCCGCAAGCCAGACTGCCTGCACTGCCCACTGGCCGAGACATGTCCCAGCGCCGAGCTCCTGGCCGGACCGGCCTCTCGATAGAATCAAAACCATGGCAAGCGGCAGACACAGACGAATCAGCTCCGGAATCATCTTCATCCTGGTACTGGCGGTCCTGACCGCGGGCACCTACATGGCCTGGCCGTTGTTGACTGGCCAGGGAGGCTGGCGGCTGCCCTGGAACCTTGGAGGCTCGGGCCAAGTAGTGCGCATCCGGGCCCGGCAGGCTCCGGTCTCCTTGGACATCCGTACCGAGCCCGGCCAGGCCACTGACCAGGCCCTGATGGGCAACGTCTACCAGACCCTGACCAGGCCCGACGCCCAAGGTCGACCGACTCCTGGACTGGCCCAGAACTGGGAGATCTCCGCCGATGGGCTGCTCTACACCTTTCATCTGCGCAATGACGCCCGCTTCGCCGACGGACGCCAGGTGACCTCAGAGGATGCCCTCTGGTCCCTGCGGCAGATCCTCGATCATCAGTATCAGGGCCACCAGGACCTGGATGACCTGGCCAGGGTTACCAACCCGGATGAAGCCACCCTAGTGATCAGGCTGAAGAGCCCAGATGCCCATCTGCTGACCGCTTTGAGCGGTCGGGCCGGTATTGTCTACGATCGCCAGGCCCACGTCAACTACTCCACCCAATCGGCCGGATCAGGCCCATATCAAGTGGATGACTGGCAGCCGGGAACCAGCCTGACCCTGACCACCAACAAGTCCTACCGGGGCCCGGACAAGGCCGCCATCCACAAGGTCATCTTCAGCTATGCCGGCAGCCCCGAGCAGACCGTCAAAGATCTGAACCAGGGACGTCTGGACGCTGTAGTGGACATGGATCCGGCTACCGCTAAGCAGGCCGGCAAGGCTCCGACAGCAACACCCAGCACAAACAATGTGGTCCTGGCTTTCAACAACGAGGCATCCAGCCTGCTGTCCGACCAACATGTGCGCGAGGCCGTTCGCTACGCACTGGACCGTCAGGCGCTGGCCGATCTGGAAGGCGGCGCAGCCAAGGCGCTAGGTGGACCACTCAACCCGCTCAGCCCAGGCTATGATCCCGGTCTGCAGGCCTTCCCATTCGACCGTGTCCAAGCGGCTCGTCGAGCCTCCTACTATGCCCAGTCCTACTATCACGGCGGCCTGCGCCTGGTCTATCCCCAGGAATTCGGCAGCCAGGTGGGCGATCTGATCAGCACGCAACTGAAGGCGGTGGGCATCCCCACCCGGGTCTCCATGGTGGATCAGGCTGCATTCCGCGACCAGGTGCTCACCCGTCACGACTACGACATGGCCCTGCTGGTCATGGACAATGACGACATCGGCCGCTTCGCCGACCCCAACGCCACCATGCTCTTCGACAACACCGAGGTCCAGGAATCCTGGAAGCAGGTCAAGGCCAGTACCGACCAGAACACCTATGCCGAGCGGCTGCGGGCTTTCGCCCGACAGGTCAGCGACCTCTCCCCCAGCGACTGGCTTTATGAGCGCACACCCTTGGTCCTGAGCGCTCCCCGACTCCAGGGTATGCCCAACTCTCTGTTGGACCGCTACCTGCCCCTGTGGAACCTGCATATCAAGGGTTGAGGAGACCGGGACTCCTTGTCACCATTCGTCCATAAAATGCTGGTATGTCTGCTGAACACCAAGGAATCGTCAATGCCCATCTGACCCCCCTGCCTGACAGGGTGGGCGTGGATGGCCTGGAGGAAAAGTGGTGCCGCGACTGGGATGAGTCCGGCGTCTACCGCTTCCGCAACACCCGCGAGCGCTCCGGCGTCTACTCCATCGATACGCCGCCGCCCACGGTTTCGGGGCATTTGCATGTGGGACACGTCTTCTCATACACCCATACCGACGTGATCGCCCGGTTCAAGCGGATGCAAGGCTACGACGTTTTCTACCCCATGGGCTGGGACGACAACGGCCTGCCCACCGAGCGGCGGGTCCAGAACTATTACGGTGTCCGCGTAGACACCTCGCTCAAGTATGATCCGGACTTCAAGCCCCCCTTCCACGGGACCAAGGGCAAGAAGATCAGTGCCAAGGATCAGGTACCCGTCTCCCGGCAGAACTTCATCGAACTATGCGAGGAGCTGACCGCCGAGGACGAGAAGCTCTTCGAGCAGCTCTGGCGGTCGCTGGGCCTGTCGGTGGACTGGTCGCAGACCTACCACACCATCGGCGAACATCCCCGCCGGGTGGCGCAGAAGGCCTTCCTTCGGAATCTGGCCCGGGGCGAGGCCTACCAGAAGGAGGCCCCGGGACTCTGGGACGTGACCTTCCAGACCGCCGTGGCCCAGGCCGAGCTGGAGTCGCGCGAGTATGACGGCTTCTACCACCGGGTGGCCTTCAGGTTCGCTGACGGCACGCCAATATACATCGAGACCACCAGGCCTGAGTTGCTGGCGGCCTGCGGGGCCCTGATCGCCCACCCGGACGACAAACGCTACCAGAAGTACTTCGGGCAGAAGGTCTACTCCCCCCTGTTCAAGGTGGAGGTGCCCATTCTGGCCCATCCAGCCGCCGAGATGGACAAGGGCGCCGGCATCGCCATGTGCTGCACCTTCGGCGACGTGACCGACGTGCAGTGGTGGCGGGATCTGAACCTGCCCACCAGGTCCATCATCCAGCGCAACGGACGAATCGTCATGGACGTGCCGGATTGGATCACCGATGAAGGCGGACGGCGCATCTTCGAACAGACCGAAGGCAAGACCACCTTCTCAGCCCGCAAGATCATCGTCGACGCCCTGCGCGAGTCCGGCGATCTGGACGGCGAGCCCAAGCCCACCAAGCGCATGACCAACTTCTACGAGAAGGGCGACAAGCCCCTGGAGATCGTCACCTCCCGCCAATGGTACCTGCGCAACGGCGGCACCGATCAGAAACTGAATCAGGAGCTGCTGGAGCGAGGCAAGGAACTCAACTTCCACCCGGACTTCATGCGGGTGCGCTACAACAACTGGGTCGAAGGACTGAACGGCGACTGGCTGATCTCTCGCCAGCGTTTCTTCGGTGTCCCCTTCCCCCTCTGGTACCCAGTCAAAGAGAACGGCGAGACCGACTACGCCCATCCCATCACCCCGGCCGAGGACAGGCTCCCCATCGACCCCAGCAGCGATGTGCCCGAGGGCTTCGAGGAATCCCAGCGTGACCAGCCCGGCGGCTTCACGGCCGAGAAGGACATCATGGACACCTGGGCCACCAGCTCCCTGACCCCCCAGATCGTGACCCACTGGGCCGAGCCGGGCGAGCAGGACCAGGCCCTCTTCAAGGCCACCTTCCCCATGGACCTGCGTCCCCAGGGCCAGGACATCATCCGCACCTGGCTCTTCAGCTCCATGGACCGCGCTCATCTGGAGAACGGTTGCCTGCCCTGGAGTGACACCACTCTGTCGGGCTGGATCCTGGATCCGGACCACAAAAAGATGAGCAAGTCCAAAGGCAATGTGGTGGTGCCGGACGAACCCATCAAGAAGTATGGCGCCGATGCTGTGCGCTACTGGGCATCCTGCGCCCGGTTGGGCCTGGATGCCACCTACGATGAGGGGCAGATGAAAATCGGCCGCCGCCTGGCTGTCAAACTCCTCAACGCCGTTAAATTCGCCCTGGCCATCGGGCGTGAAGATGAGAATCATAAGGTCACCCAGGCAGCGGAGGCCACCTGGAACCCCGCTGATGTCACGGTTCCGCTGGACCGGGCGGTCCTGGCCGGCCTTGCCCAGGTGATCGACCAGGCCACCAAGGCTCTGGAATCATACGAGCACTCCAAGGCCCTGGAGGTCACTGAGTCCTTCTTCTGGGACTTCTGCGACAACTACATCGAGCTGGCCAAGAACCGGGCCTACGGAACTGCGGATGCCATCGGCAGGACCCCTGATGAGGCCCAGGTGCTCAGTGCCCGCACGACCCTGGGACTGGTCCTGGACGCTCTCGACCGTCTTCTGGCCCCCTTCCTGCCCTTCGCCACCGAGGAAGCATGGCAATGGATGCACCAGGGAGACGGATCGGTTCACAGGGCCTCCTGGCCTCGTTCGGAATCCTACCGGGCAGCTGCCCAGGGCCAGGATCCAGCTCTTTTGGCCTGGGCAGGCATGGCCTTGGCTTCACTGCGGCGGATCAAGTCCGAGGCTAAGGTCTCCATGAAAACACCCATCCTCTCCGCCTCCTTGAGCGTTGCGCCGGAGGGCCTGGAAGCCGTCAAGGCCGCCCTGGACGATATAGCGGAAGCAGGCCGGGTCACCGGAGATCTGGATCTAGTCGAGGAGACCACCCAGCCCGAGACCAAGGGAGCCGGCGAGGATGAAGCGGGCATTCGGGTGACAGCCAGCCAGCTGGGCGAGCCCCCGGCCAAGAAGCCTCGCAAGTAGGCTCCACAATTCCCCAATACAACCGAGGCGGTTCAGCCATAGGCACCGCCTCGGTTTTCTTATCCGTGTCACTGGTGACAACGACAATCTGCAATGCCAGTCAAGCCATCGTCGTTCATGCAAAAAGTACAGCTTCCATAATCAACAGCATGCCTCTTGCAACGAATTTCCCCTACAACATCCTGATCACGACACTCTAGGCTGCTCGAAGGTTGTAATGCTACAGTAAAAGTTATAGAGGGACTTTATTCTAGTGTGCATCGACGCAGATTTTGGGGCCACGATCTGGGGAATCGGCACGCTTGGGGAGGAAGAATCGAATGGGGAATGCTCATGGCATCCGCAGACTGGTGACGTTGACAGCCATGATAGGGCTGGCGCTGATTGGAGCATCAACAGGCGCATACGCGACCACCGGCGACATGACACCTGCATCTGCCACAGAATCGCCCTCGCCCAGTCCGGACAATAGCGCAAGTCCATTGCTCCGTACAAGCAGCGAAGCACAGGCCGTGGCCGCTGCTCCGGCCGCCTCGCCATCGCCGCTCGCCAGCAACAATCCTTCACCGTTCAAGTCCATCCAACCGTTCAACAGCAAAAGGGCGGACAGACCGTTCAGGGACAGCTCACCGAGAGACAAGTCACCCCAGACCAGGGATTCATCCTCATATACCCTCACTTTCGAGCCTGACGGGGGCTCGCTGGTATCCGGCTCGCCAGCCCTGAGCCAGACAGTAACCTCAGGTCATCTGGCATCCCCTCCTGCCGTCACCAAATCAGGCTACCTGTTTGACGGATGGTTCCTCAAAGGCTCCGATGTGGCCTATGACTTCGGCAAGCCGGTCACCAGCACGCAGTCGCTGACGGCCCGTTGGTCGTCGGTCAACGACGCCCAGTGGACGACAGCCGACGTCAGCGGTGGCGACACCGGGGGCTCTGCAATCACCCTGACTCCCCCCAAGCCCAGAGGAGTGAGATTTGCACAGGTCAGCGCCGGCCACGACCACACCCTGGCCGTAGGTTCGGACGGCCACGTCTACGCCTGGGGCGACAACAGCGAGGGCGAGCTTGGCGACAGCACCACGATCACCAAAAACTCGCCGGTGCGGATAACTGAAAATGACGCCATCAAGGGAAAGACCTTCATATCCGTCAGCGCGGGAACCACATTCTCCATGGCCCTAGCCTCGGACGGCACCGTCTACACCTGGGGCGACAACAGTCACGGCGAACTCGGCAACGGGTCCACCACGAATTCTTCAGTACCGGTAAAAGCGAATCTTAATGCCACCATCACCGCCATCAGCGCCGGATACTGGCATGCCATGGCCCTGTCCTCAAGCGGGACGATCTACACATGGGGAGACAATCAATACGGCCAGCTCGGCAACGGGCGCACGGGCGTCAACGTCAACTCTTCACCAGCAGCAGTCTCTTCATCCGGCGTCACCTTCACCACCATCAGTGCCGGATACGATTTTCAAACGGCGCTGGACAGCCAAGGACATGCCTACGCCTGGGGACGCAACCAGGGCGGCCAGCTCAGCATCGGCACCATGGACGGCACCAGCAGTGGTTCCAATGTCTACACTCCATCGCGCATTTACGGCGACTCGACCGGCAACCCAGACAGCACTGTCTACACCGACATCGATGCAGGGTACCTGCACGTCCTGGCACTAAGCAATACAGGCAAGGTGTACTACTGGGGTTATCCCCTGACCAAGGGCAATGACGCCAATGCCGACAGCGTCCACTCCTTCTATCCCAGCCTGTTAAGTCTGCCCACGGGAGCGGCGACGCCTGTTTCAGTCAGCGCCGGGGACTACTCCTCTGCGATAGTCGACTCTGCAGGCGGCCTGTACATGTTCGGCAGCAATTCCAGCGGCCAGCTGGGCGACGGAACCACAAAATCCAGATCAGATTCAAATATGACCAAGGTGAGCCTGACAGGCATCACAGTCGCCGCATTCGATGTCTGCCGGCACAGTCTGGCCATCGGCTCGGACGGGCTCCCCTACAGCTGGGGCGAAGCGAAAAACGGCAAGCTGGGACAGGGTAGCAAGGGACTTCAAAGCGGTTCGCAGACCACGCCTGCAGCGGTCGGCCCGCCCCAGATAGATCTGGCCAAGGTGACCTTCGGCAGGACGGATGTAGCCAAGACCGACACCAACAGCCCGATTAGCCGAACCTCAGCAGGCGACGACACCTGGAGTTCAAATACCCCATGGACGGTCACTACCCCGCACCACACTTACGGAACCACCAAGATCAGGATCAACGACGGTCAATGGTCCATTGGCGGCGCCGCACAGCAGGGGCAAAGCATCGGCAACTATACATTCACACCCACTGCCCAGAAGATCACTTTTGATTCGGACGGAGGCTCATCAGCCTCGGACCAGTTCGTCACCGCAGGCAAGCAGGCTTCGCGCCCCACCGTCACCAAGGCAGGTTCCCTCTTCGACGGCTGGTTCATCAAGGAGGCAGACGGCAGCTCCAATGTGGCCTACGACTTCAGCAGTCCTGTCACCGGGCCGCTGAATCTGAAAGCGCATTGGTCTTCGTCAGACATGAAATGGAAGACCTCGGATACCCTTCATGGCGACGACACCGGGGGCTCCAAAATCACCCTGACTCCCCCCAAGCCCAGAGCAGTGAGGTTTGCCCAGGCCAGCGCCGGGCGCTACCACACCCTGGCTGTGGGTTCTGACGGACACGTCTACGCCTGGGGAAATCAGGCCAGCGGTGCACTTGGGAACAGCAAAAGCTCAGGCACGGCGGCGACACCTGTGCGGATTACCGAAAATGATGCCATAAAAGGAAAAATCTTCATAGCCGTCAGCGCCGGCGATGCTTATTCCATGGCCCTGGCATCGGACGGCACGGTCTACACCTGGGGCAACAACGGTAAGGGACAACTCGGCAACGGCACTACCGATAATTCCAACGAACCAGTAAAGGCACAGACAGGCGATGCCAAAATCACCGCAATCAGCGCGGGACGGGCATACGCCATAGCCCTGGCCTCGGACGGTACAGTCTACACTTGGGGCAACAACGCTAAAGGCCAGCTCGGCAACGGCAGCTCAGACGGTGGCAGCCATCCCTCCCCCACCAAGGTCGCGGCGCTGTCCAACATAACCGCCATCAGCGCAGGGTTCGCCACAGGCACAGCCCTGGACAGTCAAGGCCACGCCTGGACTTGGGGCCAGAACGACAAGGGGCAGCTTGGCAACGGCGCCCCTAATGACAGTCCGACTCCGACACGTGTCCAAGACCTGGGCACCGGACAGCCTGATACCCGGTTCTATATCGCCATTAGCGCGGGCTATCAACACGTGTTGGCACTGGATACGGATCATGACCTCTATGGATGGGGTTCCGGCACCGCCATCGGCTCCACTACAGATACCAACGTCAGCACGAGAGGATCCACCGCGATCAGTTTCGGAGACGAGCCCGTCAACATCACCGCCATCAGCGCAGGCGACGATGGATCGGAAGCCATAGACGACAGCGGAAGGATCTATACCTGGGGCAAGGAGGGCTACGGCCAGCTGGGCAACGGCGTGAACGACAATACGGCATGGCAGACCAATCCGAAAGCCATCACCCTGGCCCAGTCGGTAAAGGCTTCCGCAGTGTCCACCTCCAGCCATCACCAGACAGCCGTCGGGTCTGACGGATTGCTCTACACCTGGGGATACAGCTACTACAACCAGCTCGGACGAACCGGGGCAACCTCAGTGCCTGGCACCACACAGTCGCCGCAGATCACCCTGATTAAGGTCATCTTCGGCACCATGGCCAGCAGCACCAAGCCAGCCACGAACCTGACCCAGACAGGCAAAGACACCTGGGATGCAAACCAGGATTGGACCTTTGTTACGCCCGCGTACCCCTACGGCCCCTCCAGCTTCACCATCACATGGACTATTGCCGACGATACCGGAGACTCAAGGCAGACACAGCAATTCGACTACACCTTCGATCGGACCAAGAAACGCATAACACTTGACCCTGAGGGAGGTACTGGAGCTGCATGGACAAGCAAGGACATCGAGGAAGGCGAATTGGTACCCCGACAGACCGTAGCCAAGACGGGCTTCCTCTTTGACGGGTGGTTCGTCAAAGCGGATGACGGCAGTTCCAATGTGGCCTACGATTTCGGCAAGCCAGTCACGGACCCGTTGACCCTGGTCGCGCACTGGACGCCTTCGGCTCCAACTACTGTCGACCCAACCGTTAGTCCATCCACTGGCGGATACCAGGTCACCATCACTCCGCCCTCGCAGCGCGGCATCCGCTTCGCCCAGATCAGCACAGGCAAAAACCATACCCTGGCTGTCGGCAGTGACGGCAACGCCTACGCCTGGGGAAACAACAGCACGGGACAGCTCGGCAACGGTAGCAAGGACAGCAGCAAGACGCCCGTCCAAGTCAAGAAGCCATCCGGTGCAGGTACCGACTTCGCCTACACCCAGGTAAGCGCAGGATATGGATTCTCGTTGGCCCTCGGCAGTGACGGCAATGCATACGCCTGGGGAGACAACAGCAGGGGGCAGCTTGGCAAGGGCGCTGCAGACGGCACCAATACGACGCCCGTCCAAGTGAAGAAGCCATCCGGTGCAGGTACCGACTTCGCCTACACCCAGGTAAGCGCAGGAGGCTATCATTCCCTGGCCGTCGGCAAGGATCATCAGGCCTATGCCTGGGGGGACAGGAGCAACGGCGGACAGGTAGGCGACGGTAACACGACCGGGAACGCCCCTGCTCCTGTAGCCGTCAACGCAAGCGCCACCAGCCCTGGGTTCCAAGTCAGACAGGTCAGTGCGGGTTATCAGCACTCTCTGATCATCGGCATAAGCGGGAAAACCTACGCCTGGGGATACGGCGACAGCGGCAGACTGGGCAACAATGCCAAATCCTCACAGGCCACTCCTGTGTCGGTGTCGTCACCCATGCAATATGAGGACGGATCGACAGGATTCTTCGCCACCCAGGTCAGCGCGGGAGGCTCGCACTCCCTGGCCATTGGCAGAGACGGCAAAGCCTACGCCTGGGGTGCGAATACCGACGGACGACTGGGCACCGGAGACACCAATGATGCCGCAATACCAACCCTGGTGGCCGATCCCGACGGAGGCAGCGATGGATTCCAACCCACCGAGATCAGCGCCGGAGGATGGTTCTGCGCAGGAATCGACGACAAAGGACGAATCTACACCTGGGGAAATAACGGTCAAAACGCCCTGGGCAATGTCTCCGTCACGGGATCCATCAGCGCATCCCCCGTTCTGGTGAGCAAGGACGGCAGCACCATACAGATCAGTGCAGGCGAGCGCCAAGTCCTAGCCATCGACTCCAACGACATGGCCTATGGCTGGGGCGACAACAGCAGCAGACAGCTAGGAATCAATTTGGACAGCACTTCTGTCAAGGCAGCCACCTTGGTTTGCCCGCCGCAATTGACCATCAGCTCGGTCACAGTCGGCACGGATCCGAATACTGCCGCAGTTCTTGAACTGACCCGGAGCGGCACAGCCGACGCATGGGGATCGTGGAATACCTGGACCTTCTATACCCCAGCCTTCAAGGCGGGCCGAACAACAGTCAACATCACCTGGAATGTGGGCCAAGGCAACCCTCAAACCGAGAATCTGCCCTTTACCTACAAGGATATTCTGCCTCTGACCGGTAGCCAGGGTCTGCTCATCGTGCTGCTTGTCGGACTTTTCATAACGGTGACTGTCCTGGCAGCAAGACAGCATTACTTGGAAATGGCTCGTCAGACTCTAACCAGCACTCGCTGATACCTTGTGGCCGACGGCATAGGAATTGATCCGAGCCGTCGGCCATGACCATACGATGGATTTCCTCAGTGTGAGTTGGCCTGATCGGCCAGCCGTTCGTGGTCGCGCTTGGCGGCATCGGCCACCAGATGCAGATAAGCCTCAGCCAGATCCGGGTCCAGCCCGTAATCATCAGCCTTGTCTCGCAAGGCAGTTATCTGTGTGCTCTCCCGGCGCATATCCGCCGAGGCGAATCCTGCCTGCGCCTTAAGCAACCCGATGCGGTGGGTCACCCTGAACCGTTCGGCCAGCATGGCGACAACGGCGGCATCGATGGTGTCCACATCGGCACGCAGTTCCTCCACCTGGCGGGCAGCCTGGGCCTGTGGACCCCCGCTCTGCACCTGGTCATCGATCACTGTTTCCATCTTCGCATCGCTCATAAAATACCAGTCTAATCAAGCGCCCTAGGCGACTACGACAAGCCCTGCCACCACTGTGACACTGGTGTTATTGTAGTGGATGGGATTATTGACTCTTGGGGAGAGAGTCTCGTTCGTCTACACCTGCCTATACAAGTGCCGGACGCATGGGGGAGGATGCCTTCACATGAAGATGGTACGTAGTCGTCGCGTCACACTGCTCGTCAGCCTATGCTGCGTCTTGGTTGTCTGCAGCATGCTTGGTCTGCAATTCGGTCAAGCAGCGCCGGAATCCAATGAGACCGCAGTCGGAACTCAGGGAACTGGAGCAATTGGTACTGGAACCAATACTCCCGGACAGATTCCTTCGGTTTCCCCCGGTCCATCATCATCGCCGTCGGGCATGCCCACCCTGTCCAATGGCTCTGGTTCGGTGACAGCAGGACAATCAGCGCCTGCCGCCAGCACATCGCCCACCTCGCCGTCCTCGCCTTCGCCCGGCACAACAGGTTCCTCGGAGCCGACCTCAACTGCCTCTTCCCCATCGAATACCACCAGCCACACAGTCACTTTCGACTACAACATGCAGTCTGCACCTCCGACAACTTCGACTGTGGCTGATGGCGCCCAGGTTGCGCGCCCCAGTCCTGAACCCACCCGCCGAGGATTCGTTCTCGAAGGATGGTTCGCAGGCAAGGTAGCCTATGACTTCTCCGCTCCTGTGCATGCGAACCTGACCCTGAAAGCCAAGTGGGCCCGCGCCGACCAGACCTGGACCATGCAACCGCAAGAGGGACCCGAATCAGGAGGCACCGGAGTGACCCTTACCCCGCCCCCGCCCTCCGGTGTCCGTTTCAGCCAGGTCAGTGCAGGCATCCGGTTCTCACTGGCTTTGGGATCGGATGGCAACGTCTACGCCTGGGGCTATAATGGTGGTGCTCAGCTGGGCGATGGCACTGTTGTCAACAAGTCAACGCCCATAAGGGTGCCCCGGCCCGAAGAAGTCCGCAATGACAAGGATTTTCGGTTCGTCAGCGTCAACGCTGGTCGGTTCTTCAGCATGGCCCTGGACAACCATGGCACCCTCTGGTCCTGGGGATACAACTATCTGAAGACCTTGGGCAACCCTAATGTGGCTGACAGCGGCATGCATAACTATTCGGAATACCCGGTCAAGGTAATGCTGCCTGAAGGAGCGCCGGCCGGATTCACCTACAAGGCCGTCACCGGCAGTCACAATCACACCCTGGCCATAGGATCGGATGGCAACGTCTATGGCTGGGGAACCTGCAGTGAAGGAGAAACCGGCCGCCATAAGTGCGACGGCATATGCGACTCCACGCCCAGCCTCATCCAGGGATTCGATAAGAACCACAAAATCATAGCTGTGCAGGCAGGAATGAACTACTCAACAGCTCTGGACGACGCTGGCACGGTATGGTCATGGGGAAGCAACCTTTACCACCAGTTGGATCCATCCGCCGGCGCGGTCGTAGGCAACTATACGCCGATCAAGATCAACGGCCTTGACAAGGTCCATGTGGTGGCCATCGCAGACGGCTCCGAAAACACTCTGGCCCTGGATGACCAGGGAAGGGTCTGGACCTGGGGAATGAACGAAAACGGCCAGATCGGCAACGGGTCAAGCGCCAGCAAGACCGAGGTGTTCAAAGACCCCGTCCAGGTCAGCTTCCCCCAGGGGACCAGAATTACCGCCATCGCTAGTGGCCACCATTACGGTTCCAATCACGCCATAGCTCTGGATTCAGATGGCAATATCTGGACCTGGGGCGACAACACCTACGGACAAATGGGCGACGGCAAAACCTCTGCAGCAGACAGCCCCCAGACCACTCCGGAACGCTTGGAAGATCCAAAGCTTGCCGGTCGGCACTGGATCAGCATCAGCGCTGGCGAGGATTTTAACCTGGCTATCGGCGACGACGGCCAGACCTACAGCTGGGGACGTGACGACGAGGGCCAGCTGGGTCAAGGCACCAGCGGCGATAACTTTCATAACCGGCCCTCCGCGGTCGCCTTCCCCTGGCCGGCAAAACTGACCGGACTCCAATTCGACACAACAGATATCACCACCGGAGTGAAGGCGCAAAAGAACAGGACCTGGACGGCTACCACCCCGCCGCACGCCCCAGGGCTGGTGGACGTGACCCTGACATGGACCTTGAACGACCAAGAACAGACCCAAGTCCACCTGCCCTTCCGTTACCTGTCGGGCGGGGTGAGTGTAACCTTCCAGTCGGAGAGCGATTCACCAGCGCCGCCCAGCCAGAGTCTGGAAGCGGGAGAGCGAGCAGTCCGTCCCGGCACTGACCCGACCAAGGCCGGCTACCGCTTTGATGGCTGGTTCCTAGGCAAGACCGCTTACGACTTTTCCAAGCCAGTGACCAACTCTATGACGCTCAAGGCCCACTGGAGCCCTGAGAGTCAGAACTGGACCATGACACCAGACCATGGAACCGAGGTGGGCGGAACGAAGGTCACCCTGACACCGCCAGCCCTGCGAGGCATTCGCTTCAGCCAGGTCAGTGCCGGTTCCCACTGGTCCCTGGCCCTGGGATCCGACGGGAAGGCCTACGCCTGGGGCAAGAACGACAGCGGCCAGCTGGGCAACGCGAACATCTCCAAGGGCAGCGCCAGCACCATGCCGGTCCGAGTGGACATGCCCGAGAAGGCGGAGGCCAACTTCGTCTTCACCCAAGTCAGCGCGGGCCGGGATTATGGCCTTGCTCTGGGTTCCGATGGAAAGGTCTACGCCTGGGGCAACAACGACATTGGCCAGCTGGGCGACTCCACCCTGAATGCCCAGGGCCGGCCCCATCTGGTACCTGGTCTGCCGGATAAGATCCGGTCCATCAGTGCCGGCAGCGGACATGCCTTGGCTCTGGATTCCCAGGGACGAGTCTGGTCTTGGGGCGCCAACCAATATGGGCAGCTGGGCCTAGACAACGCCGGCGGCGATACCGTCTCACCAGATGGGCGAACCAGCCCTGCCATGGTGACCGGAATCCCAGCTGCCACAACGACAATAAGTGCCGGAAGCCGGTATTCACTAGCCATGACCGTGGATGGACAAGTCTACGCCTGGGGCACCAATGATTCCGGCCAGCTGGGCGATCCCTCCCTACCAGTGATCGCTGACGGCGCCAATCCCACCCCGTCTGCCGTTCAAGGATTGACGGGCGAGATGAGCGCCATCAGCGCCGGAGACCACCAGGCTCTAGCCCTGGATTCCCAAGGACGCATCTGGACCTGGGGACAGGTCAAGGGCGAGAACAAGAAAACCCCTGCCCTATTGACCCTTCCCGACGGACTGCCGACGGGGTTTGCCATCACGCAGATCAGCGCCGGCATCGGAGCATCCTCCGCCCTGGGCTCCGATGGACAGATCCTGACCTGGAGCAATGCCACAGAAGGCTCAGACCTAACATCCTTGGCCAAACCCAAAGATGCGCCTACAGATTTCAGCTTCACTGCCGTCAGCACGGGCGACCCGAGCTCACTAGCCCTGGGCTCCGACGGCCTGGCCTACGGATGGGGTGCCGACGATGCCGGCCAGCTGGGCGACGACCAATCCGGACCGGACCTGAACAGCAAGACTCCACAGGCTGTTGTGATTAGAAGCCAGGTTAAGACGGTCACCTTCGCCGGACTGTCCGCAGAGGGAACCCCGCAGTATCAGAACGGCACCTGGTCGGCAGTCACACCGCGTTACAGGCCCGGGCAGGTGGATACCGTCATTCAATGGAGCCTGGTAGGCGTGGATCAAAAGGATCAGACCCTGCCCTACACCTACGACCAGCTGGCCATCCTGCCCCTGACCGGCAGCACGGGCGTGATCCTGCTGATCATAGCTGGCCTGTTGGGCATGGGAGCCGCCATGGCTGCCAGATTCCATCGGCAGGAGAACAAAATGGCAGCATGACAGGGGCAGGGACGACACTATGAAAAAACCTTGGCTGACAGGCTTCGAATAGATCATCGCCCTAAACAGGTGTCTTGTTTCGCCACTGCTTATGCATTGGGCCCTATCCACGAACTGAATCGCGGATAGGGCCCAATAAACATGTCAGGCGTCAGGCCCGAGTCACTTCTGAGCCAGCATGGACTGGTTGATAGCCGACAGGAAGTCCCGGTTGGTGGCCGTCTTCTTCAGCCTGGGTACCAGAGTCTGGTAGGCCTGCTCGGTCTCCATGCCGCCCAGGAGGCGACGCAGCCGGTAGACCACAGCCAACTCTTCGGGCGCGGTGATCAGCTCCTCGCGCCGGGTGCCGGAAGCGTTGATGTCAATGGCGGGGAACATACGCTTATCGGCCAGATCCCTGGTCAGCCTCAGCTCCATGTTGCCGGTGCCCTTGAACTCCTCGAAGATGACCTCGTCCATCTTGGACCCGGTCTCCACCAGGGCAGAAGAGATGATGGTCAGGGAGCCGCCGTTCTCGATGTTACGGGCGGCGCCGAAGAAGCGCTTGGGCGGATAGAGGGCCTGAGCGTCCACGCCGCCGGAGAGGATGCGGCCGGAGGCGGGAGCCGAAATGTTGTAGGCGCGGGCGAGACGGGTCATGGAGTCCAGCAGGACCACCACATCCTGTCCCAGCTCCACCAGACGCTTGGCCCGTTCGATGGCCAGCTCGGCCACGGTGGTGTGATCGCTGGCTGGGCGGTCGAAGGTGGAGGAGATGACCTCGCCTTGGACCGTGCGCTCCATGTCGGTGACTTCCTCGGGACGCTCGTCCACCAGGACCACCATCAGATGCACCTCGGGGTTGTTGGCGGTGATGGAGTTGGCGATGGACTGCAGGGTCAGGGTCTTGCCGGCCTTGGGCGGCGAAACGATCAGACCGCGCTGACCCTTGCCAATGGGGGCGACGATGTCAATCAGGCGACCGGTGATGTTCTTGGGCTGGGTCTCCATCCGCATACGCTCCTGCGGGTAGAGGGGGGTCAGCTTGTTGAAGTGGGGGCGTCCTGCTGCATCCTCCACGCTCATGCCGTTGATGGTGTCAATGGCCTGCAGGGGGACGAACTTCTGCCGCTGATTGCGATGCTCGCCCTCGCGAGGGGGACGGATGGAACCGTGCACGGCATCGCCCTTGCGCAGACCGTACTTCTTGACCTGACCCATGGAGATATAAACGTCATTGGGGCCAGGCAGGTAGCCGGAGGTGCGCACGAAGGCGTAGGAGTCCAGCACATCCACAATGCCGGCCACGGGGACCAGATCCTCGGGCTTGAAGTTCTCCCTGGGCTCATAGTCACGATCCCGGCCGCTGCTGCGATGGTTGTTGCGGTTGCGTCGGTCGTTGCGATCATTGCGATCATTGCGATCGCCCCGGTTTCGGCGATCATAGCCGTTGTGCCGGTAGTCGCGCCCTTCATCGCCACGATCCTCGTAGCTGCGCCGACGAGGACGGTCATTCCGTGAGGGCAGTGCTGCCAGAATATCATCCAAATTGCGCACCGAACCGGAGCCGGAGCCTTCGCGCTCCTCACCATGTTCACGCTCGCCCCGGCCACGGTTGGTGTGGGAGCCTCGGGATGAATCCGTGCTGCGGTGACGGCGACGGGATATGACCACGTTCTCCTCGTCGGCCACAGTATGGGGGAAGCGGTTCCGGTGCTCGGTATGACCGCTCTTATGATCGTCAATGCCCAAAACATCGAAGAGGTCTCCGACAGGACGATCATCCTTGGATTCCTTGGTCTCCGTAGATTCCTGTCCGCCCTCCGCAGAGGACTTCGCCTCCTGCTTTGTCGGTTGCTGCTGTTCGGCGGCCTGGCCCCCCTTGGCCACGGTGGCCGCAGCCTTGGGCTTGCCCACGGTTACTCCCTCAGGGGCCTTGCCGCCCGAGCGTGCCGCCTCGATCGTCTCGATCAGGACAGGCTTGCGCATGCCGGAAATACCGCGCAACCCCAGCTGCCTGGCCAATTCCTTGAGTTCGGGCAGCTTCATGGAATGAATATCTTGGCTTGTTGCCACTGTTGTAATGCCTTTCCTTCGCTATGCCTAATTAGGCTAGGCAAATAGCTTGAGAATAGTGCGGGGGTACCGCTCATGAAAATTCGATGCCGACTCGGCTTGTCGAACTCCTATAAGCCTACAACGAGTGCCCGACCGGTGCAAGGAACAACCTGCGTGTCCAAAAATTCATGGATAAGCCTCTAGACTGGGCATATGAATGACCGATCATCTCTGCGTGAGCAACGGCGGAGCGAATTCGTAACCACCGCCATGCGGGTCTTCGACCGGAAAGGCGCCGCAAACACCTCCCTGCGCGACGTAATCCACGCCATGAACCACGGCAAGGGCGTAGGCATGAGTGTTTTCTATTACTACTTCAAATCCAAGGACGACCTGGTAGATGCCTGCGTTCGCACCTACCTGGCCTCCTACGTGGACCATGTAGTCGACATTCTGCAGGATCCTGACCTGAGCGTTCAAGAGGCATTGGACGACATCTGCCCGCATCTGATAAGGGCCATCTGGAAAATGGATGTTATCTTCGCGGACAAAGCCAACTGGTACAGCTATTTGAGCACCAACAGCGCTGTGCTGGAAGGTTTCGTCAAGCAGATCATCGACCCTTTGACCAAGGCTCTGGACCGCTGGCTGGACCGGGGAGACCTGCCGCAGACCCAGCTGATCCAAACAGCCAGCACCCGCACTGTAGCCTGGCTGATGGCCGACGGGCTCTCGTCTATCGTCAGCAATGGCAGAGGAGCCGCCGGCCACCCGCAGATCAGAGAGGTGGTCCGTCAACGTGTCCGCGAGAGCGTGGCCTTCTTCTCGCAATTGCTGGGCCTGCCACTGAAGCCCCCAGCCATCGCCCTGTCATAAAATGACCAAGCCCCCGACCCTGCAGTCGGAGGCTTGGAGGAAAACGAAGGCTGAGGTTTGCCTACTTCTCCTCGTGGTAGGACTTCTCGGTGTTGACATTCCAGACGTTGGTCTTGTCGGTACGTCCCGATTTGATGTTGGCCACGGCTTCCATGGATGTGGCCATGGAGTGATCCTGGTTGTTGTAGTGGTGCTGACCGTTGCGGCCCACGCAGTAGAGGTTGCCGAAGGAATCCAGCCATTTGACCAGCTCCGGCATCTGAGCGTAGGTATCGAAGTAGGCCGGGTAGGCCTTGACCACCCGCTCCCGGTGCGAGTCCAGCACGTCGGTAGGGCCGTTGATGATACCCATCCGGGTCAGCTCCTTGATGGCGAAATCAGTAGTCTCCTGATCGCTCATGCTCCAGAAGTCATCGCCCTCCTTGCAGAAGTACTCCAGGCCGATCCAGACAGTGCCGTCCACATTCTTGACCATGTAGGGACTCCAGTTGTTGAAGATCTGGATACGGCCCATCTTGTAGCCAGGGTCCTGCACATAGATCCAGCAGTCGGGAACGATGGGCGGGTCGCCCAGGGTCTTGATGGAGGTGGTGTTGCGGATGCGCAGGTGGCGGACCAGAAGGCCAACAGTCACAAAGTCACGGTAGGGCAGGCCCTGAGCCACCCTGACCATTTCCTTGTCGGTGGAGGGCTCCTCGTGGGCGATGGCCTCCACCAGGTCCTTGATGGGCATGGAGGAGATGATCTGATCAGCCTGCAGGGTCACTTCCTTGCCATCAGCGTTGCGATAGATCACACCGGTCATGTGGCCTTCGCTCTGGGTCAGTCCGATCACACGGGCATCGGTGATCACGTGGACCCCGTGCTCCACGTTGCGACGCTCCACGGTCTCCCAAAGCTGGCCTGGACCCAGCTTGGGGTACCAGAACTCCTCGATCAGGCTGGTCTCGACCTGATGGGCATCGCGCTTCTTGGGCAGCAGCTTTTGGACAGCATTCTTGAGCACACCCATGATGCTGAGCCCCTTGACCCGCTGGGCACCCCAGTCAGCACTAATCTCACGGGGATGGCGGCCCCAGAGCTTTTCGGTGTAGCCCTCGAAGAACATGGAGTAGAGCTTGCGACCGAAGCGGTTGATGTAGAAGTTCTCCAGGTTGTCTTCTGGCAGCTTGTGGACGACGGACTTCAGATAGCTGAACCCGGCCTGCATGGTCAGCTTGAAGCCCATGGCCTTGAGTGTGTTGAGTGTCAAGGAGATGGGATAGTCGAAGAAGTGGTGGTTCCAGTAAATCCTGGAGACGCGATGACGCTTGAGCATGACCCGGTCGGTCTTTTCCGGGTCGGGGCCACCGGGCTCCAGATCGTGATGGCGGCCAAGTTTTTTATCGTCATAGGAGGGCGCGCCCTGCAGGGGCAGAACCTCCCTCCACCAGTCCATGATCCGGTCATCCTTGGAGAAGAACCGGTGTCCGCCGATGTCCATGCGGTTGCCGTTGTGCCGGACTGTGCGGGAAATACCACCGAATTGCTCAGTAGCTTCCAAAACGGTGACATCATATTGTTTATCGCCGCCGTCCTTGACCAACTCCCATGCTGCCGTCAAGCCGGCGGGGCCACCGCCGATGACGACTACAGACTGCTTGTGCTCCATACCATCCTCCTGAAAACGTATGAAATCATTATTACTGTACCCGGGCCTTTCATAAACCCAGGTTTCCGATCGACTTCCCACACGAATTCCCGCCATTGCGTGGAACAAACGTGATGATGCTCGCCCTTGCACGATGCCTAACCCAACGAATCGGGGATATCGATGTCTGTCTTCTGCACTTCCTCCACATTGACATCCTTGAAGGTAACGATGCGGACGTTCTTGACGAACCGGCTGGACCGGTAGACATCCCAGACCCAGGCATCGGTCAACCGGACGTCGAAGTAGACGTCCTGACCAGCGGACCGGACGTTGAAGTCCACCTTGTTGGCCAGGTAGAACCGCCGCTCGGTCTCGACTACGTAGGTGAACAGCTTGATCACGTCCCGGTACTCGCGGTACAAGGCCAGTTCGGCGTTGGTCTCGTAGTTGTCGAGATCCTCAGCACTCATCGACTACCTCCATTCGCGCGATCACGGCCATGGCCAAGCGTACGCCACCAGGCGCGTTTGGATCGCTTGGTCTCAGCCGACCCATAGGCCCAGTCCGAGGCCGTGTGCTCCTCATCGGACTGATCGGCAACGGATTCGTCGGAATCGGACTCCTTCCCCGCATCCTCATCGTCCTTCCGACCGGGAACTGCCTTGTCATCATTCCTGCTATCTGGTCCTGCATGGCCTTGAGCAGATTGTTCTGAATGCGGGTCACCCTTCGGGGACAGATGGGACCGGTCACCTGATACCTGCGAATCCTGAGCTGCCGGAGTGGACTCCTCGGACCCGCTTATGCCGCCATCCTCATCCGCAGCGTATCCATGTGCAACAAGGGCTTCGGCCACGCCAGGATTTTCACGGATGACATGCATGCCGAAAGCATTCAAAGAACGGATGGGATCATATTCGTCGACCAGGGCATCCATGACGATCTGATCCTGATACTTGCCGTTCTCAGCGTCCCAGAGCGCATCACGGGAAGTACCCGAAATCATGAATCCCAGGGACTGATAGACGGAGATGGAGCGTGTGTTTTTCTCGGGCACAGCCACCCAGATCCGGTGCAGGCCCAGACCCGTAGGAGCAGCCGCGTATCCGTAAGTCATGATTCTGGGCATGGCGTCGCGGGAGTAGCCGCGCCCGCGGAAGTGCCTGCCCAGGACCACCTGGATCCTGGCTGAGCGTGACCAGCCATCCACATCGATCAGGAAGATCATGCCGATGACTCCCTTGGTGGCATCGGCATCGGGCGAGCCATCCTGGTCGGTGTCCGCATCAGTGACCATGGCCCAAGCCAGGGTGCGGCGGGATTCGGGGTCGCCCACGCCGGAATCACGGGCAGCCAGACCCTTGGACCAAGCCACCGACCTACGCACCCAAGCGTTGACCACAGCTCGTTCGGCACTAGGTCCCTTACCGGTGATGCCGGTGGAATTGTAGAAGGCCTCCAGCTGATCCATTGCCGTCAGATCGGCGATGACCGCCGGACGCAGGTGCAACATCTCGCCCCGGATATAGGGGATCTCGATTCGGTCGGGCAGTTGTCGGCTCGCCACGTCGTCAGGTCTCTCAGCTTGCGTTTGCGGTCGGTCATTGCCCCTGCCGCTCATAGACATCACGTCACCTCCATGATCGCCACCTTGCGATGGCAATCAATTGTAATCCCTCGCCCCTGGGAAAACCATGAGAAGCCGGGCAGGTCCGCCGGTCTGAACCCGATGGAATCAGGTCGGCGGACCGGGCCTGATCAGGACTTAGCGATGCGCTCCATGACGATCTTGCTGACTGCCTTGGCATCGGCCTGACCTTTGGTGGCCCGCATGACCGCTCCGATAATAGCGCCCATGGGCTTCATATTGCCGCCTTTGAGCTTGGCCACGATGTCCGGGTTGTCCTTAAGGGCCTGATCGACGGCTGCGTCCAGAGCCCCGTCATCCGAGACCACCTGATAACCGTGCTTCTTGACGACCTCGGCGGGCTTGCCTTCTCCTGCCAAGACGCCGGAGACGGTCTGCTTGGCCAGCTTGTCGTTGAGCTTGCCGTCAGCAATCAGCTGCTCCACATCAGCGACATCCTGAGCCGAGATGGGCAGCTCCTGCAGGCTGACCCCGCGGGCATTGGCCTCGCGGGAAATCTCGCCCAGCCACCACTTGCGGGCTCCGGCAGCCGTGGCGCCTGCCTTGACCGTGTCCTCGATCAGATCCACAGCATCGGCGTTGACCGCGTCCTGCATCTGACGGTCGGTGAAGTCCCACTCCTTCTTGAGGCGGGCGCGACGTTCGCGCGGCATCTCAGGCATCTGGGCCTTGAGCTCCTCGATATGGTCCTTGGTCACATGGACCATGACCAGATCAGGGTCGGGGAAGTAGCGGTAATCGTTGGCATCGGTCTTGACCCGGCCGCCGGCAGTGGTCTGTGTGGACTCATCCCAGTGGCGGGTCTCCTGCAGCACCTCCCCACCAGACTCCAGCAGGGCGGCCTGACGGCGGATCTCGTAGGTCAGCGTCTTCTCGATGCCCTTGAAGGTGTTGACATTCTTGGTCTCCGACCGGGTTCCCAGAGGAGCGTCCGGCCCGGCATGCAGGGAGACGTTGACATCGGCGCGCATGTTGCCCTGCTCCATCCGGGCATGGGAGATGCCCAAGGCCCGGACGATGTCGCGGATGGCCCGGACATAGGCCCCGGCCACCTCGGGGGTCCGTGCCCCGGCGCCCTCGATGGGCTTGGTCACGATCTCGACCAGGGGCACACCGGCACGGTTGTAGTCCACCAGGGAGTGGTCGGCGCCTTCGATGCGGCCGTCTGCGCCGCCTACGTGGGTATTCTTGCCGGCGTCATCCTCCACATGGGCCCGCTCGATGGGCACGCGGAAAATGCTGCCGTCATCCAGCTCCACATCCAGGTAGCCCTCGCCATTCAGGGGCTTGTCATACTGGGAGATCTGATAGTCGCGGGGCATGTCCGGGTAGAAGTAGTTCTTCCTGGCGAACTGGCTCCACTCGTTGACCTTGCAGCGCAGGGCCAGGCCCAGCTTGACCGCATAGTCGATGGCGGTCTTGTTGACCACGGGCAGGCTGCCGGGCAGGCCCAGGGAGACAGGGGTCAGCTGAGTGTTGGGCTCGCCGCCGAACTCGATATGAGCTGGGCAGAAGAGCTTGGTGTTGGTGCAGAGCTCGACGTGGACCTCCAGGCCGAACACCGGGTCGTACTTGGCCACGGCATCGGCGTACTTCATCAATTTTTCAGCCATTGTGATTCCGTTTCCTTCCGATGCCTACTTGGTCGAATCCTGAGCCAGACCATCCAGCCAGGGAGTGGACAGCTTCCGGGAGATAGGCCCGCCCCACTGCTCCTCCAGGGCCGCCTCAAGAGCGGCGGCAGGCCGGTACATGACCTCGTCGCGCATCTGGGGGGCGAAGAACTGGAAGCCTACAGGCAGTCCGTCGTCGCTGAGCCCGGCGGGAATCGACATGGCCGGCGTGCCGGCCAGGTTGGCCGGAATGGTGGCTACGTCGTTCAGATACATGGCCAGTGGGTCGTCCATCTTCTCGCCGAAGCGGAAGGCCGTGGTCGGCGACGTGGGCGAGACCAGGACATCGGCCTGCTCGAAGGCCTTCTCAAAGTCGCGGATGACCAGGGTGCGGACCTTCTGAGCCGAGCCGTACCAGGCGTCATAGTAACCGGCGGACAGGGCGTAGATGCCCAGGATGATCCTGCGCTTGACCTCGTCACCGAACCCGGCTTCACGGGTGGCAGCCATCATATTGGCAGCCGTCTGGGGGACACCCTCAGGTGGCATGACCCGCAGGCCGTAGCGCATGCCATCGTAACGGGCCAGGTTGGAGGAGACCTCGGAGGGCATGATGATGTAGTAGGCGGCCAGCGCGTAAGGGAAGTGCGGGCAGGAGACCTGGACCACCTCGGCACCCATGGACTCCAGCAGTGAGACAGCCTCGTTGAAGCGGGCCTCGACGCCGGGCTGATAACCCTCGCCACCCAGCTCCTTGACCAGACCCACCTTGAGACCCTTCAGGTCGCGCTTCTGACCTTGACGAGCAGCCTGGGCCAGAGGGGGAACCGGCTTGGGAATGGAGGTGGAGTCTCGGCGGTCATAGCCACCGATGACCTCCTGCAGCAGGGCCGCATCCAGCACGGACCGGGAAACCGGACCGATCTGATCCAGGGAGGAGGCCATGGCGATGGCCCCGAACCGGGAGACGCCGCCGTAGGTGGGTTTGACACCCACGGTACCGGTCAGGGATCCGGGCTGGCGAATGGACCCGCCGGTGTCGGTGCCCAAGGCCAGCGGAGCCTCAAAGGCGCCGACAGCCGAGGCCGAGCCGCCGCCTGAACCGCCCGGAACCCGCTCGGTGTCCCAGGGGTTGTGCGTGGTCTTGAAGGCCGAGTGTTCAGTGGAAGAACCCTGGGCGAACTCATCCAGGTTCGTCTTGCCCAGAATGGGCATCTCTGCGGCCTTGAGCTTCTTGATCACAGTGGCATCGTAAGGCGGCACCCATCCCTCAAGGATCTTGGAGGCGGCCGTAGTGGGGATACCCTCGGTGACGATCATGTCCTTGATGGCGATGGGCACGCCGGCCAGTTCCGGCAGCCCCTCGGCTCCTTCATGAGCCAGTCGCTGGTCGAAGGCGTCGGCCTGCTCCAGGGCCTGATCGGCGCTGACCTGCAGAAATGCATCAATGCTGGGCTCGGCGGCCTCGATCACATCCAGATGAGCCTGGACCAGTTCACGGCTGGAGACCTGCCCCGACCGCAGCTGTGCGGCCATGTCGGAGGCGGATTGCTTGACCAATTCTTCCTGTGCGCTCATCGTCTCACTCCTCACCCAGAATGCGCGGGGCCACAAACATGCCCGACTCGGTGACCGGAGCACCCGAAAGGGCAGCCTCCTGGGTCAGCGGCTCTTCAGCCTCATCGGGACGCAGGTAGGCCTCCAGAGGAATGGGATTGGCGGTGGGGGGCACATCATCGCCGGCCACCTCCTGAACCTTGGTGATGGAATCGGCGATCACGTTGAGCTCGCCCTTGAGGCGGTCGGCCTCCTGATCGGTCAAGGCAATTCGGGCCAAATCACCCAAGTGCTTGATCTCTTCACGTGTAAAAGTTGGCATACCACTTATCATATGGGTGCTCTATGACACGCAGAAGACGGGGTCAACCGATGTCTGTGCGCCGAAAGACCAGGGTTCCCAGAGCACAGCACAGGGCCGTCCAGACCACCATGATCAGGCCCGCCTGCCACCAGCTTGGCCACCATCCGACGCCTGCCTCTGACGCCCAGCCCAAACCTGAGAGGAAGGTGCCCAGCAGACCGGCAGGAGTCAGACTGAAGAGGGTCTGCAGCCAGCCGGCATGAAGGATCAACCCCCACATGAGGCCCAGAACCAGCGGCAGGATCACGGTCAGCCCCAGGAACAGGCCAATCCCGCCGGCCTTGGATCGGCTCAAGGCTCCCAGACCCAGACCCATCAAAGCAAAGAGGACCAGCACGAGTGGACCGCCCAGCAGATCAATCAGCGGCAGCCCAGGCTTGGAGGCCGGCAAGGCGCCAGATTTGCCTGGCAGAAGCAGAGTGGCCAGGAGCCAGCTGAGCAACAGGCCCGCCTGTGCCGCCAACCAAGTCAGCAAGGCTAGGGCAAGGCCCTTGGCCATCAGGACCATGCCTCGACGAGGATTGGCTGTCAGCGTGCTCTCAATGGTGTCGCCGGAAAACTCACGCGTAAGGACCAGAACCCCCAGAATGCCCGCCACGATCACACCCGGGAAGAGGCCAGAAGCAACGGACAGCCAGAAAACGTCACTGGAGGCAGACAAGAGGCGGGCTGGAAGGTCATCGATCTGCCGGTCCGGGCCAGCCCAGATCCGGGTCGCACGAGCCATCAGGCCGGTGCTCAAGGGCTGCAGCAGCATGACGATCAGCAGCAGGGCCCAGGTCGAGCGTAGGGAGAGCATCTTGCGCAGCTCCCCTCGGATCGACCCGGAAAGTGTCAGCTGACCGGACGGACGACGCGAATCCAGGAAGGACAGCCCCGGGGTTCGACGCAAGCGGGTAAAGGCGGAACCATGCCGTGGAGTTGCGTAATCAGGTTCTGCGGCTACATCTCGGCGACTCCGACGGGCTCGGCGACCGTTTTCGATACTCATGGCCGCACATCCCTTCTGCCGTGGATGACGCTCTTGTAGGCCTGTTCCAGCGAAACTTCCTCCTGCTGGAACTCATAGAGCACCACACCCTCCTGGGCCAGAATCGAGGCTGTGGAAGCCAGGGGCGCACCCTGGATGCGGAAACGGGCGGCATCCGGCGGACAGTTCTTGTCCGGTGGCAAACGGGTAATGCTGATTCCGGCAGCCGTGGCCAGGGCGGCCTTTAATTGGTCAGGCTGCGGCGTCACCGCATAAATGGAGTCACGGGAGTGTTCGCCGATGAACCGGGCCACGGTCGTCCTCTCGAGGATCCGCCCCTTGGCAATGATGACCAGATCGTCAGCGATTTGCGCCATCTCGTTAATCTTACGGGAGCTTAGGAGGACTGCCCTGCCCTGTGAGGCAAGACTGCGCCAAATGCCCCTCACCCACTCGCTTCCCTCCGAATCCAGACCGTCAAGGGGCCCATCCAAAGCCAGGTTGTGCGGGTCGCCCAGAAGGGCTGTAGCCAGGGCCAGCCGCTGACTCATCCCCAGAGACAGGGAGCCCATCGGCCTGTCCGCGATCGATTGCAGGCCGACCATCTCCAGTACCTGGTCCACTCGACGGTGATCAATGCTATTGACTGCAGCCAAGGCCAACAGGTGATCCTTGACCTTGCAAGCAGAATGGGTCTTGCGCGGATTCAATACCGCCCCCACCGGCCGCATGGGCGATGTGAGCCGGACGAAAGGATGGCCATCGAACAAGGCCCTGCCTACATCAGGGCGAACCAGCCCCAGCGCGATGCGCAGAGTGGTCGACTTACCGGCGGCTTTAGGCCCCACAAGCCCAGTGACGCGACCGTCCTTGGCCGTGAAGGAGACACGGTTCAGTACCTTGTGGGAGCCGTAGCGCTTGGTCAGCGAGTCGATGACAATCATGGACCCGCCACCTCCGCATGTTGACTGATCCAGGAGTGCATGGCCACGGCAGCCGCAGCCCCGGCGTTGATGGAGCGCACCGATCCGAACTGGGAGATGTAAACCACATCGTCCGCCAGCTCCAAGGCCTTCTCGGACAGCCCTGGTCCCTCGGCGCCGAACATGAGCAGGCAGCGACGGGGAAAGTGGTAGGTCTCCATGGGAACGGCCCCGGGGACGTTGTCGATGGCGATCATACGGGGCATGGACTCTCCCTGTCTGACTGCTTCTTCTCGCAGGGTAGTCGTCATGGTTGCTATGTCGGGATCGTGAACCACGTGCTGATAGAGCTCGGTCATCAACGAGCCCTTGCGGTTCCACTTGTGAGGTCCGACGATATGGACTCTGCTGGCGGCGAAGGCATTGGCTGTACGAACCATGGAGCCAATATTGAAGTCGTGGGTCCAGTTCTCCACTGCCACCTCGAACTCATGACGACCCCTGCGATCCAAGTCGTCCCGAATGGCCTCGACCTTCCAATAACGGTATCGGTCCAGGACATTACGGCGATCCCCTTGATCCAGCAGTGTGCGGTCATAGCGCGGATCCGTCGGCAGGGGCTGCCCAGGATGCTCCTCCTGCCAGGGGCCGACACCCACCTGTCGGAAGACTGGCTCATCTGAGGCCATGGCCGCTCGGGTCACCGGGTCAGGTTCCCTCATGATCGCTCCGGGGAATCGTCGGCCGCGCCGACGAATTGATCCTCCTGGTAGGCGCAGATGAAAGGCAGCCGTTGCCGGGATCCGTCCACCGGATCGACCACCTGAATGCTGCCGTTTGTCCGGCCGCCCACCAGCGAGGCAATGGCCAGTGTCTTCGCTCCCTGGCGCTGGATGATCCCGCAGTCAAGATTGAGCTCGTTGTTCTTGTCCAAGGTGACCAGGGATGAAGTCTGCACGTAGGATTTTCGGCCCAGCCAGGCATCCAATAGGATGACACGCCTGCCCTCGATGGATGGGCCCTTGATGGAGGGGTAGACGAAGTCCATGACGAAAGCGTCCAGATCCTGACCACGTGAAGCCGCGGCATGGAGCATGGCATCAGCCAGTGGCACAGCTGCAGCGGTCAGCGCCCCGACCGCATCGAAGTCGTCGACCGAATATCCTGCATCTTCCAGGGTGTCCAAGAGAACATGACCGGCCAGTTCAGCTCCGCGGTGGTGGAAGGTGACCCCGCTGAGCTCGGTGAAGGGACGCCCGCCGATCTCCTGGGCAAGGAGCACACGGAGCTGGTCGACAGGCTCAGGCAGGTTCGTTTCGGATTCGCGCCCAATCAGATCCGGCGACCCGGTGGGTCTGAAGGGTGAACCCTCTTGTCTCTTCGTTGCCTCGTTCATGCTTATCAGACTAGCGCCGGAGGCCCCTAAGCGGTACTCACTGCCCTTGGTCGGAAAGAACCTCCGGAGCCGTCAGCTCCCTGATGTTGCCCTTATCGGAATCGATCATGTCGACCGAATCGATGACCTTGGCAGGATCCATCTGCTGCAACTTGCGGGCAGTGACCAGAACCCGCGACTCCAATGAGGAGGCGAACTTGTTGTAGGCGGTCACCGTGGCAGTGATGGAGCGCCCCAGTTTATTGGCCCGATCGCCCAGCACCACAAAGCGGTCATAGAGCTCGTGGGTGAGTGTGAAGAGAGTGCGGGCGTCCTCGGACAGGTTCTGCTGCTGCCAGGCGTAGGCCACCGACTTGAGCACAGCCCAGAGGGTCACCGGCGAGGTCAGGGCCACCTTTTGGGCAAAGGCATCGTCCATCAGAGTGGGGTCCACCTCCAGGGCGGCCTGCAGAAGGGAGTCGTTGGGAATGAAGGCCACCACGAAGTCCGGGGCCGTTTCGAAGGCGTTCCAGTACTCCTTGTCGGCCAAGGCCTTGACGTGTTCGCGCAGGGCCCGGGCATGTGCCTTGAGCAGCTCGTCCCGGCGGTGCAACTCGTCATCCGAAGCAGTGTCCGGGATCTCGCAGGCCCGCTGGTAGTCGGAATAGGGGGCCTTGGCATCAATGGGGATGGTCTTGCCACCGGGCAGGTGGACCACCATGTCGGGACGCAGAACGCGGCCATCCGAGGCGGTAACCACCACCTGGGTGTCGAAATCCACATGCTCCAAGAGCCCCGCCGACTCGACGATATTCCTGAGCTGAGCCTCGCCCCAAGCGCCGCGCACCTTGTTGTTGCGCAGGGCCGAAGCCAGGGAGCTGGTCTCCTTGTCCAACCTCCCCTGCTGCTCACCCAGACTCTTCAGCTGCTGCCCCAGGGAGCCCATCTCCTGCTTGCGGCCCTCCTCGATCTGGGCCACCTTGTGCTGGAGGGCATCCAGATTCTTCTGTACAGGAGCCAAGGCCGAGAGCACCTTGCTCTCCTCCTCCAAATTCTGAGCCTGCCTGCGCCGTTTCTCCTCCTCCTGAGCCTGGGCACGGCGACGCTCCTGCTCGATTCTGATCTGCTCGGCCTGCTGGGCCTGGGCCAGCTGGGATTTGACAAAGGAAAGCTCGCGGTTCAGACCATCCACCTTGGTCCGCGCCTCCACCAAGGCCGCCTCGGATCCACGGAGCCGGTCCTGGGCCTGATCCAGCTGCGAGCGCAGCTCATCCACCTGGCTATCAGACCCCATACCGACGGCTCTACGGCCCTGGGTGCGACCCAGCACATACCCAGCCAACCCTCCCAGAACCATACCGATCAGCAGGAGAAGCACCACCATGACCACCGATGACGTAGAATCGAACATATGTTCTAGTAAACCCCCAACGTTGGACCCCAAGGCTGTGTCGGCCCGACAGGCTGTCGACGGTAGTTCGAAAATTCGTTTTTTCCGCAAGGAATCGGCCTTGAAGCCAGTGCCAAGCCGCGACGACGGGCAGAATAGAGAATATCAAGGGGTTGGAGCAAGACCGAAGGAGATCCGTGGGTATCGATATCTTCCTGGCGATAGCCGATCTGGTCGTGGCCTGTGCGGTCACCTGGCTGATCATCTGGTACTTCCTCATGCCGTCGGCTCATGTCCGTGACCAGAATGCAGGCGCGGGCTCTCCTGCCAACCGTCCCTGGCACGATCCCGAGGATTGGGGCCGGTGGGGGGCCGATCTGGACTCCCGCAGTCATCGTCTGCTCAGGCCGACCATCGTCAGCGCCCTGCTCACCGCGCCCGTCCTGGTTCTGGATCTGTTCGATCGTTTCGGCCCCGATTTACTCCCCTCTTGGCTGACCAGCCCCTGGGTGCAGGCTATTCTGATAACCCCAGTCATGTTTTACTGCGGCCGGGGAATACTCATGGACGGCTGGAAGGCCATGACCGAGCACCGCTGCAGCCCCGACCTCCTGGCCATGCTGGCCACAAGCCTGGCCTACCTGTATAGCCTGGTCACCTGCCTGGCCGGATCCCAGTTGCCGGAGGGCTCCCGATCCCCCTACTTCGATCTGGTCGGCGTGGTCATCACCCTCCTCTTGCTGGCTCGGGTCATCGGCACCAGAATGGAAGCCTCCCTGGTAGCCTCGTTGAACCACCTGACGGAGATCCGCCCAGATTCAGGCCTGGTGGCCGATCCCGAGCATCCGCAGTCAGTCCCCGCCCAGATCCTTGCACGTGACCGCATTCGCCCAGGCGATCTGCTTCTGGTCCGCACAGGTGAACGGCCCGCTGCTGACGGAGTTGTGGAATCTGGGTCGGCCCTGGTGGACGACAGCGAGCTGACAGGCGGCGACAGACCCCGGCCATGCGGACCCGGCGACCGGATCCTTGCCTCCAGCAAGATTCTGGAAGGTCGCCTGTCCATCCGCGTTGATGCCGTCGGCGACAACACCTACGCAGCCAGGCTCGCAAAGATCATCCCCCAGGCCCTGGTCGAACGATCCCCCGACATGCGCAGGATGGATCGGATTGTCCACACAGCCATCGCCATGATCATGATCCTGGCTGTCTGGATCTTCATGCTCTGGCTCATGCTGGGACCGCAACCCCACCTGGCCCACGCTGTAGGCAATGCCGTCTGCGTACTAACCATCGCCTGCCCCGCCGTCGCAGCCATGACCATCCCCATGGCCTTCCGAACCAGCCTGGAGACGGGCCTGGCTCACGGTCTGCTCTTCACCTCGCCACGAGCCATGAACCGCCTGGGCCGGGTGCGGACCCTGATCCTGGACGACTCCTCTCTGTTGGACCCCGATGACTCAGAAGGCCAGGGCGTCCACGCGGAATCCCTGACCCGGACCGCTACCCATCTACGCACCCTGCGGGTAAGCAGCCTGATCCTGGATGGGAGCCGCCAACCGGACGACAGGATTGAGCGTGCAGCCCGCCAGGCGGGCGTGGATATGTTGATCACCCAGCTGACTCCTGAGCGCAAACGCGAGTGCATGGATCGGCTCAATCACGACCTGACCCGAACCAGCAGGGGCGTTCCCGCGGATCGTACGGGTCAAAACGCCACCTCCAGCCGGGAACGGGGCCGAACCAGCCTAGTGGCTTTGGCTGCTGCAACAACCGCTGACCACGAGCTGACAGACAAGGCCCGAGTAAGCATCGCTCTGGGTCCCCAGCTTCAAGCAGACGCGGACAGTACAGACCCGATGCAACCGGATCTCATCCTGCACCAGGGCGACCTGGACGGAACCGGCAGGGCCATCGAGCTGAGCCGAGCCACAACCCAGGTCATCAGGCAGAACCTGACCTGGTCCACTGTCTATAACATCATCGCCCTGATCGTCGCCACCGGAATTTGCCAACCCTTCCTTGGTTGGATGCTCAACCCCATGATCGCGGCAGTAACAGGTGCCCTGTCCACCATTCTGGCCATGCTCAACGTTCGTCGCCTGCACCGGCTGCGGCACCTGCGTCGTCGCTGGCTGCACCTTGCCCTGATCGACACGGACCAACTTCCGACAGTTGCGGCACGGCGCCCCCAAGTCATCGTCGACAGCCAGTGGGAATCCATGCAAGAGGGCCGGGATCCGGCGACCGCTATGGACTGAATTTATAAAGCACAGTAGGTGATACCAAAAGGGTCGGCACCCGGGGATGATCCCAGGTGCCGACCCTCATTGATCTCAGCGAGACTGGGCCTGACCCTGATCGTCGCCACGAGCGGCATGACGGCCACGACCACCATCACGTCCGCCATTGTCGGCATCAGCATCAGCATCGGCATCGCCATCAGCCGTTACATCGTCGACCGTGACCGAGTCATCGACCAGATTCTCGGTGGGCCAAGCAGTCAGCTCCAAATGGTCGCCACCGGTCTGGTCCACAAGGACTGTATCGCCATCGTGGACCTTGCCAGCCAGCAGCATCCTGGCCAGCTGATCGCCCACCTCGGTCTGCACAAGACGACGCAAGGGCCGAGCACCGAATGCCGGATCATAGCCCATGTTGGCCAGCCACTCCCGAGCGGAGTCGGTGACATCCAGGGTGATGCGCCGATCGGTCAGCCGCTGGGCCACCTGCTTGACCTGAATGTCCACAATGGAGCCCAGCTCGTCGCGGGTCAGCGGATGGAAGATAACCAGATCGTCCAGCCGGTTGATGAACTCAGGCTTGAAGTTGGCGTGCACAGCATCCATGACGGCCTTGCGCTTACCCTCCTCGTCCAGGTCGTCCCGGACTAGGAACTGCGAGCCCAGGTTTGAGGTCATGATCAGGATGGTGTTCTTGAAGTCCACCGTCCTGCCCTGGCCATCAGTCAGCCTGCCGTCATCAAGAACCTGCAGAAGCAGATCGAAGACCTCCGGGTTGGCCTTCTCTACCTCGTCGAAGAGGACCACCGAGTAGGGCCGCCTACGCACGGCCTCGGTCAGCTGTCCACCTTCCTCGTAGCCCACATAGCCTGGGGCAGCGCCGATCAGGCGAGAGACCGAGGCCTTCTCCATGTACTCTGACATGTCGATGCGGACCATGGCCTTCTCGTCGTCGAAGAGGAAGTCGGCCAGAGCCTTGGCCAGCTCCGTCTTGCCCACGCCAGTGGGGCCCAGGAACATGAAGGATCCGGTGGGCCTGTCGGGGTCGGCGATGCCGGCACGCGAGCGCCGGACCGCATCGGATACCGCATGGATGGCCTCTTGCTGGCCGACCACCCGCTTGCCCAGGTAGTCCTCCATATGCAGGAGCTTCTCGTTCTCGCCCTCCATGAGCCGTCCCACAGGGATGCCGGTCCAGTCAGAGACGATCTCCGCCACGGAATCCGCATCAACATGGTCAGGAACCATGGGCTCCTGGGCCGGACCTCCGGCGATGTCAGCCCCATCAGGACCCGCATCATTGGCGGCGTTCTTGGCCTGCTCGGCGGCGTTCTCCGCCTGGGCCAGCTGCTTGCGAATGCCAGGGATCTCCCCGTAGAGGATGCGGGAGGCCTTCTCCAGGTCGCCCTCACGGGTGGCCTTGTCGGCCTCGACCCGCTTTGCATCCAGCTGAGCACGCAGGTCGCCGACCTTGTTGTGGCCGGCCTTCTCGTTCTCCCAACGGGCCTTGAGGCCGCCCAGCTTCTCACGGGAGTCCGCCAGTTCGGCCTGCAGCTTGCTCAGACGGTCCTTGGAGGCCGGGTCATCAGCCTTCTTCAGCTGCATCTCCTCCATCTCCAGACGGGTGACGCGGCGTTGAAGCTCGTCGATTTCCTCAGGCTGGGAGTCCAACTCCATCCGCAGGTGGGCAGCGGCCTCGTCAACCAGGTCGATGGCCTTGTCGGGCAACTGACGACCAGAAATGTACCGGTTGGACAGCGTAGCTGCCGCTACCAGGGCATCATCCCCGATGGTCACCTTGTGGTGGGCCTCGTAACGCTGCTTGAGGCCACGCAGGATGGCCACGGTGTCCTCCACGGAGGGCTCACCCACGAAGACCTGCTGGAAGCGGCGCTCCAGAGCCGGGTCCTTCTCGATGTTCTCCCGGTACTCATCCAGGGTGGTGGCGCCGATCAGGCGCAGTTCACCCCTGGCCAGCATGGGCTTGAGCATGTTGCCCGCATCCATAGACCCCTCGGCGGCACCAGCACCGACGATGGTATGGATCTCGTCAATGAAGGTGATGACCTGGCCGTTGGCACTCTTGATCTCGTTGAGAACGGCCTTGAGGCGCTCCTCGAATTCGCCACGGTACTTGCTGCCAGCCACCATGGAGCTCAGATCAAGGGAAATCAGTCTCTTGCCCTGCAGGGTGGTGGGCACGTCGCCGGCCACAATGCGCTCGGCCAGACCCTCGACCACGGCCGTCTTGCCCACACCGGGCTCACCGATGAGAACAGGGTTGTTCTTGGTCCGCCGGGACAGGATCTGCATGACACGACGGATCTCCTGATCCCTGCCGATGACCGGGTCCAGCTTGCCCTCCTTGGCCTGAGCGGTCAGATCGGTGGAGTACTTCTCCAGGGCCTTATAGGTACCTTCGGCATCGGGGCTGGTCACCTTGGCGCCGCCGCGCACCTGGGGCACGGCCCTGCGCAGGGTATCGGCCTGCAGACCGTTCCGGTTCAGAATATCAGCGGCCTGCGAGGGACCCTGGGCGATGGCAATGAGCAGATGCTCGGTGGAGACGTACTCATCCCCCATGGCCTGCATTTCCTTCTCAGCCTGGGCCAAAGCCACACTGAGCTGACGGCTGGCATCGGGCTGTGAGGCCGTGGATCCACTGGCTGACGGCAGAGCCACCAAGGCCTGACGGACTTCGGCGCCGACCCGTTGGCTGTCACCACCGGCCGCTTGGATCAGCCCAGGCACCACACCGGACTGCTGACGCAGCAGAGAGTCCAGCAGGTGGAGCACATCCACCTGGGGGTTGCCGGCCGCCGAGGCCGACTGGATAGCATCGCCTATGGCCTGCTGAGCCATCGTGGTGAAGTTTTCGTTCATAGAGCATCCTCCAACATTCTTCGGCGGGGCCAGCCGAACCACTCGACCAGACCCCATCACGGGTTCATCTGTTTTCTACAACAGCGAAAGGAGGACGCCTATTCCCAAACTTGAGCCTATTCGACTCAAGTTTTCATATTGCTTCTTTCTCCAGGTACTGGCTACTCGTCAATGACCACATTGCGCAGGTAGCCGATTCCCTCTACCTGGACCGTGGCCTCGTCCCTGTTTTTCAGCGAACCAGAGGCGTGCGCGGTCCCGGTCATGATGACATCGCCGGGCAGCAGGGTGGCGAAGCTGGAGATGAAAGCGATCTGCTCAGGAATGGAGTGGATCAGGTTAGCAGTGGTACCGCTGACCTCAGGCACCTCTTCCCCGTTGAGCTTGAAGGAGATCCTCGCATCTCGATAGTCCAGATCCGTCTCGATCCAAGGGCCAAGAGGGCAGGCGGTGTCAAAGCCCTTGCAACGGGTCCACATAGGATCATTCTTCTGCAGATCGCGCAGGGTCACGTCGTTGACGCAGGTGTAGCCCAGCACATAGTCCATGGCCTCGTTGACGCTCACCTTCCTGGCCATCCTGCCCATGACGACGGCAACCTCCGGCTCGTAGTTCATGTCATTGCTGTAAGAAGGCTTGACGATGGGATCGTCAGGACCGATGACCGAGGTGGACGGCTTCATGAAGAGCATGAGTTTCTCTGGAGGCTCCGGATTCGAAGACTGGCCGTGCTCGGCCATGTAGGCGGCATGAGCGCGATAGTTCTTGGCTGCCCCGTAGATCTTGGAGGGGATGACCGGGGCCAGGAGCCGCACATCTTCATCGTCCAGGGGGTAGCGCTTGCCGGTGGGCTCGACCTGCTGGCCGGTCAGGGGGTAGCCGCTCAGCTCGACCAGGTAGTCCTTGCCGTCCTGCTTGTCAGTTTGCACGAAGGCGTATCGTGGGGTGTCCTTGTAGGAAAAACGCGCGATTCTCATAGGGCACAGTCTAGACCCAGGCCGGGCCGCTTGATAGGTTCGGATTCCGAAACAGGCAGCAGCTGGTCAGATAAAAGCCCGCGGTCCGAAGATGGCTGTGCCTACACGGACCTCGGTCGACCCCTCAGCCACCGCATACTCCATGTCCCCGGTCATGCCCATGGACAGCATGGTGCAGGTGTCGGTGCCTGTCTCCCCCGAATCCCTGATGTGGTCACGCAGGCCGCGCAGATGGGCGAATCCGCTTCTAATAACGGCTTCGTCGTCCACGTGTGCGCCGACAGTCATCAGGCCCTTGAGCTGAATCCCCTCCATAGCAGCCAGCTCATAGGCCAGATCCAGGGCCTGGTCGGGGGCACATCCCGACTTGGCCTGCTCGCCGGACTCATTGACCTCCAGGAGGATGCCCACAGGTTTGCCCGCAGCCAGTGCCCGCGTGGCCAACTTCCGAGCCAACGAGGTCCCGTCGACCGACTCGACCGTGTCCACATATGGCAGGATCTTATTGATCTTGTTGGATTGGAGCTGCCCGATCAGATGGAAGCCCACGCTGGGTGAATCATTGTCTGCCGCATCGGTGCCAAGAGCCAGTCCCCTGTCCCGACAGAGTTCCAGCAATCCCTGGGCCTTGGCGGTGACCTCCTGGGGACGGTTCTCACCGATCCGACGCACCCCGGCATCAATGGCCGCCATAATCTCGCCCACATCACGGGTCTTGGTGGCCGCCAGCAGCGTCACCGAACCTTCTTTTCGACCGGCGGAGTCCTCTGCTTTGGCTATTCTTTCAGCCACGCGCTTGACTCCATCCGCAATCTGCCCGGCTCGTTCCTGGCTGATCTGCCGATTACCCAGATCCTTGTGGTCCATATAGGCGACCATGACCTGCTACCTCCTTAAAAATCCGGAAGCTTTGACTGAGGCCATGGTAGCCAGTGGCTCATACTGGCAAGCCTACAAGCGCGGAAGAACGCACATGTCGGAAACCAGCGGCGAATTCAGGATCGAAAAACCTACAGACTTGGCTTTGCGACAGAAACATTCAGCTCGCTCAGGTCCAGTTGCCGGTCCCTGCGGTCAGCGGCCAGTGTGTTCCACGTGAAACCATCGAGCAGTTCCTGCGCACTGGCAGGTCTGGGCCGTTCCAAGAGTCCCAGGAGCCAGCCACAGACCCCCAGCACCTGCCTGGCCGACCAACCATCTCTTCTAAGCGACCCCAGGTCCGGCGATCCGAAGCGCTTGGACATCCGTCTGCCGTCTACACCATCAATCAGCGGTAAATGGGCGTACTGAACACGAGGAGCCTGCGGCTGCAGGTGGTACCTGATCCACATCTGAATGGCTGTAGACCTTAGCAGGTCCCTCCCTCGCACAATCTGATTGACGCCCATGGCCAGGTCATCCACCGTCACCGCCAACTGGTAGGAAACCAAACCGTCCGAACGTCTGACGACCACATCGCCGACCTGCCTGGGCAAGTTGAAGGACTGTGGGCCAAAGATCAGATCGTCGAAGCGACAGATGGCATCCGACTCGTCAAGCTGATCAGGGACTGCAATCCTGAGGCTGTGCCTCTGCCCTCGAGCGAGCCTTTCACTGACCACCTGGGGGGAAAGTCCTCGGCAGGTGCCCGGATAGACGATGAACCCATCGCCTTCATTCGGCGCCGATGCCGCTCGGATGTCGGCACGGGAGCAGAAGCAGGGATAAATCAAGGGCTGCCCGCCAATTAGTCGCTGTGATTCCAGCTGCTGAAGTGCCTGACTGTAGGCATCGACGCGCTGGGACTGGTAGACCACCTCACCATCCCAATCCAATCCCAGCCAAGCCAGGTCATCCATGATCCAACGATCAGCATCCTTGACGACCCGCGGCGTATCTATATCTTCGATGCGAAGCCGCAGAACCCCGCCAGGCCCTTGCGACCTGACACCAAGCCAGGCCGCCAAACATGCATAGATATTGCCCAGATGCATTCGCCCAGTCGGCGAAGGCGCCAACCTTCCTACGACCTTGGTCTGGCCGACCTGGTCCACTCTCGGTTCTTCCTTGTGCATACCGACATGCTTACATACCATCCGGTCATCAGGGAACCGGTAGCGAGCCAAACTATTGCAGACCTCTGAATGGCCCCAAGACAAACGGTCAGAAGCTGTCGAGCAAGCGATCGATCTCCTCGAAGTGCTTGACCTCAGGACGCCAGACCGGCTTGCCGCGAACGATGACCAGCTTGGGATCAGCCAGGGTCCGCACATTCTTGGCAGGGTCCTCGTCAAGGACGATCAGATCCGCATCCTTGCCCGTGTCGACCGAGCCAGTGACATTGTCGAAGCCCAGGTTTCGGGCATTGACCTGGGTGGCGGCGTGGAAGGCCTGTGCCGGAGTGAAGTCCGCGTACCGCACCAGATAGTCAAGCTCTCGCCAAGTGCCGTACTGGGGCACGAAGGTCATGCCGGTGTCGGTGCCAACGCCGACGGAAATGCCGTTCTCATGAGCCTGCTTGGCGCTCTTGACCATGCCGTCGACGACCAGCTCGGAGTTGCCACGAACTATGTCGCTGATTCCCAGCTCCTGCTGGCTGATCTTGACCAACGGCAACCCGGCGGACAGCGTGGGGTCCAAGGCAGAGAAGCCGCGAAGCGAGCGCGGATTGTCAAGGAAGAGCCCAATCATCTCGTCATCCAGAGCACTGCCATGCTCAATGGTATCCACGCCTGCCTTGAGGGCGGCCTTAACTCCTTCCGGGCTCTGAGCATGCGCAGCGACGAGCACACCAAACTCATGAGCCTCATCGCAGACGGCGGCCATTTCCTCCTCGGTCATCTGCGGGCTGCCAGCCTCGCCAAGCTTGGTTGCATCGGTCACGCCACCGGTCGCAGCCACCTTGATGGCATTGACCCCATGGTCCAGGTTCTCCCTGGTCCGACGCCTGGCCTCTTCAGGAGAGGAGCAGGATAGGGCAATGAAGGGATCTCCATGCCCCCCGGGAATCGCCAGGAGCGGGCCCGCAGCCAGCATGCGCGGGCCGGTCAGCTCGTCTGCATCAATCTTGTCACGCAGACGAACCGCCTCATAGCCCACATCACCCAGGGTACGAATGGTCGTCACGCCCGAGTTCAACAGCGTGGAGACATTGCCCTTGATCCTGGCATCCATAAGGACTTTGCCGGCGGGGCTGTGCACCACTTTCAAAGCAGCGTCGACCACACGCGGCGACAGATCTGTACCTCCAGACAGGGGCTTGCCATCAGCAAAGAGATGGGTATGGGCATTGATGAGTCCAGGTGCCACGAACTTGCCCGTGGCGTTGATCCGGTGATATCCGGAAGGCACGTAGGCCAGCGGGGTCGTGCAGACCTGTTCTATCCGGCCGTCCGCGGACACCAGAACAGACATATCCTTCTGGACCGTGCCTTGTTCATCACCGGTCGCGATACTGGCATGCTCGAGCACAAACGGCTCGCGCTCTTTCCTGCCTTGAAGACGCCCCATGGTCGTACCTGCCTTCCCATCTCCGATGCACTCATTGCGAGGAATCGGGCATATATGGTCAATCATATCCATGGCAGGGTGAACCGTTCAAGCGCGACAAGCATGACACACAGACAGGAACCGGACCGAAATTTTCGAGCACCGACATGAAAGTCCATACAAGGGCAGACAAACATTCATGGTCATTGCCAGATGCCGTTGCCGACCTCCCGGAGCAGACAACATTACCTGGAGATTACCTGGAGTCCGGCACGCCGTTGATGACGAACTCTATTTCGGAATATGCAGGCGGTTGGAGCGCCACACCGAATGCCACCACCGAGCCGAATCCGTCGAAGACGGTGGAGTCCATAGCCAGCACGGGTCGACCCTTGTCCACATGAAAGTACCCGGCGATCCGTGAATCGACATTCTCGATGCGAACTACAACCTCATTCCTGGCGAGTCTGACATCGTATCGACCTTCGATGAAGTCATAGAGGGATCCATCGGAGAAATCATGCTCAAGTATCTCCGGAAACTGGGCATTCGGCAGGTAGGTGCAGACGTATTGCTGCAGGTCTCCATTGACATAGCGCAATCGCTCCAGCTCGATCAGGTCCGCATCAGCCTCTAGACCCAGCTTTGATGCAATGTCGGCATTCTTGACGATCCTGTCACCCAGTACCCGGGTCTTGACCGTTCTGCCCAGATCATGCTGTTGGCGCCAGAATCCTCTGATGCGACCGTTGATCACCTCACGGGAGGAAGCGGGCGACTTCAGCTTGAAGGTTCCCTTGCCCTGGCTGCGAACGATCAGCCCCTCTCGAATCAGATCTTCTATGGCATGGCGAACCGTGATGCGACTGACCTTGTACCGTGCGCAGAGTTCGGACTCAGTAGGCAGCTGCGCCCCATCCTTCATACGTTTGACGCTTCCGCGCAAATGGTCTCGTACGGACACATACTTGGGAATTCCATCTACCATTGCAGAACCGACCCCCCACCCGACTTCATTGCATTCATGAATTGCAATCCCACCATACGCGCCAACCAAGGATTGTCATCTTCCACGATATAGTACAAGCTTCGCCTTTACGCACTGCTGCAGACCAAGATGAAAAATCCGGCTGTGGCAAAGGGGCCATGGTTTCGATTGCGAAAAGCCCATCGAGCACCATGGCCCTTCATGCTCATCTCTTCTCTGTCTACTTCAGACAGGATCAGGTTTCGTCCTTAGGCAGCTGCCTTGGCCTTGTCAGCTACATCAGCAGCGGCCGAAATGGCCTTCTTGCGCTTGTTCATAAAGTAGGAAACCACATAGACCAGGATCAGTACGACAATGATTCCCACAATCATGGCAATCTGTCCGCCTGCCTTATCGAGATACCCCAGGAAAAGACCGGCAACGCCGAAATCGGGACCAGAATACGTGGCGGCTCCCTTGCCCAAGGAGCCCAGCACCGGCAGGAGCAGGTAGGGCAGGAAGGTGATGGCCAGTCCGTTGACAAAGGAACCGAGAACGGCTCCACGCCGCCCGCCTGCGCCGTTGCCGATCACGCCTGTGGCACCGCCGGTCATGAAGTGAGACACGACGCCGGGGATGATGACGGTCGTACCAGCCAAAGCCAGGATGGCCATGCCTACGATGCCGCCGACGAAGCTGGACAGGAACCCGATCAGAACGGCATTGGGAGCAAAGGTGAAGGTGACGGGAACGTCCAGGGCAGGCTTGGCGTTCTTGACCAGGTGCTCGCTGATGCCCTTGAAGGCTGGAACGATCTCGCCCAAGACCACACGAACACCCGCCAGGATGATATAGACGCCGGCTGAGAAAGTAGCTGCCTGAATGATCACATAGACGATGAAGTTCTGTCCGCCGCTGAGCTTGCTCTCAATATAAGCAGAACCTGCGAAGAGTGCCACAATCACATAGATCACGGCCATAGACAGGGCCACGATGACCGTGGTATCGCGCAGGAAGCCCAGATTCTTGGGAAAGTTGATCTCCTCGGTCGATTTGGAGGGATGCTTCTTACTGCGGGTGAGCGTGGCCACCAGACCACCCAGAGCGATGCCCGAGCCACCAGTGTGTCCCAGGGCCACATCATCGGTGCCAGTGACCTTTTTCATGAAGGGCTGCACAATTGCAGGGGAAAGAGTCACAACCAGCCCCTGGGCGATGGATCCCCAAAGCAAGGTTTGCCAGGTGGGGAATCCGGCTGTGACGAAAATGACGGTTATCATCGTGGCCATATAGAAGGCTACGTGGCCCGACAGATACACATATTTGAAATATGAGGTAGCTGAAAGAAGGATGTTGACGATCATCCCGAAGAAGAAGATCAGAGCAGCGATAGAGCCGTATTTGACCAGGACTGTGCCGACGATGGCCTCGTTGTTGGGGACAACGCCCTGAACATGGAAGGCATGCTGGAACATATCTCCGAAAGGCGTCAAGGCATTAGTGACCACGCCTGCGCCTGCGGTCAGAACCAGAAAACCCACGAACGTCCTAACAGTTCCCTTCATGACGTCCGTAGCAGACTTGCGCTGCAGGGTCAGGCCGATCAGGGAGATCAGCGCGACGATGACGGCAGGCTGTCGGAAGATGTCCAAAAGGACTTTTAACGCACCGTTCATGCCGCCTGCCCTCCTTGGGGAACATCCACACCGTGGCGCTTCAGAGCCTCGGCCAGTTTTTCTTTGATCTCATTCATATCGATCAGGCTGTTCAGAACAACCACGTCTCCCAGATCCTTGGCAGCATCAGCGATGTCACGCCCGACAAAAATCACATCGGCATCGCCCTTGTTGACAGAGCCCAAATCGCTATGGTCGGTCTCGACACCGGTCACACCAAGCTCTTTCAAGGCCTTGTCAATGTTGAGCTGGGTGATGAAGCTCGACCCCAGTCCAGTGCTGCAAACCGTCAGAATCTTCATATTGATTACCTTTCTTCCTTGAGAATCGTCCTCAATTCGTCAACGTTCGCGGCCTTGCCCAGCCGTTCCTGATTCCTGCCGTCACTCAGGAAGGTCGCCAGCGATTGCATCAGGCTTAAATGGCTGTTCGAGTCCTGCGCGGCCAGACAGAAGAACGTGCTGATTGGGTGGTCCTGTGAATCGGCCAGCAGAAAGGGTCTGCCAACCTTCAGCACCGATAGGGATGTGGTCACCACGCCTGCCTCTGGCCTGGCGTGGGCCATGGCGATGCCTTGTCCCAGATCAATATAGGTGCCACCTGGTTTGCGTATCGAAGCCTTGATGGCCTCGACATAAGAGGGCTTGATCCTTCCCAGGTCAACCAGCGGAGCAGTAACCACATCCACTGCTTCTACCCAATCGGCCACGCCATCCCTGTACATGACGGTGCCTTCCGGGAAATACTCGTCCAGCAATTTGCCTCCTCGCATACGATGAAGCCCATCCGCTTCGTAGCGAATGATCGTGGGAGAATGCCTCCCTCCGGAAGTTTCAACATCGAATTTCGCAAACATTATAACAACATGACAATATGATGTCTATACTTGCGTGTTCAACTGCCGGGTCCCGGGCCTCCCAGAGGAAGCCCGGGACCCTGAAGCTACCTGTTGATCAGGCGGCGAAGAGGACCTTGAACATCACGGCTCCGACAATGGCACCAATGATGGGTGCCACCACTGGAATCCAAGCCTCGCCCCAGCGTGAGTCCCCCTTGTTGGGCACGGGCAGAATCCAGTGCAGGAAGCGCGGCACCAGGTCACGCGCAGGATTCAAGCCAGGGCCGGTAGGACCACCCAGAGAGGTGACCAGTCCCCAGACGATCAAGCCGACAACGATGGAGGCAGCGGCCAACCCCTTAGACCCCCATGGGCCCTGCAGGCAGCAGAGGGCTCCCAAGACCAGCACCAGCGTGCCAAAGAACTCATTGATGAAGTAGTTGACCAGTGAACCCGAGGCGTCAGTGGTGCAGAAGGTGCCCAAAATCGGCAAAGGGTCTTTGGTCAGGCGGTAGTGCGGGAAGTAGCAGGCATAGACGACCAGCTGACCCAGGGCCGCACCGATCAGCTGCGCCAGGATATAAGGAAGAACCAGGCTCCAGGGGAAGATGCCGATGACGGCTTGTCCCAGAGTCATGGCTGGGTTGATGTGAGCTCCGGACACCCCGCCGAACATGAGCACGGGAAACATGACTCCGAAGCCATATCCCATGGCGATAGTCAGCCAGCCTGAATGGTGGCCCTTGGTGCCCTCCAGATCCACGTCGGCAACGGCGCCGTTGCCGAAGATCATCAATATGGCGGTGCCGACACATTCTGCGGCAAGCTTGGTCATAAGCGAATATTCCATTCGACCCTTCACCCCTCTCTCAATGCCGCCGTGGCACCCTTTCCCCAACCGGTCATACAGGGGGCCAAGACACGGGCATCATTCAATAAAAACAGGTGATGGCACTAGGCCGAGAAGCGCTCATGATCTCCATTGATTCAAGTGATTCATTGAAATCCGATATAGCGCCAGACCCAACCGCGTGTCACCATCAACACGACCGCACTTCAACCGGCATCCGTATTTTATCCCAACCACTGCAGATCATGGCGCATTGAAAACCACGCATGGATTCCATGTCCCAGACAGATTTCACACTCTTGGCAGTTTTTTGAAGCCGCTCCCACACGCCGGCACATCTGCCTGCTTGATCCGTAAGCACAAGATTCACGTGCTCTTCTACAGGTCAGGAATGACCGACTGCTGTGCAGACTTCCATACCAAGCAGGCAGGGAATGTCACGCCAGAGCTGAGATCGGTGGCCGGGAAAAACAGCGGGCGGGAGATTTGAGAAACGCACTCAATGATTAGCAAACAGGTTTTACACCCTGCCTCGGCGGCACTTTTCTTTGGTCGGGACTTTTGTCACACAGACGTCACACAAAATTGCTTTTCAGAAGATTTCGCAGAGCAATGCAAAAGCCCAGCAACCGTTGCGATTGCTGGGCGTTGACTCTGTGCCCCCACGGGGGCTCGAACCCCGGACACGCTGATTAAGAGTCAGCTGCTCTAGCCAACTGAGCTATAGGGGCAGGGCACTTTCAAGAGCCAAGTAGATACTATACACGGTTTCTGCAGACCCGCAACACGGCGCGTCACAGGTCTGCAGAATCCATGCATAGCCCGCTCAGACGATCTTGGGCATGGGCGTGGTCAGGGAGGTGGTCAGGTTCACCTGCAGGAGACCGGCCCCCGTATGGGCCTCAACCTTCTTCAGAGTGACTGTGCGCTTGTCCTGGTCGGCCCGGTCATCGTCGGTCATGGTGGCCGGCGACTTGACCGCCACCACCACCAGATCCTCGAGGGAGATGCCTGCCTTGTTGCAGAGGTCGGAGGCCGCCTGGAGACTGTCCTGGAAGCCCTCACGCTCAATAACCCGATCATCCGGCACGCCGTAGGCGCTCTGGGCGATCCAGCGAATCCGATCCGGCACGGACATATCATGCAGGCTGGCTGTATCCGCCCGGGCCTTCGCAGGCTCCTGCAAGGCCTTGATCAGATCGTCCAACTGAGGCTCAAGGGCCTTGCCTCCGTCACGGAAGAGGTTGCCCGCGATGGGCCTGCGGAAGCCCAGACCGTCGGCGGTCTCCCGCAAGGAATCCACCTGGTCGTCCTCGCCCTCCCAGAGGTTGATCAGCGGGAAGGTGGGGATGCCCAGTCCCTCCAGACGATGCACATGGAAGGGATAGCGCCAGCTCAGCTTGGGATCGTCCCTCCAGGTGGTGGCACGGGTGACGACCACCGCGGCGGCAGGCCACTGGGCCCCATACTCACGGGCGGCGATGTCCAGCCACTTCTGGGCACCGGCATCAGCTCCATAACCGGCCTCGACGACGACCACGTCGTGCCGGGCGCAGGCCATTTCCACGGACACCAGGCTGGGGATGCCGATGGAGACGTTGGCGAAAGGCCCGCCATGCACATATACCGGTGAACCTTCCAAAGTCTGAGTGAAGGCAGGCTTGACCGCATCGGTCAGGATGCCGGTGATCCGCCACAGGTCCACAAACTCACCAAAGGTGACCGGGCGACCGTCCAGGGTCCCCGCAACCATGGCTGCCACACGCCGTTCGATCTCCTCCATGCTCCGGGAGAGCACGACGATCTGCATGAGCTCGCAGGTTGGCGTCAGCACGGTCCGCTCGGGCAGATCGCCCTTGCCTCGGTCCACGGTGATCTGCCGCAGGGACCGTGAAGGCACTTCGCTGACCCGGGGCACCAGGACGGTGTCCAGCCGACCCTCGTCCACAGCCTTCTCAGCAAAGGAGACCAACAGGTTCTGTGCGGATTCGATAGCCGCCATCTCCCCGCACAAACCCCAATCCACCAGCTCAGGATGCGTCAGCGAAGACTTGCCACCACCGGAGGCGCCACCCTTGGACCCGGCTGCGGTGATGCCCATACTGGGTTGACGCAGGACAGCTGCGGCATCCACTCCCTGGGCGCGCAGGGCATCAATCAGGGCGATGGTAGTCGTGGTCTTGCCCTCACCACGTGATGCCTTGAGCGGGGTATCTGCGGTGACTAGCAGCACTCGGCCATGCTTGCGCGGCATATCCGGATGCTCCTGCAGATCCTTCAAATAGCCGAAGGCATCGATCTTGTCAAACAGGCCGTATGGTCTGACGTAATCGTCGAAGTCGGTCATGGGGCTCTCCTTCTTTTGCGGTCCTTGTAGATTCGGATGGCTCAGTTGTCGGACAGGTGGTAGCCATTGCGCATGCCCATGCTGACGGTATACAGCACCTGGCCAAGCAGATCATCGGTTTCCTTGCGCAGACGGTCGGCCATGTCCTGGTTGGCGGCCTCCAGCACCTGGCGCACCTCGGCGTTGTCGGTACCTTGGTCAGCACCCTCCAGCCGTGCCACCTGCTCGTCAGCGGCGGCGATCAGCCGGTGGCCCTCGCCTCCTACGCTCTGCTGGTAACGCTCGACAGCCGCCGAGGTGCCTGCGAATTCGGAATCGCACAGGGCGGCGATCAGCCGGTCGGACCAGTAGAGGCTGTCAGTGGAGACCCGGTCAGTGGCGTTGGCCAGATAGTCGGGCGTCCGATCCACATTGGCATAGAAGGGAACCAGGGCGTTGAAGGCGTTGGACCCGTAGGACATCCACTGGATGGCCCGGCAGGATTCAGGCCGATAGGGGCGCAGCTGGATCAGGGCCAGCTGGTCGTTGCGGTTGATGCCGATGGGCCGGTAGAGCCCCTTGGTGTGCTCGTCGCCGGTCCGCCCATAGGGATCGTATGGCGTGCCCTGGTAGTGGGAGCTGAGCAGATACTTGACGTCTTCCACGGTAATCAGCCGCTCGGGCTGACGGCACCAAGGGATGTTGTCGCTGGTGGGGGCATGATCGGCATCCGGTCCGTCCCAGATCTCGTCATAGGGGTTGAGGAAACGCTGCATATACCAGGCCCGGGGCGTGTTGTAGACATGATCCGAATCGCTATGGGATCCAAAGGCATCGCGCGGATTGAAGGGCGAGACCGACTCCACAGCAAGATTCAGGTGATTGTCGGCGATGAACTCCCGCAGGTCGGCCGAGCAGAGGTGGTCGGTCTGCTCCCCAAAAGCGTCATCCAGATCGAACTCGTCAATGCCTAGCTGGTTGGGCATGGTCACATAAGAGTCATCGGGCACCCGCTTGGCGATCCAGTGATGGCCGCCCACGGTTTCCATCCACCAGATCTCGTCCACATCACTGAAGGCAATGCCGTTCATCTCATAGGTGCCGTAACGCTCCAGCAGGGAGCCCAGCCGCAGGACACCCTCCCGCGCCGAGCGGATATAGGGCAGAACAATGGTGACCAGGTCTTCCTCGCCGATGCCCCCGGGTACCTCGGCCAAGTAGCCCTCATCACCCGGATGGCCCTGGGAGGGGGTGAATTCCACCAACGGATCGGCACCCAGAACACGCTCATTGGTGGTGATGGTCTCAGTGGCTGACATGGCCACGTTGGCACTGTTGACGCCCGCTTCGGCCCATAGCCCTTGGTCGAGCACAGCATTGGGCACCGAGGTGTAGCGCATGGGATCCTCGGGCAGATCCATCTCCAAGTGGCTGATCACGCTGCGATAGTGCCGTGGCTGCTGGTCGGGAGTGACCAGGACGAAGCGCTTGGGACGGAACTCCCCGTTGGCTGAATCCTCATTTCGGGCGATGATGGTGGATCCGTCGTAACTGGCATGCTTACCTATCAGAAGCGTGGTGCAGGGCATATAAGCGTCTTCCTTTGTCTGATTGCGGTCAACTGTCATCACCAGTCCGAATGCCGGAGGATGCCGTTCCAACCGACTGCGTGCACAGGCAGGGATGACGGCCATCTGCGCACTTTGGGCATGGCCTCACTCTAGTGCTAGACCGTCCCAATACCAGCAGATGCGTCCGTTAAGCCAGGCGCTCAGGCATCAGCTGGCAGCCAGGCACGGGCCGCCGCGACCACAGGTTGGGCGGAATGAACGGCATGAACCAGGGCGTTCAGCCAGAATCCCTCCTCCAGATTCGGCAGAGCCTCCTTTGTGGCCCAGACCGACAGCACATAGTCGTGAACCCGATCGGGAGGGGTGGGGCCGTTGTAGCGCATGAGCACGGCAGGATCGTCGGCGATCTCCTCCTCCATGACCAAGGGTGAGGCAGCCGATGTCCGGCCCTGGGGCACGCCGGGGATCAGATTGGGCAGATTTCTTGAGAAGTCCTCCGGAATCGCCAGAACGGTGCTTTCGTTTCCCTTAGACTGCAAGGCGTGCAAGGCCTCGATGGGCAGGTTGGCCAGTGACCAGTGGATCCATGGGAAGCCGCACACGGGCACGGAATCAGGATCCACCAGCATCCAATGCAGATAGCGAGCCTCCCGGGGTACATCCTCAAGCCGGAAGGGGAAGGAGACTACAGGACGTCCCTTGCGCGTGAGGGACTGCGGGGCGCGCTTGGCGTACCGATCGGGAATGGTGCCGAAATCTGTGATAATCCTCATGGTTCGATTCTCGCCCGCTCCAGTGACGGGGTCAAGTTCATCCGTGGAAGATATTTGAGATGATCAAGCACACCAACCTGCGCAAAAAGTGTAAGAGCCGCCCGGACCCTTCCAAGTGGAAATGATCCGAGCGGCTCTAGGCTGGTCTGGAGAAAGGAATCAACAGTACCTTTCTCCTGGCGCCTGTAGGGCGCGCTTGCACATGCCTATTCGGCCTTGGCGGCCTCGGTGGCCTTGGCCTGGGCACGGGCGGCCTTGGCGGCTGCACGAGCCTGAGCCTTGGCCTCCTTCTCTTCAGCCTCGACACTGGCGATGAACTCAGCATGCTTGGTGGCAGGCATCCATCCGGTGTTGACCACCTTGACCTGCCAGATCCAGGCCAGGGCGAAGATCACCACAGCCAGGACCACCAGGACCACGGCACCGGCAGGGATACCCAACTGGGCCAGCTTGCCGACCACGGTGCCGTACCAGGCGAAGTCCGCATCGCCGAAGGTGGCGTTGGACAGGCCGAAGCTGCCCAGAACCGTCATCAGGATGGCCGGCAGGAAGGTGATCAGCAGACCATTGATGAAGCCGCCGACCACGGCCCCGATACGGCCGCCGGTCGCATTGCCGAAGACACCGGCACCGCCGCCATCGAAGAAGTGGGGCACCATGCCCGGCAGGATCAGGGCCAGACCCCAGACGGGCCCAAGCCAGACCGCGATGATGACCAGAGCCACCAGACCACCGGCGAAGGAGGACAGGAAGCCGATCAGGGATGCGTTGGCACCGTAGGGGAAGACAAGGGGGATGTCCAGGGCAGGACGAGCGCCGGGGACCACCTTGTTGGCGATGCCCTGGAAGGCGGGCACCAGCTCGCCCAGGATGATGCGGACGCCGTAGAGGATGATGCTCACGCCGATGCCAAACTGCAAGGCCTGGGCGAAAGCGGCCATGAAGAAGGCTCCCCAGTTGGCCGGATGTGACGGGAAGACGGCGAAGGCGGCCTTGGCCGGCACCACAAAGGCGGTCCAGACAGCGAAGACCAGGTAGAGGACGACCATGAGCAGGGTGGTGGAGACCATGGAATCACGCAGGAAGCTCAGCCCCTTGGGGAAGTCGATGTCCTCGGTGGAACGCGACTTCTTGCCCACAGCGCTGCCGACCGCGCCCGAGACCACGTAGCCCAAGGTGTTGAAGTGGCCGATGGACAGCTTGTCGCTGCCGGTCACCCGGTTCATGTACGGCTGGGCGAAGGCTGGCATGGCCACCATGATCACGCCCATCAGCAGGGAGCCGATCAGCACGATGAGCAGGTTGTTGCCCTTACCGAACCCGATCGAAAGGACCAGGGCCAGCAGGGTGGACATGAAGACCATATGGTGGCCGGTCAGGAATACGTACTTGAGTGGGGTGAACCGTGCCAGCAGGATCATGACGATGAAGCTGAGCACGATGATGTAGGCGGAGGCCGCGCCGAATTGGCTGGAGGCCTGGGCCACGATCACCTCGTTGGTGGGGACGACCCCGTGGGCGCCAGTGGCCTTGAAGACCAGCTTGCCGAAGGGATCCAGGGCGTTGGTCACCACAGTGGCGCCGGCGCCTAGAATCAGATAGCCCATGGCCGCCTTGAGGGCACCCGAGATGACCTGGCCTGCGCTCCGTTTCAGGGCGATCAGGCCGATAGCCGCCACAATGCCGATCAGATAGGCGGGCACATTCAGAATCTCCTGGCTGATGAAGTTCAGCACCGCAAGGAAGACATTCATTATTGGTCCTTACTATTTCTCTCTTGTTCTCAACTCGAAAGAGCGGGCGTCCCATCGGCCTGGCGATGATGAATGCCCGCCGGGCGCATCAGTCGGCGTACTGCTCCAGGATGCCCTTGATTTCGTCCTTGTCCATGAAATTCTGGACGGTCTCGACCGGGGTGGTGGTCCCCTCCAACTCGGGTGCCAGCTGAGGTGAGGTCAACACCAGGTCGTTCATGTTGGCCGTGCCCTTGGCGCTACCTGCGTCGGAGGTGGTCACGGTCACATCCATGCCCAGCTCCGATGCCACCTGCTCAACGTTGACCTTGAGTAGGACCGAGGTGCCGATGCCGTTGCCGCATACGCAGAGAATATCCATGAGTTGCTCCTTTGTTCCTTGTTTGCTCTTACTGCTTCTTGTTCACGATTGAAGAATGGCGCGGACCTCGTCAGGGGTGCCGGCCTTGGCCAGTTGCTGGGTCTTTTTCGCGTCGGTCAGCGCACCGGCGATGGCGGACATCACCTGCAGGTGCTCCTGCTCATCCCGTCCGGCCAGACCGATCACCAGGGAGACCGGATCGTTGGCCTTGTTGCCGAACTCGACAGGCGTGGACAGCCTTACCCAGCTCAGGCCGGTTCCCAGGACCGCCTCGCTAGGGCGGGAATGGGCCAGAGCCAGACCGGGGGCGATAACAATGTAGGGGCCCATCTTCTCGACGGTCTCGATCATCTGATCCGTATAGGCATCGGTGGTGAACCCGGAGGCCACCAGCCTGTCGCCCGCCTTGCGGATGGCATCCCGCCAGTCAGTCGCCGGTACATCCAGGGCAAAGGATGTGTCGGGAAGGAAGGCTTGGAAATCCGTCATGTCTGCTCCTTGCTCGTGCTGTTTGACTTGCTCGATTGCACCGGATCCGGTGGATTTGTGTGAATCCGGCCGACTGCTCACCACCCCTGGGGATGATAGAACTCTCCGTCCAGAGCCCTGGCGGCCAGCGCCTTGGCCTCGTCCATGGTGTGCTTGGCCAGCTCGGCGCGGACATCATCCAGGGCGACCGGCGTCATGGACAGACTGGTCACGCCGATGCCCGCCAGAACCACGGCCAGGTCCGGATCGGCAGCAGCCTCGCCGCAGACTCCGACAGGCATGTTATTGGCCTGGCCGGCGTCAGCGATGAGCTTGATGGCCCTGAGGACGGCAGGATGCCAGGCGGTCTGATAGGAGGCGACCGAACCCAGTGTGCGGTCGGCGGCCAGCGTGTACTGGGTCAGATCGTTGGTGCCGATGCTGACGAAATCGGCCACCTTGGCCACCTTGTCGGCCATCAAGGCGATCGAGGGAACCTCGGCCATGACGCCCACGCGCTTGAGCCCCTTGCTCTTGCCCAGACGGACGAAGTAGTCGGCCTCGTGCTCGTCGGCAACCATGGGCGCCATGACCCACAGGTCAGCATCGGTCTCGGCATCGGCCCGGGCCAAGGCTTCCAGCTGGTCCTCCAGGACCTGGCTGTGGACCTTGAGTGTGCGCAGACCACGCAGCCCCAGGGCCGGATTGGGCTCGTCGGCCTGGGTCAGGAAGGGCAGCGGCTTGTCGGCGCCGGCATCCAGCAGGCGGATGACCACCTTGCGGCCGGGGAAACGTTCAAGAAGAGCACGGTAGGCCTTGGCCTGCTCGTCGACGCCGGGCGCCTGCTCGTTGCCCAGGAAGAGGAACTCCGAGCGGAAGAGTCCGACGCCCTCGGCTCCGTACTCCAGGGCAGGATCAGCATCGGCGGGCTTACCGACATTGGCCAGGAGAGGGATCTTGACTCCATCCTTGAGCTGACCGGGACGGCCTCGCAAAGCCTTGGCCTGATCAGCCTCACGACGGGCCTGCTCAGCCTTCGCGATCTGTTCCGAGGTGGGATCGGCCGTCACCTTACCGGCTGCGGCATCGACGATGACCGTCTGTCCGTCGGATAGCCCTGCTGCGTCCTGGGCGCCTACGACAGCGACGATCCCCCTGGACCGGGCCAGGATGGCGGTGTGGCTGGTCGGACCGCCCTCGATGGTGACGATGGCCAGCACCTTGGTCATGTCCAAGCTGGAGGTGTCGGCCGGGGACCGGTCAGGGGCGACCAGGACGAATGGCTTGTCGCTTTCCGGCACGCCCGGGGCCGGTACGCCGAGCAGATTGGCGATGACACGCTGGCCCACGTCATGCAGATCGTTGGCCCGCTCCCCCATGTAGCCGCCGATGGCCTGGAGTTTGCCTTCGAAGTCGGCGAAAGCCTCATAGACGGATCGCTCGGCGGTCTTGCCACCGTCCAGCAGGGATCGGATCGAAGTCTTCAGGGCCGGATCCTGGGCCATCTGTGCCAGAGCAGTCAGTATCGGAGCGGCATCCTTGGCCCCCTGCCCGTCCTGGGCAGCCTTGGCGCGTGCAAGCAGATCCTCGTTGACCGATGCCAGAGCGGATTCAACCCTGCCGAATTCAGCATCCGCTGTCAGGTTCTCAGGCCTAGTCTCATCACCGGGCACATCCAGTCCGGCTGCCATATGGATAACCGGGCCAACGGCAACGCCGCGGCCAATGCCCACGCCTTGGATCTCCATGTCGCACTCCTTAGTGCCTGGCCACTGCGTGTAGGCCGCCCCCTGAGGCGAGCTCCACAACGGCGGTGGAAACGTTCTTTAAGCAACGATGTTCAGTATACACATATTCATCTGTTTTTCAACGGTAATCGTTTTCTGTAATTCCTTTTGTGCAGTGGTAAGATAACCAGCGTATTCATCACTCGACATGCCGGTTCGACAAGACCGGCCATATCTTCAGGAGAGCTGGTCATCATGGCAACAGCACAACGTTCCACCGTCATCACCGACCCGGTAGGCATTCACGCCAGGCCCGCTTCGGAATTCTCGCAGGCTGCCGCATCCAGTGGATGCAAGGTCACCATAGCCAAGGGCGAGGGCAATCCCGTGGACGCCGGCAGCATTCTGATGGTCATGAGCCTGGGCATCGCCAAGGGCGACAAGGTCACCGTGACCGTCGATGGCGACGATGCCGAGTCCGTGGCCGATTCCTTGGTCACCAAGCTGACCCAGGCCGAGTAACGCCACCGCCAGCCGCAGCCGACATCCGTGGAGAGGACCTTCGAGGGAACCAATGGGAAACACGGCGGACAATAAGCCTTCCATTGCCAACGTCGCAGCTCTGGCCGGAGTTTCGACGGCGACTGTGTCCCGCGTCCTTTCCGGCCATAGACGCAAGAATGACGACATCAGCCGCCGGGTCAGAGCTGCGGCCGAGAAGCTCAACTATTCGGCCAACTTTGCTGCCAGCGCGCTCCGCTCGGATCGCAGCAGAACCATAGGACTGGTTCTGTGCGGCACCTCTGCAGTCCTAGACGGGTCCATCCTGGATCTGCTCAGCAGAAGGCTGACCGAACAGGGTCGCTACCTGCTGGTCATATCCGTCAGGGGCGACCAGGAGCGCGAGGCAGCCATCAGATCCATGGCGGCCCGACAGGTCGAAGGAATCATCGTCGTTCCTTCGCCGGACGACGATCCGGTCGGCATGCCCGCCGACCTGCCATCCGGGCTGCCCATCGTTCAGGTCGGCGGCAGGCCGGTCTCCTACCACACCAGCTGGGTCGGCACGGACCAGGCCGCCTCCATGCGGTTGATCATCGCCCACCTGGCCGAACAGAACGCGCACGCCGTGGCCTATCTGAGCCGCAAACTCAGCACCAGCGCAGCCACCGAACTCTTCACGACCTTCTCCACCCTGACCAACACCTTGGGGATGACTCCTCAGCCGGACTGGATCCAGTTCGGTCCATGCAGCATGCAGCGCGGCCACGACGCCGTCATAACCATGCTCAGCGAGGGAAACGACCGTCCCGATGCCATCATCTGCGGGGATGACTCGCTGGCTCTGGGCGCTCTGATGGCCTGCAACCAACTGGGCTTCCGGGTTCCTGACCAAGTCAAGGTGGCCGCCTTCGTGGACAGCCCGGCCTGCCTGGTCAGCAGTCCGACCGTGACCGCAGTCAAGACCCCCCTGGAGGGCATCGTCCAGGAGGCCCTGAGGCTGGTAGACGCCAAGGGACAGTCCATTCTGCCATCCCACGTGGCTCTGCCGCCGGCACTGGAGTGCAGGGAATCAACCTGGTCGCCAAGGATCGGCAGCAGCGACATGACCTCACCAGGCACTTTCGCCTGATGAACCCTTGGGTTTGCACTCAGACCAGCAGGGTACAGAAAAGAGCCTCGAAGTCCAAGAGCGGCGAACCGTTGGCAGCCAGCCTCCTGCGAGCTCGGGCGATCAGCTGAATGCGGTCGATAGCCCCCTGCCTGGAGAGTCTGACGGACAGATCGGCAATTGCCGCCCGATTCTCCAGATTGACCAAGCCGGCCTTCTCCTCGGCGCCGTTCTGCAGGACGCCCACATCCCGATAGACGCTGGCCAGGGTGCTCAGGTTGCGGTCCAGCACATCCCGGGTCAGTCTGGTGACCCGCCGACGGACCTGATCCTTGCCCCCTAAGGCATGGTAGGCCCCGCGCAGCTGCCGGGGAATACGCTCCTTGTCCCTGAGTCCGTTGATCTGCCGAAACTCGCGCTCGTCCCTGGCCACCTCATCGTCCACGGTGGCGGTGGCCTGATCGCGGGCCGCATCAACCACCCGAGCGGCCAGGATCACGGCATCCGAGGCGCGCCGCAGACCCAGCAGACCTACCACCAACTCATCGCGGTCGGCCAGAACCTGACTCTTGGTGGCATAGAGACGAGCGATGCCGATATGTCCCTGAGCCAAGCGGGCGGCTTTGGCGGCCAGAGGCCGGTCCACACCCACCTGATCGGTCAGGAAATCGGCCACAGCAGTGTTGGACGGCACCGCCAGGTTGAGCACCCTGGTCCGTGAGCGGATGGTGGGCAACACATCTTGGGCACTGGGTGCACACAGGAGCCAGATGGTGTGCTCAGCCGGCTCCTCGATCTCCTTGAGCAGCACGTTGGTGGTCCGCTCCAGCATCCGGTCCACGTCTTCAATGATGATGACCCGCCAACGCGAGGTTGAAGGCATCTGCTCCGAGGTCATGATCAGCTCCCTGACCTCGTTGATGCCGATAGTGACCTTGTTGGTGGACAGTATGGTCACATCCGGATGGGTTCCAGCCAAGACCTGCTGGGTGACGCGGGTGGGCTGGTCGCTCAGTCCCTGGTCAGGACTGATCAGGGCCGCCGCGAAAGCCCGGGCCAGATTGGAACGCCCTGATCCAGGAGGGCCGCAGATCAGCCAGGACTGTGCTACCTCGTCATGACCCTGCGCCTGAGCGGCCACCGTCCGCTTGAGCAGATCGACCGTGGGCTGTTGGCCCACAATGGCGCCCCAGACACTCATCGGGTCTTCCGCAGGAGCCGGGACCGGAGCAGCCAGCGAGCTGGGGAATCCACAGGAATCGAATCGCCATCGGCATCCCCGCCGACTGTTTCCGCATCAATAGACTGATCGTCCTGTTCATCATCAGCCTCTGGTGCCTGATCGGGCGTATCCGCAGCCTGATCATCGTCCTCATATCCTGCCGTCGATTCGTCATCGTCGGCGTCGTCGGCATCGTCCTGAGCGTCAGCGTCATCATTCTCATCGTCGACCTGCGGCAGATCAGGCTCGCGTCCCTCAATCAGCTTGTCCAAATCATCTTGGATGATCTGCCAGACCTGGTCGATGGACTGGGTGGCGTCGATAACCAGGAATCGGTCGGGCTCATTCTTAGCCAGTTGTAAAAATGCCTGACGCACATGCTGCTGGAAGTCTTCACCAGCCGACTCCAGCCGATCCGGTTCATGATCCAGACGCGACTTGGACTGAGACGGGTCCGCATCCAGCAGGTAGGTGCGCTTGGGCAGCAAACCCTGACTGGCCCACAGGCTCAGCCGACGAATCACATCCGCCGAAAGATCACGGCCTCCGGCCTGATAGGCCACTGAGGAATCCAGATACCGGTCGCAGAGCACAATGTCTCCATGATCCAGAGCCGGACGCACCACCTGGGCCACATGCTCAGCCCGATCCGCCGCATAGAGCAGAGCCTCGGTCCTGGGGGCCAGATCGTCGGAGGCGTCAACCACATCGGTGCCCCCGGTCACGGCAACCGAGGGAAAGGCGGCCAAGCCATGCAGAACGAGTTCCCGAATGGTCAATCCTACCGGGGTGCCGCCTGGTTCGCGGGTGACCTGGGACCGCAGGCCGCACTCCTGCAGATAGTCGTGTGCTCGTTGGACCTGGGTGGTCTTGCCTGCCCCATCCACGCCCTCGAAGGAAATGAACAAACCATCACTCATGCCTGATGCTCCGTACTCTTGGAAGTCTTGGTGGCCTTGGCCTTCTTTGTGGTTTTGCGGGTGCGAGCGGCCGATTTGCGAGCAGTCGACTTTCGTGCGGTCGACTTGCGAGTGGTCCGGCCGCGCCGCTTTGTGGGTCCGGCCGCGCGCTTCTCTGCCAGCAGACGGAAGGCCACCTCCGGTTCGATGGACTGGGCCGTGTACTGCTTGGGTAGGGTCCTGTTGGTCTGCCCGTCGGTGATGTAGACACCGTAGAATCCGTCCTTGATGGTGACGGGCTTGCCACTGTCAGGGTCCGTACCCAGCTCACGAAGAGGGGGCTTGGCCGCGCTCCGGGAACGTCTGCCGTACTTGGGCTGATCGAAGAGCGCCTTGGCCCCGGCCTGGTCAATGCTGAAAATCTGCCCCTCGTCGGTCAGCGAACGCGTCTCGGTACCACCGTCGGCCTTGGTGGCCGTCAGATAGGGGCCATAGCGGCCATTGCTGGCTGTGACGGTGGCCTGGCTGGTTGCTCCCGTCTTGGCATCGGTCAGCTCGATGCTGCCCACCGTCCTGGGCAGGCTGAGCAGCTTCAGGGCATCCTCCAGGGTGACCGTGTCTGGATCCATGGTTTTGAAGAGCGAGGCCATCTTGGGCTTGGGTCCTGTTCGCTTGGCCGTCCGTGCAGTCTTACCAGTCGGCTTCTTCTCTTCGGCCGCTTCCTCTTCGGGGCTGATCAGGGCCACATAGGGCCCGAATCGACCCTTGCGCACCTCGACCCGACCGCCGGTCTCCGGATCTTTACCCAGCTGACGGGGACCGCCAGCGTTGGCAGCGATCAGTTCATGTCCCGCTGCCACAGTCAGCTCGTCCGGAGCCATGGTTGGTGGCAACGAGGCGCGTTTGGGATTGCCGTCGGCATCCAGGTCAGCCGTATCCTCAAGATAGGGTCCGTAGCGGCCGACCCTCACCTGCAGGCCATCGCCTATCTCGATGGTGTTGATCTTGCGGGCGTCGATGTCTCCCAACTGGGCCACCTGCTCCTGCAAGCCCTGATGGGCCTGGTCAGCGTTCTGAGCGGCGCCAGGGCCCGAGCCGAAGTAGAACCGGGTCAGCCAGTCCTTGCCTCGCTCCTTGCCATGGGCGATCATATCCAGGCCGTTCTCCATCTGCGCCGTGAATTGATAATCCACATACTTGGGGAAATTGGTCTCCAGCAACCTGACTACCGAAAAGGCCAGCCAGGAAGGGATCAGGGCACGGCCGCGCTCGTAGACGTATCCGCGATCGATGATGGTCGAGATGATGCTGGCATAGGTGGAAGGCCTGCCGATCTCCTTGGCCTCCAGGGTCTTAACCAGGGAGGCCTCGGTGTAGCGTGCAGGCGGCTGGGTTTCATGCCCCTCAGGTTCTAGGGAGGCGGCACGAAGCACGTCCCCCTGCCGAACCGGAGGGAGGGAAGAATCCTCATCAGTCTGTTCAGAGCCTGCACCCATGGCTTTGAGGAAGCCAGGGAACTTGATGACGGTGCCTGAAGCCTGGAAAAGGGCTGTGCCCTCCTTGCCCGCCTGCGCCGACAGGCGAATGGTGGCTGTGGACCCGGTGGCGTCGGCCATCTGCGAAGCCAGAGTGCGCCGCCAGATCAGGGTGTAGAGCTTGAGCTGGTCAGGGGCCAGACGGTCGGCCAGCTCCTGAGGCCTGTGGAAGGTGGAACCGGCTGGCCGGATGCATTCGTGGGCCTCCTGGGCGCCGGCGGTCTTGGTTACATACTGCTTGGACTCGGCCGACAGGTATTCGGCCCCATACTCACGCTCGACCCCCTTGCGGGCAGCAGCAATGGCCTCCTGGGAGAGGGTGACCGAATCGGTACGCATATAAGTGATGAACCCGTTCTCATAGAGCCCCTGGGCAGCACGCATGGTGGCCCGGGAACTCATGCCCAGTCGGTTGCCTGCCGTCTGCTGCAGGGTAGACGTGGTGAAGGGGGGCTGGGGACGCCGCCGGTAGGGCTTGGTCTCCATACCCGTCACCGTGAAGTCCTGATTCTTCAGCGTCTCAGCCAGGCTTCGGGCGTGCTGCTCATCCAGCTGCAGGACCTGCTCCTTGGCTGCAGCCTGCGTCAGCTGACCCTTGGAGGTGAAGTCCTTGGACACAGCCAGCCGTTGCTCGCCCAGGCTGATCATCCGCGCCTGAAAACCGCCTGACGATGCCGATTCCCCTGCATCCTCCTGCACCAGGCGCGCCAGCAGGTCCCAGTAGGAGGCCTTGACAAAGGCCATGCGCTCACGCTCACGCTCCACAATCAGCCGAGTCGCCACAGACTGGACACGCCCGGCGCTCAGCCCCGGACCCACCTTGCGCCAGAGCACCGGTGAAAGCTCGTAGCCATAGAGCCGATCCAGAACCCTGCGGGTCTCCTGGGCATCGACCATGTGGGCATCCACGTCCCTGGTGTGCTTGAGCGAATCCTTGATGGCCTCGGGAGTGATCTCATGAAAGACCATGCGCTTTACCGGCACCTTGGGTTTGAGGGTCTGCACCAGATGCCAGGCAATGGCCTCCCCCTCCCGATCCTCATCAGTGGCCAGGTAGAGCTCGTCGGCGTTCTTCAGCGCCTTCTTGAGCTCGGATACCGTGTGCTTCTTCTTGTCGTCCACGATGTAGTAGGGCTTGAAGCCATCGTTCACGTCTACGCCGAACTTGCCGTAGGCCTTCTTCTGGGAGGCCGGGACCTGCGATGGCTGGGCCAGGTCGCGGATATGGCCCACCGAGGCCATGACCGTGTAGCCCTTGCCCAGGTACCCGCCGATCTTCTTTGCCTTGGTTGGCGACTCAACAATGACGAGCTTATTGCCGGATGCCATGGCCTCTCCTTATATTGTGGTCTTTCGCACGCCATCTTACTCACGAGGTTCCGTCACCATGCAAATCAAGGGGTCATTGTGCATGGGTGTGGATCCCTGGGGTCCATGGTGGATGAATCAGAGACGTTCAGTATGCTCAGCGACTGGCTTCAGTCATTTTGAGGAGGAGCCGGGGGCCGACCGACAAGGCCCATTCTGGTCAGTGGCGAGGCCGTAACCTGCCTCAGCGCCAAAACCAGCCCCAAGGTCAGCGACAGAAGGGAGGCCATCATTATGACGGCCGAGCAATGAACCCCGTAGGCCGTCCACCGGGCGCCGATCTCCAGACCAGGGCTGACCTGCCAAATGACATAGCAGGCATAGAGCATCCCCAGGAACCCTGCTACCAGCATCAAGGTGGCGACAATCTGGATCGAAGCCGAGGACATCCTGGTTCCAGGAACGTCCATCCCGGTGCCGCGAGTGACGGCCAGAGCAATAAGACAGAGACCGACCGGAATAAGCATGCCCATGACCACGTCTGAGGGTCGGTGCCAACCTCCCTGCACCAGCGAGCAGCCCACAGACAGGTCAAAGGCGAACCCCACCAAGGCGACCGGGGCCCTCCAAACACGCGGCACCACACAGAGCAGGGCCAGGACCACCGCCAAAGCCAGGATGGTGTGACCTGAGGGGGCAGAATTGGCTGTGGAAGCCTGAGAATGGATCAACACTGGGCGAGGCAGGAAGCGCTTGAGTATACGCGCCGCCCCGTAGACCACCAGAGCATAAACGGCGATTTGGCCGAGCAGCCACCACCGGCGCCTGACCAGAACAACCGCCAGGGCTACAAGGCCCAGCACCAGGCAGATCACCACTGTCACATAAGGCATGGCGAACAGTCCCAAGTAAGCCTCGAGAAGGGGCGTCTGATCAAGGAAGCCGCGGAAGTTGGTCAGGGCCATGTCATCATAGGTCTGCCCAGGCACAGTCCACACAGCTGCCCACCAGACCAGAGCCGTCAGACCCAGGCAGGCCAGACCGGCGACCAGGCACAGAACCAAGGCTGAAATCCGGGGGCGAGACGTCAAAGGATCCCGGTCAACATGACTGCCGTCCGCTTCGGTTTGCTCATTCGGATCCCGGTACCAGGTTTCCTGTGCTTCGCCCTGCTTGTGCATGTTGGTCATACCTCAAGACTCTAACCAACCCCTGGGTCGACAGCCGACACCTGGTCCGACAAACGCGTTGTTTTCACGACTTCAGCCAACCCAGGCAGGACATCTATGAAAAACTCCCACGCACCCGCCAGAGGCCACTTACCCTTGCTGCATTCCTGCCCTGGGGGGATTGGGTGACATAACGCCACGTGAGAGCAAGTCACCATGATAGCAGACAGACTCCACTTGTCCACTGAAAAGCACCGAGCCCTCCATGCCAGGTGCGCATTGAGTCGACATCACCGCCCGCCGTTTCCCCAACCAGGCCCGTCCGCTAGCATGTAAACAACAGGATCGCCGTACTCCAGCGGTTGATCACGGATCATGCCGGACCCTGACAACAGACAATAGGCACCCCGGCATCACAGCGACAAGGGATGGATGGCTGAAGACGAATGGCTGACATGGATGCTGATTTGGTGATTGTAGGCGCTGGCTTGTTTGGCCTGACCGTGGCCCAGCAGGCGGTCGAGCACAGTGGAGCCCGGGTGCGGATCATCGACGTGCGCGACCACATCGGCGGCAACGCATACTCCTACATGGATGAGGAGACGGGGGCCGAAATCCACAAGTACGGCGCACACCTCTTCCATACCTCCAACCGCAAGGTCTGGGAGTATGTCAATCGCTTCACCGAATTCACCGACTACACCCATCGGGTCTACACCACCCACAAGGGCGAGGTCTATCCCCTACCCATCAACCTGGGCACCATCAACCAGTTCTTCCACGCCCACTACACCCCCAAGCAGGCTCGGGAACTGATTCGGGAGCAGGCTGGCGAACTTGCCGGAACCGACCCGGGCAACCTGAACGACCAGGGGATCAGCCTGATCGGCCGTCCCCTTTATGAGGCCTTCATCAAGAACTACACGGCCAAGCAGTGGCAGACCGACCCCTCCCAGCTGCCCGCCTCCATCATCAAGCGGCTGCCAGTGCGATTCAACTACGACAACCACTATTTCAAGGACACCTGGGAGGGCCTGCCCAAGGACGGCTACACGGCCTGGTTCGAGCGGATGATCGACGACCCGCACATCCAGGTGAGCCTGAAAACTGACTTCTTCGACGACTCCCAGCCCTGGAACAGGGATGCTCTAGTGGGGCAAGTCCCCGTGGTCTACACGGGCCCGGTCGACCGCTACTTCGACTACCGCCTGGGCGAGCTCAAGTGGCGGACCGTGGACTTCAAGGAGCGTCGCTACGACGAGGACGACCATTTCGGCTGCCCGGTCATGAACTTCTCGGATCCTGACGTGCCCTACACCCGCGCCATCGAGTTCAAGAACTTCAACCCCGAGCGCTACGACCGGCAGAACCATGAGCGCACCGTGGTCTGGGAGGAGTACAGCCGATTCGCCGGCAAGGGCGACGAACCCTACTACCCCATCAACACGGGCGACGACCGCGCCCTCTACACCCAGTACAAGCAACTGGCAGCCCAGCAGCCGAAGGTGGTCTTCGGCGGCCGCTTGGGTACCTACGCCTACTACGACATGCACCAGGTCATCAATTCAGCTCTGGATGCCTGGGACAAACGGATCGCTCCCCTGGTAGGCCATACCAAGGACTGAAACCCTGATTGCACTCCTGACGATCTTCCAGGGGCAATTCAGAGGGAATCCTTGAAGGGAGTCTGAGACTGAAGAACTCGGCGCCAGGTTGAGCCAGCAAATCCGAAGCCGCTGTTCCAGTCAGAATACAAAGAGGCCGGTCGCCTATGAAAAGCGGCCGGCCTCTTTCCAGACCAAGCATCTGCCATTCATGCCTCCGGGGCGACCTTGGAAGAGGCGCCCCAGACATCAATCAGGCAGAATCTGCGGGCTCAGGCGTGCCAGACGTCCTTGCCGTTCTCCTTGGCGGCCTTGACATCGGCATCCAGGGCGCTCTCGTCGCCCTCCACCTTGCCGGCGATGTAATCCTCGACCAGCTGGCGGGCCTCGTTGTCTTCATGCTGGACAGCGGGGGACTTCATGAAGTAGGAGCTGGGCGCCAGCACCGGGCCGGCCAGATGGCGGTCCAGGGCGATCTTGGCGGCACGCAGGGCATCGATGACGATGCCGGCCGAGTTCGGCGAATCCCAGACCTCCAGCTTGTACTCCAGATTCAGCGGGACATCGCCGAAGGTGGTGCCCTCCAGGCGCACGAAGGCCAGCTTGCGGTCATCCAGCCAGGCCACATAGTCGGAGGGACCGATGTGGACGTTGTGGGGATCCATATCGTGAGGAACGATGGAGGTGACCGCACGGGTCTTGGAAACCTTCTTGGACTCCAGGCGGGAGCGCTGCAGCATGTTCATGAAGTCCATGTTGCCGCCCACGTTCAGCTGGTAGGTGCGATCCAGACGCACGCCGCGGTCCTCAAAGAGGCGGGCCATGACCCTGTGGGTGATGGTGGCGCCAACCTGGCTCTTGATGTCGTCGCCCACGATGGGCAGGCCGGCATCGCGGAACTTCTGGGCCCACTCGGGGTCGGAGGCGATGAAGACAGGCAGGCAGTTGACGAAGGCGCACCCGGCCTCGATGGCGGCGGTGGCGTAGGCCTTGTCAGCTTGCTCGGAGCCGACGGGCAGGTAGGAGACCAGCACATCGACCTTCTTGTCACGCAGAACCTGGGCCACGTCCACGGGCTCGGCGTCCGACTCGGTGATCATCTTGCTGTAGTACTCGCCCAGTCCATCGCCGGTCGGCCCGCGCAGGACCTCCACGCCCTTGTTGGGAACGTCGCAGAACTTGTAGGTGTTGTTCTGCGAGGCGAAAATGGCCTCGCTCAGGTCCTTGCCGACCTTGAGGGAATCCACGTCGAAGGCGGTCACGAACTCCACGTCACGAATGCGGTAGCCGCCGAAGTTGGCGTGCATGATGCCGGGGATCTTGTCATCATCCTTGGCGTCCTTGTAATATTCGACTCCCTGTACCAGCGAGGAAGCGCAGTTGCCCACGCCCGCTATAGCTACACGGATGCTCATACAAACTCCTCTGATTTACTGAGTTATTTCCAACCTAAGCATACCTTCTCCCGGTGGATTGCATGATGGAATGGAGCCTCATATGCGTGCCAGCCGGCAGGACAGACCTCCAGGGAGGGCACAAACGTACGAAAATGATGAACGTTCAGCCCTAGGTCGAACAGTTTTCAGCCCTGCCGGATAGCGTGGTTGGCATGGCCAATCAGACTCGTTCAGTCAGTTCGACCTCGCCCACCCGCAGGGCCCAGTCCGGGTCGCGCGGGGGCGGCAATCGCACCGACATCCCCACCTCGCGGCATGCCGACCGGAACCCCCGGGGTAACGGGCCCCGCCGGGGACGACGTCGCAAGTCACATCGTGTGCTTAAGTGGATCCTGGCCCTGTTGGGACTGGTGCTGGTCGCCGGGGCGGCGGCCTTCGCCTACCTGTAGCCGACCACCGAGATCATCCCGCCGGAGAAGCAGGCCCTGGCGCAAAAGACCACGGTCTACTATGCGGACGGCACCACCCCCATCGGAACCTACGCCGACCAGAATCGGGAAATCATCGACTGCACGGTCCTTCCCAAGTATGTGGGCAATGCGGTGGTCGCCTCGGAGAACCGTTCCTTCTATAAGGACAACGGCATCGACCTCAAGGGCATCGGCCGGGCCCTGCTCAACAACGTGACCAAGGGCACCCGACAGGGCGGATCCACCATCACCCAGCAGTACGCCGAGCGCTACTATCTGGGCGAGACCACCTCCTACAAGGGCAAGCTGCGCGAGGCCATCCTCTCCCTGAAGATCTCCAGGACCGAGAATAAGGACACGGTCCTGTGCAACTATATGAACACCATCTACTTCGGCCGCGGCGCCTACGGGATCCAGGCCGCCGCCCAGAATTACTTCGGCAAGGACGCCAAGGACCTGACCATGCCAGAGTCGGCCATGCTGGCCGGCATCATCCCCGCCCCGGCCTCCTGGGATCCGGCGATCAACCCCAAGCAGGCCGAATCGCGCTTCCACCGGGTGCTGGGCATCATGGAAGAGGACCACTACATCAGCCACAAAGACCGGGTCGGCGCCCAGATGCCGCAGACCATCAAGTACTCGCCAGAGAACGTCTACCAGGGGCCCAACGGCTACCTGCTGCGCATGGTCCGCAACGAGCTGTCCTCCGGCAAAAAGGCCCCCTTCACGGCAGACGACCTGGACACGGGCGGCTACCGGATCATCACCACCATTCAGAAAGACAAACAGGATCTGATGTTCCAGGTGGCCAGTCCAACCACCGGCAACAAGCACCAGCCACCCACCCTGCAGACCGGAGGGCTCTCGGTCGATCCCAAGACCGGTGCCATCATCTCCTTGTACGCGGGGGACGACTATCTGACCCACCAGCTCAACAATGTGGACCAGGCCACCTTCCAGGTGGGTTCGACCATGAAGGCCTACACCCTGTTAGGGGCCATCCAGGATGGGGTCAGCCTCAACACGGTCTTCAACGGCAACTCTCCACGCACCTTCTCCAGCGTGGGCAAGTCCGTCGCTAATGCCGGGCAGGTCAGCTACGGGTACATCAACCTCTACTCGGCCTTCGCCAACTCGGTCAACACGGTCTTCATGGATCTGGGCGAGCACGTGACCTCCCAGAAGACGGCCCAGCTGGCACATACGGCCGGCATCACCGGCAAGATCGACGACACGACCACCTTCGACACCCTGGGTCTGGATGCTCTTTCGGTCTATGACGTGACCCAGGGCTACGCCACTCTGGCCAACGGGGGCAAGCGACCCCTGCTGCATCTGGTGGCCCAGGTCAAGGACGCCAAGGATCAGGAGCTCTACACCGCGGCCATCCAGTCGGACCAGGTCTTCAATGCCGACCAGGTGGCCCTGCTGCAGAAAGCCATGACCACCACGGTTCAGTACGGCACCGCCTCCTACGCACGTTCCCTGGGCCGGCCCATCGCCGGCAAGACAGGTACAGCCAACGATCAGACAGCCATCTCCTTCATCGGATTCACCCCCTCGCTTCTGACCACGTTCGCCGTCTGGAACCAAGGTCAGGATGGCAGTGCCCTCAAGGTGCCTGATGTCTATCAGAACGAGTTCTATCCGGTCCAGCTGTTCACCCAGTACATGAAGTCGGCCCTGGGCAACAGCCCGGTGGAGCGCTTCCCTGCGGCCGAGGACCATGGCAAGATCGGCGGACCGGACGGCAGCTGGGGCACCGGGTATAAGCCGAGCTACTCCTATACGCCCAGGCGCAACTACAACTATGAATACGTGCCTCAGCAGCGCAACCAGCAGCAGACAGTCCCGCAGGAGGAGTCAGGAGCCGGCAGCGGCTCGGGCTCAGGCAATGGAGGCGGGGCCGAAGGCGGCAACGGCGGAACCACCGAGGGCAACTCCGGGTCAGAGTCATCCCAACAGTAAGGCTGTCCGGACAGACCGGTCCGATCCGGACGAATCAGCTGCGCTCGGATCGGACCGTAAGGCTGGTCTAGCTGGTCTGGGGTTGCTTTTTATCCCCTATGACCGCTAGCCGCGCTGGAAGCGGTTGAGGGCCGAGATGATGGCCTTGAGGGAGCTGGTGGAGATGGACGAATCGATGCCCACGCCCCAGATCACCCGGGACCTGGCCGGTTCGCCCACCCGGCATTCCACGTAGGAGGCGGCCAGGGCATCCGTGCCTGCGGTCATAGCGTGCTCGGCGTAATCCAGAACCGAAACGGTCTGATCCAGGGACTTGAGTGCATCCAGGAAGGCCGCAATAGGACCGTTCCCATGCCCCTGAACACGACGGCGCTCCTCAGGATCGCCTGGGGCAAGTCCCCGGTCCAGCAGGGTGGCATCGAGAACAGTGTCGGAGCCGTCCTCGCCGGAGGTGACTGCCACATTCAGGAGTTTGAAGCGTCCCCACTGCTGCAGGGTCTCGTCGCGCTGATCAGCCATGGACTCGCCGCCGACCACGCTTCCGCCGGCCTCCACGGGCAGGTACTCGTCCTTGAAGAGCCGCCAGATGTCGGCATCCTTGACCTCGCGCTTGGTCCTGTCGGCATAGCTCTGGACCAGTCGTTCGAACTCCACCTGAAGGCGCTTGGGCAGATCCAGATGGTGGTTGGCCTTGAGCAGGTAGGCCATGCCGCCCTTGCCCGATTGGGAGTTGACCCGGATGATGGCCTCGTAGTTGCCGCCCACATCCTTGGGATCGATGGGCAGGTAGGGCACCAGCCAAAGGAAGTCGTCGGGGTTGGCGTTGGCACGCAGAGCCGCCTGCTGCCTGGCATCCAGACCCTTCTTGATGGCGTCCTGGTGGGAGCCAGAGAAGGCTGTGAAGACGAAGTTGCCCACATAGGGGTGACGCTCGGAGACGGCGATCTGATTGCAGTACTCCACCGTCCGACGGATGCCGGGCATGTCGGAAAAGTCCAGCTGGGGGTCGATCCCCTGGACCAGCATGTTCAGCCCCACCGTGCAAATGTCGACATTGCCGGTGCGTTCGCCATTGCCCAGCAGGCAGCCCTCGACCCGGTCGGCCCCGGCCAGCAGACTGAGCTCGGTGGCTGCCACAGCCATGCCCTCATCGTTGTGGGGGTGCAGGGAGAGCACCACCGCATCCCGGTCCTTGAGGTTGGTGGATATGTACTCCACCTCGTCGGCGAAGACGTTGGGGGTGGTCATCTCCACGGTGTTGGGCAGGTTGATGATCATGGGGTGCTCCGGCGTAGGCCGGATCACGTCGATGACCGCGTTGCAGACCTCCAGGGAGTACTCAGGCTCTGCGCCAGAGAAGGATTCGGGCGAGTACTCGTAAGAAAGATCGGTGCCCCCGGCATCGGCCTCCAGGGAGCGGCAGAGCTCGGCCGCGTCGGTGGCCAGCTGCTTGATGCCGGCCTTGTCCTTGTGGAAGACGACCTCCCGCTGCAGGACCGAGACCGAGTTGTAGAAGTGGACCACAGCCCTCTTGGCTCCACGCAGGGCCTCATAGGTACGGCGGATCAGATGCTCGCGGGCCTGAGTCAGGACCACGATGGTCACGTCGTCAGGGATCAGCTCGCGCTCTATCAGGAGGCGGATGAAGTCATAATCGGTTTCGGAGGCCGAGGGGAAGCCCACCTCGATCTCCTTGAAGCCCATGGAGATCAGCAGATTCCAGAATCTCAGCTTGCGCTCGGAATCCATGGGATCGACCAAGGCCTGGTTGCCGTCGCGAAGATCCACCGAGCACCAGCGAGGCGCCCGCTTCAGGGTCTTGCCCGGCCAGGTGCGCTGCGGATAGTCAAAGGGGACCTGCTTGTTGTAGGCCACATACTTGGTGTAGGGCATGGCGCTGGGCTTCTGCGGCGAACCCACAAACCTGGGGGGAGGCAGCAGCAGGTCGTTGTTCCCTCCATTGGACGCCGCGGCCTGGGCCGCAAGATCAAACACGGATGCACGATCCTGATCCATCTCTCCTCCTTCTTTCGTTCGTCGGAAACCACAATGTCACCCGGCTATAGGTGTTCGGGCAGGCTGAAACCGTACCGGGGGTGTCATTATCTTACCGGAGGAGGGCCGGGACATGCGGTCCGGGTCCGCATTACGACGCAGCGGAAGGCGAGCGCGCGGAGTCAGGCATAATTGGCGAGGTTGCCAAGAATGCAAAGACCACGCGATGCAAGCGCTGACAGAGTGCTCACTGCATACGATTCATAAGATTCAGCGGAAGAGATTCACTGGAAGAGGGAGACGCCGCGGCGACCCTCGCAGTAGGCGTTACCCAGCCAGGTGTGGCGCGAGTTGGGCCAGACCGAACCCAGACGGGGGGCGTTCTGGCTCATCCAGATGCTGGGCACGCGCCCATCGGCGCTGTGGGACCCCAGCAGGTTGAAGCCGTTCTTGACCGCCAGCCAGTCGGGATGCTGGGTGGCGATGGCCAGCCCCTCCTCCAAGGTCAGAGGGAGGCGGTCGTCGGAGTCGATCAGTTTGCGGGCCACGTCGGGTTCGCGGTTGGTGTAGCAGGTCCCGGTATGCGGCTCCAGGACGATGTAAAAGGGACCCTCGGGCGGCTCGAACCCGTTCTGGGGCAGAAAGCTGGCAATGTCGCGCGGGGGCATGGTGGTGAAACCAGCCATGCGATTGATGCTGGTCCGGGCGATCAGCGACTCGGGCGAGACCAGCTCCCTGGTAGGGATGAGCAGGATCTGCTCGCCCAGCTCAGTGGACTCCAGCGCGGAGATCAGGGGCTGGGCCAAGGCTCTGAAGGCGGCGGCGCTGATGTCCGCCACATCCGGATAGCCCAGGGCCACGATCCGATCCAGTTGCCGCTGCACTTCTTGGGAAGATCTGGTCATGGTCTCCAGTCTAATCGGTGCCCCACAGACAAAGCGGTCATCTCAGATCCTGTCGGCGAAATGCTTGCGGACGATCAGCTCGGCGATCTCCACGGCGTTGAGGGCAGCGCCCTTGCGCAGATTGTCATTGGCCACGAACATAGACAATCCCCGCTTGCCTTCCACGGCCTGGTCCTGGCGGATGCGTCCCACGAAGCTGGGATCTTTGCCGGCTGCGTCCAGTGGAGTGGGTATTTCCGCCAGACTTACTCCGGGGGCCTTGGACAGCAGGTCACGGGCCTGATCAGGGGTCACATCGTGCTCGAACTCGGCATTGATGCTCATACCGTGGGCCGTGAAGACCCCTACCCTCACGCAGGTGCAGGAGGCGGCCAGATCAGGCAGGTGCAGGATCTTGCGGCTCTCATTGCGCAGCTTCTGCTCCTCGTCGGTCTCCCCGCTGCCGTCATCGACCAAGTCGCCTATACAAGGTACGGCATTGAAGGCAATGGTGCGCACCACCTTGGTGGGCGGGGGAAACTCGATGGCCGATCCGTCGAAGACCAGCCGGTCAGCGCCCTGCTCCACGGCGGTTTTGGCCTCGTCGCGCAGCTGAAGGACGCCGGCACGCCCAGCCCCCGACACGGCCTGGTAGGAGGAGACGATCAGGCGGTGCAGACCGTATGCCTTGGCCAAGGGGCTCAGCACCGGCATGCAGGCCATGGTGGTGCAGTTGGGATTGGCCACGATCCGCCGGGGGATAAGATCCAGGTCCTCGGGGTTCACCTCAGACACCACCAGGGGGACCTCGGGATCCATCCGCCAATGGGAGGAGTTGTCGACCACGTAGGCCCCGGCCTCAGCGAAGCGAGGAGCCCAGGTTCCTGAAGTCGAGCCACCGGCAGAGAAGATGGCCAGATCGATCCCGCTCAGGTCGGCCTGCTCAACATCCTCGACCGTGATGGTCCTGTCACGCCAGCGCAGCTGCTCTCCGGCAGACCGGGACGAGGCCATGAATCGCAAGTCAGCCACCGGGAAGTCCCGTTCGTCCAGCATGCGGCGCATGACCATGCCTACCTGACCTGTGGCGCCCAGAACGGCTACATTGATGCCACGACGTCCGTTGTTCGCCAAATCAGCCTTATCCGTCATTGCTCTCTCCTTCTCGCTCAGCGACCCGTGCCGCCATAAACGACCGCCTCGACCTGATCGGCATCCAAGTGGAAGGCCGTATGGATGGCCCGCACCGCCTCGTCGAGATCCTGGATGGGCACCAGGGCGGAGATGCGGATTTCGGAGGTCGAGATCATGAGCACGTTGATATGTCGGTCGCTCAAGGCCCGGAAGAAGGTGGCGGTGATGCCCGAATGGGTTTTCATCCCTACGCCCACCAGGGTCACCTTGCCCACCTCGGGATTGATGTCCACTGACCGGAACCCCAATTGCTCGCGGGAGTCATCCAGCATGGGGACCACCTGATCAGCCTGAGCGGACGGGAGCGTGAAAGAGATGTCCACGGTGCCGGTAGCCGCCCCAGCCTGGACGATCATATCGATGTTGATGCCGCCCTCGGCAAGGATGGTGAAGAGCTGTGCGGCCACGCCAGGTCGGTCGGGCACAGCACGCAGACTGACCTGAGTCTCACTGCGGTCGTGGGCAACCCCTGAGATGATGGGTGACTCAGGGCCATTCAGGTCCGGGAACAGGTCACCCATGGATTCGCCGTTGGTCATGTCCTTCCTTCCGTCATATCCCGTCACTTGTCAGCGCGTGCGGCGGGGCGATCCGGCAGCTGGCCGGTCTCCAAATTGGGAATCTTGTCAGCATCGACATCGTCGGGCATGATCAGCGTGCCTGGACGATGGGAAAAGGAACTGCGCACATGGATGGGCATGCGGAAGCGCTGGGCATACTCCACGCAGCGCAAGGCCAGCACCTTGGATCCGCCGGCCGCCATCTCCAGCATCTCCTCGTATGAAATGCGGGCGATTCTACGGGCGGTGGGCACAATGCGCGGGTCGGCGGTAAAGACGCCATCCACATCGGTATAGATCTCGCAGACATCCGCCTTGAGTGCCACGGCTAGGGCCACAGCCGAGGTATCCGAGCCGCCACGACCCAGGGTAGTGGCGTCGCCATCGGGGTTGACCCCCTGGAAGCCCGCCACAATTCCCACCTCGCCTCGGTCCAGGGCCTTCATGACACGCTGAGGTCGGACATGGCGGATGTGGGCTGCGCCGTAGCGGGCATCGGTCATGAATCCTGCCTGCGAACCGGTGAAGGAGTGGGCGCGCTCGCCTTGCGCATGGATGCTCATGGCCAGCAGGCTCATGGAGATGCGCTCACCCGCCGTCATGAGCATGTCCATCTCTCGGGCAGGAGGATTGGAATCCACATCCATGGCCTGGTCAATCAAATCGTCAGTGGTGTCCCCCATAGCGGAAACCACCACAGCGATGTCATTGCCAGCGCGCTTGGTGTCAATGATGCGCTTGGCCACACGCTTGATGGAGTCCGAGTCCGCCACCGAGGACCCGCCATACTTCTGAACGATAAGTGCCACTGCTGTTCCATCCCGCGACGGTTAAGCCACTAGACCATCATCTGCAACATGTTGATTACATGGATTATACGAACGACACCGTTCTATCAGACCCCCTCCACCAATATGCGAAACATTGACGGCAGCCGGGGAAGCCGCGAATCAGTGACCGCAGGCCTTACAGATCGCGGCGGCCGGATATCGCCCGGCCAAGGGTGATCTCATCGGCATATTCCAGATCGCTGCCGACGGGCAGACCGCTGGCCAACCTGGTGACCCGCAGATCCAGAGGGCCCAGCAGCCTTCCCAGGTAGGTGGTGGTGGCCTCGCCTTCGATGTTGGGGTCCAAGGCCAGCATGACCTCCTTGACCTGATCCGTCCCCAACCGCTTCAAGAGCTCGGGAATGCGCAGATCGCCAGGCCCGACGTTGGACATAGGGTCGATGGCCCCGCCCAAGACATGATAAAGGCCCCGATATTCTCCGGTCCGCTCAATGCTCATGACATCCTTGGGTTCCTCGACGACGCAGATGATGCTGCGGTCACGACGCGGATCCTGGCAGATAGGGCATGGGCTGGTCTCGCAGACATTGCCGCAGATCTCGCAAAACCGAACCTTCTCCTTGGCGGCGACGATAGCATCGGCCAAATCCTGAGCGCTACGCCGATCGGCTCCCAAAATGTAGAAGGCGATGCGCTGCGCACCCTTGGGACCGATGCCCGGCAGTTGAGCAAAGGCATCGATCAGCTCTTGAATGGCTCCATCATAGGTAGCAGCCATCATTCACCTCCCTGTCGCTGCGCCTGTTCCTGCCGGCGCTTTTGGACGTTGATCGGATTCTGGGGGTCGTCAGCAGCAAAGTCCTCCACCTTGGTCACGTCGAACAATTTGGTCAGTTCATCCTGGTTCATGGCATTGTCCGCCCCGAGTCTGGCATCGTCCATGGAATAGACATCGTCCTCGGGATCCACTGACGGCCTTGAAGCCTGGGAGGAGACTGCAGCAGGCGAGGCCCCATCCTGATCGGAACCACTGGAGGACGGACCAGCGAAGCCTGCTGGCACTCTCCTGCCCTCAGCTCCGGTAACCTTTGCCATTGTCTGGGGGCCATCCGAGCCACCGACAGCATCGGAACCGTGATCGTCACTCTGTGCATCCGACAAGGTTGATGCGCCAGTCGCCATGGCCCCTTCACCGGAAACCGATCCAGCTCCCAATGTCGGAGCCGAGGTGGCGCTCGAGACGCCTCCCTGACCGGATGAATCAACCGACTGAGAAGCTTCATGGCCTTGACTGTCGGAGGACACTGCAGAGGCTGCGGCGCTGGTTCCGGAAGCGGGCACGGCCCAAGGATCCGTGTCATCGGTCATGTCCGGCAGAGCTACTTTTTTGGATTCATGGTCTTTCTGACCATTGGATCCGTCGCTGCCCTCACCGGGCTGCCAGACCTTTTGCTTCGCATGAGTCCCTGGCATGGGGTGGGCCCAGGGATCATCGTCTGGCAATACCGTCGAAGCAGTGGAGCCAAAGCCCGCCGACGGCAACGGTTCCGGAGACGACTGGACCGGACCGCCGACTGGGTGGTGAGCGTCGTCGGAGTTCCCGTCTCCTGCAGCTTCTCCAGAGGTGGACCTCCCCTCCGATGCCGATGCTCCAGTCCCACCCTCATGACCAGCAGATGCCGTCATCTCCCTAGGGGCATGCCCCTGTTCCGTGGCCGCATGAGGCATAACCGCCGCTCCAAGGTTCATGGTGGCCAAACCGGCTCGCGCTAGCGCCACCTCCTTTTTGACCTCTGCACGACGCTGGGGAGACATCCTGTTGACGGACTCCACAGTCTCGCCGTTGGCAGCCGTCCCCGATGGAGCAATCATGGTGGACTGTCCGAACTCCTGGCGAGCGCGGACCATGACGATACGCGGCACCTTGGTCTCCCCATCAACCGACTGTGCAGCCACAGCCATGGCGAAAGCATGCTGGCTGAGTGGACGGTCAAAGGTCATAGACAGTCGCTGGCGGCCCGATGGGTCTGCTTTCATGGCCACGGTAGGCACACGATCCCGCACCACATACTGGCGTACTTCATCCGGCAGGGCAGCCACCAGTGCATCCCAGCGCTTGTCCAGCTCTGTGCCGGTCGGGATCTCTGTTTCCGGTCCGCGCGAAGCATCATGCTGCGCCACCAGCTGTCGAGCCGGCGAGGAGGGGACTTCCTTGCGCTCGGGTTGGGCAGAGCCGGAATGATCAGGCCGCCCTTCGCCTTCTTGCCTTCCCTCAGCGGGAGAATCGGAATGGGAACCTGCCATGTTCCGCGACCCCGCCGAGGTGGCGGATGTCGCAGCAGACGACGAACCCGCCCCGCCAGACTGTTCAGGGCGAACAGCACCGTCAGCACGACCAGATTGTGATGCTTTGGACGGCCGACCGTTCTGCTGAGACCTGTCAGCGCCAATGAACCCGCTGCGGGCGGGCGCCGGGGCCGCACCACCGGTGGAAGCTCCCCCTGCAACCGTTGCTTGCTCCATAGGTCCGCAGCCAATTGCCAGCAGCCTGGCGGCCAACAGCTCCAAGCGCATCCTGGGTGAAGTGGCCCCGTTCATTCCCGCCAGCGCATCATTGATGATGTCGGCCATTCTGGTCAGGACCTGCAGATCCAAAGCATCCGCCTGCCGACGCAGATCGGCCACCTGGTCGTCGTCGCCATCTTCGCTCAGCACGCTTTCAGCCCGGTCCCCCGCCAGTTTGAGCACCAGCAGGTCGCGGACATGGGCCAGCAGATCCTCAACGAAGCGCTGGGGCTCGAACCCGCCGACGACCACCTTTTGAATGACCCCGTAGAGACCAGCACCATCGTGGTTGATCAGCGTATCCACAGCTTCGCCGATCAGTGCGGCAGGAGTGAACCCCAGCAGAGCTACAGCCGCATCATAGGTGATGGTGTGCTCGTCAGCGCCTACCATGAGCTGATCCAACACAGAAAGGGTGTCACGCACCGATCCGCCTCCAGCCCGCATGGCCAGCTTGAGGACACCAGGCTCGGCCTTGATGTCCTCCTTTTTGCAGATGCCCTCCAGATAAGGCCCCATGACTTCCTGGGGCACGAGACGGAAGGGGTAATGATGGGTGCGGGAGCGGATGGTGCCAATCACCTTCTCCGGCTCTGTGGTGGCGAAGATGAACATGACGTGTTCCGGCGGTTCCTCGACGATCTTCAGCAGGGCATTGAATCCTTGCTGGGTGACCATATGAGCCTCGTCCAAAATGAAGATCTTGTAGCGGTCACGCACAGGGGCAAAGCCTGCCCGCTCCCTGAGCTCCCTTGCATCGTCAACGCCATTATGGCTGGCGGCGTCAATCTCCACCACGTCGATGGAACCGGGACCTCCCGTGGCCAGATCCCTGCAGCTGTCGCATTCGCCGCAGGGATGGCTGGTTGGTCCCTTGGCGCAGTTGACACAGCGGGCGAAAATCCTGGCACTGCTGGTCTTTCCGCATCCCCTGGGACCGGAGAAGAGGTAGGCATGGGTCAACCGGTTCTCATCCAGAGCTCGGGTAAGGGGCACGGTGACCTGCTTCTGACCGATGATGCCGTCAAAAGTGTCAGGCCGATACCGCCGATAGAGTGCTAGTGCCATGGTTTAAGGCTATCCATTTCTTTAGACACGTTCGCTTTCCTTCCTAAGGCTTCCGACCACGCTTCCTTTTCTCATTCACAGGGCTCAGGCCCTGCCCGGGCCGACTGGACCAGACGCGGCATCATCGAGACTCCGGTGTCTACCCCCACCGAGACTTTCACGTCGCTCCCATCCACCTGGCAGTCTGTCAGGACCCCGCGGTTGAGACGGGCGACCCGGGAAGCCAGAGTACAGGGCTGCGCCTGCCCTTCGTCCAGGGCGGAAGCTGCAGCCAGAGCCGAGACATCGGCACCGGTGCGTGCATGTGTCCGACAGATCATGAGATTGCCCAGCAGGGCGGCCAGAACCAGACCCAGGCCAACCAGAGCCATCAGCATGGTGCCCAAAACCGTACCAGAGCCAGGATCCGAACCTCCTAGCCACGAACCGGTACGCTCCACGCGCGTCCTCCTGACATGTCCGAACATGACTCATTCCTCCAATATGGCCACGGCATCGCCATGGACCTGCGCAGGCAGCACGCCCATGGGGCCGGAAGCCACTGGGCATGACACCCTGACTGCCGTCTGCCCGTCCGATGGGCTCAACTTCACTTGGGCATGCGGACCGACCATCCGATGCACCAGCCCTTGGGGGTCACCCTTGCCCCGGGTGACGATCAGGTCTCTGGCAGCCGCGTTAGCCGCATCCTGACAAACCATGCCGGTTCTGATCGTCTGGGTCAGCGTCAGCAGTAAGAGAGCCAGAACCATGACGGCGGGAAGAACGATGGCGAACTCGGCTGTTACAGTACCGTTATCGGATCGCCACCGTCGTCTCCACTCGGACCGTCTTTCAGCCAGCGGCACTGAGCGCCTTCTTCACCAAACCCATCAGCAAAGTACGCGTGGAAGAGGATTTGACGATGGCCAGCAATACGCCAGCCAACGTGGCAGCTGCCACCATGATCACGGCGTATTCAGCAGTGATGGCCCCCGATTCAGGCCTGGCCAGCACCACACCCATCCGCGCACGCAGAGCACTCGCTGCAGAGTCCATAGCTTGGCTGATGCGAATGTACAGAGCCGTCATGAACCGGTTGGAACGCTGCCTCATTCTTTGCAACCACCGGGATCCGGCACTGGTAGCAGGCCATGTCTCAGTTGGCACCAATTGCCCTCCTGCCTGTCTGGTCTGCAGATGGAAGACCGTCGCAACCTCCTGTGAATATGTCATCGTTCTCACCTTTGCCTTTCCTCGTCTTCCCCGCCCCGGCGAATGGCCGTTCCTCAGAGAATCGGCATCCGATACCTTTCACTCTGCCCGTTCCAGACCCTCTCTGTCTCCTTGTCAGATGCATGTGGACGAGTGGACCTGCATCGGCAGCCTGTGGACAACTGTGTCAGTATGGACTCCATGCCCTCAGGACATCCCGCCTACGAAGGCCGCAATGCAGGGGATGACTCCGATCAGCACGAAGGCCGGCAGAATGCACAGCCCGGTCGGCACCAGCAGCCTGACGGTTATCGTCGCCGTGGCCCGGGCCAGCACGCTGCGTGCATGGTGATCCAACTGGCGCAAGGTCGTCTCGATCCGCGTCAGAGGTGATGATCCCAAACGCCAGGACGGCTCCAGACAGTCAGCCAGGACTCGCATGGACTGCCCATAATCAGGATCCCCGATCGCTCCCGACCAGGACAGTTCCCATCCGTTGCCACGTCCGAGCAGGTGAGCCACGCGAACCATCCGAAGCCCATAAGGACCTGGCAGCAGCCCGCCAACCACACCCAAGGCCCTGGGCAGGGAGGCCCCCTGGCGAATAGCGACTCCCAACAAGGCCAATACCAGGCTCAAGGATGGCGTGGAGACCTGCTCATCGGCTAATCGATCACCCGGGCCGTCGGATTCCACCAACAGCAAGGCCAGTATGGTCGACAGAGCGGCAATCAGTGGTTTCAGATCCATAGATCCTCCCTGCCCAGATCGTTCATCAGCAGATGTATCCAAACCAGACCGAGAACATAGAAGGCCACCCCAAGGATCAGGCATATAGTTCCCAGGCCTGGGCGACATAGGAAGGACAACGGTCGCGCACCCATGAACTCCCCCATGATGATGGTCAATACCGGCAAGGTCGACAGGAGGCGGATCGTGGCCCTGGGCACAGCAAAGGCTTTTTCTCTGGCCTCATCCAGAGCCGCCCGCCGCCTCTGCATAGCTGCCACGGTCCGCAGCCCATCAGAAGCCCGGCAGCCCAGGATGGCGCTGAGCCCATAGCAGGCCATCAGAGCCTGAGCCATAATTGTCAAAGTCGGCCCCCGTTCCTGAGGCAAGCATCGGTTCTCCAACATGACCATGACACGTTCCCGTGTGACCTCCTGGGTGGCGAACCGCCGCCCGGATGCCTCCTCGAAAGCCTCTACCAGACCGCCTCCATTGTCGACATAGGCCAGCAGGGAAGTGACCAGCACCGCCAGACCGGGTCGATCCGACTGCCTCGAGGGCCTGACTGACATGGCCTTCAGTCGTGCGGCTGCGCTGCCGCTAGGCGCAAGCAAGACCAGACAGGCAATAGCCGTCATCATTGCAGCCAGCCAGGCCACGGTCTCATCATTCATAATCCACCTCAACTACGGAGCGCTCGCCTGGGCGCTGGTCACAATGCCCCACCGCCTGGCGAACTTCGACCAAGCCGTTCCATATATAGCGGCCCCTCGGCCCGTCCATGTACAGACGGTCTCCCCAAGAAGCCGGCCATCGGCTGCAGTTGTCAGTCGACCAATTTGAGCGATATGTCTGTGGCCGCCGGAACGTTCCAGATGGATAACAGCATCGAACGCCCCCTGCGCCAGAGCAGCCAGGGCCCTCGGCTGCAACCCCGCCAGCAACCCCAGGGTCGCCAGCCTGGCAGGGACGCGTTCCACATTGTCGGCATGCAGCGTTGCCATGCCACCCCGATGACCGGAATTGAAAGCCCGCAGCAGATCAGCTATCTCCTCACCCCGACACTCGCCCAGGATGATCCGATCGGGCCGCATGCGCAGTGTGGCCTTGACCAAATCGACCAGCCCCACACCCCCCGCCTCTTCAACGTTGGACTCTCTGGCAGCCAGGGAAACCATATTCCTGTGGCCGGCGATACGTCCAAGCTCACGGACCTCCTCCACGACGACCAGCCGTTGCTCCTGCGGGCACATACCAAGCAGGGCCCGTAGGAGTGTGGTCTTGCCGGCACCCGTGCCTCCGGTTACCAGAATGCTGGCCCGATTGACCACCAGCGCCCGAAGGATGAAGAGCCAGCTGGCGGGACACAGCCCGGCAGCCGCCAGCTCTTCCAGCCCTGGCGGATGTCTGTTGGGCAATCTGATGGAAATGGCGGCACCCTCGGGAACGAGTGGGGCCAGCACGGCGTGGACTCTGATCCCCTCCCTGCTGGAAGCATCAGCCATAGGCCGGGCATCGTCCAGGCGACGTCCTAGCTGAGCGCATAGCTGCACGGCAAAGTCCCTCACAGCTCGAGGGCCTGCAAATCCAGGTCGAAGCAGAACCTCCTCCATGCCCGCGCCTCGGTCGATCCAGACATTGCCCTGACCGGTCACTGCGATGTCAGTCACCGCAGGATCGTTCGTCAGCCCGTCCAAGTACCCGAAAGAGGGCGGCTGATCAGAATCGTCGTCAGGGAATGGATCTTCATTGCTTTTCCCACTTCCTATGATCATTTGACAGCCCCAGACCGAACCGATTCGCGCGAAGAGATCCGTTCTCCTTTTCTTTCCCCGACGACGATCATGCCTGCGATCCGCTCAGCCAAAGGATGAAGGGCACGTGCGTAGGCACGCGGCACCCGTTCCAGGCCACGTCCATCCAGAACGGATGCCGACAGCTTCGGTTGCGGCTTAAGAACCACGTCCACCGATCGGCCCAGAAAATCCTCCGCCTGTTCCGGGTCGACGCCATGACTGACCCGGTGCTGTGTGGGCATCATGCCAATCAGAGCCATGGGGGGCCTGCATGAAATCAATGGACTGTCTTGGACGCGATCACCAGAACCTCTTCGGCCGTTCAGAGCGTGGAGAAGGGCCTTCGCCCGTGCAAGGCCCAGCACGGTCATGTCCACCATCAACAGCGAAGGCAACCCTTTCAGCGAGCGCAGATTACCCAGACCCTGGCCCCGACCGGCATCAATCATCAAGAGATCAGCGAATCCAGCCATTGCGCTGACTGCCGCATCCAGGTCCCACCAGCCCTGTGGCGGGGCACTCCAAGGATCATTGCTGAGCAGCGGGATGCCATCCCAGATCGGCAGTTCTTCACGAAGTGCCTGAGGATCCACCCGGCCCAGGGGCGCGTGGATTCGCCCAAGCCGCATGCCAGGCGCCCCCTCGATGCCGACCAGGACATCCATCCCTCCGCCATCCAGGTCCAGATCCACCAGAGCGCATGACAAGGCCATGTCCCGAAGCTGTTTGGCCATCAGAGCCGTCATGGTTGTCAGCCCGATTCCTCCAGATGCCGAGAGAAAGACCAGACCGGTCACGGCGGACTCATATTCAGCATCATCACCCGCAATCCGCCGATCGGACAGGATGGGTTGCTTGAACTGAACGGCATCCTCGCCTTGCAAGCGATCCGATCCTGAGGATCCTGGAAAATCAAACTGTCGGACCGCGCCCATCACTCTCCCTGGTCGGTGTTCAGTAGGCAACCCAACTGAATTTAAAGAATGCGGGGCCCAGTCAGGCTCTCGCCCTTTTATGCCGTCTTTTACCATCATCGGCGGTCTGCCTATGCTCATTGCTGTCATGGCTACCAGTACATCCGCCCCCTGGCATCGGCACCAGCCCCTCGGGCTTATGTGGTCGAATGACCCTATGCCTCCACATCGCTTCGTCCTCACTGTGCACGAATTCATCGAGGTTACGACACGCCTGAAACTGCAGTATTTTTGAGCCCGTATCCATGAAAGGCCTCAGATAATCACAGGGAAGCAACAGATTCCTCCAAACTTGGCGTATTCAGCCTGTCGTAATGCACGCAATCGCACAAAAAACCAAGCAGACCACTTTCTTCGCCCCAACTGCCAGGTATGCTTGCCAGCGGCCTGAAAACTGGCATAATGGCATATACAAGGACGGTTCGAGAATACGGAAGCCCACAAAGTGTATGGCCACTAGGACCGATACGTTGAACGGGTGTATAAGACTTGACCGTTGCAACGATGATGTTGTGCAGAGATTCCATCTGGACCGACCTTGTGGGAACGGCCTCCTGCGGGGGGCCGTTCCTATTTATCCACAAGCGTTATCAACGATTGCAGAGGACGGCACCTGCGAATAAAGTGCTATGGTATGGTTCAGAAATTTGACGCACCCTCCAAGGCCTTGCTACGCAGCCAGATCGCGGAGCATATTGCCGAGACCGACGGCCAGGCACGGCACGTATCCAAGCACTCGGATCACCCGGTCTCGCCCTTGCCTGAGGATCGCTTTTTTGACCGGGAACTGAGCTGGCTCAAGTTCAACAAACGCGTGCTGGAACTGGCCGAAGACGAGAGCGTGCCCCTGTTGGAACGCGCCAACTTCGCCGCCATCTTTGCCAGCAACCTCGATGAGTTCTTCATGGTCCGCGTGGCAGGTCTGAAGCGTCGCGTGGACACTGGCATCGCTGTGACGGCCGCCAGCGGGATGAGCCCCCGTCAGCAACTGAGGGCCATCTCCGAACAAGCGCATAAGCTCCAAGACGAGCATGCCCACTATGTCATCGACCACATCCTGCCGGATCTGGCCGCCGAAAGCATCATCCTTCTGAGCTGGCCACAGCTGAGCAGCCAAGAGCAGGAACGGCTCACCAAGTTCTTCCGCAACCAGGTCTTTCCGGTCCTGACCCCGCTGGCCGTCGACCCGGCCCACCCCTTCCCTTATATCTCAGGCAACTCCCTGAATCTGGCGGTCCTGGTAGAGAACCCGACCTCAGGCAAGACCCACTTCGCCCGCGTCAAGATTCCCGACAACCTCTCCCGTCTGGTTCCTGTGGACGATCTGACCGACGAAGAGGGCCGGGAGGAGCGCTACGGGTTCATCACCATGGAGAACCTGATCATCGCCCACCTGGAATACCTCTTCCCAGGCATGATCATCAAAGAGGCCCGCTCCTTCCGCGTCACCCGCAACGAAGATATTGACGTAGAAGAGGACGACGCAGAGAACCTGCTCAATGCCATGGAGAAGGAACTGCTGCAGCGGCGGTTCGGACCGCCCATCCGCCTGGAGATTTCCGACTCCGCCTCTCCCTTCCTCTCCCAGCTGCTGGCCAGCAAGCTCCGGGTCAACCAGGAGGAGGTCTATCGGCTGCCTGCCCCCTTGGACTGCACGGTTCTGTTCGAGCTACAGTCCATCGACCGGGCCGACCTCAAGTTTCGCCCCTTCATTCCCACTACCAACCGACAGATAGCCGAGGTGGAATCCAGCCAGGCCCAGGACATCTTCGCCGCCATCCGCGAGCATGACATCCTCCTTCACCACCCCTATGACTCCTTCTCTACTTCGGTTCAGGCCTTTCTGGAACAGGCGGCGGCCGATCCGCGAGTGCTGGCCATCAAGCAGACCCTCTACCGGACCTCGGGCAACTCGCCCATCATCAATGCCCTGGTGGATGCCGCACACGCCGGCAAGCAGGTCCTGGCCCTGGTCGAGATCAAGGCCCGGTTCGATGAGGAGGCCAACATCGCCTGGGCTCGTCAGCTAGAACGGGCCGGCGTCCATGTGGTCTACGGCATTGTGGGGCTGAAGACCCACTGCAAGCTCTCCCTGGTGGTTCGTCAGGAGCAGGACGGCCTGCGTCGTTACTGCCACGTAGGCACCGGCAACTACAACCCCAAGACCGCCCGCCAATACACCGACCTGGGTCTGCTCACCTGCGACCCGGTGGTGGGACAGGATCTGACTCGGCTCTTCAACCAGCTGTCAGGTTACGCACCCAAGTCCTCCTTCCACCGCCTGCTGGTAGCCCCGCGCACGGTCCGCTCCGGGCTGCTGCAGCGGATCGCCCGTGAGGAAGAGACCGCCCTGAACGGCAAGCCTGCGTGGATACGGATCAAGGTTAACTCCCTGGTAGACGAAAAGATCATCGACGCCCTCTATCGAGCCAGCCAGGCCGGGGTTCGCATCGACATCGTGGAGCGCGGCATCTGCTCCCTGAAACCAGGTGTGCCCGGACTGAGCGAGAATATCCGAGTCCACTCCATCCTGGGACGATTCCTGGAGCACAGCCGCATCTTCGCCTTCGCCAACTCCCAAGGCCCTCAGATCGGCGAGGGTCCCCTGGCCGGACCTGAGGTCTGGATAGGTTCTGCCGATCTGATGCACCGTAACCTGGACCGCCGTGTGGAGGCGCTGGTTCGCATCACTGCGCCCGAGCAGGTGCAGGGATTGATCGACTATGTGGATCTGCAGATGGCCGACACCACCAGCTCCTGGCACATGCAGCCCGACGGCACCTACGTGCGCCACAGCCGCGATGACCAGGGCAAGCCTTTGGTCGACTCGCAGGAGTACCTGATCGACCGTCACGCACGAACCCCCAGGGCCAGGCGATGATGATACGCCTCCAGGCCCGCAGGGCTGCCGCCAAGGCAGACGATTGGGATGGCACCCGGCCATGAGCAGGACGGTCGAGGCAGCCGGAGCCATCCTCTACCGGTGGCGCACAAGCTTCCAGGGATGGATGAAATTCAGCGACGACGGCCGGGCGGCCCCGGGAGCCAGCCCACGCTCCGACCTTGACGAGCTGGAGCTCTGTCTGGTCCATCGCCCCAAGTACGACGACTGGAGCTGGCCCAAGGGCAAGCTGGAGAATCGTGAGACCCACATGCGGGCAGCCGTGCGCGAGGTGGGCGAGGAGACAGGCTGTCTTGTCCGGCTGGGGCCATACCTGGGAGATGCCGAATATCCCCTGAACAACGAGGGCCGACGCCGGGGCGGCAAGGGCGGCAGGCTCAAACATATCTGTTACTGGATGGCCACGCTGACCGACTCGGAACACGCCTCCGGTCAGAGCGCACTGCTGGGGCCCATCCACCGGCCTGATTCCAGGGAAGTCGACCAGATACGATGGGTCGGAGCCTCCGAAGCCCGCAAACTATTGACCCACCCCAGCGACAGAACCATACTGGATGCCTTCGTGGTTCGGGTGGAGCAGGGCGGCATCCGGGCTCGTCAGTTGATCATCGTCCGCCACGGTAAGGCAGTGGCACGCAAGGAGTGGACAGGCAAGGACGCGAATCGTCCTCTGACCCCCAGGGGCGCCGGCACCTCCTACGCCCTGGCTCGGGAGCTGGCCTGCTTCGCGCCCGACCACCTCCTGTCCTCCCCCTGGATCCGCTGTGTGCAGACGTTGCGACCCTACGCCGACGAGGTAGGCCTGCCCATGGAGATGGTGGCCTGCCTGACGGAGTCCTCCTACCATCGCCGCCCCCAACAGGCCCACAGCTGGTTGGACAGGCAGATGGCCGACCTGCTGACAGGAAACCGAACCACGATGATCTGCATGCATCGCCCGGTTCTGGGCGGCATCTTCGAAAAGCTGCGCGGGCTGTGCTCCAGCGGATCGCTGTCCAAACGGCTGCCTGACGACTCCCCCTTCATGCCCACCGGCAACGCCGTCGTCCTCAGTCTGACCGGCGACCCCAATCATCCGACCATCATCGACATACAGAAGGTGACTCCCATTGTCTACTGACAGCAACTCCAGAATCGGCTCATCCTCAATCCGATCCTCCCGCACGGGATTCGTGGCGTCCGGCACCGGAGCATCCCGACCCTCACGCCCAGGCCAGCTGGATCCGGCCATCGCCGACCAGCTCTCCGGAGGCATGGACCCGCAGCAGATCAGCGAGATGAGCCACGTTTCGGCCGCCTCCCTGCTGGACCGGGTCCACCACAGCGCCGACCCCGTCATCGTAAAACGGGTTCTGACCCTGGTGGACCGCGAGGGCGTGGATGTCGTGGCCGAGCTCTGGAGCGATAGCGACCCCGACTCCCTGCCCGGCATCCTATGGCGGCTCTACATGCTTCGCAGCTGGATGCGTAAGGACGCTGATGGAATCAGTCGGCTGTGGCGGCTGGGCGAACCCACCGACACCGCTGCATCAGCCATAGCCGGCGTCGACCAAGCCCCAGAGGCCGACGACATCATTCGAACCGCCGACTCCATCCTCTCCGGAGCCTTCACCGGCGACTTCGCCATAGCCCTGGAACGGGCCGGAGCCTTCTGCGACGTGATCGCCCGCGGCATCAAGACCACCATCCGGGATGCCCAGAGCCGGCAGCTGGACGGTCAGGAGGCCAAGGAGGTGGACGCAGCACAGCGCACCGTCAACTCCCTCAATCAGACGGCCCGTGACTTCATGCGGGGCGCATCACTCTGGCGGCGAGGACGGCTGGAGTAGAACCCGCCACCCTTTCAAGCCGGAAGCGTAAGCGCGCCGTGAGCACAATCAAGACCCGGCATGCCCTACAATGGGGACTGCGCCGGACCATGGCTAAGCCCCGGGCTCCGTTTGTTGCCGCTGCGAGCGGCGTTTGCGCCGACAGGCGCTTGCATGGTTCGGCGTTTTCATTTCCATTCCCAAATCAAAGACAGCATGGCTTGCCGGTCGCTACCAGAAGCCGACCCGCTGAGCTACGCTGAGAGGTATGGAACTTCACGTACTGGAACACCCGCTGATCGAGCACAAGCTGACCGTACTGCGGGACAAAAACACTCCTTCCAACACCTTCCGCGAGCTGATCAGCGAACTGGTCATGCTTGAGGCTTACGAGGCAACCCGCAATCTGGACATCGAGGATCACCCCATCGAGACCCCGGTTGCTCCCATGGTGGGCAAGAAGCTCTGCTCCCCGCGCCCCATGGTGGTTCCCATCCTGCGCGCCGGACTGGGCATGCTTGACGGCATGACCCGGCTGCTGCCCACGGCCGAAGTCGGATTCCTTGGTCTCAAGCGCGACGAGAACACCCTGGACATCATCACCTACGCCAACCGCCTGCCGGAGGATCTCTCCGGCCGTCAGTGCTTCCTGCTGGATCCCATGCTGGCCACCGGCGGTACCCTGATCGCCGCCACCAAATACCTGGCCGAGCGCGGCGCCAAGGACGTGACCTCCATCAACATTCTGGCCGCTCCCGAGGGCCTGAACCGCCTCAAGGAGGAGATGGACCCCTCCATCAACCTCAAGGTGGTGGTCTGCGCAGTCGATCAGAAGCTGAACGAGCACGCCTACATCGTGCCAGGCCTGGGCGATGCCGGCGACCGCCTTTACGGCGTCATCGACTGAGCCACTAAATTGACAGGGGCACAAACCCCAAATCTGCCGAGGATCCGAACTTTGCACAGTTCGGGTCCTTTTTTCAATCGCTTTCTGTGACAGCCCTTGCTAATGGCACTTGGCAGGGCGACCATTCCGTCCGTGCTCTTCCTGCCCTCTCGTACCCTACGCCAAGCACACAATCGCTCATTGCCACCCTGGTTCTCCCCTGGTCTGACCCTGAAAACACCCTGAGTGGGCTATCTCCCGGTGTTGCAATAAGAACAGCGGCAGCATTCAAGGGCGAGAAAGGAGCACGCTATGGAGGGCAATTCCCTTTCCCTAGGTGGATCACTGGCAGAAACCGGGACCTCAGGACCGATGGGTGGGGGCGGCTCGCAAACCGCAGATCGAACCAAGGCACGCACTCCTGGTCTGGCCTCCCTAGTGCGATCCTTTCTGCATGAGCATCGGTCCTCCTACACGGTCATGGTCCTGGCGGTCATCGCCGCTTCGGTCCTTACCAGCGCCTGGGCCCAGGTAGCCATTGCCGCTCGGAAGGGCGACGGGATGCCAGATACACGCGCAATGAATTCCTATGACCGCGCTATGACCCTGTCTTTACGAGACAGCGCTACACAAATATCCATAATGTACGCCTGCATATGCGGATTCGTCTCCATCTTCCTCGTCATCACTTCTGTAGGGTTCCTGATCGAGCGCCGTCGTCGCGAGTATGCCATGATGCGGCTTTCAGGCGCCTCTCCCAGGACGGTTAGATTCATCTCCTTGTTGGAATTCATGATTCCTGTAGGTTTGGCCGCCCTCTTGGGCAGTTCGGCGGGATGCCTGCTGGTACCCGCATTTGCCAAGTCCCTGATCAACTCAGGTCTTGAAGCCTTGGAAATGACCGCACATCCCCACCTCATGGGAATTATCTTCGCCTTCGCTGGGATACTCCTGGCAGGCCTCTTAGGAACCTGGTTCGCCGCCAGAAGGATTACCGCCATCTCTCCCATCGAGGCTTTGCAGGACTCAGAAAATCGGTCGGGAACCAAATCAATTGGCCCTCTTCGCCTGATAATCGCCCTGGCTGGCCTGGCTGGAGGACTGGCCATGGTCTATCACCGCTTCAATGGCATGGACATTGAAATCCAGATCCTGGCCACGACCGGCTGTCTGCTGGTCATCATCGGTGCCCTGGCTCCTGTCCTGGTTCCGGCGTGCGCCAACCTGATCGGCATCCCCTTCCAACTGGCTTTCCGAGGTGCAGGTCTCCTGGCGCGGCAAAGGGCGCGGAAGGAAAATCGGAGCTCCACCGCCATCGCGGTGCCGATCATACTGATGCTGGTCATCGTGACCGGATTGATAGCCCTAGGAAGGTCCAGCTGGGCGCAATTATCCCTCAGCCGAAACAAGCCGGTTGCTGCCGAAGTCATGGTCACAACAGATACCAAAGACACCAGGGATTTGGACCGGCAACTTCGCTCGTCCGCAGATGTAGGATCCGCCGTCACCTACAGCAAAGAATCTTGGAGAAGAGCAGGTAACACAGACAGCAAAAGCGATGCACCTTTCATAAGCGCCATGCACATCAACAAAAGCGGTAAGGCGCTTGACACGATCAGTCCTGCTTTCATCACAGGCTCGGCTGCAGACCTGGGACCAGGTAAGGTCGCCGTCATATCGAAAGGCCACGGTCAGGAAAAGAATCCCCTCGGACGCACGCTGACCTTAATCGACAAAAACGAAAAGCGTCACACGCTGACCATCACCGCCATTGTTGACATGACACCGACAGGTCAGACAGGCGACTACCTGATCATGGATGACAGCCTGTCGCAACTGGCTCCCGACAACAGTGGGTTGACCACCCTGGTCAGAACCGCTCCCCGAGTCCAGACAAACGATTTGATCAGTAAGCTCAACGCTTCATGGGACAGCAAGGGCATCAAGGCCTGCACCAAGAAGGAGTACATTCGTTCCGACATCCAAAGGTCACAGAAAGTGCAGCGAGCCATGCCCCAGATGGCGAGCGGGGCCATCGTCCTGACGGCCATATTTCTGATCCAGGCATGCGCCATCGCAGTCAATGAGCGTCGCCAGGAGAATCGTAGAATGCAGGCTGCCGGTGTTTCACGTGGAACTCTGGTCTGCTCTTCGATTTGGGAGTCAGTAATCGATGCTCTTTCGGCCATCCTTCTTTCAGCCCTGGCCATGGCGGGGGTGCTGGCCGTCATCTTCCACCAGTTGTCCGACCAGATAGACATGAGCGTTGTGCCTCTCCCCTACGGCTACTTCCTGATCACGGCCCTCTGGGCGATAGGCCTGGCCGCTGCGGCCTCAGGCCTGTATAGCTGGTTCAGTTCTCGGGCAGATACGACTCGAAGATGATGCCGTCGAAGTCGGGGCTGGCAGCCTCTTGCGCGCGCTCGGAGCGGACGGTCCAGGCGATAGGCGTTCCACCTAGGAACCGGTACAAACGCATGGGCAGTGAGTGCCCACTGTGCCACTCGCAGGCCACGAAGTCCGGCCGCCCCAGCCAATTGAAGAGAAGGGAACCGGCCATCCAGCGCAGAGCCGAGGAGCAGGAATCCACCCGACCGTGGTAGGGAGCGACCAATTGCCCCCTGGTGATGCCAGGGTGGTGAACCCGATACCAGGCAAGGGCCAGGACGTTGAAGGATTCAATCACATAGGGGCCCTGGTACCTGGACAGGAGGGCATCGGTCCGGCGCATAAGCTCCCGATCCAGGCCCCGGTCCATCTTGATTTCGACGACCAGAGGCACCCGGCCATCCACCAGAGCGAGCACCTCGGACAGCAGAGGCACATGCTGCACTTCTGGATCGTCAACGTCCCCGTCCTCGCCCTCCGTTTCGGGATCACCGTCGTGGTCGGCAGAGTCATGAATCTCTTTGCCCGACTCAAAAGCCTGGACAGGGCTTGGGCACAGGGGAATCCTCTGCAGCTGATCGTAGGTCAAATCAGCCACCGCTCGATTGACGCCCGCCACCCGCTGCAGGTCTCCATCGTGGATGACCACCACCTGACCGTCCCGGCTGAGATGGACATCCAGCTCGATCCCGTAACCGGCCCTGCAGGCCGCCTCGAAGGCAGCCAGCGAATTTTCGGGCGCCACCAACCGGTGGGATTTGGCCGGAACGGAGGCGTGCCTACCCAAAGGTCTGTCGGGCATAATCTTCAGACAGTCATGGATACGGTGCAGGTAGGCGGTCTGACCAGGGTTGGGATTGGTCGTCTCCATCCCCGAGCCAGCGTCGTGCAAACCCCTGTGCGCATAGGGGTGCAAGGACAGGCCTACAGGCTTTCTTCGGCCCGCAACCACCGAAAGGCCGGGAGCCAGAGCCCAGCTCCAGGCCCCCAAAACCCCCAATCCCAGACCCAGTGCGACCTTGCCGGCCAATCGTGCCTTGGACCCCATCATCGCCTCCAGCCATCAGCTACTTCACTGTCCACGCTAGCATCGCAGGGGATCGAACGCGCTTTGCTGGCTTGACTTCAAGCTGCTTCAAGTTCCTATCCTTGAATCGGCAGATCGTAGAGGCATGCTTTGCCCCTCAGCCAGCCCAATCAAGCAATCTGTCAAGAAAGAAGCAAGAAACCATGCAGAATGATTCTTCCACCACTGTCCCGTCCGTCAAGCTCAACAACGGCGTCCTCATGCCCATGGAAGGCTTCGGCGTCTACCAAATCGCCGACCTGGACGAGTGCCGCCGCTCAGTCCTGGATGCCTTGGAGACCGGGTACCGGGCCATCGATACGGCCCAGGCCTATGGAAACGAGCAAGCCGTTGGAGATGCCCTGGCCCAGAGCGGCCTCGACCGCGACCAGGTCTTCCTGACCACCAAGGTCTGGATCACCAACTACGGATACGACAAGACCAAGGCCTCGGTCGAGGAGTCCATGAAGAAGCTTGGCACGGACCACCTGGACCTGGTCCTCCTCCACCAGCCCTTCAACGACTACTACGCAGCCTGGCACGCCCTTGAGGACCTTTATGACCAGGGGGTCCTGCGGGCCATCGGCGTCTCGAACTTCTATGCCGACCGCTATGTGGACCTGGTCAAGTTCAACAGAATCGTCCCTGCCGTCAACCAGCTGGAGACCCACGTCTTCCACCAGCGCCCCCAGGAACGCACCTACATGGACAAGTACGGCACCCGGATCGAATCCTGGGGACCCTTCGCTGAGGGACGTCAGGGCATGTTCACCAATCCGACCCTGACCGAAATCGGGCAAGCGCACGGCCGGACCGCAGCCCAGGTGGCACTGCGCTTCCTGGTTCAGGACGGGGTCATCATCATCCCCAAGACCACCCACCGCGAGCGCATGCGCGAGAACCTCGACATCTGGGACTTCCAGCTAACCGACCAGGAGATGGACCGGCTGCGTGCCATGGACACCGGCAAATCCGCCTTCATGAACCACGAATCCCCTGAAACCGTAGAGGACTTCGCCGGCTGATTCAGCATCAGACAGTATCTATATCCATATAGGATGAACGGGCTCTCAGCCTAGGCTTCGCCGTTGCGTCGCCGACGCTTGAGGGCCCGGTGCTTGATCAGGATGTCCAGGACTATCCAGACCGAAAGAACGAAAGCCACCACATAGCCCAGCATGCTGACCACCGGGATGCCGAAGACCACCGGCTTGATGCGGGCAAAGTAGACGATCGAAGAGCCCACATAGAGGCCAACGACAATGAGGGCCATGGTCAGCCTGTTGACCATGTCGGACAGCTGCTGCAGAGGCTCCTCGGAACCCACTAGCTGCACATTGGCGCGCAACTGGCCCCGGGTCAGCATCTTGGTTGCGGTCTGGGACTCAGCCAGGGCACCCAAAAGCCCATGCAGGGCCAGGTCACCCTGGATGCCCAGCTTCCGGGTCTCCTCCTTGAGGATGGATCCTGTGCCCTGGCTATAAACGACATGATCGGTGATGATCTGCACGATATTGGCCTCGGGCAGGAACTCGTCCAGGAGCCCTTCAAGAGTGACCAGGCAGCGTGCCACCATGGTGACCGACCCCGGCACCTTGATGCCATGCCGGGCGGCCAGCTTCATAACGGCGTTGACATATTCGGCGATGTCCAGATCGGCCAGATCCAGCTTGCCGAATCGCTGGACGACCGCATCCAGGTCGGCCAGGAGATACGGGTAGTCCTCGGCCCTGGCCTCTCCCGTACCGGCGAAGCGAAGCAGTCCCTGGGCCAGGGCCGGTGAATCCTCGCGGCCTACTGCAAAAATCATGTCCTTCAAAGCCGATTTGGTCACCTTGTCCAGGCGGCCGACCATCCCAAGGTCGATCAGCACTATGCAACCATCACGGATGATGATGTTGCCGGGGTGTGGATCGGCGTGGAAGAAGCCCCGGTCCATGATCTGGGTGGCATAGTTGTCGACCAGCTTGGTGCCGATCTCCTTCAGATCATAGCCCTGGGCCACCAGCTGTGCAGGCCGTGAGAGGGATATCCCGTCGATGTACTCCATCACCACCACATGCCTGGTGCAAAGCTCGGGATAGGGCTTCGGGCAGTCGATGTAGGCGTAAGCGTCGCAGAAATCCTTGAATTCAGCCAGATTCGCGGCCTCCTGCTGGAAGTCGACCTCGGACTGGAAGGTCTCCCAGAGTTCCTCGACCACCCCACGGATGTCAATCACCTGGGTGCTGCGGACGAACCGGGAGGCCCACTTGACCATGCTGCGCAGAATGTCAATGTCCTGGGCCATGGTCTCTTGGATCCCTGGGCGCTGAACCTTGACGGCCACATCCTCACCGCTGACCAGGCGGGCCCGATGCACTTGCGCCAGGGAGGCTGACCCAAGAGGAACAGGGTCTATGGAGGAGAAAATCTGGTCGAGCGGACGGCCATACTCGGCGGCCAGGGTTCCGGTCACCACAGAATAAGGGATGGGATCCGCGTCGGCGCGCAGCTTTGAGAGCTCACGGCAGAAGGCCTCCGGCAGAATTTCCGAACGCATGGAGAGAATCTGGCCCACTTTGACGAAAGTGGGCCCAAGCGCCTCGAACATGCGGCGCATGGTGACCGGGGTCAGGCCGTGGATGATGTCGAACCGGTTGACGATGCGGATCATCTCGGCCAGTCGGCGAGCCCTCCCACGCCTGTGACGAATCCTTCCTGCTGCCCCTTGCCGCTCTCCCGTGCCGACTCCGAAGAGGCCAATGGTCTGTACCGGGGCATCATGTCCGTTCATGGCATCCATACTCACCACTCACCTGTGTCCTTTATCCGCATGGCCGACCAGCGGCAGACATTCCGGCGCAAACGACCGACGCTGACAGTAATTGACTGCTTTCAGCCCTGCTGACCTGCGATGGGATCATTGGAAGTGATGGGGATGGACCCGGACCGACGATCCGGCATTGGCGCCAGAGGCTCATGGTCGGGACGGCGGGGAGCAGGAGCAACATGAGTCGCAGACCTGGGCGCGCCAGCAGCCGGGGCCTGAGCAGCAGGTGCATTGTCAGCAGGAGCAGGTGCGGGTGCTGGAGCGGGACGGTTTTGCTTGTTGCGCTTGAGCTCAGTATTAAGAATCTTCCCTTGCTCGACCGTCAGCTCGCCCTTCTTGACCAGGTTGTCAATGACCTCCTGGCCCTTCTCCACGCCTGTGGCCAGCGCTCCGATGCCAGCCAGAAGCACCTTGTGCAATCCATCACCAATATGCAAATCCGACATGATATGCCTCCCAGCATTCATACGCCCTTGAAGTACCGGGCCCTTTAGACCGCCAAGAGACGAGCGGCCGTCTCTGTTTACAGTCTAGCTGGTTATCATTGACCAATCCGATTCGACACCGTGGCAAGAGGAACCGCAACATCTTTCCCCTGGCATTACCCTACGATCACTCATCAAAATCTGTGCAGGACCCGCAGACGGAACCTAAGGTTCCTCTTCATCTGGGCCTGGAGGCAGCGATACGGCTGGCCTGATCAGCCAGGGAATCCAGACGCTCCAGTTCGCTCCGGCTCTTCTCGTCCATGGCAGTCTTCATCTGGGCGAAGGTGTCCTGGCCGTACCGCCTGTCGGCTGCACCCTCGATAAGGAAATCCGTAATGGCCGGGTTCTTCGGCAGCAGCGACCCATGCATGTAGGTGCCGATGACCTTCTTCCATCGGGCACCCTCCGTGTGGTCCCTGCCGTTGTTGCCGCGGCCATCCTCGGTCACCATGCCCAGTGGATGGGCCCCCTCCCCCAGGTAGGTCAGGCCAGAGTGGTTTTCATAACCGACCACCCTGCCGAAGTCCTCTGCCTGTTCCACCAGATTGCCGATCATCCGCTCGGGCTTGGCAATGGTATGCACGTCAAGGATGCCGACCCCCTCCAGGCGCTCATGGTCGGAGGTCTCAAAATAATGTCCGAAGAGCTGATAGAGCCCGCAGATCATCAGCATGGGCACATCCTGGCCGGCCAGATCACGCAGAAGTCCGCTCCGCTCCCGCAGGTCGTCGATGATCCGTTCCTGGCCATGGTCCTGACCGCCGCCGCCCAGAATCATATCGATCCGCTCCGGCCAGGCATCGCCAGGGTCGTAATAGCGGACCATGGGACGGAATCCGTACAGTTCAGCCCGGCGGGTCACGCTGAGAATGTTGCCCGAATCCCCATAGATGTTCATGTCACGGTGGTAGAGGGAGAGGATCTGCAGCGGCGGATGGTCTCCCACGGCCTTGGCCTTATCCTGCGTCTGCGGCATTCCTTCGCTCCTCTTGATTTGCTCGCTCATGCGCCCACCCCGGCATCGTCCACGCTCGTGATCCTGCCGAGGGCGGACCGGAGCCGGAGCATGGATGTGTAAGTGCAGTAGATTCGCTTGGGTCGGCCGGGATGCACCTCAAGGAAGGATGTCAGCGCCCGATCCAGGTCGGTCTCGATCGCCTCCGTGGGCACCTGGTCATAGGCCAGGCGCAGGGCCATGTCATAGGCCCGGGTGCCGGATACCATGGCCACGCCGGCATCTCTGAGCGAGGTGAAGTCCACATCCCAGAGCCAGCTCATGTCGCGCCCGTCCGCATACTCGTCGCGGATGGCGATCATGGTGTCCTGGCCGGCAGAGTCGAAGGAGGTCAGGGCCAGTCGGAAGCCCATGGGGTTCTTGACCAGGACCAGCTCAACCGGCGCGCCCTGGTAGGTAATAACCTCCCCGCGGCCGAAGGCGGGGGTCACCTTGGACAGGGCATCCATAAGCGCTGCATCATCAGGTTCCCTATCCTCCAAGACGACCCTCACCAGCGCCAGGGCGGCGGCCGCATTGTAGAGGTTGTAGACGCCCTCCAGACGCAGATCGGTCTCCAAAAGCCGACCGTCTAGGCGGAAGGCGGCCCTGTGGTCCATGACCCGTTCCAGGGTCACCTCGGCTGGCAGCCGGTGACCTGGGCGAACCGGGCGGGAAGTGCTGGCCGTAGCGGCACCATCGGCATCCTGATCCGAGGCATGCATGTCGTCATCGGTGGGGAAATAGGTCAGCAGATCGTCTGACAGCCCGAAGTAGGCCACACCGGTCTGGGCCGGAGTCTGGGCGGCCAGGCTGGCGATGCGCGGATCCTCACGGTTGAGGACCACTGTGCCCCTGGTGGCCCGGGCCACCTGACCCAGCAGCCGGGCAGTAGTATCGATTTCCCCAAACCGGTCCAGCTGGTCACGCATGACATTGAGCAGGAGGGCGTAGCGGGGTTTGACCTGTCGCACGAAGTGGACCGCATAGGCCTCGTCCAGCTCCAGGACGGCAATATCGGCATTCAGCCGACCGGACAGCCCCAGCGTAGAGACCAAGGCCGAGACCACGCCGCGGGTGAAGTTGGACCCGGTTGGATTGGTGAAGACCTTGAGGCCCAGGGACTCCAGCATGGAGGCCACCATCCGGGTGGTGGTGGTCTTGCCGTTGGTCCCTGAGACCAGAACCACTCCACGGGGCAGTCCCGATAGGGTCCTGGCCAGGAAGCCCGGATCGATCCGCTCCACCACCTTGCCGGGCAGGGCCGAACCGCCGTGATGGGATAGACGCGAAACGAGGCGCACCGCTTTGCCGACCAGAAGGGCCAGGAGGGAGCGCCACGGCCGACGAGGACGACCAGGCTGATCGGCAGGCTGCGCCTTGGAATCCGTGGAATGCATGATCTCAGACCCCTCCCTGCTGGTAGTCCTGGGGCATGTCCTTGAACTTGGACTTCTCGCCCAGGAAGGCCAGCTTGAAGGTGTCGGTGGGGCCGTTGCGGTGCTTGGCCAGGATGATATCGGCCTCCCCCGGGCGGTCCTCCTTATCGTAGAAGTCCGGCCGGTGGACCAGGAAGACCACGTCGGCATCCTGCTCGATGGATCCCGACTCACGCAGGTCGGAGAGCATGGGCTTCTTGTCGTTGCGCATCTCGGGACCGCGGTTGAGCTGGCTCAGCGCCACCACCGGGACCTCCAGTTCCTTGGCCAGCAGCTTCAGGGCGCGCGAGAAGTCGGAGACCTCCTGCTGACGGGACTCCACCCGCTTGCCCGAGGTCATCAGCTGCAGGTAGTCGATGACCACCAGCTTCAGGTCGTTGGTCTGCTTGAGCCGACGGCACTTGGCCCGGATCTCCATCAGACTCATGTTGGGCGAATCGTCCAGGAAGAGCGGGGCGTCCTGGAGTCTGCTCCAGAAGGTGTTCAGGGTGTTCCAGCGCTCAGGGGTAATGTCGTCCGCCCGGCGCAGGGCCACCAGGGGGATGTCAGTCTCGGCCGAGATGATGCGCTGGGCCAGCTCGTTCTTGCTCATCTCCAGGGAGAAGACCACCGTGGTCATGTTGTTGTGGAGGGCCGCGGCACGGGCGAAATCGATGCCCAGGGTGGACTTGCCCATGGCGGGGCGGCCGGCCACCACAATCATCTGCCCGGGCTGCAGGCCCTGGGTCACGTCGTCGATGCTCTTGAAGCCGGTGGGCACGCCCCGCTCCATGTCGCCGTTCTGCAACTTGTCCAACTGGTCCAGGGTGTCATGGACGACCGGCCCGATGGCCTCGTAATCCTGACGGACCCTGCCCACGCTCATCTCGTAGACCTCGGCCTGGGCCAGGTTGACGATGTCCTCGGCCTGGGAGCCCTCGGCCGAGTAGCCCAGCTGGGCGATCTTGGTGCCGGCAGCGATCACATTGCGCAGGATGGCCCGCTGGTGGACGATTTCCGCATAGTAGGTGGCGTTGGCGGCTGTCGGGACTGAGGCCACCAAGGAGTGCAGATAGTCAGTGCCGCCCACCTTCTCCAAGTCGCCGGACTTGAGCAGCTCGTTGGCCACCAGAACCGCATCCACCGGCTGGGAGGCCGAAAAGAGGGTGACGATGGCCTCGTAGATGGTCTGGTGCTTGGGCTGGTAGAAGTCGGATATGTCGATCATCTGGCTGACTTCACCGATGGCATCCTTGCTCATGAGCATGCCGCCCAGGACGGCCATCTCCGCATCGTCGTCATGCGGGGGCACCCGGTCGAAGAGCATGTCACGGCCGGTCTGTGCATGATCGGTGGGATGCTGTTCGGGATGGGTGTAGTCGGTGTAGTCGTCGGAAGCCATAGCCACGATTCTACGAAGAAGACCGTCCTTAACAGCCCTCAGAGGAGGATTTCACCCAAGGCATTCACCAGGAGGCACCGAGCCACCCGGTGCAGCACAGAGTCGCCTCTGCATGTGCATAGAAAAATAAGTTATCCACATTCAAGGCGTGTCCTAGAGGACATGTGCGCAACTTATCCACCTCATGGGTATAACTCTGTGTAAAACTTGGGGACAGTCTTCCACATCATCAATCCAGCTTGCACTCGGGCCTGTTTGGTGATATGGCGTCTACCGGCAAGGCGTCCACGGACTGACTTCCAGAGGTTGTGTCTTCAGCCCAGAGCATTAGCATGACGTCCATGCGCAGCCAGAGGAACATCACCGAAACCAAGACCGGATCAATCACGCCGGAAGAACGGCGGGCGACCTACCGGACCATCGCTGGACTGGCCATACCCACCTTCGGCCAGCTGATCGCCTCCCCGCTCTTCGTCATGATCGACACCGCCATCGTGGGCCACATCAGCGACTCGGCCCTGGCCGGGCTCTCCATCGGATCCACCGTGGTGCTGACCACCGTGGGCCTGTGCATCTTCCTGGCCTACGGAACCACCTCCCAGGTGGCCCGACTCATGGGCGCCGGCCGCCGCAGGGAGGGGATGCAGGCCGGTGTGGACGGCATGTGGCTGGCCTTCGTCATCGGCCTGGTCGTTTGTGCCGTTCTCCTGGCTTTGAGTCGGCCCATCTGCAGCCTGATGGGAGCCCGCGGGTCGGTCCTGCAGGCAGCGCAGACCTATCTGAACGCTCTGGTCTTCGGCCTCCCGGCCATGCTCCTGGTCTACGCGGCCAACGGCATCTTCCGGGGACTGCAAAAGGTAAAGATCACCCTGGTGGCCGCCGTGTCGGGCGCCATACTCAACACCGCCCTGGAGGTCCTTCTGGTCTTCGGCCTGCACATGGACATTCTGGGCTCGGGCGTGGCCACCCTGATCGCCGAGTGGGCCATGGGGCTCTTCCTGACCATTCCCGCCCTGGTCTGGGCACGTCGGGAAGGCGCCCAGCTGCGGCCCCGGCTCTCAGGCATGGCGGCCAGCATGGGCGACGGCTTCCCGCTCTTCCTGCGGACTCTGGCCCTGCGGGTCTGCCTGTTTATGACCGTGGTGGCTGCGGCTCACCTGGGCGAGCAGGTGTTGGCCGCCTACCAGGGGGTCAATTCGGCCTGGAACTTCGGCCTGAACATGCTGGACGCCGTAGGCATCGCCGGCCAATCACTGGTAGCCACCGAGCTGGGTGCCGGACAGCGGTCACGGGCAAGGGTCATGACCGATCTGTCAGCCAAGGCCGGCATGGCCATGGGAGTGCTGGTCGGACTGGTCATGATCGCCTTGGGCCTCTTCGCCGCTCCCCTGTTTAGCCCAACGCCAGCCATAAGGTCGCTGATCACCGTGGGCATGATCGTCCAAGGGGTCTTCATGCCCGTAGCCGGATGGATGTGGGCACTGGACGGGATCCTGATCGGGGCTGGGGACTATCGCTACCTGGCAGCCACCTGCTCCCTGACGGCTGTAATCTACGTGATCGGCCTGCTGGGCATGACTGCTCTGGCTGTGAACTGGACACCCACCTGGCGGATAGCCATGCTCTGGGCCGTGCTCAATGTCCTCTTCATCGGCGTCAGGGCCATCTGCAATGGCCTGAGAACGCGTACCGATGTCTGGATGGGAACAATCGACCAGGCCAGCCAAGCCTGAAAAAACATAGAAAAAGCAGGACCCCGACTGCCGGACCATGAAATCGGTCACAGCGACGGGATCCTGCCGAAACTGGTCAGCGGGTGGCTGCCTCAGATGGCGTCGACGCCGGTCTCCCCGGTACGGACCCTGACCACCGAATCCAGGGTCTGCACCCAGACCTTGCCGTCGCCCACGGTGTTGGTGGCGGCAGCCTGGACGATGGTGTCGACCAGCTCGTCAACACGGCGATCCTCGGTCAGCACCTCCAGGCGCACCTTGGGAACCAGGTCCACCTTGACAGTGCTGCCCCGGTAGACCTCCTTATGGCCGCCCTGCCGACCATAGCCCTGGGCTGACGAGATGGTCATGCCGTGCACACCGACCTCGTTGAGGGCCTGCTTAATCTGATCCAGCCGCCCGGGCTGAACGATGGCGGTAATGAGTTTCATGCTGCCTTCCTTTCTGATCAGTTCAGAATGGACCCGAAGTCGTAGGCGCTCTCACCCTGATCGCTCTGATCGACGCCGATGACCTCCTGATCCTTGCTGACTCGCCAACCAATGGTCTTCTCCAGTGCAAAGGCGATCACACCGGTTACTACAGCTGCGTAGATGATCGCAATCAGCGCCACCAGGAACTGAACCAGCAGCTGCCGGAAATTGCCGCCGGCCAGGAAGCCCGTGCCGGTACCAAAGAAGCCTATCAGCAGCGTGCCCAATAAACCACCCACACCGTGGATGCCTACCACATCCAAGGAGTCGTCATAGGCGAAACGGAACTTGAGCCCGCAGGCCAGGCAGCAGACGAAACCAGCCAGGAGGCCGATGACCATGGCCCAGAGCGGGGAAACCACGTCGGCCGCTGGAGTGATGGCCACCAGGCCAGCGACCATGCCGGATGCAGCACCCATGGCGGTGTAATGCCCAGTACGGATCCGTTCAGTAAAGAGCCAGCCCAGGGTGGCAGCGCTGGCGGCCATGGTCGTGGAGACCCAGGCATATCCAGCCGTGCCATTGGCGGCGAAGGCAGAACCGGCATTGAAACCGAACCATCCAAACCAGAGCAGGAAGGCGCCAAGCATGACCATGGGCACATTGTGGGGGCGTATGGACTCCTTGGGAAAGCCTATACGCCTGCCGATGATGAGCACAATGACCAGGGCTGCTACTGCCGCGTTGATGTGGATGACCGTACCGCCTGCGAAGTCATGTGCCTGGGCTCCAATGGCGTTGGAGATGGGTCCATCGGCAGCCAGCAGTCCGTGATTCCAGACCATGTGGGCCATGGGCGCGTAATCCAAGGTGACCCAGAGGGCCACGAAAATCATCCAGGTGCTGATTCTGACTCGCTCTGCCAGGGCTCCCGAGATCAGGGCCACACAGATCATGGCGAAGGCGGCTTGGAAGGCGATGTCCACCGTGTGCGGGTAGGCAGCGTTTGCGGAATCAAGCGAGGTGAAGACCCCATCCTTGGCCGTGACCGTATCCTTGAGCAGGAAGCCGGTGACTGGGTCGCCGAAGATGCCACCGATATCCTTGCCTGCAAAGGAAATCGACCAGCCCCAGAAGGCCCAAATAACGCCCGTCACGGCAATGGCCAACGTGGACATCATCATCATGTTGAGCACAGCCTTGGCTCGGACCATACCCCCATAGAAGAAAGCCACCGCTGGAGTCATCAGGAAAACCATGGATGCCGCTACCAGCATCCATGCAGCATTTCCAGAATCCATGCCTACACCTCTCTTTTCCCCATCCGGACGGGCAGTCCCCAATAAAGAGGGCTTCCCTCCGGACAGCCTACGTCAGATTCTCTTCCACTTCCCGATTCATCAAACAGGAAGAGGATGACGGTCAGGTCACCGTCGCATTACCTGCGAGTGACTATTGGATGACCACTTTATGACCAGCCGAACGGCCGGACTATTCGTCTCCCAGAATGCCGTCGACAAAGGATTCGGGGTCGAAAACGGCAAGATCGTCGGGTCCCTCGCCCAGCCCAACCAGCTTGACAGGCACACCCAGCTCACGCTGGACCGAAACGACGATGCCGCCCTTGGCTGAGCCGTCCAGCTTGGTCAGGACGATGCCCGTGACCCCGATGGCCTGGGCGAAGACCTGAGCCTGGATCATCCCGTTCTGCCCGGTGGTGGCATCCAGGACCAGCAGAACCTCGTCCACGGGCAGGTTCTTCTCGATCACCCGCCGGATTTTACCCAGCTGATCCATCAGATTGGCCTTGTTCTGCAGACGGCCGGCTGTGTCCACAATGAGGACATCTGCCTGATCATTTTTGGCCCGTTCAGCCGCTTCGAAGGCCACAGAGGCCGGGTCGGCGCCGTCGCGGTCACTGCGGACCACGGGCACACCCACCTTGCCGCCCCAGGTCTCCAACTGGTCAGCGGCGGCGGCACGGAAGGTGTCGGCGGCACCCATGACCACCGACTTGCCATCGGCCACGAAGAGTCTGGCCAGCTTGCCCGCCGTAGTGGTCTTGCCTGTGCCGTTGACACCTACCATGATGATGACCGACGGCCTGTTGGCCTGAGGTCGGGCAGCCACCAGAGTTCGATCCATATTGGGGTCGACCAGATCGATCAGGCGCTGACGAAGACCACGACGCACTGTTGCAGGGTCCTTCTGCCCGGTAATACGGGCATCGTCACGCAACTGCTTCACCAGCTGTTCGCTGGCCTCGGCGCCCACATCCGCCATGAGCAGGGTGTCTTCCACATCCTCCCAGTCGGACTCGCTCAGATGGTCCTTGGTCAGAATGGCAAAAAGGGCCTTGCCGAAGGGGTTGGGGCTCTTGGCCAGCCTGGCCTTGAGTCTGGTCATACGGGATGCAGAGGCCTCCGGATGAGCCAGCTCCTCCTGCGCCGACGATGCCGCTTGCTCAACCGAGGACGGCTGGCTGGACTCCTTTGAATCGACTGAGCCGGAACCCGCAGAAGTGTCCGGATTGGGGGAAGCACCCGATGCATGCGAATCCGCTGGGGAGGCATCAGGCTCTTGCACCCTGTCGGAGCGCGTGGAATCCCCCTGGGACCGGCGTTTACGGACCGCCACCAGAATGCCGACCACCGCCAGCACCAGGACGATCAGCACCGCGATAAGAATAAGGAGCTGCTGTGTTGTCATAGGTACCAGCCTAAAGGCGAAAAGGGACACGGACGGTCACCACCAGCGATCACTTTCCGCTTGGATAGCTCGTTCCCGCCTGCGAACCGCTCTTGACTGCTGGAATGACGTCGGAGGTGGTGGACTGAGGCTCCCGTCGCTGCGAACGCGAAGGCTCAAGGCTGGGTGATCGCAGGGTGGAGCTCCTGGGAGCTGGAGGCCCAGAGGCCGTAGAAGCCAACTGCGCGGCATTCTTCTGTTGTCTCGGGTTGACCGACGATGTGGAATCGTTGCTCGGTGGCGGGGGCAGATTTATTTCGACCGTGGAATCGGAGGCCAGCATGCCTCGAACCTCCACCACGGAGGAGGAATTGACATAGACCGGATAGGGATGTTCGGAATCTTCAGCGGTTGATGCATCCTCGCCCGATCCAGGGGCGAAAGACAGGTGCCCCCCTGCTACACGCGGCAGCTGATTCTCTCGCTCCTGCTGACGGCGGGCGGCCCTGTGCACGCGCTCATTCAGAGACTGGGAGAAGGCACGGTCCTGGGACTCGCCAAGCGCCAGACGCATGACGAATACGATGAATGCCGCCACCACCAGCACCCATATCAGGACAATCAGCCAGACCATACACGCCATTCTCTCAGAAGAATGCCACAGACGCGCTAAGACACGAGGAATCTATCGGTCTCTTTCACACTGACGGGTCAGCGTATGCTCAAGATCCTTCTTATATCCGAGGCGGCTGCAGGCAGCGAAGAAAGGTTCGCGCAGGAATTACCCTAAACCGAGGCCACAACTACCATTCAAGAAACGAGAAGTGTTTTGGGATACGGTGCATAACCGCCAGCAGTATTATTTCCAGCGAAAACCGTATATGGAAACAAGCCCTAAGGTCATGCAGCCCACGGCCAGGTATAGAATCCCGAGCCAGGCATGAGGCCAGGTGCCCGATCCAATCAGCATCATCGACAAGGCCTCCCTCATGTGATATAGGGGCGTATAGGGGGCGATGGTCTGCACCCAGGACGGCAACATATTGAGCGGCATCATAGCTCCGCCAATGAAGCCTAGGGGCAGAATAATGATGTTCGCAAGGATGGATACCCCTGCGATGGAGTAAATTATCATGGCGATAATGACACCCAGGAAAAAGAACAAAAGATAACCCAGGACCAAGGGAAGCAATCCCGACAAAAACGTCGGTTTCAGCCTCATTCCCATGACCATTCCCAAGATGACAAGCACTACAGCCTGCGCCAGGAGGACGACGATACCCACAACAGCCTGGGAGAGGATAACCACATTCCAGGATAGAGGAAAATTGCGAACCGTCTGAAGCATGCCATTCTCGCGCCAGAGGGCAAGGTGCGAAGCACCGGCAAAAATACCCACGTAGGCCGCACCAAACGCAATGACATTGGCGCTGATTTGACTGGCAATATCAACTCCAGGAACGTAGCTCTTAAAAGACAGGACCAGGACCAGCAACAAGGCTATAGGAAAGAGAAAGGTGAAAACCAAAGTGGACCAGTCACGAATATCGTAGTGGAACATCAACTTGAATAGAGTTTTGAAGCTGTTCATTTGACGTTCTCCTTTTCGAGAAGGCGAAGGTAGACATCCTCCAGACGCCCATCCTTGACTTGCGCCTGGCTTGTATTGATCCCTGAATCAACCAATTTCGCGAAAGTAACTCCGGTATCCCTGGTGCGAACTGTTAGACCGTCGGGTGTGGCTTTTACATAGTCAGCTCCCACGAGACGGGCTACATGATCGGCCTGATCCAAGGCATTCGGAAGAAGAATGGTCGATTCCATCTCTGCTTGCGCAATAAGCTTGCTAGGACTGGCCGTCACGAGAATATGCTTATCCGCCAAGATCGAGACCACGTTGCACAACCGCTCCGCCTCGTCCAGATGGTGCGTTGTATAAAGAACCGTGGCGGCCAATTGTTGACTGGATTTGAGCAGGCTCACAAGGTCATGGCGTGACTCAGGATCGAGGGCAGCAGTGGGTTCGTCCAAAAAGAGCAGCCGAGGATGGTGGACGACAGCCGTGGCGATGGCCAGTCTCTGTTGTTCGCCGCCGGACAATGATTCAACCTTGTTGGATGCCACATGATCCAGTTTCAATGCATCAATAAGATCGTCCACACGCGACCGGGGCACCTGGTAGATATCGGCCACTGCAGTAAGGTGCTCAAGGAGCGTCGTTTTGGGGAAGAAGGACGACTTTTGAGGCTGGATGCCTATTTGGCGGAGCAGGGCCAAGTTGCGTGGATAGGGCGTCTTGCCCAGAACGGAGACCGTTCCCTCAACCGGTTTTTGCAGTCCTTCCAAGACGGTGAACAAGGTTGTCTTTCCAGCGCCATTTGGCCCGATGACCCCATGGAAGGCCCCTTCTTCAACCTCCAATGAAAGATGAGAGAGAATTGTTTTGTTCTTTATTCGAACAGTAAGGTTCGATACGCTTACTTCGATATTGCCCATTCCAGAGCCTTTCAGCGTCAATACTGATGTGGTAAAGCGCGGGTTGTGTCGTCTATTGTTGCTTGCCTATTCATGACCATTTCAATTTGCTGAGTCTGGGCAGGCAGGGGAAAGAATCAGTTCAAATTCCGGCCCAGCATATTCTGGTGATTTTTGGCTCCGACAGTCTTTGCCATGAGACCATCTGCTTCAACTACGATAGCTTATTAATCCATATTCTTTCCTCACCCATGAGCCCAGAATTTCAGGCATTTTCTAATAAAATACAAGCTGGATCAGACATAAAACCGCCACCGTCCCACAAATTATGGCGTCCAAGAGCACGTACTGACAAACACTGATTCCACTACTGGTTTACCTGCAGCTGGAACAGCATATTCCCATTTATCAAGCGGGCCACCAAGGGGCGGACGGGTACATCTACTTTGTTCCCAATCGGCACTTTGGTAAGAGAAGTCATACCAGTATCAGCAAAAGCGGATATTGAGAAAAGTGCGATGCTTGTTCCCCAGGCTCATGCTCACCAGTGGGGAGGTTGACCGCCGACAACAGTAGACCGCGCGAACGAACAGCGACGGCGATGATGCGAAACTCTGCAAGTTATCGACGGAACCCACTATTTCGCCCTTTTCGTGTATTGGCTATCTCGAATGTTGCTAGCCTTCACTGTTTCGCAGCCAGTGTCTTATCACCATGAAGATAATCATTATCAGCCAAGCTGCTGGGTACGTGCATAAACCCCAGAACCGTGAACCGGTGACAAACGATATAACATGAGCGAGAATTAATGCCAGGGCAAAAAAGCTGACAGCAATGTCTTGCGGCTTATCGGATGGTTTCTGTGTCGAAGCTGTTTGTCCCATGGCGGTTCCTTTGCCGTCGTACATAATGCACGGAATGTGCATAAAAACAAAATATACACTAACCGGCATTCGCTCAAAATAAGCTTAAAATAAGTTCGCGTTCTGGATGCGCATATACGTCATAGCCGGAGAAAATCATTGCAGAGAGCCTAGCCAGGAAGCAATTACATGAAAGCTGCTTTTGCATCCAAGATTGCGTTTACCGATCTGTTCGTTTCGTAGACAAATCAATCCAATACCGTTCTACTGGCTGACCAGATCTGCTGGGGAGCACATTCTCCAGTTGCCCCCCACGCGAAAGGATGGTCCGGCGGCTGGCCAGATTCGACGGAAAACAAGTAATCAGGACCCTACTCATGCCCAGAGTGGCAGCTTGTCGAAGACATTCATCCAGCATCAGCCCGGCATAGCCCAGCCGGCGACAATCCGGACGAACTGAATAGCCGATGTTGCCGCCCACTCGCAGAAGCGCCTGCGTAAGCTGCAACCTCAGCTGAATCATCCCCGCCAGTTTGCCGCTGGGGTCCATGGCGGCGAACTGCAGAGCTGGCACAAACCCCGGCGGCAGATCATCACCACGCGCCTGACGAGCCACCTCCGGCAGACCAAACCGACGAACCTCATCCAGGCTGTGGCAGTCCTCGAAGGGGCCGAGACCAGCCGCTTCATCCTGAGGCTGAGAACGGCAGGCCTGCAGATATTCCCAGATCATTTCGGCATCCACCGCCCCCGGCCGGTCCAACCTCACCAGATGGATTCTCATAATCCACCTCCTCTGTCGAGTGCTTGGCCACCCTTTGTGCTTCAGCTTACAAGAGCAGCATTCAACGGAACTGGGGTTTCCAAAACAAACAAGTGTCGCCAGGACATGGCGTGCATAACTCAATAGTTGGAACTCAATACAGCAAGAATCACAATGTGTAATGATTGTTCGGCAAAGGTCCAATAAAAGTTCATCCAAACTGAAGTTCTGGGCTTTAGTCCTTAGCTTCAGCTTTATCAGGTCAACGAAAACGTCACTTTGAAATCTATTGTTCTTCCTGCTTTTCTCGTCCCAATTCCCTGAATAGCTGGTCAGGGATCGTCAGCCAGACATTCCGGCCTGAAACCATGTGATGACAATTTGCGTACGATCTCGCAGACCGGTCTTGTCGAGTATGCGGCTTACGTAGCGCCGGACGGAGGTAGTTTCGAGAGCGAGACGCTGGGCTATTTCCTGGTTGGAGAGCCCTTGAGCGATGAGCCCGGCTATCTCGTACTCCCTGGGGGTCAACTTATCCAGCTGCTGTCTGGCCTGCGGATCACTGACCTCATGCCGGGCATAGGCTCTGTCGCGGTTGATGAGCTCTGCTGTGACACGGGGGGTGAGCACCGCGTCCCCATCGGCCACTGCGTGAATGGCTCGGTGCAGGTCTCTGGTGGATACGTCCTTGAGCAGAAAGCCGTAGGCACCTGCGTGCAGACCGGTGAAGGCGTAATCGTCTTCGTCATAGGTGGTCAGGATCAGCGTACGAATCTCGGGGAATTCCTTGGCAATGACCGCAGTAGCGCTGATGCCGTCCATCACCGGCATGCGAACGTCCATCAGGATCACTCGAGGAAGTGGCTGTGCGGCTGCTTTCATCTCTCGAAGTATGGTCACTGCCTCCTGACCGTTGGAGGCTTGTCTGACGACCTGTAGATCGTGGTCGGCCTCGATCATGCGTACCAACCCCTTGCGGAGGAGCGCAAGGTCATCGACCAGCATCAGGTCAATCATGAGCATTGCCCCCTTTCTCACTAGTGCCAGGCAGAACGGCTTCTACTGTCCATCCTCCATTCTTGCCCAGTCCGCAGCTCAGACTCCCTCCCATCAGTCGACATTGCTCGCCAATCTGTTTGAGGCCCACTCCTTGATGATCATGAATAGCCGGTTGCTGATCGCCCAAGGCTGGCCCATGCTTATTCCCATGCCCATCGTCGTGGATGGTGATGCGGAGGGTGCCGTCCTGCCCATAGTCGCGGGAAATGACGATGGTGCTCGGGGCTGAGGCGTGCCGGAGCGTGTTGGTGATGGCCTCCCTGCTGATGATGAAGCAGAGGTTGTCCTGTCTGGGATCGTGCCGCTGATGCCCTGTTTCGGTAGACACGACAGCCAGACCAGCTGCGCGGGCATGGGCGATTACGGTGTCGAGTTCGTCGAGCGTGTGCAGCCTGGAACCAAACCTGCGCCCATCATCATCGGACTCTTCAGGTAGCGCATCATGCTCTTGGACAAGGGTACGGACGGCTTGTCGAGTGTCGGCCAATCCATCCCTGGCAACCTGATTGATGTCCTTAAGCACCTCTTGCAGCTCTTCGATCTCAAGCGAGTCAGCAAATCCTTGGGTCAGGGCGATGATCGTGGTGAGGTCATGGCCCACGCTGTCATGCAACTCCCCTGCCACCTGGGCACGTGATATAGCCTGATCCCTTTGCCTGGCAAGCATCTCAGAGCGGATCCGCTCCTGCTCCTCACGCTGCTGCGTCTCGCGTCGAATCCGGTAAAACCTGACAGCTACGGCAACGGCCGCGACCGCCATGATGACAGCCATCCTGGCCGACCATTCCAGAAAGAGCATGTGCCCGGCATGCATGCTGACGGTGACCAGACTGACGGCCACAACTGACTCACCCACGCCTGCCGCAATCCTAGATGCTGACGATAAGCAGACACAGAAATAGAGAGCGCCTACCAGGGGTATTAGGAAGCTATCGTCCGAGGTGGCAAATGACAGGCCGAGGTATAGCAGGGTCTCTATGGTCGTGATGAGCAGGGGAAATTGTCTGCTCCAGTACAGCAGGCAGGAACACAGGAGTCCGATCAGGCCGATGGCCGTCTTCCAAACGGGCAAAGGAATGTTCTCGGCCCAGACTGGAGGAAACATGGGGGCACTGACATAGAGAAGCGTATACACCAGGCTCAGCAGAGGCATGACGAACCTAGTCAAGCGTTGATTGCTCAATAGCTCGAATAGGTTGGTTGCTATACCCATCATCGCGCCCCCTCACGCTGTCATGCCGAGGATCCCCAGGTTCATTCGCCAGTGTACTGTGCTATCACACCGGCAGGGGAACGACCTACTGATTTGCGCACCGTGACCCAGGAAGCCAGTGATGCCGCCGAAGTCAGAAGCAGGTAGACCAGCACCCAGTGAGCCCAAGGTATGCCAATGCTGGCAGCGCCAAAGATCTTGCGGAATCCGGCAGCGTAGGCCATGACCGGCAGAAGGCTGGAGGTGAAGGATATCAATACGGCGGTAGTCGCCATGATGAACCCTTCGAGAGCGGACATGATTTCAAGTTGGTTCGGGTCCGCGCCAGCAATCGAGATGAGGGACAGATCCAGGCTTCGACCGTGGGCTGAAATCAGGTATCCGGCGCACACTCCAGCCAGCGTGACGACCAGTGCGGGGCCCAGAAGGGTAATGAGCATGGAGAAATCAGAGCTGCTGACATCCAGGTTGGGAGGCAGCAGACGACTGGAATCAGCGCTGGTCTGATAGAAGGAATCAGTCATCATCAGCAATGAAACCCCCACAATAAGAGGTATGACCGTGGAGCTGAGACTGCGCATGCGGGCACTGGCTTGCCGACAAGCAACCAGCCATGAAGGCTGGCGAAGAGCGACGAGCCTAGTCCAGCCGCTGGTGACCGTGCCCAGCAGGGAGGGACCTGCCAAACAGATTGCGACGAGAAGGAGTATGAAACCGAAAGTGCTTCCCATGGCGATAGGCAGGATGGGTGCCGCGGTGTGCAAACGGACCAGTTGCTCATCAGGCATGGTCCGCGCTTGCATAATCGGCATCAGCATGACTACCAATGCTGCCAGCAAACACAAGGCAGCGGCGATACGACGAATAGAACCCGCTGTTTTGGGAGGAATGATTGCAGCACGCAGAGATTCCACGGGACTGATCCTGCTGATGGTTCGGATGGTCAGCAGCGTGCCGATCAAGGCCACCAGTACTCCGCATGAGGTTCCTGCTGCCCAGGAAGCAAGCTGGTGGCTGGCGATGAAAGGCTGCCTGCCGATCAGGAACTGTGAGGTCTCCCAGGCGTAGAGGGGACGGGCCAGCAGCAAAGAAGCCGCCAGCGAGACTACACTGGCCGCGAGCGCCAAGATGGACACCCGCAGACAGGTCAGTGAGGTCAACTGCCAGGGCGTGGCACCTTGCAGGGCTAGGAGGGCGAGGTTGTGTCTGCGCTGGTTGATCACCGACGAAACTACTTGCAGAACGATCAATACTGTGGCAACGAGAAGAGCCACGAAGGGGATCATCAAGTTTTGGTAGGCAGTGCGGCCTTGCTCGGCCATGCCGGGGAGATCGCCCAGGGCCTTGGCTGAAGAGAGCATCATGGCAAGCAGGCCGACCATGGTCTGCGAGGCGATCAGCACGAGGATGACGCCAGACCAAGCCAGGGGGGCATTCTTGAAATCTCGCAGAAGAAGTCGCATCAGATGCCCGCTTTCGGCATGGGAACCTTGTCGGCTGTGGCTATGCGACCGTCGCACAGATGCACCAGAGTGTTGCAACGGGAGGCGACTTCCGGGCTGTGGGTAACCATGATCACTGCGTGGCCAGGCCTATTGGCGAAGGCGGCGAGCTCATTGACGACCGCGTTGCCGGTCTCCTGGTCAAGGGCGCCAGTAGGCTCATCGGCGAAGATGATATCGGGATCCGAAATCAGCGCCCGGGCCAGAGCCACACGCTGCTGCTCGCCCCCTGACAGGAGGGTCACATTGACCTTGAGCAGTCCCCTGATGCCCAATCTGTCCAGCAGCTTGGCCGCCTGATCCTCCGGCCAGCGGGTCTTGCGCAGAATGAAGGGCAGCTTGAGATTGTCCTCCACGCTCATCGAAGGCACCAGATTATAGGACTGGAAAACGAAGCCCAGGTGCGCACGGCGGAACCGCGCTGACGCTGCAGGCCCCATAGCAGAGATGCGCCGACCCAGGACTTCCACCTGGCCCGAGCTGACGGGTTCGAGACCAGCCAGACAATAGAGCAGGGTTGATTTGCCGCTCCCCGACGGCCCTACAATCCCGGTCATGGCTTTCCAGGAGGCAGTGAACTCCACATTCTCCAAGAGAGTTATAGCCTCCCCTTTCCTGGGTGAAACCTGCTTGCACAGACCTAATGCATGGATGGGGAAAGGCTCGTTCTGGCCCGAAAGATTGGTGTCATGCTTCATAGCAGTATCCAACTCTTGCAAACGGGTGAATGCCAGTATGAGCCTGTGGCGCTCTGCACATACGGCGATGCGTATTGAGCCGGATGTTTCGTCGGAGCTCCCTCCCTCAGCGCACTTGCGAGGACAAGAGGTCGCCTCGCAGAGATGATTCTTTCAATCCGAATACGGGGAATCAACGTCGGCCGCCACTTCGCCATCTGCAGATGGCAAAACATGGTCCGACTCACTGCGCAACGGGTAGGAAGCCACTCTACGCTTTGGCAGAAGCTTTTGACAGACAGGTTGGTTTACTGTCCGGCACGGCTCCCGTCGGCAGGTTCAGAGTTTGCCCCACCCCTCCCCCACGCATCCCAACAGCCTTCTTAAGTGGGCGGAAAGGTAGCGTTTCAAGTTGATATTCTTCGTTGATCTGTACGGGTTCTCGGTCTTGCTTCGCCCGAGAACCGGCTTGCCGCGAACTGGAAAAATCGAGAACAAACATGTAGTGTTGAGCTGTTGCCCCTCTGGCTCAATGGTTAGAGCAGCGTCCTTTTAAGTCGTGGGTTGTGGGTTCGAGTCCCACGGGGGGCACTTTGGATTTGTCACTCAACTTGTGATGAATTGAGTTTGGTCCATCAGCTTGCCCTTCATTCTTATAACGAATAACTAATTCTGTTTCACAAGCCTTAACATGAGCTTTCTGCACAGCTTACCTACTGCATACAGAGTATGCGGGAACGCTTAAATAGAAAGAGAGGTAGCCAATCGCAAAACTCACCTATATATGCCTTGGGTGGTTTTTACCTAAACTATCCGTTTCCCATATGAGCTTTAACCTGCGCCTTGCCCTATATCTTCCTCCTGAATCCGAAACTGAAACACACAACTTCAACTAATACACTTCTACCTGGTTTAACGACGTAACCAGCTTTCTACATTTGTTTATCGCAGTTTATATTCGACTTGACACGCACCCCGAAGCGATGTTTCACAGCCCGTTGATTCGGCCATAACCAAATCGCACAAGATAGCGATGGCGTATTCTTATATTTTATATTCCAATCCACCGCGACCGAGAGAAAACTGGATCATCTAGCCTGTGCCGCACATGCACCATCACCACCGATGTCCACAAAACGCAAAACACGATCCAGTTTTCCTCAGAGAACTAAATAATAAATTCACTCTTATACTATTTGTGACTTATACTATTTATAATGCCGATTACGCCGCAGACAAATTGTCTACTTCATTAAAATTCAACTGTCTTCTAATACTGCAAGGTGACAAAATCTACGTATTAGATGACAAATGGCACAGACAGCACCACGCGAGCCAGAAAAGACCTGGAATTAGATTTTGGCTCACATGTTAATGAATAGAACTTCCACATAAACCGATCGTGCTGGCCGAACCCACTGAGTCACTTGATTCCGCGCAAGCTGATATGCGTCACATCGACCCCCGGAACAGGCATCTAGATGGTTCATAACCGAGGTTGACGCCAAACTTATTTGCTGGCACCAGGAGACCATCAGCCTCACCTGCGGACTCAACGCCAATACTCTCAATGATCTGCACGCCCTCTGGTTCCTTATTGACACCTCGCATATAACGAGTTTGGCAGGAATCGTTACTCGGCCTTACTCCCCATCCACTGATGAATGAGCCCATTCACCTTATCCGCAGGCACAAGCACAGACTCGGATCCAGAACCATCCAGACCACCACTACCAGAAGCCAGTTCATAAGCTGCGATATCCCTCGCATTGCAGGAGTCAGGATTCTCCTTCCAAGAATCTATAAAAGACCGACACAATTCAGGAGTAAGTAGGTATTTCAATAGCGGACTAACCCAGACATATCCAGATTCAGACTCTTGAGTCAATGCTTCGAGCACATATTCAACAAATATGTTATTTGTCACCAATTGATGGAATACTTTAAAAGCTATATATTTGTCATCGTCATCATCAAATATAATTGGAATTATTTCCGCATAGGCTAGCATAAAGGGGCCAGACAGCGGCTTACTCGGCAATTTGAATTCTTGATGCTTGAGCTTATTGCTTAATGCTTTAAAACTATTCTTCCATATCTGTGCTTTGGCGCCTGCCTCAAATGTAAATTTTCGACTAACAGATTGAGCCAGCCAATCGATATTATTTTTGTTCCCAGCCGTATCATTTCCTGTTAGATGATGCTTGGGGAAAAGTTTGTCCTGCATCTCCATAACCAATACTGCCGCTACCCACATCGACACTGGAGAATTTGAATTTGCAATTGTATTCAATATAGCTTCAATATAGTCATCGGTAGACTCGGCACGCATTAAACTAAGCGCGACATCAAGTGATATGCATTTTGTGACAACTTGGCCTTCGTAGAACTTTGCTTCGAGATCGAGACAATATTTCATAATCTTGGCACAGCGTTCAGCACCTAACAATTCGGCGTATTTCCCTGCTTTACCGGCAAAATATTCGTCACTGACGATATACCAATGTTCGTGGTTAAAGGCTGTTTCGTCCAACGGATCGTCGATCAGCAGCTTCTTATAGATATCCTCATGAAGGAGGCCGTTGCCTATGGAAAGCCGGAAATAAGCGTCGAAATGCTCAGCCTTGAATATGCTCCGATATCCCCAAAGCCGTGAAAAAAGCCGATCTTCCGCAACACGGACCTTTTCGACTGCATATCCGACTCTGGGGAACAGGGATTCGACGGCCTGTAAGTTTCTTTCCCTGGCGCGCGTATTGCTCGATGGCATACTTCCCATGTACTCTTCGAGCTCATTATTGCTTTCCATGGAATTATATAAATCGTGGCCAAACTGCTCGAGGTATCCAGGATTGCACAGTTGGTTCTTACTCGCCATGATCCACTCGTGCAGGTCGGGATTGAACACCTCCAGACTGGTGATGCCAAGCAGATCTTCCGTCTCCACATCATCTTTCAGCACCTGATAACGCAGACTGAACTCATTTATCAAACGGTTGACATCCCTCATGTTGTTGACAAATGGAATTACGCAGGATTCATAGATAGTTCGCATTCGGGACGAACTATCGCTGGACCCTCCGTAGGAGCGAGGGGTATCCTGCTCACCAACGATATTGTGTAGCTCATCTTTCAGCCGGTCCAGCACAACTTCTTTTACGGGCTCGGGAAGTCCAATAGGAACCTGGACTATCTTTTCCAAGTATTCATCGCCCTTACCGTGGCAGCTCTTATCCAGCGACCTAGTGACGGAATCCCTGTCATACAGCAGCACATACGTCATATATGGCAGATCGCCCACAGCCTTGACAGCACGCATCACATCTGTGACCTCGTCATCCATCAGGCGATCCAAATCATCAATGAACACGATGATCCTGGTCGCCGACTTATTCAGTTTCTTCTGCAGCTTCCGACGTTGTTTTGAGAGACTTTCAACATCCTTGCTGCTAGGGTCCAAAACTTCCGCAACTTCTTTGAACCCTTTCGCAATTGTCTTATTCGCTGCCGGCAAACTAGCGACATCCATATCAGACATGAAATCGGCAATGTCTGAGGTGGTCTTGCTCACCTTTGCAATATGGCGTTTCACGATGCCCTGCCAACCCGATATTGTATAGGAGATCTGTCTGAATAGCAGGGACACAAGCCGACCACTACCTGAGTACATCCAAGGCTCGAACTCTACAACTATAACTTTTTCTTGTTCTTGCTTTTGTCCTTTCACCTTATCAGAAGGAGCCGCAACAAGCTGTTCGACAAGCATGTTCTTCAATGAAGTCTTGCCCGACCCCCACGGACCCTGAATACCGACAACAAGAGGGCATGGCCCCGTGGACCGCCTCAAACCTAATGCGAGGTTCCGCACGTACTCGCCCCGGCCATATCGATCGTCAGCAACGAACCTGATGGGTTCATCCTGAAGCAATGGAGGATACAACTTTGAACACTCACTCATACACCCAGAGTACATAAACGAGGAGCCCTGCTGTCATACAATCTCGGCTATCAGTTGCCCTGATGGACAATTCTTGAACTTCCCTTGAGAGAACAGGATCACGCGATTAATGCTCGCGTTGTGCTTTCCCGACACTAAAGTCATTACGGGGATAGATCACCACCTGAGTCCCATCCCTGTATTTACACCGAGCAACCCTTTGCTAGATCAGATATCCATTGATTAAGTTATGAGATATAGATAGAGGCTCTTGACAATTGGAAACCTGTATCCCATCACAAGGTAACCTCCCCATTCTCAAACCGACTCTATTTTTCTCCGCAAGAATGACACACATATATCGCTCTGCAATCAAATGCGGATGCTTCGAGATTTAACTTATTTGCATTCCAACTCACTCAAACTTGCGCACTCGCCTCCACCGGCAGGTCCTTGGCAATCCTGGACGTATAGGTTCCATTCTTCCAATCAGAGAGATTGCCGACTACGTAGACACGGCGCTTGGCTCGCGACACAGCGACGTTGAGCAGGTTGGGCGACCCGTTAACCCATGAACGAGAGCCTTCTCCACGCTTGCCGGCCCTGCTGCCAAGAACGATGAAGACCACGTCGGCTTCCCGCCCCTGGGAGGTGTGGACGGTTCCGGCCTGGCTTGATGCCAGCCGGTTGGCTTCGCTGCTGTTGCAACCAGTGCATTGCCGCAAGGCATCCGCGAAGGTGTCACGCACCTGGTTGGCCACAGCCCTGAACGGAGCGATGACCAGAATATTGGTGGGGTCGATCCCGCCCCGGAAGAGCCCGCACAGACGCTTGTGTAGTTCGTAGCCCTCCTGCGGCCTCCATTGCGTTCTCCCGGTTTCGCCGGAATTCGGCGGCACATCGTACCAGCAGGAGGTCGGCAGCTCATCTCCCGCATGAGGCCCGGACGGATAGGCACATGGCTGATGCTCCGGCCCTACGCGAACCATCCTGCCGGAGTAGGCCATATCGTTGCATATGGAGAACATGGGCTCATCGCAGCGCCGATGCACCACCAGAGGCATCCCTAGCCAGTGGTCATCGGTCTCGTCCAGCAGACCGCAAGGCGTCTGGTAATCAACCAAAGCCTGCATGTTTTCGGACTCCAGGCCCAGACGCTGGAGGTGATGGGTGCTCGCCAGGAGTTCTCGCATTGGCTTGGGCATGGTATCCACAGGCTGGAGCTGCATTGGGTCTCCGACCGCAACCGCATGTTTCACGCGCTGCAACAGACCGGCAGCAGCCTGGGGCAGGGCCTGTCCGGCCTCATCCACAATCGCCCAGCCGAGCGCCTCCTTGCCTATCCCCGAAAACATTCTGGATATTGATGCAAAGGACGAGGAGACGACCGGGATCACCAGGAAGAAAGTCTGCCAAGCCACCAGCCTCTCGTCATCCGTAAAACCATTCGACTGCATCACAGCGCAAGCCAGGGAAAGATTGCACATGAACTGGTGGGCAGCACCCATGACGGCCTGCTGATGAAGAGCCAGCGCCTTGATATAGACCTCAGTCCGCGCCTTGCTCCATTCCTGGTCCATCCACACAACATGATCATCGCCAATGTCTGGCCTGGGCCACTGAATCTGCTCGGCCTCAGCAATCTGCTGTTCAAGGGCAGCAAGTTGCCTGGTCAAATTCGCAATCTGTGTTTGGCATTCCCCTAACTTCCGATCACCGACTTCCAACCCTCCATAGAAGGATTGCAACCGCTGATGGACCCTGCTGGCCTGCTCATCAAAATGCTGCTTCGCACGACGCGCCTGCTCCAGATCAGTACGTACCTGAAGCTCATCCTGCTGCCTTTCGTAGCTGTGGAAAAACGACCTTAGAGGATGCGACTTCCAGTAAGACAAGTGAACCTGGCAAATGCTATCAGCCTGCTCCCAAGCAGCTCGCGCATTATTGGCAGCCTGGCCAGCATCCGACATCTGTCGCTCCATTGATTGAACCTGTCCGACATACCTTGAGCGGCTTGCCTTCATGCCATGAAGTTGTTCATTGAGGGTTTTCAACTCGGCTGACAGATTGGATCGCTGATTGCACAGGTCTGAGTAAGAACGCATAAGGTTGTACTGGGCAGTTTTCCTGGCGCGGATGCTCTCTTCCTTCTTCAGCGCAACATTAAAGTCGTTCCTGGCCTTTGCCCAATCGGTCCTACTGCCTCTTTCACCTGGCATGTATTTCAATGACTTATAGATAAACTCGTTTTTGAAGGGCCATAGGAATCGGTTTTTATTGCTCATATTCCCCAAGACCGCCGATATAAGAGCCCAAGCGGATGAGGCATTTGCAGGGCCGCTCCCCTTATCCTGACTCCTGCGATCGGCAATTTGCCCGGCAAAGTCTCGAAAAGCGAACCCACAGGGAACCTGTTTGAATTCACTGTCAAGATAGGTTTCCCACTCGGCGTCTATGGCATCGGCACTGGGCAGATCCTGGCTGACGTTTTCAACAGCCTTGTTGTTACTGGAAGCAACGACAATCTCAAAACCGGTCACCGACGGATCAAGCGTCCAGTAGACATAGTCCTTGTCCTCGTCTGAAGTTGCTCTGGCCAGCCTCCGGGATGTGAAAATATCCTGGGGGCGGGAGAATCCTGCCAACCGCCGAGCCCTGGCCACAATAATCTCGGCTACCACATCCTTGAGCAGGGTGGTCTTGCCGGTTCCAGGAGGGCCATTGACACCTAGCAGCGAAGAGCTGCCATATCCTTCCAGGGCCGCCCGTATTTGATTGATGGCCAGCTGCTGACCTGTTGACTGAAATTGATTGGAAGCACTCGGCCATCGTCCGAATGGCATGCCGGCAGGTTCCGTAAAGTCGCCCACCAGATGCCCCTCAGGGTCCTTCTGCAGATTAAACCGTCGAGGATGACCAATCGATAGATACTGTCTGACCGGCTCAGAAAATATGTCAGGCCCATTTTGATAAAGGTCCTCAAGATCGTCAAGGAAAAAGGAATCCATCATTTCGCCATTTAACGATTCTGAGCTGGCTTCCAGATGGCAATTGACATAATCCCTAATGAGAGGCGAGCCGTCAGCGTGAGCGAAAAGAGGAGAGCTACTCACCGCGCGGTCATCCAGTCCCATCCTATCCGCTACATGCTCAATGAGGCTTTCGATCTCATATCTGCCGACCGGACCTGCCTTGTACATCGGTCGGCCTGCTTCGTCCCCAGAGTCTTCACCAGCCAGACGATTGAATTCGGACTTGAGTTTGCTTTCCGTATCGTCAAATACTTCGATATGCGGCCACCCAGCCGGGCAATCAGGCCAGCCTTCATGATTGAACAGGCAGGAAACCGCCTTGGCATATTGAGAGAGCGTCAATGATCTTGGGACCAGATAGCCATCATCCCCTACGCAGAACTCCATAAGGGAAGCCACGGTAGAAGGACCGCCAGCGCGCCTGCTTTGCCGATGGGCTAGCTCCTGCAACACCTCGTCCTGAGCAGTCTCCTCGGCTGGCGAGAGCTCTCGAACAAGCTTGGCGGCCTTCAACAGCGCATTCGTGACTACACGCTGGGAAAGCCCGACTGCTATTCGAAAACGTTCATGCTTAAGCCACCGATTTTGTTGTCCCACCGCTTCTTGCTGCTCCGAGCTCTCGTCGGTTTTTACCGCCTGGTGGACGGGGCGACGCGCAAATCGACGGTCATAGTCCTTGCGGTAAACGGCACAGGCTGAGCCAGGCCGATTGGCCGTTGTTGACAGCTTTTCCACCACCTGCAGCAGGCGCGAAATCATGGAATCCGTCAGTTCAGTACCTGCCGGCAGAGGGCCGGGCTGCTTAGCCACCTCTAGCCATAGCTGGTTCGTCTCCCCAAGCAGACCGGTTATAGTCTGTTCGTCGAGTCCTGATCTGACCGCCTGTGCGTGCAGCCAGTTCTCCGTATCCTCTGCGAATGAGAAAGGTTTGGTCAGCCGGGCGTTCATGTCTGTCTGCAACCGGTATATTTTCCTGCTCTGCAGGTCGTTATAGAGGTTTGTATAGGAACGATGCTCATTGTCAACCGGCCCGATGAGAAGATCAGCATGAATGTCATTCCATGGAAGTCGCTCCTGCTCAGAAACGCTTACCCTTTGGTCGTCGTTGCGGGAGGAGGATAAAGCAATGAGCTGGTTATCCCTCCAATTTTGTGGCGAGAACAGTTCAACCGCGCACCAATATGACAAAACATCCATTGCATGCTGTTGCTCATCGTTCCCCATATTTGCCAGTATGCGGATAAGCGGGGACAGGTGCAGGAACAGGTTCGAGCCACGGATGAGGCCATAGGAGACAATCCCGATGCGGCATTGTCCAGTCCAATCACCGCATCGGAATAAGCATTCATGCCCGTATCCGTCTGACCGCCCAGTTGAGTAGTTTTCGCAGCTCCGAAGCGATCAGGACCAGGGAAGCCAGCGCGATGCACTCCAGCCAGGCCTGGGGCTGGAGGGGGACGGTGCCGAAGGCCTCGCCCAGGAAGGGCACGTAGATCACCAGGAGCTGCAGCAGGATGGAGATGCCGATGGCGCCCCAGAGCCATGGGTTGCTGAAGAGCCCCTGGAAGGCCGACTTGCGGGAGGAGCGGGAGGCCAGCGCGTTGAAGAGCTGGGCGAAGACCAGGATGGTGAAGCCCATGGTCCGCGCCTCCCTGATCTGCGCCTCGTGGCCGATCGCCTGGACGGACCTGTCGGTGAAGAGGCCGCCGCTCAGGTGCATGTCCATGCCGATCAGGGTGACCAGGGCCATGACCAGGCCTATGTAGATGATGTCAACCCACATGTCCCGGTCGATGACCCGGTCGCTGACGGATCGGGGCGGGCGGTCCATCAGATCGTCGGTCTGCGGATCCACGCCCATGGCCAGCGCGGGCGCCGCGTCGGTCAGGAGGTTGATCCAGAGCAGCTGGGTGGCCAGCAGCGGCACGGTCACGCCCGCCATGCCGGGCTGCGATATGCCCAGAAGACCAGCGAAGACCACGCCGCCGAAGACCGTGAAGACCTCGCCCATGTTGGAGCTGAGCAGGTAGCGCAGGAACTTGCGAATGTTGTCGAAGATGCCCCGGCCCTCTCGCACGGCCTGGACGATGGTGGCGAAATTGTCGTCCGCCAGGATCATCTTGGCCGATTCCTTGGTGACCTCGGTCCCGGTGATGCCCATGGCCACGCCGATGTCTGCGGTCTTGACAGCAGGGGCATCATTGACGCCGTCGCCGGTCATGGCCACGACCTTGCCCTGGTCCTGGAGCGATTCGACGATCTTCAGCTTGTGCTCGGGGGCCACGCGGGCGTAGACGGAGACCTTGGAGGTGGTCTCCCGAAGCTGGTCCGAGTCCATGGCATCCAGCTGCTCGCCGGTGCAGGCGGGCTGGCCAGGCTTGATGATGCCCAGGTCCCCTGCGATTCTGGCTGCGGTGAGCGGATGGTCGCCGGTGATCATGATCGTTCTGATGCCGGCCTTATGGGCCTGATCCACCGCATGGCGAACCTCGGTTCGGGGCGGATCGATGATGCCGACCATGCCCGTCCAGATCAGATTGCTCTCCAGATGGGTGCTTTCCTGGATCACCTTGTCGGCAGACAAGCGAATTGCAGGAGCATGCTGAGACTTTTCAGGCAACCGGTCCGTCTGATCCGTCCCGACCGTGCTTGACGGCCACTCCCCCGCGTCAGCTTCGGCCAGCGCCGACAGCTCCTGGTCGGATACAGGCCGGAAAGCCTGTCCCAAGGTCCTGTAGGCATCCGCCGAGAGACTGCTGACCTGAGCAAGTATCCTTTCCCGATCGGCACTGGTCATAGGTCTGACCTGGCCGCCATCGAGAATCCGGTCGCATCGGCCAAGCAGCACGTCGGGAGCGCCCTTGCAGAAGAGACGTGATTCCCTTTCGTTGTCATCATTCGGGGCAGCCAGAACCGACATGAGCTTGCGCTCGGACGTGAAAGGAATCTCGGCCAGACGACGGTAGCTATCAGCCTTGGCATCAGCGCCGACTTTACGGGCGGCAACAATCAGCGAAACCTCCGTGGGATCGCCGACGCTCTGCCAGTGACCCTGCCCGGATCCAGACTGGGCCTGGGAATCAGGTTCGGCCTCGACCGGCTGCCAATGCAGGTCTCCGTCGTTGGCGATGGCCCCGACCATCAGGGTCTCTTCCACTGCCTCAGCCAGAGATGAACCAATGGTATCTGTCAGTTGTTGATCATCTGACCCACTGGCCTCGAACGGCTGCATGGTTCCCTCCGGAGCGTACCCGGTGCCAGTGAGCCTGACCTGCCCCGAGGGGACGACCACCCGTTCAACGGTCATTTCATTGCGTGTAAGAGTTCCTGTCTTGTCGGAGCAGATGACTGATGCCGATCCCAGGGTCTCCACCGAGCTGAGCTTCTTGACGATGGCATGATGCTTGGCCATGCGCTGCACGCCCAGGGCGAGAACCACAGTCAGGATGGCCGTCAGCCCCTCCGGCACAGCAGCTACGGCCAGAGATACGGCCATGAGCAGGGAATCAATCAGATCCTGGGTTGTCTGAAAGCCTTCCATCAGGGCCAAAGCAGCCAAAACCAGGGCGGCAATCAAGCAGACGGCCAGTCCGAGGAGCTTGGAGACGCGGGCCATCTCCTTCTGTAGGGGCGTGGGTTCCTCCTGGGTATCAGCCAGCATGTCGGCGATCTTCCCGACCTGGGTGTCCATACCAGTAGAGGTGACGATCATGCGCCCGTTCCCCTGGGTCACTGCGGTGCCGTTGAAGACCATGTTGGTTCTGTCACCCAGAGCCTTGGGCTGGTCAAGCCGACCGGGCCGCTTGCCCACCGGCAGCGACTCGCCGGTCAGCGATGCCTCGGCCACGCGCAGACCCGCGGCCTGGAACAGTCTTCCGTCGGCGCCGACCGAATCGCCTTCAGCCAGGACTACTACATCACCAGGCACGATCCTGCTGGTCTCCAGGCTGACCACCCGGCCGCATCGCAGCACCGAGGCGTGCGGGGCCGTCATGCTCGCCAGAGCATCCACAGCCCGCTCGGCCTTAGCCTCCTGAGCGTACCCCAGGGCGGCATTAAGGATGAGGATGATCATGATGACGATGGCATCAAAGGGCAGGGGCTCCCCGCCTCCTGATGCCGGATGTGAGCGTTCCACCACCCAGGGCACCAACGAAATGGCCGTGGCTGCCAGAAGCAGATAGACCAAGGGGTCCTTGAACTGTTGAAGGAATTCCCTCCATGCAGGAACGGGAGGCGCTCCAGCCAGCTCATTAGGACCGAACCTGTCCAGCCGACGCGCCGCCTCGGCCTCATCCAGGCCCCGGTCGGGGTCCACATTCAGAGCAAGGGCAACCTGATCGACACCTACTATAGAAGGGTCCTTGAGGACGGGGCCATTCACTCTGCGCCTCTGCTCATGGCCCTGCCCTGCAGTCGGGATCACGCCGGTATCTGTCGATTTCTCATGCTTGGGATCGCTGGTCAACCCAGTCATGCCACTCTCCTGCTTATGCCACGGAGTAGTCAACGCTTCAGAGGCCCGTTGGAAGAAATCAGAGGCGGCCAGACCAAAACGCTGCGTGGATGCTTGCCAAGTTGAACCAATAATATACATAAACACGGCCGAAGTCGTCAAGGCCTTTGCTTCAGTATGCATTCTCAGGCCTGTCTCATGACAGAGACGGTATCTTTGCTGCACTTAACTTGGCAGCGCCCTAGTTGCCGAATCCCCCCCCCCAAAAAAAATACTAGATCTTCATTAGAAAAGCTTTAATCAATTTGGGCTCATCTGGCATAAAAACCCTTATCTGCCCTGAGAATCCTATTTAAGACCCTCTTGTGATTATTCGACAGGCTCAGCTGGCGTTATCTGAGCAGTAAATAGTCTTATAGGCCAACCATGGTAGTTCTTGCCAGCCGTCTGCCCTAACGATCCTTTCAGTGGAGACACCATTGGAAATAGCACTAAACACGAGAAAGAGAGGAGAGAGACGGACAAAATGCACAACATTATCGATCTGCAGAATAGTAATATCGCCATGAATGATGAAGCCGCTCATCATAGCGGCGTCAGCATATTTGCATGCCACGGCGGTGGGCATGATAATATCTGGAGTTGATGGACCTGCAGCTAATCCACAAAAATATGCCACTGCGATGACGCATTCACCAAAATGGCATGGGCTGTCATTTTTGCCCTGATGACGGCAGGGACAACAGTCATGTAAGTCTATGGGCGCCATCCTTGTATGGCATCCATAGCAATATTCTGATGAAGATTTATAAGTCGCGAGAACGGCGATGATGGGAGAACGGTGATGAGTGGTGCTTCAGTGAGTTCAAATGGATTGACAATGACGGTGACTCCGAGGAAGGATGATTCGATCACCATCCTCGACCATGTCGACTTCCATGCTGAGCCCGGAAGAATCACGGGGATTGTCGGCCCCTCAGGCAGCGGAAAGTCCACCTTGCTGTACTGCCTTTCGGGGTTGGAACGTGCGACATCCGGAAGCATCTCCCTTCTAGGGCATGACATCACGCGTATGCGAGCGTCCGCGCTCACTCGGTTTCGGCGTCGGCATCTGGGATTCGTGTTTCAATCCTACAACCTGATCACGAGCATGACGGTGGAGGAGAACCTCGCGCTGCCATTCACCCTGCGCGGCCGTCGACTCCCCAAGCAAAAAGCGGATGAGATGTTGCGGTACTTCGGATTGGCAAACGAGAAAAAAAGGAGCGTGACGATGCTCTCAGGCGGAGAGCAGCAACGTGTCGCGCTTGCACGAGTGCTGCTCTCCGATGCAGATATCATTTTCGCCGACGAGCCGACTGGAGCCTTGGATCAGGAATCTGGCGCCAAGGTCATGCAGGTGTTCAAAAGCCTGGCTATGGATGCGGGCAGGACCGTAGTAATAGTGACCCACAGTGGAGAGGTAGCCGGACAGTGCGACCAGATCGTTGAGGTCCGTGATGGCCACGTGCTGAACGCTGATACGGAGAGCGGGGCCCGCATATGAGGGGCGCACTCTCTGATCTGAAAGCAGCCCCGGCCGTATGGGCCGGCGTATGGCTGTCACTAATCGTTTCCCAGACCGCTGTGTGCACTATCGTCGCCGCGCGCAGGGCTATTGATGCCGCTTACCACGGACCGGATGCCGGGTTAGGCGCCAACCTTTCCGGCCCAGCAATGCTGTTCAGCGTGGTCATAGCCGTGTTCGTGATGCTGTGGGTCGTGACCGCAGCTCTGAACCAGCGCAGGCACCAACTAGCATTGCTGGTCCTTCAAGGCGCCACGCCCTGGCAGCTGCTCTTCGGGAATCTGGCTATCATCATCGTCCTATTCATCTTGGCAGCAGTAGCGTCATCCCTCCTGACGCCGCTGGCAGCACCATATCTGTTCGACCTCCTGGCCAGAGCATTCGAGCTGAAACTGACGTATCAAGCAACCCAGCTGCTGGCATCCATCGGCACTGGGTTGGCCATTGCCGGAGTCGCCGTCCTTGCAGGCACAGTGCTGACCGTGCGCACACTATCCAAGATCAGGCCGATAGAGGCGCTTCGGCAGTCACAAAACCCGCCGAGACAAGTGAACGCATTCCGTGTTCTGCTAGGCGCATCGTTGCTCGTGGGAGCGATATGCGCGCTCATCATCCCGGGGACAGCTACACGCAAGATAGACTCTGGCGAGCTCGCCACGCACATTTCCGGCAGGAATCCCATAGAGTCCAGGGTGACAGGATTCATTGGGTTCTCCATGGGAGGCATGTTCCTCCTGATCTTCGCATTGGCTGTTCTGGCTCCCTATGTCATGCACTGGTTCACCAAAGGATGGACGCATCTTCTCCCCCTGCCATTCAGCACCTGGAAACTCGCTAGGCAGCAGGCCGTTGGGAGGATCCAACGACAGAACGCGACCATCATTCCCATGACGGCCGGCTTGTCGTTGCTCATGACTTTCTCTGGTGTGTTGCATACGCTGACCGACAGCCTCAAGAATTTCGCCAGTAACGGCCATTCCATGAACGTGAACCCACACATGCTGACGAACCTGATGGCCATGCTCGGCCCTGCGCTCATCATCGCTTTGGTGGGCGCAATCTCCGGACTGATGATCACCGCACGAGGGCGACGCCTGGATCTGGCGCTGACATACGTATCCGGTGCCAGTACCGGACAGTTGCGCATTTTGGGAGCCCTCGATGGTCTCATTTCGATGGTCACCTCGGTGCTGCTCGCCTTCGTCATCACACTGCTCAGCACCTGCGGCACCGCCTTCATGCTGCAACGATATCTGGGAAGCGCAAAGATAAGCGTTCAATGGGGATATTGGGCGGTCATCGCACTCCTCGCTATTGTCGTAGGCGCCCTCGTCACAGGCGTGCAGGCGCTGTGCGCGCGTTCCGAGGATTCTGTGAGGGTCATATCACGTGCAGTCGGTGAGTAACCACCCCCAACAAAGGACGAAAATGTCGCCACACAAGCGGAATAGTAATGAGAAAACCGCATCTTTGATAGACGTGCTACGCCTTTTGAAATCCATAAGGGTGTTTTATTCACGGTTAGTCTGCTAAGTATAGCGAGCGCCCTCTTAAATCTGGCTCAGCCACAGCTTGTCAATGTCATTCTTGGACGCGTGCAGCATAACATGCGATCCGCAGTGCCCCTCTAATAGCGTTGGCAGGAGTGTTTCTGTCCGGCGCAGCAATCACTTCTTTTGACGCTTACCTGCTGTTGAACGATATGAGACGGTCTCTAGTAATGCATATTCTGCATTTGCCGTTCAAAGATCTGGACCAGTCGCATACAGGCAACGTAATTTCTATTATTTCATCTGATACTAATGAACTGAAGCGATTACTGACCGATGAATTGCCAGAAGTGTTTGGCACTTTACTAGTGTTCATAGGCGCGTGTGTGGGAATGGTCATAATCAGTCCCGTCATGTTCGTTATCTCTCTTTCGACCTGTCTTGTTACCGTCGGTTTACTGGTAGTCTTATCCGGAAAATTACGAGACTGCTCCAGAGGGGCTCAAACGGCCATAGGAGATATGACGTCTGCAGCCACTGATGCTTTGATGAGTTTGAAAAGGATCAGGGTTTTCGACGCCACGGAGCGTGAGACCAATAAAATCGGCGAGAAGCTAGGCAAGCGTGCACATCCGGTCGTCTAATTTCAAAGAAGCAGTCACTGATATGGCCATCAGGAATGGCCTTAATGCAGTTGTGCCTGATGGTTGTATCGGGAATCGGCGCTTTCCAAGTGGCCAAAGGAGTGATGACTGTTCAGCAACTGGTAACTTTTCTATGTACCTAGAAATGATGCTCACGCCTATGGCGACACTTTCTTCGACATATAGCAGACTGTTCAGAGCGTTGGGCGCGAACTCCAGCATTCAAGCGATAATGAGAATGCCAACCGAAGATGCGACATCAGCATGAGCAGTATCCAGTAGGGTCCAAAGGAAGGTCACCAACTCCGATCAGATTGACATCGATCTTGACCATGCTGATATTCCGTATGATGACGCACGGAACAATCGTGGCGGGCTCCAACTGAATGAAGCGGGTGTGCATATGAAAGGCGGCGTCGTCTACGCGATAGTCGGACCATCCGAAGCAGGCAAATCAACCATGCTGGCCCTTATAAAGGTATTCTATAAGCCAAATCATGGCCATGTTCTCTTTAATGGCATTGATATTTCAACTCTCAGCTCCTCTTATGTACGTTCTCTGATCGGCTATGTAGAACAAGATGCCCCCATATATTCCGGTTCTTCCAGAACGAATTTGGCGATGAACAAGAACGGCGTATCCGATGAAGGCTGCTGGAATGCCTTAAATAAGGTGAACCTCACGCCAAAGTGAGAGACACCTTCGATGGATTGGATACCCCAGTAGGCAACGCGGTGTATTGCTGAGTAGCGGTGAACGCTATCGCTTGGCCCTGGCAAGGCTGTTGTCCATAAGGCGGCCGATCATGCTGCTTGACGAAAAAACATACCATTTAGACGCTAAAAACGAGGAGCTCGTCGCACAAGTCATTCATGCCAATTCCCCGGAGCAGACAATAGTCATGGCGGCACAGAGAATAAAATCAATCGCTTCGTCAAATAGAATCATGGTTTTGGCCAATAGAACTATCAATGGTTTCCTTTGGAAAATATTGTCTGCCAATCCTACTCTCCTATATGTATTGCTGTTAATAAACTTGATACCAATGTGAATAATTTGGCTATATATAAATATGCGCGGAAAATACGATCCACCGGCAGCAAGGTTCTCACCTCAACAAAGGAACAGACGATTCAAACTATCGTCTTGCCCTCTAAAGATATCTTTAATGACATTTATTGGCTGCTTGGTTTCCAGCATGATATGCAGTCATTACTAGACTGACCACGGGATATCTAGCAGTAAAGTTTAGCTGGGAGTACAGCACGTGAACCTTACACAGGGCACGCGGGAATAAATCTTGGAATTGCTCATTGTCAAGACATGACCCTCGCTGTTCCGCACAGTCAATCAGCTATCTGTTTTTTGATGACTATATGATCACGACGATGTTGATCGCCTACGGGCTTAAGGAGCCGGACCGGGCATCAGACCGCTGGTTAATAGCCTAAACGAGTGGGCGTGGGCTGATACATGACGTACGCTCTGAGCTTCTCATACCAGATAGGATGATACAAAAAGAAAGAAGAGGATACGGCACCTATATTCCATGTCGGCCGTGCGTTTTGAACCGTATTACGGTATTTTCATGCCAGGCCCTGACGACGATCTCGAGGCTCCTCCGGTCATCTCAAATAGTTTCAATTTCATACAGCTGCGTAGGCGTCATACGGGCATCGGCATCTCCGATCGGGTATGACTGCCTGCGCTGATGCCTGCTGTCTTGCAGTAGACAGGCCTCTTCGCCTATGTGTCTGCCGTTGATGCAAGCCGAAACCACCGTTTTGCCGTCGATCAGGCTTTCGCTATAGAATATGTTTGACCTCGGGATTCATTTCTTTTTCCCTGTGCTATTATCGCCTACTCCAGCGACAGATCGCTCTGTTCAGCGTCATCTGATTTTTACATGCAGATCCCTACAGATTGATACTTTCTGTTATCTGTAACATACAGATCTGCCAAAGAATGGTGAACTTTAGTAATCAATTACTAAAGCGATTGCTAAACAATTGATGTTTTCATAATTATTGGCCCACGATTAACACTATTTGCTAATCTTTACCACTGTGCAATTCTTAACTGGACACCGAGTTTGCTGTGACCGGTATCAGCTCCGCTGAATTCACTGCACTGGCAAAAATACAGTGACTGCTGCGCCATCGCCACTGGCTGCATTGGCGAGGATTAGGCGGCCTCCTGCACTTTCCACAGTCGACCGCGCTGCAGCCAGGCCGATGCCATGGTGACCGCTGGAGCCGTGCCGACTGCTGTCAGCCTGATAGAGCCATTCCGTGGCATGGGCCAGAGCCCGGCTGCTGAAACCTGGACCCCGGTCACGCACCGTCACCACTAAGGCTCGCCCGCCCTCCTGACCACCCTCCAGCCTCCAGGTCAGCGTCACCAAGCCATGGTCCGGCGAGTAGTCGGCCGCGTTGGCGATGATGTTCATGATCGCTCGGGTAAGGTCAGCCGCGTCACCGGAAACCTGACCGGTGTCGGAACCTAGACGGTCATCCCGCTCAAGCCGCAGACTCCGGGCATTCAGGTAGCCTTGGGCCTGGTTGTTGACCGCATCTTTCAAAGCAACCGCCATGACCCCGGATCGCCCTGAAGCCGTGCCCACGGAACCCTGGCTGATGGCTTGCGCATAGTCAGCCATCTCACGGATGGCATCCTCGATGGAGTCCAGGTAGGACTGCTGCTCCCGGCTGAGCCCGGTCTCCCCCAGCAGGTCTGCATTGCCTCGCATGATGGTCAGCGGCGTCTTCAGGTCGTGTGCCAGGGCCGCCACCTGCCGACGCTGGGACTCCTGGGCCATCCAGGTCTTCTCCAGGGATTCCTTCAACGTGGCGCGCATCCTATCGAAGGACCCCAGCACCCGGTTGATCTCCAGCACGTTGCTGCGGGGCAGGGATGCGTCAAGATCCTGCCGCCCTATGTCGTCAGCCACCTGGTTGAAAACCTTGAGCTTGGACGATATGACATGGGCCGCCCGCAACCCGATCAGCAGGAGGGTGATCAGCAGGACCGCCCCGCAAGACACCAGCAGAAGATTCTGGGGATTGGGATAGCGGTCCCGGGCCTGCCTCGATACCCACTGCGGCTGGATCCGATAGGCCAGGACGCATGGCCGCCCATCGGCTGTGGCATAGACGAGGTAGGTCGCATTCGGCCTTGCACGAGTGGCGAGAGGCCGTCCCGTCTTCTTCTCCCGCTCTTCCGATGGCATGGATGCCCTGTGCTCCCAGTGGTCGGCCGCCAGCTGGTCGGCTTCGCTGGCCATGCCGCCCTTCATATCTCCCCCCGTGGGATGCACCTGATGGTCATAGGTTCGGTACCAGTAAGCAGCGGGAATCATGGATTCGTCAATAGCAGTCGAACGGCCGATGGAGTGCCCCACCTCCTCCAGATGCTGTTCGCCATAGTTGGCCCAGAAGAAGTCACCCCTGGTCCCCAGGTTTATCCAGACCATATACATACCGGCGAACAGCAGAGCCAGAATCAGCAGCACGTAGAGAAAGTATCTGATGATCAGCAGAACGATGGGCATTCCCTTGCGGCTTGGCCGGCCCTTGCCGTCGGGGTTCTGCTCCCCCGGCGCTTCGGGCACGCCGTCGGTCAGGCCGCCCATTGGTAACCCACCGACCAGATGGTCCTGATGGGGTCCACCCCCAGGGCCTTGAGCTTGCGCCGGGCATTGCTCAGATGGACTCTGACCGCAGCCGTGGCATCGCTGTCCGTATCCTCAGCGGCCGGGTCATCCTCAGCGGCCAAGCAGGCCTCCCATATCTGCATGGGCGCGTAGGCCCGCCCTGGATGTTCGGCCAGCAGTGCGCATATGCGGTATTCCGCATCCGTCAGATTGGCGTTGCGCCCGTCCACCCTGATCTGCCGCGCCTGAAGATCCATGTCCAAGGAGCCGAAACGCAGGAGCGGACGCCCACGCCGACTGCCCTGGGACAGCCTCGCCCTGACCTTGGCTCGGAGCTCGGCAATGCCGAAAGGCTTGCGTATGTAATCGTCAGCCCCCAGGCCATAGGCCAGGACCGCGCTGTCCTCGTCGGTCTTGGCCGTCAGGAAGATAATCGGGCAGGACACCCGTTCCCTGATGGAGGTCAACAGAGCGAAGCCGTCCAAGTGAGGCATCATGACATCGCAGAGGATCAGGTCGACCGAGGACAGGTCCATCCTCACGACCTCCCGGGAATCGTTGACCGCAGTCACGGCATAGCCGTCCTTGGACAGAGCGGCCATCAGCAGGGTGGTGATCCTGGGATCGTCGTCCACCACCAGGATGGATGCCCTATGCCTATCGTCCCCTGGGGAACCTTCGGCGTGCACGTCAGCCACGATTGGCTCCTTTTCTGCGCTTGCCGACTCGGCCCAGCCACTTTTGAGAATGAACGCCTTGTGGGCCGGGATTCTTGCAAGCCTGATTTCTTGCGGACCGGATGCCCTGCGACCCAGTCTAATCGCTGACCTTGCGACGATCCTCGAACCTGCCGATCCAGAGCAGGAGGGCCAAGCCCAGGGTCAGGGTGAAGACCAGACAGGGAATCAGATTATCCAGAGCCGTCACGCCGATTGAAGCACGCAGACCCTCACCTCCCGGCATGGTCAAGGCCAGTACCTGCTCGATTCCTAGGGAGCCGAACCTGGTAGGCCAAGTGAATGGTATCCACCGGGTGATTCCGGGGGTGCTGCCAACACCTGACAGGGTATGGCTGTACAGACCATTGAAGAGGCCGCCAAGGGAACTGATGGATATTCCGGTGCCGAGGACCCCAATAGCGATAGTCGTGTTTCTACCGAAGCGCAGGGCCAGGGCCATGGAGAAAAGGTAGAGGCAGAGGGAACCACCGGCCATGCCCAGGGTGGCGAGCGCTAGGGCCGAGATTGGCGCATCCAGTCCGCCGACCATAGCCATGGGCAGGCAAAAAGCCAGAGCCGCCAGGGCCAGAGCCAGCAGGCCCAGAAGCCAAAGCACCAGGATCTTGGCTGCCAGACCCAGTCGGCGGCTGGGAACCCCCAGAAGGTTGGCCATGTCGCCGGCCTCCCGCTCGGTTTCGATGTTCATGGCAACGACAATGGCGACCATCAGGGGCATGAGGGCACCCAAGACCTGAAAGAAGGCATCAGTCTCCAGACCAGGATCATAGGGGGCTGCGGCGAAGTAAGCGCCGCAGGCGAGCCCGGCCGCCAGGCCACAGATGACATGGATAGCGATAAGCACCGATCCGTGCAACCGTACGATTTCCGAGGCCACAACCCGGCCGACTGTCATCCTAGTCATGTCAGTTGGTCTCCTTCCGCGAGAACCAGATTCCCGTCAGGACGGACAGGAGCAGGAACCAGACCAGACAGGCCACCAAGGCCGTCAGGCTCTGCCCACCGAAGACAGACAAGGCAGCCTTGATCGGGCTGTTGTCTTCGGTCTCCAAGGGCACGCCATCAGGCATGACCTTCATGAAGGGCACCGGCAGGTTGATCATGGCGGCGGGCGGCAGGAAGGGCCATAGCCGTTGGTTTCCCCAGAAGGTGATCGAGACCAGCAGGTCCGCCATGTAAGGCAGGCCGAACCCAATCAGAACGCCGAACCGGGCGGTCAGCGCCAATCCCGCCGGTATCATCCAGGAACAGGCCAAGACCAGCATCAGGGCGCTGACTACGAAGTCGACTACAGACGGTCCCCCGACCCCGGAGACGGCGACCATGAGCGCCGAAAGACCCAGAGCCAGCAGGGTGGCGATGCCGATCAGAAGCAGGCAGTAGACGATCTTGGCCCACCAGACCAGAACAGGCGCGGCAGGCAGAGCCAGAGTGGTCCTCCACCGCTGCTTCCCGTCGATGTTGGCCACGGCAACGCTTATCAGAGCAGTCATGGCTGGGAGGAGCAGGACATACCAGTAGTTGACCCAGGAGGGCATCCAGACATGCAGCCCGAACGCGAAGCAAGCCACGATGACAATGAGCACCAGAGGGAAAGCCAAGGCCATCCGCCTGGGCGCGGCCGACCGGCCCTTCATGATCTCCGCTGCCAGGATCCTGCCAAAGGGGATGCCGTTGCCCCTGGTTCTGACTCTTTCAGCCGTATCCTGCTGGACGAATTGGTTGGCATTCATGTTGCTCATCGTGACCTCCTGAGCACGTCCATGAACAGCCCCTCCAGGTCCTCCCCGGCGTGCAGCTCATTCTCGTAGGCCAGGCGACCGTCCGCGATGATGCCGATATGATCCGCCAGGATCGACACCTCGGAGAGGATATGGCTTGAGACGATCACGCTCATCCCCTGCTGCGGGAAGCTGCGGATCATTCCCCTCAGCTCCTCGATGCCCAGCGGATCCAGCCCGTTGGTGGGCTCGTCCAGGATCAGCAGACGAGGTTTGGTCAGAATGGCGTTGGCTATCCCCAGGCGCTGCTTCATGCCTAGTGAGAACTGCCCAGCTTTCTTGGAGCCTGTGTCGCTCAGTCCGGCAATGGAGAGCGCCTGGTCGATCCGCTCATCAGGCAGGCCAAACAGGGTTGTGCGCACCTTGAGGTTCTGACGGGCCGTCAGATTGGGGTAGATGGGCGGCTGCTCGATCAGGGCGCCAATGTCGTAGAGGTCCCGGCGCGACCAGGGATGTCCGTCAAGAATCATGGATCCGCCAGTGGGGTGCAGCATGCCTGTGACCATTTTCAGTGTGGTGGACTTACCGGCCCCGTTTGGGCCCAGGAGCCCGTAGACTCCGCCCTCAGGAACATGCAGGGACACTTGGTCGACGGCCCGCTGTCTGTGGCCGAAGACCTTGGTCAGCCCCTCGGTCCTCAATATGTAACGCATGGTCAGCTCCTATTCGTTTCCTTGTGGCAGGAGCCAGACTAAAGAGCGAAAATAAAGAAAGATAAAGGAACGAGCAGAGCCCTGCTGCAATCCAAGGAAGGCACTGTGAAGGGTGAAGGTCTGAAAGACCTGGAGCAGTCGGAACCCTGCGTCGGCCGAACCTTGACATCCGACTGGATCCGCGGCCAGCCGGCAGAGCAAGAGGCCAGCAAAGCAAGGGTTTTGCTAGATGGTTTCGACGAAGGCTATAAAGGTGCCGATCTGAGCCAACCCTCGTCTTTTCCTTGCCGTCTCCTCGTTTTCGCAGCGCGCTAATTAACACATGCAACCAGGGAAATCAACTCTTTTCTTCCCGTCGCGCCAATGCTACATCTGGTGTCTGGCTCTGGTGCACCATGCCAATTCGACAGCACGATCAAAGGAACCACATGCACATTCGACCATTCCTTTCCCTAACTCGATTCAAGCGCACTATCGCAATCATCCTGATACTGGCAAGCGCCCTATTCTTCCTCGGCGCCTGCGGATCTGGCTCGCAGGCAGGCCAGTCCAGCCAGTCAAAGGCCTCGGAAGGGCAAGGCTCCTTCCCCGTCAAGATCGATCATGTTTACGGCACCACCTCGATACCTTCCAAGCCCAAGCGCATCGCCACCGTCGGATGGGCCACTCCCGACAACCTCATCGCCTTGGGGGTCGTGCCAGTCAGCATCCAGAAGAATGCCTTCGGCAAGACCGTCGATGGAGGATACCTGACCTGGACCAAGGATGCCCTAGACGCCATGCATGTGGACGATGCAAATATGCCCAAACTGCATGACGAATCGGACGGCATCGATGTCGAGGCCATCGCCGCGTCCAAGCCCGATCTAATCATCGGCCTGCTCTCCGGCATGACCAAGAAGCAGTATGACACCTTGGGCAAGATTGCGCCGACAATCGCCTATCAAGAGGTTGCCTGGGGCGACCCCTGGCGCAAGGTCATCACGTCCACAGCCAAAGCCATCGGAGAACCCGAAAAGGGCAAGCAGCTGATATCCGACCTGGAGGAGCGCATCTCAAAGGCCGGAGAGACCCAACCGGCCATCAAGGGCAAGACCGCGGCAGTTATGTATTTCGATGCTTCCAAGCTCTCTAAGTTCAGCGTCTACACCACCTCCGACGCCCGGCCGCAATTCCTGAACGACCTGGGCCTGGAGACTCCGGAGTCCATCAAGGAGGACTCCAAGGGCACCAAGAACTTCTACAAGGAGATCTCCTCCGAGCATGCCGACAGGTACAAGGATGTCGACATCATCGTTACCTACGGCACCCCGGACCTGCTTGAAGCGATGCGCAAGGACCCTCTCCTCTCCAAGATTCCCGCAGTTGAGCGCGGATCCGTCGTGGTCATCGACAGTGACGGCGAGATGGCCAATGCCCTTGACCCCTCGGCCCTGTCCATCCAGAAGACGACCGACACCTACGCCCAACTTCTGGGCGAGGCTGCCGCCAAGGTCTGATCAGGCCGCAGGTGAGGGGATGAAAGAGGGGGAGGTGGCGCATACATGCGGTCGGCGAGCAACCATGCATCGCAACGGAAACGGGCCCATGGTCTTGTCCGGGCTGATTCTGGCGGTCTGCCTGGTCATGGTCTGCGCCCTGTCCCTGGTTTTCGGCTCCCGCTCCGTCAGCCCTTCCGACATCCTCCACGCCCTGTCCGCCTCCTCGGATGACATCGCAGCCTCGGCCATCCGCCTGAGAATCCCCCGCACCGTCCTCGGCCTCCTGGTCGGTGCCGGGCTCGGGGTGGCCGGGACCCTGATGCAGGGCATATCTCGCAATCCACTGGCGGACCCGTCGATTCTGGGGTTCAATACGGGGGCGGCCCTGGCGATTGTCTGCTCCATAGCCTTCTTCTCCCTATCGACCCCGGCCCAGTATGTCTGGGTGGGGCTGCTGGGCAGTGCGACGACCGCACTGGTCGTCTGGGCCATAGGCTCCCTGGGCCCATCCGGCCCCTCTCCACTGCGGCTGACCCTGGCCGGCGTCGTAATCAGCTCGGTACTGGGGTCCCTTACCTCCGCCATCCTTCTGCCGCGCATCAATGTCATCAGCTCTTATCGCTTCTGGCAGGTGGGCGGAATCTCCGGCGCCCGGTTCGATCTCATGATGCCGGTCCTGCCTCTTCTCGCCCTTGGCCTGATACTCGCTTTCTGTCTGACACCCGGAATCAACGCCTTGACCCTGGGTGACCAGATGGCCGAAGGACTGGGCATGCACGTCGGACGTGTCCGCAGCCTGGCCTGGCTTGCGGCGATACTCCTCTGCGCCTCCTGTACGGCACTGGCGGGTCCGATTGGCTTCGTCGGACTGGTGGTCCCCCATGTGGCACGACTGCTTATAGGACCCGACTACAGGCGAATCATGGCTCTGAGCATCCTTATCGGACCCCTCCTGGTGGTTGGCGCCGACGTGGTGGGCAGGATGATCACCCGCCCATCCGACGTGGAGGTCGGCATCGTCACGGCACTGATTGGGGCTCCCGTATTCGTGATTCTGGCCGGGCGCAGAAGAACCGCGGAGGTATAGGCATGGATGCTTGCCTCCTTCAGAAATCGCATAGACCCGATGCGATGACCGACCTGCAACGGATACGACGGACCCATACCGTTCGTTCACTGGCAGTCACCATCCTGCTTGTGATATTCCTGGTTGCTCTCGCGCTGTCCGACCTGGCTCTGGGACATCGCACATACTCCATGAACGACCTGATTGGAGCACTCCTGGGGCAGGGGGACGAGGGGACCAGATTCGTGATGCTCCAACTCCGCATGCCCAGGGCACTGATCGGCTGCGCCGCCGGCATCGCATTCGGCATGGCCGGAATTGGTTTCCAGCACCTCCTGCGCAACATGATGGCCAGCCCGGATATCATCGGCATCACGGCAGGAGCCAACACGGCCGCCATCTTCGGCATTGTCGTATTGGGCCTGTCGGGCATGCCCTTGGCCTGCCTGGCGGTCATGGGCGGTCTCCTGACAGCCCTCCTGGTCATGGCCCTGGCCTGGCGCGGTTCGTTCGACCCGACCCGGCTGATACTGATCGGAATCGGAGTGGCCGCAGGGTTCAATGCTCTGGGTTCCTGGCTCATGATTCGCAGCAACCAATGGGACATCCAGGCAGCAACCCGGTGGCTGACGGGCAGCCTGGCCGATGCCCAGTGGTCCGATCTACCCATACTGGCAACAACAACCCTGGTCGGCGCCGTGCTCCTGCTGGCACTCGACAGGAATGTCAGCACACTGCAGCTGGGACCGGAGATGGCCGCCGGACTGGGAGTCAGGGTAAGCCGTGTCCAGTTCGAGGTGATCATCGTGGGTGTGCTGCTCCTGGCTGTCGCAACGGCGACCACCGGTCCCATCTCCTTCGTTTCGTTCCTCTCCGGCCCCATCGCCGCGGTCCTGGTCGGTCGGGGAGCATCGGTCCTTGCCCAGTCGGGCCTGGTGGGGGGTTGCCTGGTTCTGGGGTCCGACATCGTCGCCCAACATCTGCCCACAACCCAGGTGCCGGTCGGCATCATCACCAGCATTGTGGGCGGGCCCGTCCTCATCCTGATCATGGTCCTCATGACCCGCAGACAGGAGCTCTGAACATCATGACGTCACCCCCGGCACACGACTCCTGGAGCAGCGCGCATAGGCTGACCGCCTCGCACCTTCGCCTCACCTATGGCGGGCGTGCGGTCATCGAGGACCTGAGTCTGGATATACCCCCACACACGATGGGGTCCATCATCGGACCCAACGGGTGCGGAAAATCAACCTTCCTCAAGGCCATGGCCAGGATACTGAAACCGGCCTCGGGGGCCGTCATGCTGGATGGAGAGCCCATCACCAGCATCCCCACCCGCAAGGTTGCAACGATTCTGGGGCTGCTGCCGCAGAACCCGTCAGCACCCGCCGGCATCACCATCGCCGACCTGGTCGCTCGCGGCCGATACCCCCACCACCACTTCGTCGAACGGTGGACGACCAAGGACGAAAAGGCGGTGGAACGGGCCCTTGCCCTGACCGGACTGACCGATATGGCGGGGTGTCCAATCGACCGCCTGTCCGGAGGCCAACGCCAGCGCGCCTGGATTGCCCTGACCCTCGCCCAGCAGACCGACATACTCCTTCTTGACGAGCCGACCACTTACCTCGACATCGCCTACCAGCTTGAGGTGCTTGACCTGCTGAGCACCCTGAACAGGCAGGAGGGCGTCACGGTGGTCATGGTTCTCCACGACCTGAACATGGCCGCCAGATATTCGGATTGGATCCTGGCCATCAAGGATGGCAGGAGGGTCGCTTTGGGCGCTCCCGACGAGGTCATGACCGAGAGCCTGGTCACGGAAGTATTCGACATCGCATCCACCATGGTGAAGGATGAATCCACCGGCACCCCGCTGATGACACCAGCGCCCCTCCATAGCCTCGAAGCCCACTCTGGCGGGGCTTGTAATGTACACGTACACTGGAATGACTCGACAGGACGACATCAAACAATCCAATGATGTAAAACCTTTGACGTAAACCCCTTCGTCCTGCTCTCCACATCACTACCACCAACGTCCCAACCAGAAAGCCTCAAAACCACCGACTCACGAGCCGTGACAACCTGAACGGAGTCCCATCCTCAGACAACTTGACGTCCAGGTCAACCCATAAACCCCAACCGAAAGAGAGCCAGCCATGGAACACCAAGCCAGTCGTCCTGTACCCTTGATCCCCTTCCGCGTCACCGTAGCCAGAGCAGAGACGCTCTCTCCCCATTTCAAACGAATCGTCTTTCAGGGACCAGATTTACAGAATTTTGCAGATGCTGGGTACGATGAACGAATCAAAATCCTCTTGCCCCTCCCAGACGGTTCACTTCCGGCCCCTTCATTCTTCGAAGCGTCCCCCGAAGATCCGCTTGCCTGGTACCAAAAGTGGAGAGCCCTGCCCGCAGAGCGCCGCAATCCCCTGCGCACCTATACGGTTCGCAAGGTCAGGCCGGGGAGCGAGCAAATCGATGTGGACTTCGTCATCCACGATCATGCCGGCCCGGCTGGAGCTTTCGCAGAGGCTGCCAAACCTGGCGACCAGGCCATCATCATCGGCCCTAATGCACAGGCCGGAGAACCGGTTGCGGGGATGGACTTTCACCCGGGGCAATCCAGACATCTTCTCCTGGTAGGCGACGAGACGGCAGTACCAGCCATCGCGGCCATAATGGACAGCCTGATCCGCGACCACTGGCAGGGTGACGGGGTGGCATTGATCGAAGTCCCGACCGAAGAGGATCGTCTTCCGCTGCCCGAGCACGCAGGAATCCGCGTCATTTGGACGACCTGCGACGAATCCGGGCATGGGCATGCCCTTATCGAAGCCATGCGCAGCCTCATGGAGGACCTGCCGATCCATTCACCTACGGCCGCAGCCGCTGAAGCCCCCAAGGAATTCACAGAGGTCGATATCGATAAGGAGCTGCTCTGGGAGACTGCCGATGCCGCCCAGGCGGATGCCTCCATTCATGCCGACGACCTGTACGCCTGGATCGCCGGAGAGGCAGCCACTGTCCGCGAACTGAGGCGCATGCTGGTCAGAGACCGAGGAATGGACCGGCGCAACGTCTCTTTCATGGGATATTGGCGCCAGGGCCGCAGCGAAATGTCCTGACCGCCGAACCTCACACGCGTGCGGCCACCCACCTCTGTCTTCCCTGACCTATGAGTTCAGAAAGCGGTCGCACAAGTTTCCCTGACCGTGTGAGTGTCAGGTCACGGGCTGCCAAATCGAATCCGCCGCAGCATTTGCTGGACTTACGCAGACAGGTCACAGGACTTGCTTGTTGCAAAGCAGATTGCAAGGAAAACAACCCGGTCCGGTTCTGATGAGACAGTCCCTGTCGAATTAGCCGCAGTACTCCCGGAAGAAGTTGCCAATCACCTGGTGACCATACTGGCTGCCGATGCTCTCGGGGTGGAACTGGACACCTTCCATGAGCGATCTACCCCGTCTTAGGCCCATCACATACCCGTCCAAAAGCGAGCGAGCACTGATCTCCAGATCGGCGACCTGCCCGACCGAGGTCTCATCGGCAACCAGGGAATGGTACCTGGTCACCTCAAAGGTGTCGGGCAACCCTGTGAAGCAGCCCCTCCCGTCGTTTCTTATCCGGCTCACCTTACCGTGCTGGCGGCTGGAGGCCCTGACCACCTGGGCTCCGGCATGTACTGCGATGGCCTGCATGCCCAGGCAGATGCCGAATACCGGCTTCCGTCCTGCAACCCGGTCAAGGAGCTCCAGGTAGCCGCAGTCCTCTGGATGGCCCGGTCCGGGGCCTAGGATGACCGCATCGAAGGTGAGCGGGTCCACCTCGGCAAGGTGGTTCACCCGGACAATGGTCGTATCGGCGCCCAACAGGTCCACGTAGTTCTTGACCACATAGACGAAACTGTCGAAGGCATCAACCAGCAAGACTCTCATGGGCCAGTTCCTTTCCGGTGATGGCCAGATAGGCCGAACTCATCTTCTTCATGGTTTCCTGCCATTCGCTTTCCGGCTGAGAATCCTCGACGATTCCGGCCGAGGCGCGCAGGTGATACCTGCCCGAATGGTAGGAGGCCGTCCTTATGCACAGCGCCGTCAGGACCTGACCGTCAAATCCGAGAAAGCCTACCGCTCCGGCATATACCCCGCGCGAACTGACCTCGGTCTCCTCGATGATCTCCACGGCGCGCACCTTGGGGGTTCCTGTCATGGTGCCGGCGGGGAAGGCGGCCGAGAAGACGTCGTACTTGTCCAGGCCAGGCCGGATTCGACCGACCACATCCGAGACCATATGAATGACGTGGGAGTAAACCTCGGTGGTCATCAGCCGGTCCACCTCCAAGGATTCGGGTGTGCAGCACCTGGCTACGTCGTTGCGCCCCAAATCCACCAGCATCAGGTGCTCGGCCCGCTCCTTGGGGTCGCCGGTCAGTTGCCTGATGGCCGCCTGGCGGGCCTCTCCATCTCCGGGATTGCCGACAGTTCCGGCGATGGGCCTCAGGGTTATGTCACCATCGGGGGTCAGCCCGATGAAGAGCTCGGGGCTGGCGCCGATGACATGTACCCCTTGGGGAGTCACAAAATAGTACATATAAGGGGACGGGTCCTGCCGACGCAGTCGCTGGTAGACCTGGAAGGGCGGGATATGAGAATCCACTTGGATCTCATGCCCGAGCTGGAGCTGGTACACATCTCCCTGGGCTATGTGCTCCTTGCCCTTGGCAAACCACCGATAGAAGAGGTCTCGGTCAATCGTGTCATGGGCCTTATATGGATAGTCCGGCCCTATGCCATCCTGTATGCCACCCTGGTCAGCATGCGATTCAGAAGATTGCTCCGACAATGCGTCGGAATTGAGCAGCTCCACCACCTCTTCCAACGACGCGAATCCATGACCGTGCCCGCCGCTTTCAATTGCCGCATTCTGGATCTGTGCACCAGACCGTGTAGAAGATCCGCGCTCTCGCAGATTTTCCCCGCCCTCTGGCATGCCGCACTCGGCCGAACCCTCTTCAGCATGAATCAAAGTGGCGCAGTAGCCGCCAGCCTTCAGATCCAAGGTGATGATTCCCCGATAAAGAGTCAACGAGATGACCGGCAAGGCCGCGTCCCTTGGTATGCGCTCCTCCAGATCCTCGATCATGAAGATGGTGTCATACCCGAAGTAACCGAACCAGCCCATCCCGAAGGGGCCTTCGTGGTCGCCGCTGATAGCGAAGGAGGATTCTAGCCGCCTCAGCACTGCAAAGACTTCCTGGATGCCGGAGACCGGAAGATGGACCACTCCCTGCTCAATCCGGTCAAAGGGCCTCAGGATTCCTGTCAGCTGAGGATTGCCCAAAGGGTCGATGGTCATGACGTGGTCTGTCACGCTTACGGTCAGCACCGCCTCGAAGCCAATCACCGAGCGGTTCCGGTCTGGATCGGGGCCGCTCAGGGACTCCAGGAGGAAGAGCTGATCCTCCTGGTATCTGGTGCGCAGCCGGTGATAGATGGCCAGGGCATCGAGGTCGCTGGAGAATCGGCGTGATTCGATAGTTACGTTGATAGTCATTAGGGCACTTCCTAGTTCAGATACTGCGGTTTGGAAACGGCAGTGAAACCCCACCCGGTGCCGATTGAGCAGGCCAAGGATACGGATTTCCTATGGCAACATGTCCGCAGATAATAAAAGAGCAACCTCAAGCACCGAGGTAAATATAGGAATCAGAAGAAGAACCGGCTAAAACATCAACGCCATCGGGCATCGACATAGAAGAAGGCACCCTTGGGCAACCAAGGCTTCAGTGATGTCGTTTTCTCCATGGCCATGATGCTAGAGCACCAGGACGCGAACGCCCAAGCGATATCCATCATTCGGACGCAATCTGTTCATTTCAATAGATGACGATGTCAGCGACGAAATCGGCCGTCTTGGACGATGCCATGGACGGTGGCATGCGTGACGCTTACCGCAAACTCAACAATTAAGCCTGCTTATCCGGTAATGGCATGAGCCTTCCTGATCGCTGATGCCCTATGCTCAACATGGCGAATGAAGGCAGATGCACTTCGTTGGCGTAAGCAGAGCGGCTCGGATTCCGATATGGCGTTGAAAGGACTTTCATAATATGGCTCATTCGCAGTGCCTACCTATTCTTCAAGACGCCTAAAAAGGCAAGACAGCATTAATATTTGACAAATAAGTATCATTGGTTGGTTAGATCCTCAACTTGCAGGCCGATCAAGGTCGGCTGAAAAGCGCTTGTCCAAGCGGCCCCTCCCCTGCTATAAGCAAAATTATGATTCCGTAGGCTCCTGGTAAATATCTGACAATGCCGAACCATGCAAACAGAATCGAAAGCTGGTCAACTCAGTACCGATGGGATTGCCGGTAGGCTCTTGGTGTCGTTCCCATCTCCTGCTTGAACCGACGATTGAAATTGGCAACATTGCCAAATCCGCTTCGAGCTCGAATACTGGCAATGGGCAAGTCGGTCGTGACCAGGAGGCGGGATGCTCGGGAGATGCGCAACCTACGGACCATGTCGGAAAAGTTGATCCCTGCGGCCTTCTTAAAGAACCTGGAGAAAGCCGATGGGCTCATCGAGACAACCTCTGCAGCCTCGTTCAGGCTGATCTGACCCGAAATATGTGAATTGATATAGGCCAGAACCTGATTGATCCGGTTAGCCATATCTACCGAAGCATCAGGCTCATAGCCCGGAGTGACCATGGTGGACCATTCGTTGCTCGGAGCTTGCACGAAGACTCTGAATATCTCCAAGAGGTCAATCAGGCGGTCAAGTTCACGGTGATTCCCCATGTCGGTCAGTATCGTGGCCACACGGACGGCGGACTGGCCGGAAAGCACAATCGCCTGATGCCCCCGCTGCAGGAGAGCTGAAATCTGGCCAGCCTCAGGAAAGATCCGTGCAAGAGCCTGGATACGGTTGGGATGAACCTGACAAGCCACGTCCCTATGCGAGATGACTGTGCCTGCAGTCAGATCAGAAATCCAATTGTGTGGCACATTGCTTCCCAAAAGCGAGACCTGCCCTGGAGAAAACGAGACCATGCCGTCACCGGCCATCATGTAGCCTCTACTCTCTCTGATCAAATGAATTTCAATTTCCGGGTGATAATGCCACCGGGCCAGAGCGGACGGGTAGCCATGCTCCAGCCAACGGATTGATTCATCTCCCCGTGGCACCACAACCTCAAGGGCCCCACGATCAACTGCGCTGTCTCTCATGTATACGTAAACCTCCGTTGCAATCTGACACTATCAAGTGCAACAAAGCTATCGAAAGCCTGTTCGCGCTACGCTCCCCCCGCAGATCAGATGAGAAGTCAAAATAATACCACTATTGGGTATAGGGCAATATATTCATCCCATCAGTGACGCATAGTATGGAAGCAAGTTGTCAATGACGATATAAATCCAACCCCCTTTTTAGCCCGGTTAAAGGAGCAGCAAATGAAAGCGGTCGTTTTAGAGAAACAAGGCATCATCAAGGTGCGGGATGTCCCCGATCCACCCGCACCCGGATCTGGCGAATTGCTCATAGCTCCTCATACCGTTGGTATATGCGGCTCGGACCTGCACTACTACTTACACGGCAGAGTGGGCAAGTACGTGGTGCAAAAACCGATGATCATCGGACATGAGGCCTCAGGGACTGTTCTTGAAGTCGGACCCGGGGTCAAAGGGTTCAAGGTCGGCGATAAGGTGGCGATGGAACCCGGAATCCCTGATATGAATTCCAAAGCCTCCAAGCTGGGACTATACAATATTGACCCCTCTGTCCGTTTCTTTGCAACTCCGCCCGTTGATGGCTGCCTCTGCGAAAAAATTGTTCACCCCGCAGCCTTCACCTACAAGTTGCCAGAGAATATGTCCTACGCGGAAGGAGCCCTCTTAGAGCCCCTTTCAGTAGGAATGTGGTCTGCTACCAAGGCCAGGATAAAACCAGGCGACACCGGAGCAGTGAGTGGAGCAGGAACCATTGGACTGATGACGGCGGCTTCGGCTATGGCCGGGGGATGCGCACGCGTCCTAGTGTCCGACTCATCCCGCGTTAAATTGAACCTAGCTGCCCAAATCCCTGGAGTCATTCCTGTGGACATCAACCAAGACAGCCTTCTGGACCGAGTCATGGATGAGACAGACGGATGGGGAGCAGACCGTGTCTTCGAAGCATCTGGAAACCTCAATGCCTATCAGGAGCTCTGGAAACTGGGAGCGCCGGGCAACACTACCGTTATCGTCGGCATCCCAGCCGAAGGAATCGTCCCTATGGATATTACCGAGGTCCAGGCCAGGGAGACCCGTATAGAGAACGTCTTTAGGTATGCCAATGTTTATCAGAAGTCCATTGATCTAGTTTCAGCAGGAAAAATTAACCTGACGCCCTTCATCTCCCGAACCTACAGAATGGATCAGGCCCAGGAGGCTTTCGACAGGGCAGCCCAGGGGCACCAGGAGGATGTCAAAATCCAGATAGAGCTACCCGATTTCAAGGAAGCTGCCGACAACGCACAACCCGGAGCACAGGAACCTGGGGATGAGTCATGAAAGCACTTGTTCTAAAAAACCCACAAGAACTGGACCTGGAGGATGTGCCCACGCCCCACATTGGCAGCGGAGAAGTCCTAATCCGCACTGCTTATGCGGGTATTTGCGGCACCGACCGTGATCTGTATCTGGGTCTTCCTGGTTCAGCTAAAGCTGATCCGCCCATCATTCTAGGGCATGAGAATTCAGGCCGAATTGAGTACGTCGGAGACCAAGTAACCGGGCTAGCTGTTGGGGATGAAGTGGCCGTGGATCCCAACATCTACTGCCACCAGTGCAATTACTGCCGAAGTGGAAAACCCGGGCTTTGCAGTAACTTATCAGCCATCGGTGTAACCCGGAACGGGGGAATGGCGGAATACTTCTCGGCTCCTACTGAGGTGGTCTACAAAGTACCCGATGACGTCGGGCTGCGAGAAGCATCCCTGATGGAACCGATCTCCTGTGCGGTCCACGGTGTAAATCTCATGGAATTACGACCCAGCCAGAAGGCACTAGTTATCGGAGACGGATTCATGGGACAGCTCTTCGCCCAGATTCTTCAATGCTATGGCCTGGTCCAGGTGGATCTAGCTGGCATCAGTGCTGAAAAACTGGCCTTGGGCGGACGTTTGAGCAACATCCACGCCACGTACAAGACTGACTGCGAGACTCTGCCTGTTGAGGCCTACGATCTGGTCGTGGAGGCCGTTGGCCTTCCAGCCACACAGGCCCAGGCTATCCAAGCTTGCAGGCGCGGCGCCCAGGTCCTCATGTTCGGGGTGGGCGCTCCCGATGCCCACTTCACAATGAACACGTATGATATTTACCAGAAAGAACTGACTATAAAAGGATCCTTCATCAATCCCCTCTCCTGCATGGATGCCATCAGTCTCCTAAGATCCGAGCGGTTGAATATAAGTGACCTAATTAGTCACGAACTGAAACTGGAACAAGTTCCTGAGCTCATGGAAGGCAAGATTGGTGAAATAACCAAGGCATTGGTCACGTTCCCGAATTGACAAGAACTTCTGAAACGGCCCTAACATGCTATCAAGCACCTACCTTGAAGGAGGAGGCATCACTATGCAAACCATGTCGGCTTTCACCACTGACTTTCAGCACTCGGGCATGATCGCCCGCGATCTGGACGAGACCATCGACTTCTACACCAACAAACTCGGGTTCGAGCTGGTCGGCATCTACCCCAACGGAGAGAACCGTTGCGCCTTTTTGCGTCTGGGCCATCTAACCATCGAGACCTGGGAGGGCGAGCCTGCGCCCATGCGCACCGGAGCCATCAACCACTGGGCTCTGGACGCACCAGATATCGATGCCGCTTACGAGCATGCCTTGGAGATGGGATTGAAGATCAGAGAGGACTCCATCCAGTCCATTCCCACCTTCTGGCAGCGCGGAATCCGCTACTTCAACGTCATCGGCCCCAACCAGGAGACCATCGAGTTCTGCCAGATTCTCTGAATGCCATCTGCGCAGGCGAATCGTGCGTGTAGCAAGCGCGCGGTTCGCTGCCCGGATGTTGCGCCAAGCTCGGGCAGGACCGCTCCATATGGGCAATGCCATGTGAGCAATGCAACATATTTATCTACAACCGGCAAGGAACTGAGCTCACCCCAATTTCCCTAGAAAATAGCCATTTTTGGCACAAAACTCCTTCCTATCAGGCCTGTGTCTCTCCACTAGAATGAGCATTGCGTCCAATGCGGGGCGCCCGATAATGAAAGAAGTTTCTCATGACGAACATTGAGAATGTTACGGTGGCCGGCGGTGGGGTGCTTGGTAGCCAGATCGCCTTCCAATCAGCATTCAAGGGCAAGAAAGTCACGGTCTACGACATCAACGATGAGGCCATTGCAGCGGCTGAGCAGCGGATCAAGAACCGTCGCGACCTCTACAAGCGGGACATCAATGCCACCGACGAGCAGTTCGACGCTGGGCTGAACAATCTGAGCTACAGCGCGGACCTGGCTGACGCCGTCAAGAATGCCGACCTGGTCATCGAAGCCGTCCCCGAGAAGCCCTCCATCAAGCACAACTTCTACCAGAGCTTGGCCAAGGTAGCCCCCGAGAAGACCATCTTCGCCAGTAACTCCTCCACCTACGTGCCCAGCACCTATGCTGCCGACACCGGTCGTCCGACTAAGTTCCTCTGCCTTCACTTCGCCAATCACGTATGGCGCATGAACACCGCCGAAATCATGGGTTCCGACCAAACCGACCCCGACATCTTCAACGAGATTGTGGACTATGCCAAGGAAATCGGCATGGTTCCCATCCCTCTCCATAAGGAGCAGCCCGGGTACATCCTCAACAGCCTGCTGGTTCCCTTCCTGGAGGATGCCGGTTACCTCTGGGGCAACGACATAGCAGACCCCGAAACCATCGACAAGACTTGGATGATCGGCACTGGCTCGCCAGTTGGCCCCTTCGGCGCCTACGACGCGGTCGGCCTGCGGACCATCTACAACATCATTGAGGAACAGAAAGGCGACGACCCCGGCTTCAAGCCCTTCCTGGAGAAGGTCCGGAAGATGCTTGACGAGGGCAAGACCGGCAGTGACGCAGGCCACGGATTCTACGACTATCCGAACCCGCGTTACAAGGATGAGGACTTCCTCAAGGCCTGATCGTCTGTCTGTCGAATCTGTGAGCCAGGCCCCGTTCAAGACCTGGCTCTACTATGGAAGAGCGTATCCGAGGATGGATACCACGAATGAAAGAGGTTTCTATGACGAACATTCATAATGTTACGGTTGCCGGCGGCGGGGTGCTTGGCAGCCAGATCGCCTATCAATCAGCCTTCAAAGGCAAGAAAGTGACGATCTACGACATCAACGACCAGGCTGTGGCGGCAGCAGAGGAGCGCGTCAAGAACCTGCGGGATTCCTACAAGCACGATATCAACGCCACTGATGAGCAGTTCGACGCAGGCCTGAACAACATGTCGTACAGCTCGGACATGGCCGAGGCCGTCAAGAACGCTGACCTGGTCATCGAAGCCGTCCCCGAGAAGCCTTCCATCAAGCACGACTTCTACCAGAGCCTGGCCAAACTGGCGCCCAAGGACACCATCTTCACCAGCAACTCGTCCACCTACGTGCCCAGCACCTTCGCACCCGACACGGGCAGGCCGGACAAGTTCCTGAACATGCACTTCGCCAACCAGGTCTGGCTGAACAACACCGCAGAGATCATGGGCTCCGAGCAGACCGACCCCAAGGTCTTCAACGAGATCGTGGACTATGCCAAGGAAATCGGCATGGTTCCCATCGTCCTGAAGAAGGAGCAGCCAGGATACGTCCTGAACACCCTTCTCATCCCCCTGCTCAACGCAGCCGCCCACCTCTGGGGCCACGACATTGCAGATCCGGAGACCGTGGACAAGACCTGGATGATCGGCACGGGCGCCCCCATGGGACCCTTTGCCATCTTTGACGTTGTGGGGCTGCGGACCGCCTTCAACATCACCAAGGAGCAGCAGGGCGACAACCCTGACTTCAAGCCCTTCATGGATAAGATCCAGAAGATGATGGACGAGGGCAAGACCGGCAAGGACTCTGGACAAGGCTTCTACACCTATCCAAACCCCGCCTTTGCTGATCCTGACTTCCTGAAGGCCTGATAGGAGCTAGGTTCTTCCTAAGAACAAAGAACCCGACCGTCCTGCAGGTTCACCCATTATGGCGTGTCCCTGAAGACGGTCGGGTTCTCTTCGCTTTTTAAGCCATGACAGCTGTTCCCGCTATGCACAATTATGCACACTGCATAATCCGGGGTCACGATTCCGCTAACAGGCATCTCGGAGCCTCACGAAATTGTATGAGACGCTTCGTGTGACGAGAATTATCAGCGCACTCTGTTGAGCGTGTCTCGAATATGTTGAAGAGTAGGAAGATCTACACTGCCCTTAGCCGTAGCTTCTTGAATTTCATTGATGGCCCGGGAATAGAAGAGGCCAGTCGCCGCGTCGGGCACCAGAGGCAGGGATTCGACCTTACGCTGAATTTGACTGCTGATATCAGTCGCCTCCTTGTCATTCGGGTCCAAACACGAATCAAGGAAGAGCACCTGAGATTTCAGCTGTGCACGATTGGCGACCTTCTCATCCCTCATGACCTGCTGACGAACCGTATGTACGTTGGCAGTAATATTGCCGACCCACAAGGAAATGACCACGATGGTGAGCAAAACTTCGACCAGAAGGGGGACAAAGAATCCACTGGGCAATATGTGCCTCAAGGTGAGGTTCCCGGACCACCAGGGGGCATTCCAAGCTGAAAAGTAGAAAATCGCGATAATACCCTGAATCAGATAACCAACAGCCGGAAACACCACATTCTCAGCTATCAGCCGGTAATAAAGATTTTCGTTCCTCAATGCAGCATCTTCATCGCTACGCGACTGAGCCACCCAGCACAGAATAGTGAACAGCAACAGGAAGAGCATCACTATCCACTGAGCGGGAGGGGCAAAGCCATAGGTACCAATTTCGGCCATGAAAGCCGCACAACCTATGAGCGTCAGGACCGTTGCAAAAATCGAAACTAGATACTTCATTCAAGTCACCTACATTTCCTTGAGTATGTCGGCCTTTTTAGCCTCATACTCCTCTTGGGAAATAAGCTCTTTTGACAGCATTTCCTTCAGTCTGCTCAACCGCTCTACAGGGTCGACGGAGGCCGGTTGAGGAGCTGCTTGTGCCTGTCCCATCGTCTGATTGACCATGTTGGGAATGACCTGACCCATGCCGGCTCCCATGGTCAATCCCATACCCGCCCCTAGGAGAGCTCCACCGTCAGAGCCAGGATTGGACGCGGCACCATTCATGGCATTCAAAACCTGAGCCTGCTGATAGTTGGTGCCATAAGTCTCATACGCAGACTGCTGGCCCTGCGCATATGCCGCTTCGCCTTGCCCCTGGGCCATACGCCCATAGAACTGCTCGCGGTTCTTGGATACCAGCTCCTGGGCTTCCTGTCTGGCTTCATTGTCGACAATGTCAATTGCGGAAATGCTGAAGTTCAGTACTTTCATGCCGTATTCAGCAGCAATAGGCGCGATTTCATCCTCTATTGTCTTGGCATAGGTTACAGCATTGGCAGGCACCGAGATTAGGGGCCCCTCCCACTTGGTCAGCTCAGTGGTCAAGATAGAAACGATGTGGCCAAGGAACTGGTTGCGGAAGTAGTCGGTAATCGACTCCTGATCGGTCAGGTCATAGTTATTGCCGATCAATTGAGTAAGAAAAATGCCACAGTCGTCAACTTTGATGCGATAAGCGCCTCTTGCCCTCACCTCAGTTTCGACGCCAATCCCTTGGAACTGGTCACCAAGAGCCTTGTCGTAGACCTTGATAGGTGTCTGTGTGCCCCACTTGATTTCCCTACTGGTCGCTGTACGAACAAAATAGACCAGCGAATGGAACGAAGAGACTCCGCCGGACAGACTGTTCCTCAAACGGGATATAAAAGGATAATTGGCACTAGTCAGGGTATAACTACCTGGATCGAAAATTTGCTCGATCGTACCCTGATAGACGAAGATGGCCTTTTCTCCAGGACCTACCACCAATGTGGTCCCGTTGTTGAAGTCTTCTTCGGGGTTTTTGAATATGAGTGTGTCGTTATCTGAACGGTTCTTGATGACGTCGACAAAGTGCTTCTCACCGCCTGCAAAAGCGGCTTCATTGGAGTTGCGCTTGAATACAGCCATCTGTACACCCCTTTTTCTTATGCACTGTTCAACCCGTATCCATTACCTGGTCAAGCAGCAATCAGTCGTCATACTCGTCCCATAGACTCACAAGACCATGGGCAGAATTCAAGAAGGACTCTGAGCCTTCATAACTGTTTGACTTCAGTTCCAGCTTTTTCCCGGTTCGCATGCTGATGACGCACCCAAAGTCATCCACTCGAATATCGACTATGTTCTTGAACCGATACACGTCAAAGAAAGTGCGACCAGGAGGCGTTGCGTCTCCAGCCCTATCAGGCTGAAGTTCGAACATGGCGGAGTATATTTTTTTATTTCCGAACATCCAGACCGTGATCATCATATGACCGTTCATTTGCTGGATGTAGGAAACCGGTTCCACCCTGCCCACTTCATCCTCGTCGAAAATGCCGCAGATCTCCATAGCCGTATCCTTACGCCTATCTATGGCAACGCTGTAGTCTTCGAAACTCACTCCTATTCACACCTTTCCCGAATCACAAAATTCAGCATCGATCGTCACTTCATCAACAGTTCATTCATCTCTTGGCTGTCGGAATCAGTCAGTCCTCCTTGCTTGGCCGCTTCCATCACCTCCTTGGATGATTGTGAATACCTGATGTAGCGCTGCTCAAAAAGTCGTTTGATCAATATTGCTTTTGCACACAGATACTGGGGATGTGGATTCATCTCAATCGCAGAATCCAGAGTCGCCATTATTGACTCCGCCTCTTTGAGCTTTATCTTGAACGGTTTTTGAGACTTGAACCTGCTTAATGCAATATGGAAAAGAACATCGGAATCGTTGGAACCATTTTCTACAGCCTTTTCCAAGTTCTCAGTAGCTTCTTGGTACTGGCCCCTATCAAAAAGGACATACCCCAATGAAGCCAGCACTTTCGGATCATTGGGCGAATCCTTCAGCACCTCCTGGTACTTATCGAGGAATCGTGCCGAGTCCTTGTAAGTGGCTCGACGAACCTGTTTAAAGTTCAATGAGGTTAGAACAACAGGTCTTCCACAATAAGGACATTGCTTACTCGAAGCCGAAAGTGGTGCCCCGCAGCCGGGGCACACGATCTCCGAATCAACAGAAGGCATGATGCATCAACGACGCCGCATCGATCTGCTCATGTCAGCCATGCCTTTCTGAATAGCCTGCGTCTGCGCGGCCTGTGCGGCCAAAGCACGCCGAGACTGTTCAGCCTGAGCCTCCATGTTCTTCTGCATCTGTCGCTGCTGCTGTTCAAAGCCACGGGCATTATCATCAAGGCTCTTGAGAAACAGATCATCAATCTTCTTGAAAAGACCAGTAGAAGGCGAATGCAGTGTTTCACCGTGCCCAATGGAGTCGACAAAACCGTCGAAGAACCCATTCCACTCAGCAAGGAGATCGGCTGATTTGTTTGCATCAATTGATTTGAAAACGAAGTGGCAAATTATGCCAGCGATGACCATTATGAGACCAAGAACTCGAAGATTCTCATTCACAAGGAACAAAAGGCCCAGCACAATCAATGCAATCTTGACAAGCAGGAAGATAAGATGTTGTGTTTTCAGTTTCTTCTCTTCTGCTTCAATTGCAGAACGCTTATCGGGAAGTTGCTGGTTGAAGGAGGTATTGAGCTTAGTCAGTTGCTGCGAAAAGTCATCAGGTAAAATTCTGTCCGGCCCTTCCAAATTAGCCGTACGAATCATATTGAGCTGATTTTTGGCATTGCCGTAAGCAACATTGACATCATCACTGTGATCAAAAGCGAGAGCGGCAATATTTTCTTTGTAACCCATTCTTCAGTCTCCTTGATTTGGGTAAGCATCAGGGAGGAGAATGCATGAATTATGGATTAGCTTATGGCCTACCCCCCCCCCGCGATACGGGGCAGGGCATTAAACAAACTTTTAGCGAAAGCAGACATCATTACCCCTTTCGTTCCCCTGCGATGTTCTTGACAAGCTGAATATACCACTACGTACACGACAACAGCCAAAAAAGTTCTGAACTGCGACCACCAGAAACAAGTTACGACGGCCTCATCTTCGTACCTGTCCTCATTTAGTTGATCAGCAATACTAACTACCAGGTTCAGTAGCGCAGTTGCAACCTTCCACCGTGAAGAAAACTGCGTGGTAAGCTGTGTATTTATGGCATTTTTGTGAAAACCGCTAAAGGAAGAGGCAAACAGGGAAATCACAAGGGCGGGAGAAACGAACAACGGCCTAATGGCCGGAGAAGGAACAATGGCAGAGGACGATAAAATTTCGGCTGCAGCTAGCGGCCAGCACGAGCAGAAACAGCGAGATCGACAGGCAGCCAAGCAACTGAAGAAGCAGCAGGCCGCGGCAAAGCGTAAGGCCCGTAAGCAAAATCCCAAACCCCATCGGGGCTGGAGCGAACGCCTGCATCTGACCGACATCAACGTGGTGGATAGGTCCACCCTCAAGCGGGCCATCGCCGGCACCGTGGTCGGCAACTTCATGGAATGGTACGACGTGGGGGTCTACGGCTACCTGGCAGTGACGATCGGCCGTGTCTTCCTGTCCGACGCATCCGATGCCGTGCAACGACTCTTCTCCTTGGGTGTCTTCGCTGTCACCTTCATCGCTCGGCCCTTGGGCGGCGTGGTCCTGGGCCAGCTGGGCGACAAGGTCGGCCGCCAGCGTATTCTGGCCTTTACCCTGCTGAGTATGTCCGCAGCCACCCTGCTGATCGGTCTTCTGCCCAGTTATGCAGCTGTCGGTCCCCTGGCACCTATTCTTCTTATCCTGCTCAAGCTGATCCAGGGCTTTTCCACCGGCGGCGAATACGCGGGCGCCTCGACCATGGTCACTGAATACTCGCCGGACAGGCACCGCGGCTTCTTCGCCTCCCTGCTGGACGTGGGATCCTACCTGGGCTACGCCTTCGGAGCAGCTTTGGTCTCTTTGCTTGAGTTCTCCATCTCCCCGCAGGCCATGCTGGCCTGGGGCTGGCGCATCCCCTTCATCATTGCCCTGCCGCTGGCCGCCATCGCAGTCTACTTCCGGGCCAAGGTCCAGGACACCCCTGCCTTCCGTCAGGCCCAGGATGCCAGCGACGAGAAGACCAAGAGCCAGCACAAGAGCCTGCTGGATCTGATCCGGGGCTATTGGCGGGAACTACTCATGGCCTTCATCCTGGTAGCAGCGGCCAACACCCTGAGCTACACGCTGACCGCCTACATGCCCACCTACCTGTCGGGCACTCTGCACTACAACACGGCCCAGGCCAACCTGCTCTCCCTGCCGGTTTTGCTCCTAGTGGCCTGCTGCATCCCCATCACCGGGGCTCTTTCCGACCGCTTTGGCCGCAAGAAGGTCTTGTTCATGGGAGCCATCACCGGACTATGCCTGTCTCTGCCGGCCTTCCGACTGTTGGAGCACGAGACCACGGGTGCCGTCTTCGGTGGACTGGTTCTGCTGGCCATCCCGGTCATCTTCTTCGTGGCCAACCTAGCCTCCACCCTGCCAGCCCTCTTCCCCACCGCTTCCCGTTACGGCGGCATGGGACTGTCATACAACCTGGCCGTGGCCGTCTTCGGCGGAACCGCGCCTGTCATCATGGAGGGACTGGTGACCGCGACCGGCAAGTCCCTGGCACCCGCCTATTGGATCATGTTCACCTCAACTTGCGGTCTGATCACCGTGCTCTTCCTGGCGGAGACCGCCCGGCGCCCCATGCCCGGCACCCTGCCCACCGTGCTCAACCGGCAGGAGGCACGCGACCTGGTGGCCACACAAGACCATAACCCCGACCTGGACGTGAAGACCATCATCAAGGATGCCGAAGAGAGCGGCGTGCGCAAGACACCGAAAAAGCTGGTTGCCGAGACTCGCAAACTTCTGGGCATTCCCCGCTCTGGAGCCAAAAACAAGAAGTAGCTACCGCATTCAAGGCGGAGGAACGTCTACTAGCTCAGGTTGTGGGAGTTGAGTCCAAATTGAAGACAGGATGCTATCTTCTCTTCCGATAATCGGGATGAAGATAAGGGTTTTGCATCGCCAGCATCTGGAGAAGGCGCCGAGCGCAGCATTCGGCTGGTGGGCAAGGAATGGTTTCCCATTGTGGCCCACCAGCCGATTTTATCCGCGAATTTGATCTCACCAATCATAGATATAAATACCCATTACCACTGTTTTCAGCAAAATCGATGTTGAGGAGCACAGCTTTTGCCGGCTCTTTCTGCTCTTCAGACAAGAACGGAAAGTCTTCATCTAGACCAGACCTAGGAGTCCATGGTCTTTCCCGTCACGCGCGAATACTGGGATAACATCAATCGGAGCCTGAACCTGTACCTCTTGGCCACCTCTTAATTCCTCACCCGTGTGCAGGTTACGCCAACGAAGACCCTCATCACCAGGCAACCAGACTTTCCTCGCCCTGGCACCTGCTTCGACGACGGGAGCCACCAGCAGATCGGGACCAAACATGTATTCGTCCGATATATCCGCCGCCATCCTGTCTCCAGGGAATTCGAAGAACAGCCCCCGAACCAAAGGAAGACCGCATTCATGCGCCTCCCGGAAGAGACTTCGAGTATAGGGTCTCATCACCTCCCTGGCCTTAATGAACTTGCGGAAGACCTGCTCAACCTGCGGTCCATAGCTCCAAGGTTCATTGTCGGCACCTGATGGCGAACGACGGCATCCACCAGCAGTTTTCACGCTCTCCTTGCCATCTGCAGAATGAAGGCTACGATCACCGTGGTTGCGCATCACAGGCAGGAAACATGAGAAGGCACACCATCTGGAAAGGAGCTCACGGAAGTCCTCCGTATCGACAATACCGTCATGGAAACCACCCATATCCGTGGTAAACCAAGGAATGCCAGCCATTCCCATATGTATGGCACAGGTGATCTGCGAGCGCATATCTTCAAAAGTAGAACCGACATCACCTGACCAGACCAGTGATCCGTACCGTTGCGAACCCGCCCAGGCGCATCTGGTCAGATTGACGATCTGTCCCTTGGCGCCCTCAGCTACTTGTCCATCGTAGAAGCCCTTGTTATACAGCTGAGGATATATGTTGCCTACATTCAGATCACTACCGAGACTGTACCGGTAATTGCGGAAGTCGTATACTCCATACTCTGGTTCTGCCTCATCCAGCCAGAAAGCACGAACTCCTTTATCCCAGTAATTCTTCTTGCAGAGGTTCCAAACGAATTCCCGAGCACCAGGGTTGGTCGCATCATAATTGACGCTAGGCTCTTCGAACATCATGTCCAAGTCCAAACCTGCCTCGGTGCTGGTGAGGTAATTCCGCTTCTTCATTTCAACGAAATTCTCGGAGGTGATCGAGACCTGCGGCCATATGGACACCATGAGTTTGATGCCTAGTTGATCCAGCTCCCTGACCATGGCTGCCGGATCCGGCCAGAACTCATCCTCAAACCTGTAGTCACCCATGTGGGGCCAATGAAAGAAGTCGACCACAAGGAGATCCAAGGGTATATCTCTTTCCTTAAAACCATGCGCGACCTTTATTACCTGATCCTGATTCCAATACCGCAGCTTGCTCTGCCAAAATCCCAGACCCCATTCAGGCATAACAGGGGCATGACCGGTGGCATCCGCATACTGTGACTCGATCTGCGCGTAGTCGTCACCAGCGGTGATCCAGTAATCAATCTGATCACTAGAGCGCGCCTCCCATTCTGTTCTGTTCTTTCCAAAGACGGCCCTTCCGATGGCCGGATTGTGCCAGAGGAAACCATACCCGGCAGAAGAAACAACAAAGGGCACGCTGGCCTGAGAATTGCGATGAGCGAGCTCGAAAGTACACCCTTTTATGTCCAAGATATTCTGCTGATATTCCCCCATACCGTACAGGTGCTCATCCTGCGACGAAATGAACGAAACTTTCAGACCATAACTCCCGCCAGCTATTGGTTCATACTGTCTGGCTTTGAGCATCAGAGACCCGCCTGCTGGGGCCTCGCGCAACAGGCATCGCCCCTTGTCGTCCCAGAAACTCAGTTCGCACCTGAACACCTCATAGCCAACGCTTCCAACATGATGATGAGATGACCGTGCCTTCACAATGATGGAGCCATTGGTCAGTGTCGCTTCTCCCTTATTCTGGTCAAGACTTATACTGCAGGACTCGTCAGATGTCTTCTCAATTTTGTGTTGATAATCTATCGTGCGTTGATTCGCCTCAACCACCTTGTCTTTGGGCAGCAGAGCCCAATCATGAGGATTAAAGGCATCATTTCGAGTGGCTCTTACCCGAACGCTGTTCCGTCCCCAGGCTTCAATACGTATCGTCTCTCCGTCCCCGGTCCAGACCAAGTAATCCTGTCCAATTTGAAAATCCTCGTACACCTTGTCTCCTTTGTGCCATCCGTCATGGTTGCGCAAACTCAGTCTTTAACAGCTCCTGCCGTAACCCCTGCCGCTACGTATTTCTGGGCAAAGACCAGCAATATCGTCGCCGGAATCGATGAGAGAACAGCAGTCGCCATCATCGGTCCCCACTCCTGTGTCTGAGCCCCGATATAGGCATATAGACCCAAGGTTATCGGTCGCCTGCTGCCTCCACCATCCAGAGTACTGGCAAAGAGGAAGTCCGACCATGCCCACAAAAAGGCGAACAGGCTGACAGTAACAATGGAATTGCGTGACAGTGGGATGACGATGCTAATGAACCGCCTCATCTTTGTCGCGCCATCAACTTCTGCTGCCTCCAAGAGGGATATGGGAATGCTCTCCATGAATGAAGTCAGGAGCATAACCGCGAACGGAACGGCAATTGTTGAATCCGCAAGCACCAGCCCGGGAATCGTATCAAGCAGGCCGATCTTGTTATAGATCTCATAGAACCCCAGTGTTACAACAACAGCGGGAATCATTTGTGCAACAATCAACAGAAAACTGATCACTCTTGAGCCTCGTACACGCAATAGCGATAGGGCATATGCCGAGGGCAAGGCTATGAGCAAGGTCAAAATCACACAGCACAGGGCCAGGATGATCGAGGTGGCCAGATTAGGCAGCTGGATATCAAGCACTCTGGCGTAATTATCCAGAGTGAAATCCTTCGGAAACAGGTCACCGGATCTGATGGACCCCTTTGCGGTGAAAGAAATATTGACCATCCAGTAAACGGGGAACAGCATAATAGCCGTGAAGAATATTCCCAGCGCAGTTTTGAGACCAGAATGTCTGTGCATCATCAGTTCTCCTCCTGAGACTTCTGCACCCATAGGTAGATGAAACCGAACACCAGGGCGACCAGTATCAGGATGCTGCCCAACACCGCCGCCTGCGAATACTTGATCGTGGCAGAAGTTCCCTTGCCGAAGGCCATGGAGTACGCCCACGTCGCCAGAGTTTTAGAGCTTCCTGTGCCCATGCTCATCACCCAGATCACGTCTACAACCTTCAAGGTGTATACGAAGCCGAGCAGCAGAGTGATGGATGTGACCGGCCGCAACAGCGGAAACGTGATATTCCAGAATCGGTTCCAAGCATTGCAACCGTCCAAGGCGGCAGCCTCATAAAGATCGGCGCTGATATTCTGCAGTCCCGAATAAAGAATGACCAAGTTAAAGGGAATGCCAAGCCAGATATTGGCAATGGTTACCGCCCACAGCGAATGATCTGCTTGCAGCCACCAAATTGGAGCAATACCGAATAAGGCGAGAAATTTGTTGAGAATTCCGCTATCCGGATTCATCATCCATTGCCATGTGGTCCCTGAAACGATCAAAGGCAAGAGCCAGGGGATAAGCATGATGCCACGTAAAAGTCCCGACAATTTAAAGTTATCGTTGAAAAATACCGCAAGAGCCAAACCGATAACATATTGGAAGACCAGCGAAACCACCACAAAGATCAAAGTCTGCAGAACCACAGGCCAGAATTCAGATGAAGTGATCACCTCACGATAAATATCCAGCCCAGCGAACGGAGCATCGCCGGTAACGAAAGTGCGTCGAGTATAACGATGCAGGCTCATCGATATGTTCTGGATGAGTGGCGCTGCATAGAAAATTAATAGGTAGACAATCAAAGGCAGCACGAATCCGATCGCCGCTATCCGCCCGTCTAATCTGCGAAGTATGCCACTACGACGATTCGTTCGTCTTGACAGCTCGCTCATTTCACTCGATTCGTGTTCCATGGAGTCCCGTCCCTTTCACACACGTCTTCAATATCCAATCCACAGCGGTACGGGAGTCAATCAGACCTCCGATACCGCCGAGGATGTTTGCTTCACTTCATTGCTTGTTGAGAGCATTCAGCAGGGATTCAGATAGAGAAGCGGAAGTCTCTTCATACTTAAGACCGAGATCGGAAGTACGGCCCTGAGCTTTCTCGATTGAAGCTTCCCACTGAGCTAGTCCGGCGTTCTCCTTTACCTGGCGGCTACGCACGCTCTTCTTGGCGGAAAGATTGCTCAATGCGTTATTAACCTTGAAGAGTTTGTCAGGCTCAGACAAACACGAAATCACTTTTACTGCCTTGTCGTAATGCTCTTTGGCATTTTTCTTGTGTGTTGCCACCATGGCGAATTCACCACCAGTGGGGACCGGGGCCACACCGCCGTCCTTGGCGGGGATGGGGATCATTTTGGCATTTGCCTTGTCAGCCTCTGCCTGCATCCAAGTGCCAATTTCAACGAAACCATAGTCTCCGGCAAGGAAAAGATCCCAAGCAGCCGATTGCGTATCGGTGGTTGCGGACTTGGGGGCCCAACCCTTCTTTATCCAGCCCGCAAGCAGATTCTGAGCATCAGTCCGTGCCTGTGAATCCGGATGCTTCAAATCGCCCTTGGCGCCCCAGAACCAGGGCAAAAATTGGAATACGCCCTCTTCACCGGATATCCCGGAAAATGCAATTCCCTTATGACCGGAATTAACCACAGCCTCAATTGCTTTATTCAGCGAATCCCAATCATGGATACTAGAGACATCGACTCCTGCCTCACTAATGATTTTGGGATTATAAATAAGGCCTAATGTGTTGGATCCACCGAGTGGAACTCCGTAGGTCACTTTGTTTACAATCCCTGGCGCCTCTAAGTTGGCATCATAGCCCGTTGCTTTCAGACCGGTTTCATCCCCGCCGGCGACCAAGGCAGCATCAACTGCCGAAGGAATCATGGGGTTGTCAATCACTGCTACATCTGGGCCATTGTCTTCCTTGACGGCAGTAGTCAGATTATTAAGCAAATCGGATGTGGCAATGGACTGTCGCTTGATGGTGTACCCTTCCGGAGCGCAGGATTTGACCAGCTTATCGAACTCAGATCCATTGGTATGACGTGTCCAGTCGTCCCAGAATTGTATAGTCTTATCATTTTCCCCAGCCCCTTTTGACGAGGAACCACAGGCACTCACCCCAAAGGTAGTAGCACAGACGCACACCAGTGCCGCCGTTTTGATCATCGCCGACTTTATCCTTTGCATATAAACTCCTCCTTGAGTATTCCGCTCAGTCTTCATTGTGGAAGTAAGATTTACAACCACTATGTAAACCGGTTTTACAAACCGGTTTACATCACTATATACCACTGCAGAAACCTAAGCAAATCACCATTCTGGAATCGAGCATTCTTCAGCTCTGAAGCAAGACTTATCTAAGCCCGCGGGATATCATGAATGGTAATCCCAAAATGGTTGAAAGGAACGGCACAGTGTCCACCATCAATGATGTGGCCAGAGAGGCAGGCGTCTCGAAAACAACCGTTTCCTTTGTTCTCACTGGCTTTCGATCAGTCTCGAAAGAAACAGAAGCCAAAGTCAGAGCAGCTATGGACAAGCTAGGATATGTGGCCAATCATTCCGCACAAAGTCTGTCAACCTCCAAAACGAACACTATAGGTGTCATCACCAGCAACCGACAAGGTGCATACTTCGAGCTGGCCAGGGGCGCCTATATCAATTGGCTCTCAAAGGCGGCGACCAGCGCAGGTTACGATATGCTCATCGTCAACGACCCGGATGGAACGGCCACAGCCAATGTCTGCCAGTCACACAAGGCGGATGGCCTCATTTTTCTGGATGTGCGGAGGAAAGACCCTCGAATCCTGTTTGCTGCCAAGTCAGGAATACCGACTGTCTGTCTTGGCGTTCCCGATGACAGGATGAATCTGGATGTTGTCGACACGGATTTCGGACATGCAGCATCTAGCATGGTCGAGAAGCTTGCGTCTGAAGGTCATAACAACATCTGCCTGATAACCCTGCCCCAGCCCATTCTGGACCAGGAACTCAATGACACATTTAGATTTATCCAATCTGCCAACAAGACTTCCCAACGCCTTGGCCTCAATCTCAGCATCCGCACTTGTACCACTGATACGGAAAAAATCGAAAGCGAGCTTGATGGTATCCTATCCATGCAGGAAGGGACAACCGCTTATATCATCCAGAATGAATCTGCAACCCTGGTCTTTCATCACCTCATGGAAATCAGACACATACCCATTCCGGAGCAATATTCAGTATTGGTCTCATGCGAAAAACAGATGTCAGATGCGCTCTATATGCCATTTTCGGCCTGGCAGAATGATGTTCAGCTTGTCACTGAAACGGCAGTAAAAACACTCATCAACCACTTCAAACACCCTAAGCGCAAGCCCCAATTCAAGCTTCTGCAAGGCCAATATATGGACCGCGGCACTATTGCGTCGCCCTGGGAGTAAACCTATCCATCATCATGAAAGAGAAGAGCCGTGTCTGGAAACTCGTGCTCGATTGGCCAAAACCCGGCGGTTGTAATTTATCGGACCGGATGATTGACCAAGTCGCGCTCTATCCAGGCCATGATCAGTCTGGCTAGGGCATCCACCTCGACATCGGTCAGAGCACGGCCGCGCGGGATGTGATGCCAGCGCTCGATGCATCCGCGGCAGCAGGTGGCCGTAGCATGCTGGGCTGTGAAGACCGGATGCCCGCGGTAGGGGGTCTGCTTGCCGTCCTTCAAAGGGTTGGCAGGCCCCACACGCTTGGCCAGCATCTCATGGGCATGGCGGTCGATGGTATCCCTGCCCTTGGCCCGGGCGTAGGCGCGATCCTTGGCCGATAAAGAGAATCCAGCGCGGAAGCGCGAATGTCCCAACCTGGCAAGCGTGTCCTGAATCCAGGCCTCATCTGCCCGGGCCGACGCTGATCCGCTGCTGGTCATTTCCTGCTCGCCTCCATGTTCAGCCTTACCAAAGAGTCTGTACCCAGGCAAGGTTTCCCATGCGGAATAATTCACCGAACATGACACCGATAGGGACCAGTGTCAGGGGTAGGGTGAAGACAGTACTTGTATCCACTAACTACCAGACCCGCCATGTTCGGTCATGTCCGGGTCACACAAGGGGGCTTCATGGCCAAAAGCAAGATGACTGTAGCCGAGATGATTGGGCTCTTCCTCACCCCTGACGCGCCTGTGCAGGTGACCGCCTTCGACGGGTCGGTCTTCGGGCAGGACCAGGCGCCGCTGCATCTGGAAGTCAAGAATTCCCGTGCCATGTACTACATCACGGAAAATCCCAACGACCTTGGTCTGGCCCGCGCCTACCTGCAGGGTGATCTGGATTCTCCCGAGCTGCTGCCAGGCAACCCCTACCAGGTCCTCAAGGAACTGATGGGGCTCAAGCACTTCGTCAAGCACCCCAGCAAGATGGAGCTGGCCCGGGCAGCTGCGGCCGTCTTCTCACACGGAGTGCGCGTGCCCGAGCCGCCGGCCATCGAAGGACCTTCCCTGGCCAAGCGACTGACCGAAGGCATCCGCCCCCACACCCGCCGGGGTGACGCAGCCACCGTCAGCTACCACTACGACCAGTCCAACGACTTCTACCGGCTCTTCCTGGGTTCCTCCATGACTTACACCTGCGCCGTCTTCGAGAAGGCCGACGGCAGCCTGGAGGATGCTCAGTGGCATAAGCTCAACATGGTCCTGGACAAGATGCACCTGAACAAGGGTGACCGTCTGCTGGACGTGGGCTGCGGCTGGGGCTCCATGGAGATCGCAGCAGCTCGCCGCGGCATTCACGTCATCGGTGTGACTCTGGCTGAGGAGCAGGTCGAGTGGGCCCAGAACTGGATTCGCCAGGAGGGACTGCAGGATCTGGCCGAGGTCAGGCTGATGGATTACCGCGACGTCCCCGAGTCCGGATTCGACGGAATCTGCTCCATCGGCATGATGGAGCACGTGGGCTACAAGCAGTACCCCTCCTACTTCAAGGAGATGATGGACAAGCTGCGTCCGGGCGGCATCCTGCTCAACCATCAGATCACCCGCACCAACTCCCACGACCACAAGCGGGCCGGCGGCTTCATCGACCGCTACATCTTCCCCGACGGCGAGCTGGCCAGCCCGGCTGAAATCGAACTGGCCATCCAGGACACCGGCTTCGAGGTCATCACCCAGGAGAACCTGCGTCAGCACTATGCGCTGACCCTCAAGCACTGGACCGAGAATCTCCAGGAGCATTGGGACCAGGCCAAGCCCATGGTGGGCGCGCCCAAGGCGAGGCTCTGGGGCCTGTACATGGCCGGCGCGCGGCTCAACTTCGAGCTCGACAACATTCAGATACACCAGTTCCAGTGCATCAAGCCCGATCCTGAGACCGGCACGGACACCTATCCGCTGCGGCCCTGGTGGGATCGGTAGCATAAAGGCCTGAAAAGGGGCGAGGAGTTGAATCCTCGCCCCTTTTTGTTTCCGCCACCATACAGCCCAGTTTTCAGGAAGATTTTTCCGCCGAAGCCTCCAGCCGTGCCAGGTCCAAGGCCTTGTTGAAGGCATCTGAAGTCCAGCTGGCCCCAGCCACTTTCTGCACCTTGAGGTCCTTGAGCGGGCGTCCTTGAACCACACCAGGCACAGCCTGAGCGAAGCGTTCCATGTGACCACGTGAAATGGGCGAGTCCGAATGTCCCCGGACCTGGACCCGTGTCACCTGGCCTCCCGACAGGTCCAGATCCACATCGATGCTGTCAGCCCCGTCATGGCCGTACTTGCCCGTCAGAGCGTAGGTGCCGTCATGATAGTTGCCCGTATCAGCAGGAGCGGTCGGCAGTCCATCGCGGGAGATGGCCGTGGGCTTGCCCTCGCCCGCCTCACCTGATCCTTCCGCTGACCCTGGAGCAGAGCTGGACTCGGCGCTCGATCCTGCGAACTCGTCGTCCATGGGCTTGGCCTGTTGGCTTCCGCAACCGCCTAGAAGGGAGCCGACCGCCACCAGGGTCGCCAATGTTGCCGAGGCCGTGACTAGTCCCCGAGACTTGCTTGTGGCCATCTCAACGCCCTCCTTCTGCACCAGCAGCTGATTCCGGCAGGGAGCCGCCGGTCTTGGCCATCTTAGTGGGGTCATGGAAGCCCACGGGAATATCCTGGTCCCCGGTGTCGCCAGGAGCCCCACTGAAGGCCGGACGACCTCCGGCTGCCAGGTAGGCCCGCTTGGCCTCCTCATCATTCCACTGCTCGCCGGCCAGCACACCGTGGTTGAGCATGATCTCCCGCTGAGCACACGAGGCCACCAAGGCATCGTGGGTGACCACAATCAGGGAGGTCCCCTGGTCGTGCAGTTGCCGGAAGAGGTCCAGCACAATCCGCTCATTGGCCTCGTCCAGGTTGCCAGTGGGCTCGTCAGCCAGAATCAGCTTGGGCTCGTTGATCAGCGCCCGGGCCACGCAGACCCGCTGCTGCTCGCCGCCCGAAAGCTGGCTGGGCAGGTGTCGGGCTCGATCCGCCAGACCCACGCGATCCAGGGCCTTCATGGCCTGGTCCTCGTCCACCACCGAGTGGTAGTACTGGGCCACCATGACGTTCTCCAGGGCGGTCAGATGCGGAACCAGGTAGAACTTCTGGAAGACCAGACCGATCACGTTCTTGCGCACATCGGCCAGCTGGGACTGGCTCAGATCCTCCAACGGCCGCCCCTGCAGGCGGACCGAGCCCCGGCTGGGCGTGTCCATGCAGCCCAGAATGTTCATCAGCGTGGTCTTGCCTGAGCCGGAGGACCCCACCACAGCCAGCCACTGACCCTGCGGGACGCTCAGATTCAGATCATCCAGGGCGTGCAGATCGCCGTAGATCTTGGAAACATGGTCCAGATCCAGCAGCATGTCGCCGCCCGACTGGGACTCGCTCGCCTTTGCCTGCGTCATTGTCATTCCTCCCTCAAAACCAGGGCCGGGTCGATACGCGAAGCCCGGAGGACCGGCCGGATGGATGCGATCATGGATATGGCCACGCTCAGCAGTACCGTGCCCAGGGCCAGCCACCAGTTGAAGCCCAGCGGCCGCTGGAAGACGGACAGGCAGAGCAACCGGGCGAAGCCATAGCCCAGGGCGGTACCGATCAGGCCTCCAGCCAATCCGTAGCAGGCCGACTCAGCCAAAAACTCCATGGCTATCCCCCGCGATGAGGCACCCAGGGCCTTGCGCAGGCCGATCTCGCTGCGCCGCTGGGAGACGATGGATGCCATGGTGGTCCCCACACCAACAAAGGTCAGGACCAGCACCACCACCGAAACCAGCCAGAAGAGCGACTGGAGCATGGCGATGGTGTGGCTGTCGCCTGCTGTGATCCTGGTGACCGGTCGAGCCTTGACCCCCATGGAGGTCATGTCGTTGATGCTGGCAGCGATGGTCTTCAGCCCCGAAGTCATGGTGTTGACCGAGTATTCGATGACATCAGTGCCCCGCTTGGCCCCGGTCAGGAGCTCCAGGTCAGCCAGGTCGGCGTAAATGATCCGATCTTCAGAACCGCCAGTATCGACAATGCCTCCCACACGAAAGTCACGACCCTGCCCCCCGGCCTTGCCTGTGGCGGTGACCTTTCCAGCGGGGTAACCAATAGTTATCTGCTTGCCGGTGGTCAGCCCCAGTGAATCTGCCAGATCCCGCCCTACCATGACTGAACCGGACTGCGGCCAGGATCCCTCAACACTCCAGTGGCGGTTGAGCTGACGCACCTGGTCGGGGTGGATGCCGGCCATCTCGCGGGCGCCGGCATTGACCTGCACCGTCTCATATCGATAGGTGGCGTACCGGGCCGGGGCCTTGGCAGTCACCATGTGGGTGGTGTGATCCACCATGCCCTGTTCGATGCCGGAGCCGGACCGGTTGCCCCCCTGAATGGGCGAGACGACCAGATTGGCCCCGTAGGAGCGCATCTCCTGGTTGATCTGCCTGGGAGCCTCGATACAAACCGCCGCCAGGCAGAAGAGGGTGGCCGCACCCACCAGGGAGGCTACAACAGCCATCAGGGCCCGGCCCCGACGACGGAAGACGGCCCCAAAGAGCATGGTCAGGAACATGCGGGTATTGGTCATATGGCTTGTATGGCGATCAGCGGCCATGAAGCACCTCCGCCGGCCGAAGCCGCAGAATCGATCTGATGGACGAGATGGATGCCAGCAGCACGGTCAGGGCCAGCAGCACGAAGACCAGCACAAAGACCATGGGCCTCATGGTGATACCCGAGCCGAAGACCACCCTGCCTACGATCTGGGCCACGCCGGAACCCAGCAGAGCGCCGACCAGAGCTCCGGCCAGGGCGATCAGGGCCGTCTCGGCCAGCACCAGTCTGGACACGGCCCCATCGGTGGCGCCCAAGGCCTTGAGCAGGGCGAACTCCGAGGACCGCTCGCTTATGGAGGACGCCATCAGGTTGGCCACGGCGATGGCTGCCGCCAGCAGGCTGAGCACGGTCATCAGGATCATGACTGCCTGGGTCTTCTGCAGGACATCGCCCTGCAGGGCTGCCACCTGTCTGACCTGCTTGGCCATGGACCCGGGGATGGCCTCCTCGATCTGGTAGGCGATGGAGGACGGATAAGCCGTGCAGTACCAGGTCTCCCACTCGTCCTGGGAGAGGGCAGCTGGGTTTCGTGCGGCCTTGCGGGCCAGGTCGTTCTCGGGCGTGGTCAGGGCCTTGACTTCCACCTGATCGATCTGATCGGTCAGGCCGGACATCTCCTGCAACGCCTTGGTGGGCAGGTAGAGGGAGGAGGCATCAGCATCACCGGAGTCGAAGATGCCCACAATGGTGACGGTCTGCTGTTTACCATCCAGACCCACCTTGACCTGGTCGCCGACCTGACGGCCACCCAGTCGTGCAGCCAGCTCTTTGCCCATCATGGCCTCGGTCCTGCCGCCGGACCCAGCCTCGTCCTTGGGCCAGCGTCCTTGAACCTTCCACCAGGGCCGAAGGCCTTTCAGACCTGCGGTGCTGCTCTCGCCGCTGTCTACCTTGACGGTCCGGCCGAACCAGGTGCCCACCAGGGGGGCGCCGACCTGGTCTACGGTGCCGCGCAGATCCAGGCGGGGGGCAAAGTCGGTGATGTTGTAGGCCCAGAAGATGGTCTTGATCTTGGGCACCTGGGACTCCTTGAGGAAGGCTGTCGGCGTTGACTCGTCGCCTGATGGGCCGCCCTCCTGGTCGCCGTAGAGGTCGGAGACCACGGCATCAGCCTTGGCCTGGACCGTGATGTTGGATCCGTAGGTGGACAGTTCTGCGTTGAGCTTGTCGCCAACGTCAAAGACCACCCCCAGCATGGCCGTAGCCACGCAGGCCGACAGGCAGACCGTGACGGCAATGAGCATTCTTCGCCCGAACTGGCGGCTGAATGACCGCAGCATCATTCGCATGAAGAACATACCAACCGCTCCTTCCCTTTTTCAGCTCTTGAAGTGCGAAGACAGCGCATCCAGATCGGCGGTGCTGATCAGTATGGCGCCCCGGCCGGTCTTGTAAGGCAAGGGAACGGGATTGCAGCCGCCCTTGAACCCGATGGTGGCCAGGTTGATGGCTACGTCGCACTTCTTGCAGATGATCTTGCCGTCTTTTTCGTAATAACCCGCATCCCCGCAGTTCTCGCAGGCATCCAGCCCGACTCCGTAGGCCGCGCCATTCTTGCGGATGATGATAAAGCGCATCTCGGTGCCATCCTTGGCCCGGTAGCTGAATCGATGCAGGTGGCCATCCTCCACCTGGGAGAAACGAATGGTGGCCGTATCGGAGGTCAAGGAATACTTCTCCGGAGGCGAGAGCACAGGCACCTGGTGGGCCTTGGCAGTACCCACCGTGAGGGCCAGGGTGACACCGATCATGGCCACCAGGCTCCAGACCGCTGATGCCAGGGCCCTTCGGCGGAAGGCCCGGTGACTGCGGTCGTCGGCTGTAGAAGCTCCGGTCACCGGCATGCGCCAGCCTGCAACCAGGCAGGCGAAGACTGGAATGATGAAGACCAGAACCTGGGCAAGAACCAGGATCAGGTCGGCGTTGTATCCCAGGGCCATGACCCGGAAGGCCCAGCCGTGCAGAAGAACCAGGCCGGTGGTCTGCATCAGGGCCACCAGGGCTACGCCGTGCCGAAGCAGCAGCAAGACCACCATGAGTAGGGCGGCCAGACGGAAGGCTATCCGGGGGCAGGAAGTATGCATGGTCCTCAGAATGGCAGCCACTATCACAGCGGCAGCCAGACCAAGCAGGAAGCCCAGGGCCCTCAGAAGCATGGCCGAGGTCATCACCGGCTCCCCCGGCTCCACAAAAGCCGTAAGCTGCAGGATGACATCGGGCAGGGCACGGAAGGTGGTCAGGGCTATGGCCAGGGCCGCCAGGGCGTTGGCCAGATCCATGGCCCAAGGGCGGCGGTGCCAGTCTGAAACCAGCCGATCGGCGACCAGCACCACCGCAATAGCCGCCAGATCGGTCAGAACGCAGGCTACCAGGGTCGGGTAGTTGACCATGGTTCGCCGGTTGATGATCACGGTGGCGCGCAGGAGGGCAAAAACTAGCGCTCCCAGCACGCCAACCCCCAGGCCAATCAGCCGCCAGGAGGAGGAACGCGGCCGATCGCGGCCCTCGCCCACCCCTAGAAGCACGCTGAAAATCATGACCAAGAGGGCCGGGGCCAGTGTCCCCGGCAAGACCGTGACAAATTGCTCAAGCATGGTGCATAGCAGCTTACCACTGGTGGGGCGTGTAGTCCCAGTCCCAGCTGACCACGATAGGCTCGGTCCAGAAGTGCCCCTTCACGCCGGTCTCCGGGTCGACGTGCAGCATCCAGCCCTTCTTCTCAGGAGAGTCGATGGAATAGGTCAGCTTGTAGGATCCGGCCTTCTCCATCTTGATGTTGGCTCCGTAATGCGGGCCATCCGAGGCGTTCATCTGCATGAAGGTGCCGGACTGCTTATCGTTGGGATCATCCTTGTTCTGGATGGTGTAGTTGACGGTCAGATCCGGAACGAACTCACCCTTGGCATATCCCAGGTTGTTGTTGGCCAGGGCGTGGATATCAGCCTCCAAATGCAGGCTGGCATCGGCCGCCTTCAGACCCATGGAGGCGGGCTCCATGTCGATGGGCTGGAAGAAGACCGTGCCGATGTTCAGGGGGCCCTTCTGCTGATCGTCGGGCGGGATGGGGATCTCCTCGAACCCGGCCCCCTTGCCCGCCGAGGACTGGGAGGAGCCAGAAGCCTCAGGCGCGGGAGCCTCACGGGTGCCTGACCCGCTGGAGCCGCACCCCGCCAAGGCCAGGGTGCCTGAGAGCACCAGCGCGACCAGGGCGGTCAATTGTCTCTTCTTCATGATTGTCCTTCGCTCTTTGATGTTTGCATGGATGCCGTGACCTCAGAGGGCACAGCCCCTTCGGCGGCCTGCTCGGCTTCCGTCTGATGGACGGTTGCCGACGACGACCCGCCGGAGTCCTGATTCGACTGCGCCTGCTCCTGCTTGTGCAGGCGGCGGGTCGACACAATTGCTAGCACGACCACGACCAGGGCCGCCAGGATCTGGGCGCCTATGGTCTGCGTGTAGGGATACAGCCCGATCCAGTCACTGGTGGGCACACCTGGCAGGTAGGTGGCCGGCACCAGGTCGCCCTCGATCAGGGCATGGACGCCGCCCCCGGCGAAAATGACCACCATAACCGCCATGAGCAGGCTGGTGATGATGAAGAAGGGCCGGATGGGAATTTTGACCGAGGTGAAGCGGATGAGCACGAAAACGATGACCAGGACCACGGCGGCAGCCGCAAAACCGGTCCAAATCTCCCGTGAGCCACCAGGAGCCATGGCGAAGATGGCCTGGTAGAACATGACCGTCTCAGCCCCCTCGCGGAAGACCGCCAGGAAGGAAAGCAGGGCCAGGGAGATCACACTGCCCTTCGAGATAGCGGCCACCGTCCGGCTTTGAATGTAGTGGTTCCAGGATTCCACAGAGGACTTGGACAGCATCCAGTTGCTGGTGTAGAGCAGCATGAGCATGGCCACCAGAGCCACCACGCCCTCCAGGATCTCTTGCTGGGGGCCGTTCCCGTTGAAGAGCAGGGTGAAGAGCAGAGCCACCAGCCCGCTGGCCACCAGACCTGCCGCAATGCCCCAGTAGATGTGCCGGACCTTGTCTTTATGACCGGACTTGACCAGGTAGGCGATGATGGCCGCCACCACCAGGATGGCCTCCAGACCCTCCCGCAGCAGGACCACGAAGGCCTGGCCGAAGGCGGAGGTCAGGAAGGACGTCCACCCATTGACCTGATCCGCGGCGCCTCCATCCAGAATGGCGGCGTCCTCGACCAGCATGCTTTTGAGATCGTTCACCAGGGTCTTGGCCGGCTTGCCCGCCACCATGGCCATCCGGGTCTCCTTGAACTGGTACTCGACCTGGGAGACCCTGTTGCCGCTGATGGCGTTCATGACATTCTTCTCGAAGCCCAGCTTTTCGTAATACTGGTAATAGGCCTTGTTGACCAGATCGGATCCCGCCTGGCCCTGTCCCTTGGATGCCTGGGCGAGCGCCTGATCGAGAATCGGCATCATCTCGTGGGCCACCTGGGTCCAGGTCCGATTGCCCTTGCCGGTGTTCCGATGTTTCTTGGCCGCATCCAGCCGTCGACGGTCAGCCTTGATCTGCTCCTGCTGGGCCTTGGCATAGGCACGGGGATTGGCCAGCCCTTGTGTGGCATCCAGCTGGGTAGCCGCAGTAGCCAGGTCGGCCTTGAGCTTTTCACTGCCCTGGGTCAGGGCCTGCCCGGCATCAGGGGCGTAGGCCTGGCTCTGCAGGGCCTGGAACTGCCCGTCCAGTGCGTTACGTCTGTCCTGCCCCAGGGTCGACTCCACAACCGAGACAAATCCTGAACCCACGTAGCCCACGTTGTAGGCCCCCATGAACTGCGAGGCCGCCCCGGCATGATCCCCCCGGGCGTAGTCCTCACACCCTCTATCCAGCTGACGGGACACGGAGCCAGCCACTTGGGTCCAGTTGTCATAATCCGTGGCTCCGCTCGCCGCCATGGCCGACTGCGGGATCTGCAGGAATAGGAATATCAGAGCCAACAGCAGGCATGAGAGCAGGGAGCCAGTGATCCTGGCCATTCGCGTCCTGCCGACCTGTGCAACCATGGGCGATGATCTCCTTCGTCAGTCCCTCGTTATCGAACCTGCGAGAAACGAAGGCCGATTTGACAAGTACCGAAAATCAATCTAGCCCAAGCACAAGTGGAAAAACAGACTTGTTTATAGTGTTTTGAGGCCATATAATGCGCCCACGCTCGCTGATGGTCAGTCGACCGACTTCGGCTCGCCCTTATGCTTCCACAGGCAGATGCCGCCGAAGACCAGCAACCAGACCAATCCCAGTATGGCCGGATACCGGGTATCGGAAGCCAGGAAGAGCGAGAGGTAGATCAGGACGAAGAAGGCGATGGCAACGGCTCCAGTCACCCGGTAGGCCGGCATGATGAATCCATCAGGCATGAAGTCCGGGCTGGTCCGGTAGCGACGGTGAGCAAGCAGGGTCAGGATGTAGATGAAGATGATGACCGCGCTGGAGCAGGAGGTGAACAGAACGAAGGTGTTCTCAAAGCCGGGCAACAAATGCAGCACCGGGGATAAGAGGATCAACACCCCAGACAGGATGATGGCCCGGGCAGGCACCTTGCCGCGGCGTGAAATCGTATGCAGGCTGCGCATCACCGGAGAGTGGCCGGCGGCGGCCAGCTGGAAGAGGTTACGACCGGCGGAATAGAGCAGGGAATTCAGCGAGGAGCTGGCTGCCGTGATGACCACGAAGAAGACCAGGGCGGCCGCCCAGTCGACCCCGGCGTAGCGGAAGACCATGACGAATGGCGAGGTGAAGCTGCCGTCGGCGTTGGGCCGGAAGGAGCGCCAGGGCACGATCAGCATGATGGCAACCAGGGCGCCCACGTAGAAGATCAGCACCCTCAGGATGATCTGATTGATAGCCTTGGGCAGGACCTTGCGGGGATTCTGGGTCTCGGAGACGGTGACCCCCACGAACTCGATCATTTCGTAGGCGAAGAAGACCATCTGGAAGCTCATGAAGAAGGCCATCCACCCGTTGGGCGCCAGGCTCAAGCCGGTGGTGATGTTGTCCAGGCCCGCATGGCCGGCCGGGCTGATCCGATCCTGTCCCGGCATGTGGACGGCCGGGTAGTGGAAGCCTGTGATGACCATGACCACGGCCGTGGCAATCATGGCCAGGATCAGAGTGATCTTGATCATGGAGAACCAGAACTCGGTCTCCCCGAAGACCCGCACGGCAATCAGGTTGATGCACACCATGGCCGCCAGGAAGCAGAGCTCGATCAGACCCCGCCAGGCACTCAGATCAATGCCGAAGGTGCCGAAGAAAGTGACGAAGTAGGTGCCCACGGCAGTCAGCTCGGACATGCCGATCAGGATGAGCACGATCCAGTAGGACCAGCCGGCGAAGGACCCCCACCCCTGGCCCAGGTAGCGGCTGATGAAGGCGATGAAGGTGTGCTGGACGGGGCTGCGATACATGAGCTCGCCAATGGCCCGCATGAGCAGGTACATGATCAGCCCCACCCCGATGTAGACCAGGATGATGGAGGGACCGGTCAGGGCTATGGACTTGCCCGACCCCAGGAAGAGCCCGGTGCCGATGGTGCCGCCGATGGCGATGAACTGTACATGACGGTTGCTCAGACCGCGTTCCATGCCGTCGCCTGCCGAGGCGCTGTCACCTTGATTCTGCTGTGCCAAAGGGCCATTGCCCGTACGGTTCATGCGACTGCACCTCCTTGTCTTCACAACCCATTACTTATCGCCGTCCAGAAAGGGGCATCCCATCAAGGCCGGTAGGACAGCAATACCACAGAGGTGTCGATAACCGGGAGCAGACGGCAGGCACCGACGCCCATGGTAGGACCTGACGGTCACCATCCGGTGAATTGACCGTCTCATATGACGGACGCTTCTGTTCCACAATGCAAAGGCATGCTCATTCCGCTTGGGCCGGCTCCTATAGGGTTGGCCCTGTCAGCCGGTCACATTCAGCTGACCACTACCACCTAAGGAATGACATCCCCATGGATCAACCCAAGGAGTCGCAGAGCAAGGATCTGCGCAAAACCCTGAAGAACAGGCACATCCAGCTCATCTCGCTGGGCGGCGCCATCGGAACGGGACTCTTCTACGGGTCCGGGGAATCCATCTCATTGGCAGGGCCGGCCATCATCATCGCCTACCTGATAGGCGGTCTGGCCATCTTCATGATCGTCAGGGCCATGAGCGAAATGAGCGTGGAAGACCCCAAGTCCGGCGCTTTCAGCTACTACGCCACCCGCTACTGGTCCAAGCGGGCAGGGTTCGTTTCTGGGTGGAACTACTGGATGAACTACGTGCTGGTATCCATGGTTGAGCTGTCCGTGGTGGGCACCTTCGTCAACTTCTGGTTCCCGGCAATCCCCGCCTGGGTCTCTGCGGCCTTCTTCCTGGTAGTCATCACGGCCGCCAATCTGATGGGAGTCAGCAAGTTCGGCGAGTTCGAGTTCTGGTTCGCCATCATCAAGATCGCGGCCATCGTCGCCATGATCATCGGAGGTCTGGCGGTCATCATCCTGGCCCTGCCCACGGCCAACGGACTGCGGGCCTCCTTCGCCAACTGGTTCACTGTAGGCGGCGGGTTCCTGCCCAATGGACTCATGCGGCACGGGGCCAATGGCCAGTGGACCGGTCTGCTCATGTCGCTGGCGGTGGTCATGTTCAGCTTCGGCGGCACCGAGCTGATCGGCATCACCGCCGGAGAGGCCTCCGATCCCCGTCGGACCATCCCCAAGGCCACCAATGCCATCATCTGGAGGATCCTGGTCTTCTACATCCTGACGCTTGGGGTGATCATGGCCGTGGTTCCCTGGAATGCCATCGGCAAGCCGAACGCGCAGGGGATGGTCGTCAGCCCCTTCGTCCAGATATTCGACTCGGTGGGAGTCCACGCGGCCGCAGGCATCCTCAACTTCGTCTGCCTGACGGCGGTCATGAGCGTCTACAACTCGGCTCTCTACTCCAACTCCCGCATGCTCTTCTCCCTGGCCCGGCAGGGCAATGCCCCCCGGTACCTGAGCCGCCTGTCCAAGGGCGGCGTGCCCTACGCAGGAGTGCTGACCTCGGCCTGCATCATCGCCCTGGCCGTGGTCGTGGTCTTCCTCTGGCCCCAGTTCGCCTTCAACTATCTGATGAGCATCGCCACGATCTCGGCCATCATCAATTGGTCAATGATCATGGTGACCGAGATGCTCTTCCGGCGTGCCGTGGCACGAGGCGAGGGGCCGGGCGACCTGGCGGGCAAGACCGGTGAGAGCGCTGTGAACGCCCTGCACTTCAAGCTGCCCTTTGCGCGGGTGACCCCTTGGGCGGTCCTGGCCTTCCTGGCCATGATCGTGGTGCTCATGTGCTTCTCGTCCAGCTACCGGGTGGCCGTCATCGCCGGGCCCATCTGGCTGATCGTCCTTCTGACGGCCTACCAGCTGACCCAGCGGCGAGCGCGACAGTGATATAAACGGGAGGATTCAGCGGTCGTCACCCTTCTTGCGGTCAGCGACCAGCGCCTCCAGCAACCGCCTGTCGCGGTCGGCGATCATGGCGTGGCTTTCGGCCCCCTGCCAAGAGTAGAATCCCTGGCCGCTCTTGGCGCCCAGCTGCCCTGCTTGGACCTTGGCCTTCAACACCGGATCCTCGCCAGGGCGGTTGTCCAAATCGTCGTAGAGGTACTTGGAGATGTTGTCGAAGACGTCCAATCCTCCCAGATCAGCGCTGGCGATGGGCCCAAGAATGCTCCATCGCCGGCCCAGGCTGTAAGTGACGATCTCGTCGACGGCCTGCGGGGTGGCAATGCCCCGTTCCACGATATTCAAGCACTCCCGAATAACAGCCGCCTGGATGCGATTGCCCACGAATCCGAGCGATTCCGTGGACAGCGCCACAGCATGCTTGCCGATGCGGTTCATAAGCTCGACCGTGGTATCCACCACGCCCTGGTCGGTGTTCGCAGCCGGCACCACCTCGACCAGGGGCATGAGCTGGGCGGGATTCCAGAAGTGGGCCACCAGGAACCGCTGCGGATGACGCAGCACCGAGGCAATTTCAGTGGGCCCTAAACCCGAGGTGTTGGTGGCCAGAATGGTCTGCTCGCCAACTATGGCCTCCACCTGCTGCCAAACCTGGTGCTTGACCTCCATGTCTTCCAAGACGGATTCGACAACGAAGTCGGCATCAGCCAGAATGCCGTAATCTGTGTCCTCTTGGATCCGGTCCAGCACGCTCTCCCTCTGATCCTTGGAGATCAGGCCAGCACCGATGAAGGTATCCAGATCATGTTCGATCAGTCCCCTCCCCCGGTCCAGGGCCTGGCTGCTGGAGTCCACCAGCCGTACCGGATAGCCGCGCATGGCGAACTGAAGCGCCGTGGCATGCCCCATGGTGCCCGCCCCGATATTGCCGATTATCTTGATATCGTCGACCTTCATCAGTCACTGCCTTCTTTCCTAGCGAATTCCCGCCCATCCTAACGCCATCAACCGGCACAGCCGGGATCGCCCAGCAAGGCGGCCACGGACAGGCAACCATCGATTCGCTTGCCTAAGACGATGGTAGCCATTTCTGCTTGTCTGAGAATCCATCTATGCTTACCCGTAATTGCAAAGCCACTGAAGAGGTCGCCGAACCTATCAGTAACCGGGATCAGACAGTGCGGTGTCGCCTATTCCCGGCGAAAGGAAGTCCGGCCGAAACGGTTCGGATCCGCCCATCCGACCCGTTGGGCCCGGGTCGAACAGGTCCGGGACTGTCGCAACCAGATGTTGCGGAGCGCTATGTGCAGTGTCACAGACAGGCAACCAGCCTGGATTCCGCCTGAGCGGAACCGGCCGGAACCGTCGTCATAGGGCTCTCAGGTCAGTTCGAGGAGAAGAGCAGTCATGGCGACCAGGCAGGGCGGGAAAGACGACCCCTCCGCATCCGACGACCGGGTCCAACGCAACCTCAAGACCCGACACGTCACCATGATCGCCCTGGGCGGCTGCATCGGCACGGGCCTGTTCATGACCTCCGGCTCCACCATCGCCAAGGCCGGACCCGGAGGCGCGCTGGTGGCCTACGCAGCCATGGGCCTCATGGTCTACTTCCTGATGACCAGTCTGGGCGAGCTGGCCACCCACCTGCCCACTTCCGGTTCCTTCGCCGCCTACAACGCCCGCTACGTGGATCCGGCACTGGGCTTCGCCATGGGCTGGAACTACTGGCTGAACTGGGCCATCACCGTGGCTGTGGACATCTCCACCGCCGCCCTGCTGATCCAGTACTGGCTGCCCCACACCCCAGGATGGGTCTGGAGCCTGCTGGTCCTGGTGGTCATTTTCCTGATCAACGCCCTGACCGTGTCCACCTTTGGCGAGACCGAGTTCTGGCTCTCCCTGATCAAGGTAGTGACAGTGATCGTCTTCCTGGCCATCGGTCTGGCCATGATCTGCGGCATCATGTTTCGCCCGGCCGTGGGCCTAGGCAACTTCACCTACAAGGATGCCCCCTTTGTGGGCGGATTCCCCGCCATCCTCAACGTCTTTTTGATTGCAGGCTTCTCCTTCCAGGGCACCGAGCTGATCGGCGTCACGGCTGGCGAGTCCGAAAACCCCGGCAAGGCGGTTCCCAAGGCCATCAATGACGTCTTCTGGAGGATCCTGCTCTTTTATATTTTGTCCATCTTCGTCATCGCCGCGCTGATCCCCTACACCAGCGCTAATCTGCTGAGCTCCGCCGAGGGGGACATCGCCATGTCGCCCTTCACCCTGGTCTTCCAGAGGGCCGGCCTGGCCTCGGCAGCCAGCGTCATGAACGCCATCATCCTGACCTCGGTCCTTTCGTCCGCCAACTCAGGGGTCTACGCCTCCACCCGGATGCTCTACGCCCTTGCCAAGGACCATTACGCCCCGGCCTTCTTCGGGCACACCACCCGTCATGGCATCCCCATGGCCTCGCTGGTCGCCACCCTGGTGGTCTCCCTGGCCACCTTTGCCGCCAGCATCTTCGGCCAGCGGATCTACATGTGGCTGGTGGCCGCCTCGGGGCTCACCGGTTTCATCGTCTGGATCGGCATCGCACTCAGCCACTATCGCTTCCGCCGCGCCTGGGTGGTCCAGGGCCACCGGGTTGAGGAGCTGCGCTACCATGCCAAGCTCTTCCCCCTGGGGCCCATCCTGGCCCTGATTCTGTGCATCATCGTCATCGGCGGGCAGAACATCGAGGCCTTCGTCAACTGGAACTGGCAGGAGATCGGCGTCACCTACATCAGCGTGCCCCTGGTGCTTGCGCTCTACCTGGGCTACAAGATCCGATACCATACCCGTATCGTTCCCCTGAAGGAGATGGATTTGAGCGGGGATCCGGAATCGCTATGAAAGATTTGTCAACTAGCATGACACATTATGACCATGGGAGCTGGAAAGCCACACCAATGGCATAGACTCCCTAAGCGTTCGAGGACCGGCTCAAGGACCCGGCCATATGAATCTGTTCCGGCATCCAGCCGGCATATCAGGAATCGCAATTTCAGCACGACCCCGGACTCCCCGGTGCGTCGCCCAGCCAAAAGGAGGAGGATCATGACGCAGAACACCAGCAATGCAGCGTCGAACACCAATCAATCCGACCGGGCCGGGCAAGAGCATCATGGCTACGGCAGCGTCAAGCGCAACCTCAAGACCCGCCACATCTCCATGATCGCCCTGGGCGGCTGCATCGGCACCGGCCTGTTCATGACCTCAGGCTCCACCATCTCCACAGCCGGCCCCGGCGGCGGACTTCTGGCCTACATAGCCATGGGCGTCATGGTCTACTTCCTGATGACCAGCCTGGGCGAGCTGGCCACCCACCTGCCGGTGTCGGGATCCTTCGCCGCCTACAGCGCCCGCTACGTGGATCCGGCCCTGGGCTTCGCCATGGGCTGGGACTACTGGCTGAACTGGACCATCTCGGGTGCCGTGGACATCTCCACCGCCGCCCTGCTGATCCAGTACTGGCTGCCCCACACCCCGGGATGGATCTGGAGCCTGCTGGTCCTGGTCATCGTCTTCCTGATCAACGCCCTGACAGTCTCCGCTTTCGGGGAGACCGAGTTCTGGCTCTCCCTGATCAAGGTGGCCACCATCATTGTCTTCCTGGTCATCGGCATGGCCATGATCTGCGGCATCATGTTCCAGCCGGCGGTCGGCCTGAAGAACTTCACCTACAAGGACGCCCCCTTCGTGGGAGGCTTCCCGGCCATCATGAGCGTCTTCCTGATCGCCGGCTATTCCTTCCAGGGCACCGAGGTGGTAGGCGTGACCGCTGGCGAGTCCGAGAACCCCGGCAAGGCGGTCCCCAAGGCCATCAACGACGTCTTCTGGCGGATCCTGCTCTTCTATGTGCTGTCCATCTTCGTTATCGCTGCCCTGATCCCCTACACCAGCCCCAACCTCCTGGGAGCCTCTGACGGGAACATCGCCATGTCGCCATTCACCCTGGTCTTCCAGCGGGCCGGCCTGGCCTCGGCGGCCAGCGTCATGAACGCGGTGGTGCTGACATCCATCCTCTCGGCCGTCAACACCGGGGCCTACGCCTCCAGCCGCATGCTCTACGGACTGGCCAAGGACCACTATGCCCCGGCCATCTTCGCCAGGACCACCAAGAGGGGCATCCCCCTGGCGGCCCTGGTAGCCACGGTCTGCATGTCCCTGGCCACCTTCGCCTCCAGCATCTTCGGCCAGTCCTTCTACATGTGGCTGGTGACCGCCACTGGACTGACCGGCTTCATCGCCTGGATCGGCATCGCCCTGAGCCACTTCCGCTTCCGGAGGGCCTTCAAGCTCCAGGGGCACGACCTGAGCGAGCTCAAGTACCACTCCAAGCTCTATCCGCTGGGCCCGGTCCTGGCCATGGTACTCTGCGTCATCGTCATCGCCGGACAGGACATCCCCTCCCTGCTCAGCCTGAACTGGTCGCACATGGCCATGACCTACTTCAGCGTGGTTCTGGTCCTGGTCCTCTACCTGGGCTTCAAGTTCGTCAACCACACCAAGATCGTGCGCCTCAAGGACATGGACGTGTCCGGCGCCGAATCCGCCCGCTGAAGCAGAAGGCGCCCCGCAGATGATCTGTTCCATCCGCGGGGCGCCATCAGGCCAAGCCCAAGCCTAGGCCAACGACGATGGCTTCGACCTTCTGACCGGAATGGCCACCATCAAGGCCAGCGAGACCATAAGCAAGGCCGCCAGGCTCACTGCAGCGACATCCGCTCCGGTGGAGGACAAACCGCCGCTCCCGACTGATGCATCATGGCCAGGGTCGTGACGACCATTTCCGCTGACACCGGCAGAGATCAGACTGGTGCCTTGTCCCAGACTGCCGCCTTGCGTTCCATTTCCGCCCGGTCCGCTGAGGGGAACCAGGGCCTTGATAGCCTCCTGAAGACCTTTCAGCGCCTGATCAACTGCCGCCTGGTCGGCATTGGGATCGTCATAGACAGCCTGTGCCTGCATTCGAGCCGCAGTGAAAGCCAGCCAGGACCCGGACTCGTATTTGCCCTGGTCCAGACCATCGGCCTTCTTCAAGGCAGCAGAAAGACCGGATTTGTCGACTTTGACCGAGGAATTAACCACCTTGACCCGGACTTTCACATCAGGGTGGGCGAGCTCTTCATTCGCATCCATGTCCAGCACGGGCAGACCATCTGCTGCCCAATGGACTCGGCGCACGAAAGTATCCCGCCCGGAATAGTTGCGGTAGCCATCCGTCCTGTTGGCGTATGCGTGGAAGACGTAGATCTGATTGCCGTCCTCGTCCTCGCTCCACATGCCATGGCCCGTGCCCAGCTGCCACTTTCCGTTGAAAATGCCGGAGTTCTGGATGGGGTAGTTCAGATTGCTCCAACTGGCTGGATTGGTCAGGTCGGTATTGCCCGACCCGTCGGCCACAGCCATGCCGGTGGTGTAGGTCTTGCCGACCGAGGAACCGGAATACATGAGATAGAGCTTGCCCTGGTGCAGGGTTACATTGGGCCCCTCGGCGATTGTGGCGTTCCAAGCATAATCAGGAGCGACAATCCTCACCGGGTCGGTGGTGACATGAGCAGGGTCGGCAGGATTCATCCTGGCCAAATAGGTGGCCCCCAGCTGCTGCCAGACGTAATAGGATTGTCCCTTCTGATCCTGGAAGTAGCTCATATCCAAGGACATGCCGACACTTCCATCAGCGGCAAGGGCCAGAGGGCGCCCGTCGGAACGAGTCACGGCTCGCGGCCGCTCCCAGTTGGAAGCGACGGTCGGGTCGAGATCATGACCTCCGGCATCCTGCTTGAGCTGCATATAAACCGCCTTGCCATTGGTCCACTGGTTTCCGTATCCAGCCATGAACAGGACTGTCAGCCTGCCATTGATCTCGTGAATCTCAGGCGCCCAGAAGCTGTGCATGATCGGCTGCCCCTCTGCATCGGGATCCCCCGCCTTAAGGATGATATGCTCCTTGGCGTTGTACCCGTTGGCATCAATCAACCCGGAATCCTGGCCAGGGGTGTCAGCCAGATCGGCAATGGCATCGGCCATCCGCAGAGGCATATGGGGACTGCCATGCTGCCAGGTGCAGTCTCCTTCAATGTCATTGGTGGCGATCATGAGGTACTTGGTGTCCACCCGTTCGTGGCCGTCCACCTGCCGCTTCCACTGCCACTTGTAGATGGAGGGATCAGCGCGCTCCTCGGCGAAAGGAACCTTGTAGGAGGTCTGGCCGATGGTGCCGGCGACCTCATATTCCCCGACTTTGTCCAAGTCAAGATGCGAGGTATCCCAGTCTCTGATGGGCAGCGAACCCGTGGAACCGTCGGAATAGGTCAGTCGAGCGGTTTTCGGCAGCTTCAATCCGTCAGCCGAACTCCCTTTGGTCACGGTGATGTCCTTGAAACCATCCACGCCGGTGTTGGTCAGACGGCCGAATCGGGTTTGCAGGGCCTTGACACGGTCCTGGTCAATGACCATGGACGAACCGTGGCGATAGTCATCAATACCTTGAACCTCTGACGCCGGTTGACTGCCGCCGACCGTGGCGAACCGCCCGACATGGACAGGCCCATGCACGGAATCCTTGTCCTTGAGCTCAGCAAAGCTGGTGTACTTGGGCACTCCGTTGTCGTCATACCACCCGATCATGGTGGTCTTGGATGCCGTATCGTAGACCCCATAGGGGCTGTTGACCCCGTTGGTTTCGCCCAGGTCAATCAGACCTGCGGAGTTCGGGCTCTCCTCATAGGCAAGCAAGTCAGCGGACCGGGCAAAGAGCAGGCGGCCAGGACTGTCCGGCACATCCGACCCCCGATTGGTGCGCACGGAGAGGATTCCGTAGGACCCATCCCCCATCATGAAAATCGAGGGATCCTTCAGGCTGCGCGCGTAGTCCCTGGTATTCTGGTTGACGGGCTGCGAGGCGTAACCCAGCGGGAAGAAAATGCCATAGTTGCCGTTGTAGGGCTGGTACCGCCCCGAGGCTTCGTCCTTGAGGGCCAGATGCATGCTGTGCGCGATATCGCCGTTGTTGGCTGTATCCGCCGAGGTCGCATTACGGTCGTAGGCAAGGAGGGTGCTGGCCTTCGACTTGGGAAGAACTTTCACCTCGAAGTCTTTGACAATGGGGTCGGCAATTCCTGCAGCGGTGATTCTGGCAGTGATCCGTCCAGAGACAGGCTTGTCGCCAGCTATGGAGACCAGGCCCCCGTCATGGATGGAGATGCCGGAAGCGGCCTGCAGCTGCAGCGTCGTATGATCCGGAGCCCCAGGAAGCTTGGTGCCCGAGGCGATCAGGGGCGGAATGACGTAACCGTCAGCCGCCTCCTGCAACCTCTCGGCCTTGGTCTTCGTACTCGGTTTTACAGTGATGCGGTAGCTCTTGCTGCCGGTCAATCCACGCACTGTGGTGGTAGCCGTCATGGTTACCGTTTGATCCTGAGCGCCGGAGGGCGGCTGGTTGACCATACCTGTATCAGTGATGATCGAAGGATCCGATGAGGACCAGGTTACCGTGCCTCCTGCTGTGGGAAGTGCCAGGTAGTCGCCGTCCACGCTCTGGTCATGAAAGTCCAGGGCATCGATGCGTCCGTCCACCAGTTCGCTCCTGTGGATGTTGGCGTCGACAGTGCTGATGCTCTTGACCTGTCCAGCGTCCAGAGCCCTGCCGTAGACGCGGAAGTTGGCCACCTGGCCCTTGAAATTCACATCCTTCCAAGGCGAGTGGCCGATGGTGTTGAGGCTCTGGTCGCCAATGTCGGCAGTGGTGACGGGAACCTTGCCAGAGGCGACCTCCTCGCCATCGACATAGAGCCTGGCCATGCCGTCCGACCCGTCCAAGGTGGCCGTCACCGACATCCACTGGTCGGCCCGGACCGCGCAGGAGCCCGACTGGACCAGATGCTCGATCCCCTTCGCCTTGATGCCCACCAGGGGCTGGCGTCCGAAGGCGCAGTTGAGGGAACTGAACAGGTATTCCTGGTTGGAGGCGTTGCCGATGTTCCACATGAAGTGGAAGCTCTTGAGCATGTCGGGATCCGCCTTGACCTCCATCTGGACGGTAGCGGAGGACTTGTCTGAAAGCAGATCCGCAGGCAGCCGAACCCAGCTGCCCCCTCCGCTCCAGTCCCCACCGGAAAGAACCAGGGATTGATCCTTCCACAGATCGTCTCCCGGGTTCTGCACCTGGGCCTCGCCAAAGGCGCTGCCAGGGGCGGTATTGGCGACCGTGTGCCCGTCCGATGGCTTGCTGGCGAAGGAGTACTCGGCCAGCAAATCGTCGGTGGGCAGGCTCTCAACAGCGCTTGCTGCTGCAGGGATGAAAGCCAACCCGGCCAAGGCGGTCGGAATCGCCATCATCCAGGCGATCATTCTTCCACATCGTTTCACTTCCGCTCATCTCCATCCATGGCTGATGCCGACCCCTGTCGACGGACGAAGAACCTGCAGACGGCAATGAGAACCAGACCCAGGCTTGCTGCCAGCAGGAGGCCTGGAACCTTCGACAGGTCCACACCTGTGGCGGAAAGGGAGGGACGGGCCTGTGCCTGCGGGTTCGCATTGCCGGAAGAATTGCCGGATGAATTGCCGGCTGATGAATGCCCCGGCTTCTGGCTGTTGTCCTTGTCGGGTGCAGGCTGGGCGCTGCGAATCTGGGTCAGTTTAACCTTGTAGGTCCTTGTGGTGGCCTTATCGGCTGCTGTGACCGTGATCGTCAGCATCCTCTCAGCTGATCCAGAAGAATCCAAGGTCAAGGCGACAGTAGCCTGATCGTCCTTGGCGAGAGCGGCGATGTCGGCTTCAGTCAGTCCAGGCAGGTCGGCGAGCGCCAGCGTGGCAGTACCCGCCAAGGCCTGCGCCAGATTCACTGGTTGGCCGGCCACGGTCAAAGACTTGAGGCTGGCGTCATTGGAGAGGACCTTGACCGTGACCTCCACGGGCATCCGAGAAGCATCCGCGGCGATGCCGCTTACTCGGAAGGTTCCGGGGTGGCTGTAGGCGGACGGATCCACGGCATCCCAAGCCACCTTCACCTGCTCCTTGCTTCCGTCAGCCTTGGTCAGCTCCACCTGGGCAGGAAGATTCGGCGTGGGATCCTGACCGACCTTCGTCTCTACAGACATGGCCGGAACCGAGGCGACCGCCACATGGGGCGCATAGGCCTCCAGGACCTTCTGATACTGAGCCCTGGTCACTGGCAGGACAGTGCCGTGCCGTGGTTTGCCGCCGTCCGTATTGGTCGGGAAGTTGGCCTCGGGCATCTTGTCGCCGATCACCTTCCACTGATCGGCCTTGGATATATTGTTCGTGGCCATCGGCACATAGTGGTTGGGACCACCGTGGTAATTGGGCTGATCCGCAAAGAGGTAGTACTGGTATCCGTTGACATCCCCATCGTTCGCCCGGAAAAGGGATGGGCCTTCGCCGGCGCTGAAAGTACCGCCGTAGCCGTTGGCCTGTCCGCCGCCGATGCGCTCCCCGACCAGAGACCAGCCGTTGGCGTCACCGGATGCGGCAGTGGGATAGGATCCGGCAACCTTGGCCAGAAGGTCCTTGGACTTCTCCTGACGCAGGGTCATGGTCTTCTCATCCTTGTAGACGCGATAGTAGGTGCCATCCTTCTTCTGCACGGTGGCATCGATGGATCCCGAGCCGGGCTGACCCCTGCGGTCTACGTCAATCCAGACCTGGGGCTTGGAGAAGTTGATGAAATCGTCAGTGGTGACATACATCATCCGGTTGTAGGTCAGCGCGGTCCTTTCAGCCGGATCAGTGCCCGGATACAGGTTGGAGGCCCAATAGACCACGTACTTGCCGATCTCGGCATCGTAATAGGCCTCAGGCGCCCAGGTGTTCCCGGCATAGTCGGTGCTCACCTTGACATGCCGCTCCTGGGACCAGTGGGTCAGATCATCCGACTCCCAGATCTCAATGTATTTGGATCCGTTGGCCTGGGCACCCATGAAACCGCTCAGCCCTCCGGGTGCATTGGGACGTCCGGATATCTTCAGATCGGTGGCCAGCATGTAGAACTTGTCACCATCCTTGGACCTCATGATGAAGGGATCACGAAGTCCCTGCTCGCCCTTGCTGGAGGTGAAGAGAGGCGAACCGTTGTTCAGCGTGTTCCAGTCCAAGGCATTGTTGCCCTTGGACGCAGCCAGGCTGATCTTCTCGCCGCCGACGCCCTCGCCGGTGAAGAATGCCCAGACATAGGCCTGATCCTTGGAGTTGTCGGCAGGCATGGGCTGCACCTTAAGGGTGAACTCCTTGACCAGCCTGCTGTCGCCATGCCTGACCTCCAAGCTCAGGACCACGGTTGCAGCCGGCTTGCCAGCGGCGGGACGGTTGATCTTCACAGTCTTGGAAGAGCCGTTGACGCCATCGACGATCACCGCACCGACCGTTCCCGGATCCTTGACGGACCAGGTGAAGGAGGAACCATGCTCCCCGACCGTAGGTATGGAAACATTGGTTCGCACATCGTCGGCATTCTCGATGCCCACGGCATCCAGATCAGCCTGCGCCTGCTCCTGATCACTCGGAAGATGGGGAACCAAAACCTGATAGGCCTTGGTGCGAGTGACCCCGTTCAGGCTGAAAGTGGCCGTCAGCGTCACCTGCGCATCCGGCTGCCCGGGAGCAGGCCTGTTGACAGTGACCGTCCCATCATCGGCCACGACCAGGGCCGTTGAAGAGGATGCCCAGTCCAGATGCACGCCCGAGAGATCCGTGGGAAGGGTGAAGTTCTCACTCGCCTGAGCAGGGACCGCTACCGTCGGCATGACCTTCTCCAAGGCCTGGCTGGTATAGAGCCCCTTGACCCCAGCGGAATCCATGGCCTGATCGTAGATGGCGTAATCATCGACCTCGATCCTGCTCTTGGGATCGGGATAGGAGGATTTGCCCAGGTAGGCGACCAGATCCCCGTAATTGCCGAGGCCACCTTGGGGTATGGAGTAGGAGGAAGAACCCAGCGGAGCGCCATTGAGATAGGAGCTCATCGTTCCTGTGGAGCCGCTGATGACTGTGGTGTATAGAGCCATGTCGTCAGTGGATTTGGAGCCGGATGAGGGAGCCCCGGTGGATCCCGGACCCACTTCGGTGCCCCATGGGGACTGGTTGGGCTGATTGGCGGTCGCCGTGGTCATTACCGCCTTGACCCGCCCCGCAGGGTTGGATGGGTTGAGCAGGAAATACCCTTTGGCGGTATCTGCGTTCCCTATGTAGGCCGCTGAAGTATTCATGGAGCCGGAATCATTCTTCAGCCAGATCGAAACGGTAAGGTCCTGCTTATCCTTCAAGGCACCGGTGGGAATGACCACGTCCTGGGTGCCTGTCAACACGAGGCGGCCATCCTTGACGGAAGCATCGCCTTCCAGAGTGGCGTCACTGTGACCGTCAGAGCCCTCGTTGGCTATGGTCCGGCCGCTGGGGGCAGCGTCGAAGGAATAATGGATTAGCGGTTTCTCCGTCTCCTCACCCGATGCGGCAAGGGGCAGCAACGACCCCGATGCCAGTGTTACACACCCTAGGAGCAGCCCCAGGGCCCTCTTTCCATGTCCGTTCATTAACGGGCCTCTTCCTGTGTAATGCCACCACATCATTGCGGTGGCTCTTGAACGCTCCCGGAACAGCTGGCTCCAGGAGCCTCTTGTCTTGGACTGCCAATGCCGGCCGTCCCTCGAAAACCCATAGGGACAGCCGGTCTAGCAGTCAGTGCCTGGATGCCGACCTATACCCGGCCGATCGCAACCAGCAGATTGCCAGGACTGCGCATGCGAGCGCAGCCAAGGCAATGACGCCAACAGATGCACCTGTTTGAGAAAGCCCTGGCTCTGGTGAAACCGACCCAGCACCACCTGCCTTGACTTGTTCAATGGGCGATGTCTGGGAGAGGTGGGTGTCGGATGGGCCAGGCCCGCCACTGTCTGCAGCCTTGGCGACCAGCCCGGTCACCTTGGTCGAGGATGGCTTGACCAGTTTGTCGGTGTACCCCTGATAATCGATCCTGATCTCTCCGGAAACCTCATCCGGCACGATCAGCGTCGCCTTCCCATCGGCATCCAGTTGCACATCGGTCGTCCAAAACTGACTCAGCCGCGATGCCGGGCTTTGCGTGATACTCACGGTGCCAGCCACATCGCCCTGGTCTTCGGCCTTGACGGTCACGCTCAGCTTGCGGCTGTCCGGGGCATAATCAGCCTGGGTCGTAGAGGCGACCGGTTCCAGATGTGAGGGATTGGCCGTGGTGTACCGATGCATGGCTTCCAGAACATTCCGAGGCACAGCCACGAAAGCCCCATGCCTCTTCGGGGTGGGCATGCCATCATCCGTGACATACCCGGTGACGCCCTTGCCGGGCTTCTTCTGAGTAAACCATCCCGGCGTCTGCGAAAGCCTGTGGGACCAGTCTGTTTTGCTCAGATCCGTCTTGCTGGTCATGAAGGGTTGATAACCCCCCGAATCAGCCATGATGACCATGGCGTCACCGGCTTCGTTCTGGTTGACGTCATCCTTGTTCAGAGCTATGGATTCCGGCCCCTCAAAGGGAAGCAGCCGCTGGTCGAGCAACCGCCAGGTGCTGGTCTCATCAGCATCGGGATCCGAGCTGGACGTGGTGCAGGTCAGGCACTTCGACCGTTCCAGGAAGGTGGACTTGCCATCCACTACGTAGGATCCTGCGGCACCGTTCTCCTCGTTTTTGGTCATTCGGTAGTAGTAGCTGCCGATTTTGAAAACCGTGGAGTCAATGCGCGAGTATCCGGTGTCCTGCCAGTCCTTGGCCGGAGTGAAGGTCTTGAAGTCCCTGGTGATGGCATAGCGAACGATGTTGTACGGGGAACCCTTCTTCCCGTTGATGGCCGTCGAGCGTGAGCCGTCGGTATAGGCCCTTGAGGAGAAGAAGACCACATAGGCGTTCAGCGCGTCATCCCAGAATGCCTCAGGAGCCCAGGTCATCCCCTGGTTGGGGGAGTTGACGACGATGCCTGCATCCGAACCGTCCTCGGCGTTGGTCCGCGTCCAATTGACCATGTCCTTGGATTTCCAGGCTTCGATCTTCAACGAGCCGTATTGCTGGTTCTGACCCCAGCCCTGGCGTGAGACCTTCAAATCGGTGGCGATCATATAGTATTCGTCGCCATCATGCGAGCGCAGCACATATGGATCGCGCAGGCCGGTGGTGTCCGTCTTGGAAGTGATGACCGGGTCGCCATTGTTGATGGGGCTGAAGGAGAAGAAGTCATTGCGCTCGGTGGAGGTCGCCGATTCATACAGAGCCTCGCCGATCTTTCCTCCGGTCTTGTCCGCGTCAGAGAGAAAAGTGACCGAGGCGTACCCGACATTCGGCGCAGACCGTGGCTTTTCCTTGACCACGACATCGACGCTGCGCGATACGGTGCGCCCGTTACCCACCTTGGCGGTGGCCGTCAGACTGACCTTCTTGGAATCGCCCTGCCCATAAGAGGGTCGGGTGACGATTCCGGCGCCCCGATAGGGGTCGGCTGCACCATTGGCTGGTGCCTGGTAATTACTGTCTGTCGGACTGATGCGACCAGGATCGGAAGAGGTCCAGGTGACGTCAGCATCATGTCGGGGTCCCTTGGCCAGCAAGGGCAGGTTCCCCGTCGCCTGGAACGGGATCCCGGCGATCAGAGCATCCACATCATCTTGGGCGGCCGTTTCCGGATCCAAGGGTTTGACGGTTACGTCGACTGAACTGACCAGTCCACCAGCCCGGCTGGTGGCGGTAATGGTGCTGGTTCCAGCCTTCACAGCCTTGACCTTGCCCTTGGCATCGACCGTGGCTACAGAGGGATTGGACGAGGCCCAGCTCACCTCCTGGCTGATGGCATTCTCAGGCGTGATTGTTGCGGTCAGCTGCCGCTCATCGTTCTCCGTCAAGGCCAGGGATCCGTTCACCAGGCCGGTTCCGGTCACGGTTATCCCAGTCGGCATGACCAGATCGGCCCCCTTGTAGATCTTCAGGTCATCAATAGCGCCATTCCAATAGGCATCGCCCTGATAGAAGGATTTGCCGATGTAGGTGGTGGAGCCCCCCAGATCGGAGAGCTTGATGCCCGTCTTGGTCTTGATTCCCACCAACTTATTGTCCCTGAGCAGGGCCATGGAATCATCCTTGATGATGATTCGGAAGTCATGCCATATTCCGTCATTGTTGTCCAGCTGCTCCTTGAAGGAGGGCTCATTGTGCCAGCCGTTGTCCGCAACAGCCAATTTGGCGCTGGTTTTGCTCAGATAGAAGAAAAGGTAATGCGAAGCATCCTTGCCGATAGCCAGCGAGAAGTAATTGCCGTCGTCGGCATGCCTCGACTTGGCAGCGAAGTCGATGGTCGCCTCGTTGCCTATTGATCCGAAGATCTCCGAAGGCAGCTGAGCATATTGAACGTTTTTTGCAGCATCCGACTGGCCATTCTGCAGATTCAGCGCCTCGTTCCCGTTTCGGTCTCCGAAGGCCCCGATGGATGCCCCGCCGTGAAGGGTCATGGCATAGCCATTGACCGAATCCGACAAGTTTCCCTGGCTGAAGTCATAGGAGGCAACCGGGGTCAGTGATCCGGCTTCCTGCCCTTTTACGTCGGGTCGCTCAAGGGCGTATGCCGTACCTCCTGCGAAGGACAGCAACATCGGCAGGGTCACCATGACCGACACCAATGTTTTCATTGTTTTCATGCGCTCCACCACCTTTGGCTCATCGGGATATCGCAATCCCGCCTGCAGTGTCATGCCGACTGCTGGCTTGGCTTCGATGACTGCCCTTGAGTCCACACGACAAGTATTCATAGATGGGTCATGACTCAGGATTGATCATCACATCAGCACCTATGCCAAAATCCATTCTGACATCCGCGATTAGCCGCTGTCCCTGAAAAGAATAACGATTCAATAACAATAGATTCTCAGTATGAGCAAGTACGAACAGCAGGCATTCCACTACCGTACGGATCGACGAACCATGCAGCTCGGGCTCGACGCTGAACCCCGATGCCTCAAATAAAAAAAGCCGCAGACCAGATTCATATCGAATGCTGGTCTGCGGCGATGTCAGGAAAATGGCAGCTGATGCTCAGAACCTAGAGGTCACTGCACCTGGGAGCGGGCGATCTTGCCGGTGAAGGACTGGGCCTCGTCGGCATCCTTGACGTCCTTGTTCCAGGAGAACATGGCGCGCAGCTTGGGGCCGACCTCCTCGATCTTCTCGTGGGAGAACTTCTCCTGAAGCTCCTTGAACTTGGGGGCGCCGGCATCCTGGTCATCAATGAACTCCTTGGCGAAGGAGCCGTCCTGAATGCGCTGCAGCTGGTGACGCATCCTGTCCTTGGTGGACTCATCCACCACGGTGGAGGTGAAATCGCCGTACTGGGCGGTGTCGGAGCAGGACCAGCGGGCCTTGTTCAGACCACCCTCGTTCATCAGGTCGACCAGCATCTTGAGCTCGTGGCAGACCTCGAAGTAGGCGATCTCGGGCTGGTAGCCAGCCTCGGTCAGCACCTCGAAGCCAGCCTCGACCAGGTGGTTGACACCACCCATGAGCACATCCTGCTCACCGAAGAGGTCGGTCTCGGTCTCTTCCTTGAAGGTGGTCTTGATGGCGCCGGCGCGCAGGGCGCCCAGAGCCTTGGCGTAGGCCAGGGTGATGTCCCAGGCGTCGCCGCGGGGATCCTGCTCCACGGCCACGACCACGGGCACGCCACGGCCAGCGACATACTCACGACGGACGATATGGCCCGGGCCCTTGGGGGCCACCATGAAGACCGGGTGGTCGGCGCTGGGCTTGATGTAGCCGTAATGGATGTTGAACCCGTGGGCGAAGGCGACGGCCGCACCCTCCTTGATGTTGGGCTCGATGTCGTCCCGCCAGATGTTGCGCTGGTACTGGTCGGGGGCCAGGATCATGACGATGTCGGCCTCCTTAGTGGCCTCGGGCACGGTCTTGACCTCCAGACCCTGCTCCTTGGCGAAGGGCACCGACTTGGAGTTGGCGCGCAGGCCGACCACAACGTCCACACCGGAATCACGCAGGTTCAGCGCATGAGCATGTCCCTGAGAACCGTAGCCGATGATGGCCACCTTCTTGCCATCCAGAACCGAAAGGTCCCCATCCTTCTCATACCAGATCTGTGCTGCCATTATCTACACTCCTTTATGTGCGGTTACAACCGCTTCACGCATAATTGTTCTACGACTTGATTCCAGTCAGTGGATGCTATTCATCGATCCCAACGCAGGATTTTGTCCGTCTGCCGAAATCGAACTGCCTGATGCACCTTCTGTGCATTCAACCATACTCGTGACATGGCTGACATAAGTTCCACGACTCATTGTTCGGACGAAAAGCGGCTATCAGCCGCTCCGATACGCGTCATCTCCTTTCCGACAATCAATTGGTCAACATTCACGACACGAACAGGTATGGCCTCATCAGCTAACTTGAATCTCGCCATCGGCAGGATGTTGAATCTTATTGTCGGAAAATCGCGATTACGGATCCTGCCTACGCTGACAGGATCCGAGTCTGCGTCGAATCAGCTCATCAGCGAAGACGAGCTAATAATTCGTAGCAATACCAAGAAGCAATTGAACTGTGCAGTCATCGCTGAAAGCCTCCTCTCCATTTGTTTCGCATCAATCAGCTCCCCGCAGGAGCCAAGTACTGGCACCATATCGCCATTACAGAGCGGAGCGCCGGACGGGTTCACAATATGGACTATTCACTTTCGCTTGCGAGCAATTGGACAAAATGACGCACAATTTTCCGCACTACTTTTGACCATCAAGCAACTCCGGACCAGCTGGGAATACGCCTACCTTGAAGCCGCTCTGACATAACGTGACGAAAAATCAATCTCAGCCCCCCCCATGCCAGGAAAAGGGCTAAAAGGATTACTCGCCCAGATCTGTCAACAAATCACGACATAGGTGCGAACCCTGAGCATCCGACCAGACCAAGGTGGCGAGAGAGGGATCGTCGCCTGACGATTGGGGGTTGACACTTCTGCCGTTTTTCCCTACTGTCTCCGTCCGGTCACGCAGAGCCGGGAAGGTGCCGACAGCGGCGGATGGGCAGAAGATCAGTTCAGCCTTACTGGTCTTCCCCTGCCAGACAAGATGAAGCACGCTACGCGCCGCATCGATTTGATAAGAGAATGTGCCATTGAAGGCATCCAGCTTATTGCGCAATCGACAGAGAGCGTTCAAGGAGCGAACGACCGGCCTAGTCAGATTCCGCTTAATCTCCTCTTCGGTGTAATAGTGCCTATTGATATCTCGTCCATTGCGGGTTCTCGCTAGCAGATCCATGTCATTGGCGCCGGCCAGCGCCCCGACATAATAAACCTGAGGCACCCCCGGAAGGAAGAGCTGAACGGCTCTTGCAGCCAGGTAGGCCCTGTCATGGCAAGCCAATGCCGAGTAATAGGTCGTATTGATTTGATACAGGTCCAGGTTGCTGGCAGCAGCTCCAGTAGCAGCTTCCGATTGGCCGTGAGTGTTACAGTGAATTATCCGGACCAGTTGGTCCACGGCCGCATCATCCACGAGCCCTTTCAGGGAACGGTCCATCTGGTCAGCGCCGATATCTATCACTCCGATCCCATCATGGGTGTCCAGGACAGTGACCGCATTGATTGGTCTGACCTCGATCCAATGGACCAGTGCCGCGATATCTCCGGTGAAGATCGAATGCAGCAGCAGAGGCGGCAGGGCGAAATCGTAAACCCTGTCGACTTTAGAGGCTATATCAATCTGCTTGCGATAATTGGAGTGGACCTCAATCAAAGTCTCCAAACCCCGAGTGGCAGCTTCCTGCTTGATACGAGTGATGAGGTTGAAAGTCTTGGGCGTCATAAAACAACTGGTGCCCGCCTGCTTGGCTCCGTATCCGACGGCGTCCAAACGGATGTAGCTGACATTGCTGGCCGCCAAACGATCAAGTATAGATGTCAGATACGCCCATCCCTGGGACGAATCGGTATCGATGTCAACTTGCTGTGGAGTAAAAGTAGTCCAGACCAGCCGGGTTTCACCTGCCCAGGTATAGTGGGTGAAAGGCAGGCCCGGGCGCGGCCGATATATGCGTGCCAGATCTTCTTCGTCAGCCCCATCAGGAAAGACTGAAGACATGGTCAAGAACATCGAATAATACGGGCTCGCCTTCCCCTTGGCCATGACCTCCCGGAACTGCTCGGACTTCGAGGACATGTGATTGACAATAGCGTCAACCATAATTTTGTGCGATCGGCTCAGCTCCGCTATATCGTCCCAAGTGCCTAGCCTTGGATCCACCTGACGATGGTCAATGGGATCGAAGCCTGCATCAGTACCATCGTAGGGGGTGAAAAAGGGCAGGATGTGGACTCCCTGATACACGCCGTCAAAATACGTACGCAACACTCTGGTCAAGGAGGCCAGGGTATCGCCTCCAAACCTGTTTGCATATGTAATGAGTTGAACCTTGTTGTCCATCCGTCCTCCTGAGCTCGGCAACCAACAGTGTTACCTAATCGTTTAGATAAGCCTAATATAGTATGCAGTGAGTACTTTGCATCTCTGCTCCGGAAACGATCGTTGATTCTGGGACGAAGGTGGAAATAATATGCTTGCCATTTTCGCTCGGACTACTGGAGGATTCATGAGCAGACAAGCCACAATCAAGGATGTGGCTCGGGAAGCGGGCGTGTCGACCTTCACAGTATCCAAAGCCCTGCGTAATCAGCCTCATGTCGCCCCTGAAACCCGCAAAAGGGTGTTGAGGGCTGCGGCCAGGCTCAATTACTCAGCGTCGAAATCAGCTGCCGCACTGGTCAGTGGAAAGACCAAAAGAGTCGCCCTGCTGATAGGAGAACAGATAACCGGTTGGTTCAATGGGAACATTCAGGAAGGCGTCTATGATGTGCTGAGCACCCATGGCTACGATCTGCTCATCTACCGAGCCGGAACAAGTGAGGAGCGCGCCGCTTTCTTCAGGAATCTTCCCGCCAAGCGCAACGCCGATGCCATTATCGTGGTCTCTTTCACTCTGGCGCAAAAGGAGACCAAGGCCCTTCAAGAATTGGACATGCCCATCGTCGCGATCCACTCAGGTGCCACATCGTTCAGTCAGGGATCCATCCGTATAGACGATTGCGAATCCGAAATTGAAGCAGTGCAACACTTGGCATCACTGGGCCATACAAGGTTCTGCTTTCTCGACAGATTCAACCCTTTGCCTGAGTACTCCTGGGGCGCCAACCAGCGCATTATCGGTTACAAGAAAGCCATCGACCGCTACCACTTGGTAGACTGCGGAGTACTCACCATGGATCCGGACAGGGAGCATCCTGCCAGGACAGCAGCGGATCGGATCGCCTCCATGACACCAGCCCCCACGGCCATCTGCGCCTGGTCTGACGATTGCGCCTTGGCTCTTCTGTCTGAACTGCGCCAGGCTGAGATCAGGGTGCCCGACGTCGTCTCGATCATGGGATTCGACTCCTCGGATGTGGCCGCTCTGGCCGGCTTGTCTTCAGTAGCCCAGCCGGCCAGAGACATAGGAGCCGAGGCCGCCAGAAAGGCCCTGCAGCTCATCAACGGCTCACCCTTAACCGAACCGCACACACAGGTCAAGACTCATATCATCGACAGAGCCACCACCGGTCCGGCTCCTAGGGACGAGGGACGTTGAGCATACCTGTCCTGGCGACCTGACCCAGCCAAGTCAAAGAAGGCTTGGGAGTTCGCTTGAATGTCTTGCGGTCCACGCTGATAAGACCAAATGTTGGATCGTATGAACCCCACTCATAGTTGTCGAGCAATGACCAGTGAAGATAACCCAAAACATCAATCCCCAGGTCCATGGCTTTCTTGAGACCCAAAAGAGCATCGTGAGTGTAGTCGATCCTGCGGGCATCACTATCAGTGGCCAGACCATTCTCAGTCACGAAGACCGGAACGCCGCCAGTCAGATTCCAGGCAGTCTGCACGCCAATGCCTAAGGCGGGAGGAAAGTATTCCCACCCGTTCTTAGTCTTTTCAGCTTCTGCAGGGACCGGCAGCGGTCCATGTTTGCCGATGAATGTACGCAGATAGGCCTGCACACCGACCCAGTCATCTCCGGCCGCATGCTCGAAGAAGAAAGTCTCGCGCCAATAGGCGTAATCGCTCGTTTCCTGCTCACAGCCCGGCATGGCGTGAAAGGCCTGAGCAGCAACTGACCAGCCCACACGTTTGGATTTGTCCTGTCTGAGCAGAGCAGAAGCCTGAAGATGGGCCTGCAGAATGATACGCGCTATCTTCTCGCTCGGCTCCGGAAGGGAGGAAGCGGCCATATCCTCTCCGGTCTCCCCTCCCTGAGTCATGGCCACCATGTTGGGCTCATTGATAGTGCAGATCCAGGTGACTCCATCCAAGATCGGAAGAACAAAACGAACGTAACGAACAAATAGGTCCGGCGCGGAGGGATTGCTCCAACCACCCTTGGCAGCAAACCACCTTGGAACGGTGAAGTGGTGAAGGGTCACCATGGGCTCCACGCCATGCGCCCTGCAAGATTCGATCATCCGGGCATAGTGCATCAGCTCAGCTTGGGAGAAGCAACCCTCCTCCGGCTCAATCCGAGCCCACTCAATGGAGAATCGGTACATCTGCAAACCCGAATTTGCCAATAGTGATATATCTTCATCATACCGATGGTAGCTATCGCAGGCATCTCCTGACGGCTCTTTGATGTCAGTCCCATCAGCATGCTCGCGAACCCACCAATTACTGTTGATATTGTTTCCCTCGACCTGATGAGCGGCCGTGGAAGCCCCCCAGATAAAGTCATCTGGAAATTGCAAGGCACCTGTCATAGGCTGCTTCCCTCTCTGTATCTGTAACTGGTAATTGATGTTTACTTGATGCCGCTCATGGTCACACCTTGTATGAAGTATTTCTGAAGGAAGACGAACAGCAGCAGGATAGGCGTGACCACAAGGACGGCTCCAGCCAGCAGAACACTGTAGTTGGTCGCATTTTGCCCCGTGGAATACAGAGACAGAGCAACGGGCAAGGTGTACATTTTGTTGGACTGGGCAGCAACCAAGGGCCATAGGAAGTTGTTCCAAGAAGATAGGAAAGTCAAGACGGCAAGCGTGGCCAAAGGCGGCTTGCACTGCGGCAAAACTATCTGGAAGAAGATCCGCAACTCACCCGCTCCGTCTATCCGACCAGCTTCCAAGAGGGCATCAGGGATACTCTGCATGAACTGACGCATCAGGAACACACCAATGGGTTGAGTCAGGAAAGGCAGAATGAGCGCGAAATAGCTATTGAGCATATGCAGGTTCGAAATGATCACGAACAAAGGTATAAAAGTAGCGACACTTGGTACCATCAGCGTAACCATGACCAGCAGGAAGAGCACGTTCTTGCCTGCGAAGTCGATCTTCGCCAGCGCATACCCGACCATGGAGCAAAAGACCAGGTTACCCAGCATCGTCACCACGGCCACTACAAGACTGTTAATAAAATAGTTGCCGAAATGAAGCTGAGTAAACCACTGCGTGAAATTGCCCAGGGTTGGGTTTTTAGGCAAGAGTGTAGGCGGTACTGCCATAATTTCACGCTGAGTCTTGAGCGACCCCAGAACCATCCAGAAGAAGGGAAAGACCCAGATTATGCCGACCAGAGAAAGAACTACATAGGTAATGCCATGGGCCTTTCGAAATCTCGTCCATAGACTCGGTTTGTTCTCTGATATTTCCGGCGACATCGTTACTGCAGCGGTTGACATATTCCCCTCCTAATCCTCAGACTTGAGAATTCTGAACTGGAGCAGACTCACCAAGGCGATGATGGCGAAGAGCACATAGCTTGCCGCCGACGACATACCATACTGCCCGAATCCAAACTTTTCATAGATGTAATAGGAAGCCGAAAGGGTTGAATCCAAAGGACCTCCCTGGGTCATGACAAAGGATTCTTCAAAGAACTGCAGGTAAAGCACCGATTGCAGGACGGCGCCAAGAAGAAGAGTGGGCCGGAGCAGAGGAAGGGTGATGCTGCGAAACTTGCGCCATTCCGATGCGCCATCCATCTCTGCGGCTTCGAGAACCTCTTCAGGTATGGCCTGCAGACCAGCTAAAAAGATGATCATCAGGGTGCCCATGTTCCGCCATAGGGTCATGACCATCAAGGCCGGCAGGGCCGTCCTGGTATCATGCAGCCAGTCAGGGCCCTGGACTCCGATAATTGCAAGAAGGGTGTTTAGCAGACCATCTTTTTGCAGGATGTAGCGCCACACCACTGAGACTGCCACAGTGCTTGCAACCACGGGAGCATAGAACAAGGCACGGAAGAAAGCGTTGACATGCTTGAGCCCCTTATTGAGCGCAACTGCGAAGGCTAGGGCAACAACCATGGTCAGCGGAAGCCCGACAACCACGAATATGCCTGTAGTCCCTAGGGAATGCAAATACCTGGGGTCCCGGAACAACTTAAAGTAATTGCTCAGCCCCATGAAGTTGACGTTAAAGGGTGTTTGGATATCCCTGGCAGTGATGTCAGTAAACGACATCACCAGCGAAGTAGCCAAAGGAATCAGCATAAATATAGCAAAGACAATCACGAACGGCAGCGAGAACCCCCAGGCGACCAGAGTCCTTCTGCGGCGAGCGAGTCTCATCGACGACCCGCTCACCTTCATGGATCGTCTTCGTTCTGCACGGATACGCGACGAAGAATTCATAGCAGAGCTACATTCCTGTCCCTATGGAGTCAGCCTGTTGCTGCAACTCCTTAAGACCATCCTCGACGGATACGGTTCCCCTGTTCATTTTCTCATAGATGGTATCTGCGGTTTTGCCCATCTCGCCCCATGTGAAGGTGACTGGCATGGAGTGAACATGCTTGAGCTGCTCTTCGAATGCCTGCAGCTTGGCATTACCTGCAAGTTCCTTGTCTTTCCATGCTTTGCCTGAGGCGGGAAGATCGGCAGTAGCCTTATACCAATCAACCTGGGTCTGCGGCTGTGCAAACCACTGGATGAACTTCCAGGCTGACTGCTTGTTCTTCGATGTTTTGAAAACCGCCCAATTGCAACCCCCGACAAAAGAGGTTGACGACTTCTTGGCAGGCACCACAGCAGTGGCGTACTTGTCTGCGAAGCCTGGCCCGCCAAGCTCCTCAATCTGACCAGCAGCCGTTGGGCCCTCGATCATCATCGGTGTTGCACCTGAGACGAACTGTTGCATGTTGGAACCTGGGGTAACATCAGCATTCACATCCGCTAGCCCATCCTTGAAAAGGCTGGTCGTGTACTTCAGAGCGTCTTTCAACTCGGGAGTGTCGAAGGTATAAGCCTTATTGTCCTTGCTGACAAACTGGGCCCCATCCGAGAAGGCAAAAGGCGACATGCCTTGGAAGCTGTCAGTCCCTGTAGGGAACATGAAGAATCCGTACTTCACTCCATCGGCCTTCTTCAAATCGCTGGACATAGCCTTGAGCTCATCCCAGCTCTTTGGGGCATGATCCCAGCCTGCCTGTTTGGCAATGTCGGTACGGTAATACAGCACTCGGGTGTCAACATACATGGGCACTCCAAGCTGAGTCTTGCCGACCTTGCCACTGGCCTTAAGCCCGGCATTCAGATCGCTCATGTCAAGGTCAGCCGGCACCGCGGACAATGCTTTTGAGTAGGTAGCCATGTCAGTGTTGCCCATCATGGCTACATCCGGACCAGTACCTGCTGCTATGGCCGTTTGGAACTTGTCCTTGTAACTGGACCAAGGAATGGAAGTGACGGATATCTTTACATCGGGATTCTGCTGCTCGAACTTCTTTACGAAGCTGTTCATCTTCTCACCCTCGTTGCCCATGGCCCAAATGGTCAATTGACCACTGGCCTTGGAGTCACCGATATGAGATACTGCCGTGTTGTCCTTTTCTGCTCCAGAATCAGCTGTACGGCCACATGCAGCCAAGGAAACCATAGCAGCAATGCTCGTTATTCCGGCTACCACCATCGTCAACCGCGATCTCATCTGAACCTCCTTGCTCAGGTAGCTAAACGCTTAGATAGCTTGTTCAGTATAAACGATTAGGCATTACTATGTCAATCAAGACCAGGGTGGATCGCAGAAAAGATGGCGGCCTCTTAAGGCCGCCATCTTGTTGAGATTCCCATGAATCTTACAGGAGAAAACGAAAACTACTTGGTGAAGTCCACATCCTTGGTTTCGTGGCAGGTCAGCACTGCCACCAGGCAGCAGACCGCCATAACGGCCAGGTAGAGCCCGACCGAGCGCACTCCCCAATGGGAGGAGAGCCAGGTAGCGATGGTAGGCACGAAGGCCGCGCCCACGATGGCCGCCAAGTTATAACCGATACCGGAACCCGAGTAGCGCACGTTGGCGTCAAAGAGCTCCGGCAGGAAAGCGCCGATGGGCCCGAAGGCAATGCCCATCAGGGCGAACCCGACGCAGAGGAAGACCATGACCTGGAAGGTGTTGTGATGGGCCATGAGCAGGTAGGGGAAGACCAGGCTGAAGACCACCAGCATGACGGAGCTGCCGATCAGCACCCGGCGACGGCCGATGCGGTCCGCATAGACGCAAGCCAGCACGATGAAAAGGGCGAAGACCAGGATGGAGACCATGAGCATGAGCAAGTACTCCTGGTTGGTGAAGCCCAGTCCGCCGCCGCCCTGGGATTTGGGCTTGGTACCGTAGGCCAGGGACCAAGTAGCCAGGGTATAGAAGAGGGTGTAGGTGACCGCGACCAGGAAGGTGGCCTGGAGCACCTGGCGCCAGCTCTTGCGGAAGACCTCCAACAGCGGGGTCTTGACGACCTTCTGCTGATCCAGGGCCATCTGGAAGATAGGGGTCTCCTGCATGGAGACGCGCACGGCCAGTCCTACGACCACCAGGATGGCGGAGAGCAGGAAGGGCACACGCCAGCCCCAGCTCAGCATCTGCTCGGGGGTGCAGAACATCTCCAACAGGAAGTAGGTCCCATTGGCCAGGAAGAAGCCGATGGGGGCGCCCAGCTCAGGGAAGGAGCCGTAGAGCGCCCTCTTGCCCTCCGGGGCGTTCTCGGTGGCCACCAAGGCCGCGCCAGACCACTCGCCGCCCAGGCCGATACCTTGCACGAACCGGCAGAGGCAGAGGACCACCACAGCCCAGAGTCCCCATGTGGCATAGGTGGGCAGGACGCCGATCAGAACTGTGGAACAGCCCATGGTCAGCAGCGAGACCACGAGCGTGGTCTTGCGTCCCTGACGGTCCCCGAAGTGTCCGAAGATCAAGGATCCCAGTGGCCGCGCAATGAAAGCGATGGCGAAGGTCAGCAGGGAGGCCAGGAGGGCCACAGTCGGATCTGTCTTCGGGAAGAAAAGCTTGGGGAAATAGTTGGCCGAAGCCGTCCCGTAAGCGTAGAAATCGTAGAACTCGATGGCCGTGCCGACCATGGAGGCCCCGATGACTGTGCGGACCGAGCTACGAGAGACTGCTGGTCTACTCGCCGCGCTCGGACTCTCCACTTCGTTTGTGTGTTTCTCCATCACCATCATCTCTTTCTCTCCAGCCGATTTCTTTAACTGTCTAACCGGCATTTATGAAAAGATCCCGACATGAGCAGGATCCGGTGAGATGAAGTTGATCTACTTAGCGGCCCTGCCTTCCGGCGGGGTCGCGCAATCCGAAGATCGACGAATCAGTCCGCCTGCGAAGACGGGCTAATAATTCGAACTGACAGGGCACTAACACTTGCCGTACTATACTTCCACGTCATCGCAGCGAACCTCCTTCCATCGTCTTCCAGCAGATGAAACCACCATCCGCAATGTCTCTGACCATAAATCCGACTACCTGAATTGGTGCCTGATAGTCCAATATGCGAAACGGCAGATTCATCGCGACGCTATAGGATGACTATCTAAGTTGGTGAACACCTCACCAGGAAATGCGGATGAGACGATGAACCGTCGATCCGAACGAAGCACAGCGCAGGAATAATCCACATGAAGCGCCAGAACCGACGGATCCATCAGGAATAGAGCCGTCGCCAGTCCATCCGCAACTGCAACGGGAAAAGAGCCAGAACCAACAAGCGTCCATGTAGCAAGAACCTGCCGCACGGGCGTACCGTCAATTGCATTGAGAATATGGTGGAGACTGATAAGACCAGCTTCACCATCCCTTTCGTAGCGAGAGGTCCAATGCCTGCGACTGGGAGCCGAAGCACACAAAGCACCCGATGACAGCGAGACGACACCCACCGCATTTGCTTGATCATCGGGATCCTCCATGGCAACAGTGATCGGAATTGACGTCTGCACCCCCATGTCGCCCCCCGCATCGATCACATACTCGCCAGCATCCGCCAAGAAGGCGCCCAACAGATCAACTAGAAACCCCTTGCCTATCGCCCCGAAGTCCAGGTGGATCGGACCTGCCGTTATCAAGGTCGCTCCGTTTCGCCGAACATCATGAGCCCAGGTTGGACGACCATGTATGCGCCCCAATTTTCCCAAAGCGCCTGCCTGCATAACGAAACTCATATCCGGACCGTAACCAAGTGCCACCAGGTCAGCACCCACGGCAGGGTCAAGCCGCCCCTCAGTCAAGGCATAAAACCGGTCATACAATTCAAAAAGAGGACAGCAGTACGAAGGAAAAACAAATTCTCCGCCATTATCAGCCTTTGCCATGGAAGCGAGCAACGAATCGCTACGGAATCGGGAAAGCGCCGACTCATAATCCTCTATCAGATCCGCCATTCTCTTATGAAGCTCGGCTGGCACCAGTTTTGCCGTATTGATGATGATTCCTGTACCCAGGGCCTGGGGAAAGCTCAGAACATATGGCAGAGATTCCAGACCGCCCAAGGAACCAGAACCATGGTCTGCAGAAGACAAAGCATGTGCCATACAGCGATTCTATTCTCCAGCGCTCTTCCTTCGCGTCAACGCGGCCATCGATCACGTGCTAAGGGAAGAGCAGGAAAATCGCCATGAGGTTCCAACTGGTACCAATAGGCTACTGTGGACACATCATCGCTTCGTTCAAAAGCGCCTTGGAACCCGGACCCAATTTGTTGCCAAGTGACGCGTAGATCTTGTTCGAATCGGATCGGATCTGGTATATGCCACCGATACAACCCCCGCATTGGAGGGCAATCATCATTGTGATAGGGATTGCGAATCGAGTAATCATGGTTGCTATAGAAGGGATACCCGCAGAAGGGCGCACAGTATGTCTGCTCACTGGTCCCTTCAGCGCTTGAAACGGCAAAACTCCAAGCTCCTCCAAAATAATCTTCAGTACCAGTGCTGCATATCGTTGGATATGCCTCGTCCCCATCGATATAGAATTTAAATTCACCTTCTCCCCACCAGTAGCGTTCAAGCACACTCAAGGCCAGATAGGTTCCAATGTACTGGCCTCTGCCCCGGACCCCGTCCAGAACGACGTAGTCCTGTCCAGGAACAGTTACTTTTTGCCTGCGCCATTGGGCATGGAAATACCCCGTACTCGCTGGCAGCGGATCGTCCTGCAACGAGTAATCGATCTGGTAGAACAAGGCAGGCACAACATTCACATGCTGGTTTTCCAAAACGAGACGGGCGTGTCTGCCAAACGGCATGGGGAAGTAGGCGTTCATCCCTCCTGTCGGCACCACTTGTATGGGCAGGGAGTTGACTCGACAGACCTGGCCAAAGCCACAGCAGAAGAAATCACCCAGGGGGCACTCAACCGAGGGAGTCTGCTCATCATCCCAGTAAATCCTCAGCACAAGATCACGCAGAACATATCGATCCGCATCACTTGTTCTATCCGCCACTGTGAACCACAGATGATTAATGACCCCTGTACCTTCAATATCAGCCAATACCACAGACGAACCTGGCTCCAGATTCCTGATGCAGGGGCTGCCCTTCCTGCCTGGGCCAAGCTCTCCTGCTGACATGGCTCCCCGACCTTTCTCGCCACGGGGATTTTCAGCATTAATCGACCTGCTTACGCTGGATTTGACGAGCGCCAGCCCCAATGGATCTCCTGCCAGCTGCGAACGCATACCCATCCTTTCTATGCCGACATCCGTCATCACGTATCTGTCACTCGCATATCTTTGTCGTATACCAGACCGTGGCATCAGGCGCGAGCCAAACCGCTCCATTTACTGATTCAACGACACTGCTATTCAACAAACACTTGGCCGAGACCGGCAACCTCACCGACGACCTACCAAAATTAGTCATGCTCCTCAAGCCGGAAGCCAAGATTAGTTCTAAGGTGTGGGTCAGCCCGTCATCAACAACGTTAACCTTCACATTCATATCATCTTCGACCCACTTGCTGCGCAAAGCCAGAGCCGTTTTAATCAGGGAACGAGCCGACTTGTCCGATCGCATTTCAGACTCTACGGAGTAGTCATCAAACCAAGCAGGCTGCGGTAGCCATGGGGCAGCACCCTTATTGAAGCCGAAGGATTTGTCATGCTCGCTCGTCCATGGAATCGGCACACGACATCCATCCCTCCCTTTGATTCGGTGCCCGGATCGTTCCCACTGAGGATCGCGGATATCTGTCGACTTAAGGTCGGTGACTTCCGGCAGCCCCAACTCATCGCCTTGATAGATGTATGCGGTTCCCGGCAGAGCCAGCATGATCATCGCGGCAGACCGTGCTCTCCGTAACCCGACCTCGCGATCAACGACGGGATCAGTTCCATTCGAAGCCACCCAAGCGAGTTCATCGGCACCCTTGGGCAGAGCCAACCGCGAAGCCAGCCTTGGGACATCATGATTGCCAAGGACCCAGCTGGGCGTGGCTCCGACTTTCTTGAAACCGCGGCATGTCCTGGTTATGGCTGACGCATACTCATCCAAATTCCAAGAAGCCTTTGCTAATGAGAAATCGAAGACCGATCCAAGCTCATCCGAGCGTGCATATGCAAAGACCCGGTCAGTGATAGGAGTCCAGGACTCCCCCACGGCCATGCGGGGAGGATCGTATTGGTTCAAGACCGTCCGCCACGATCTATAAATCTCATGGACTTCATCTCTGTCGAACAATGGATCGCTGCCGTCATCGCTCATAGGCGCCATGACCTCCGGATCCGGTCTGTCACGAAGAGGATCATGAAGGTCCTTGGCCAACCCATGCGATACGTCCACACGGAAACCATCGACCCCTCTGTCGCTCCAGAATCGAAGAACCGAAAGGAATTCCTCCCGTACGCTTGGATTGTCCCAGTTGAAATCAGGCTGTTCCTTGGAAAACAAATGAAGGTAATACCAACCGGATCCGCAGGGCTCCCAGGCGCTGCCGCCGAATTCAGAACGCCAATTGGTCGGCGGCAACTCGGCATGTCTCCCACGTCCTCGCCGAAAGACGAACCTGGATCTCATGGAAGATTCAGGTCCTTCTTCCAAGGCCTGCCTGAACCAGGGATGCTGGTTCGAGCAATGATTAGGCACGATATCGATGATGACCTTGATGCCGAGGGAATGGGCATGCTCCATCATCGAATCAAAATCCGCCAGCGTGCCCAGTTGGGGATCCACATCCCTATAGTCGGCTACATCATAACCACCGTCGACCATAGGAGAGGGATAGAAGGGACTCAGCCAGATTGCATCCACACCAAGATCAGCCAGATACTCCAGCCCACTCTCAATGCCTTGCAGGTCCCCTATGCCGTCATTGTCGGAATCTCGGAAGGACCTAGGATAAATCTGGTAGACGACGGCAGACCTCCACCAGTCCGGATCATGCATGTTATCTATTGTCACGACTCTCAGCCCTTTACCGATCCATCCAGCATGGCCTTGATGAAGTATCTTTGCAGGAAAATGAACAGTATCATTGTCGGCGCCATGATCAACAGAGAGCCCGCATTCAAAAGGACCACATCAGTGGAATACTGACCAACGAAAGACTGCAACGCACCGGCCATAGTCCGCTTGGTTGGGTCGTCAATGAGGACGACGGCAAGAAGGAATTGGTTCCATGTAGCCAAGAAGGTCAGTATGCCCAATGAAGACAGGGCAGGAACGACCAAGGGTAATTGAATACTGCGGAAGATTCTGAAATGGTTAGCACCGTCGATACTTGCCGCCTCAATCAGATCCTTGGGCATCTGCGAGAAATAGGCTTGCATCCAGACCATGCCAAATGGCATATTGAGCCCGATCATCGGCAAGATGAGCGCCCATCTGGTATTGAGCAGCCCCATGGATTGGATTTCATAGTAAAGAGGAGTAACGAGCACTTCGAAGGGCAGAGTCAGACCGACAAAGAGCAGGCCATAGGCGATCCATCCACCCTTCACATGGAGAGAACCCATGGCGTAACCGCCCATTGCCGAGCAAATGAGCACAACCGGCACTACAACGAGGACAAGGATTGCACTAGATATCAGCAAGGGGGTGATATTCGCTACCTTCCAGGCAGCTGCAAAGTTCTCCCAATGAGGGTGTGCCGTGAATTGGATCCCGTGCGGCATGGAACCCTGCGGTTGTACGGCTGCCGAGAACATGCTGACAAAGGGCAGTATTGAGAAGATGATAGTCACGGCCAGGGTGAGGTTCCCGAGCACACGCACAGAGAGTGACTGTTTCACGCTTCCTCCTTTCCCTGCACCAGTCGCTGGAGCGGGCCCACCACAAGCAGCACGAGCACCATAAGCACCAGGGCGAGCGCAGAAGCCAGACCGACCCGGTTCTGCGTAAAGGCCAGGCGATATACCATGACGCCAGGTACCATCGTGCTGTAGCCAGGACCTCCTTGAGTGGCCATGAAGACCACGTCAAAGCTGGCCAGAGCTGCCACAACCGTCATAGTCAGGCAGACAGCGATCTGTCCGCGCAACCCAGGCAGCGTTATATGCCAGAGCTGGCTCCACCAACCTGCTCCATCAATACTGGCCGCTTCATATAAGGATTTATCGATGCCTCCGATGCCGGCCGATAGCAGCACGACGCAGAAGCCCAGCTGCAACCAGAAACCAATAACGCCGACTGACGTCAGCGCGGTGTGCTGGTTGCCCAACCATGAGGTGGCGTGCTCCCCCAGCCCCATTGCACTGAGCATCTGATTGACGATGCCGTCCTGTGCCAACATCCAGGTCCAAGCCACGGCCGCCGCCGCTCCAGGGATGACACGAGGCAAAAACAGACAGACCTGAGCAAAAGTGCTGACAGCTTTGGCACGAATATCACGGATCAAGGATGCGATGATCATTCCCAAAACAATGGGTATCAACGAGAAGAAGATAACCAGGTAGAACGAGTGCCCTATACTTCCCAGCAACACAGGATCAGTGAAGACCTTGACGAAATTCTTCACGCCCACCCAAGTGCTGGCATCAATTCCGTTCCAGTCATAGAAGGAATACCAGGCAGTCTGGATAATCGGCCAGAACACAAAGACCAGGTAGAAGGCCAGCCCGGGAAGCAGAAACAACCAACCTGCCAGGGTGGAGCTCAGACTCCTGCCACGAGCCGGGAGGGCATCGGCAGCCCGCGAGGCCGATACCGACCTCGCGCGCCGCCGATTTGTGAGATGCGTGCTCAATGCCGCACCTCTTGGCTATACTCCTGCTGAATCTTTTCCGTAAACTGCTGAGCGGTAAGACTGTTGTCGAGCAAGAGCTGGAAATTGGGAATGAACCCACTTGACTGGATTCCAGCTGTGGCGTTGTTGATGAAGTCAGTCGATCTGCCCGAATCGAAAACATCCTTGTAATAGTCAAACATGCTGCGCTGAAGAGCACTCTGCGCCTTGGGCAGGGATTGGCCCTCGACTGTCTTCGGGTAGTACCCGCTGACATTCGCTATGATCTGCCGGGCTTCATCACTCTGCGTGTAATTGAGGAAGCAGGCTGCTGCGTCTTTGTTTCGGGAGTTCTTAGGAATTCCGAAGAAGCTTCCCGCATTGGCTGCAATGCTTGGCTGCTCATTGGCAGAATTCGCCGGGAAGGGAATGAATTGCACATCGTCACCCATGGCTTTAGCCACCGTTGCCAAATTCCAGTTTCCACTGGGGAAGAACACACCCTCGCCGGCGGTGAATCTGCTTAAGGCGGTGGAAGCATCGATGGCATTGACCCCTTGTGGCAAATACCCCTCTTTATTCCAATCCTGAAGTTTTTGCGCCGCCTCCTTTGAACCCTTGGTCCTGAAATCAGCTTTTGGCTTTTGCAATATCCAGTCCTGCACCGACTGCACCGAGTCAGTGTTGGTCATCATCGCTTGGAAAGCGAATGATGTCCCGCCGTCCTTCGCATAGGTCATCATAGGAATGAGGCCTGCGTCCTTAGCTTTGCCCATATCCGATTCAAATTCATCCAAGGTGCGGGGAAGATCGGCAATTCCTGCCTTAGCCGTCAGCTTGGTATTGACATACACACCTGAAACCGAATAGGAATTGGGCAGCGCATATAAGTCGCCATCACCGAGTCTGCCCTTGGCATCAGCCCTATACAGTTGCGTTTGGGACTTGGGGACCTTCCATCCGTATGCTTTTACATACGGTTCGAGGGATATCACATGGTGACCGCTGACCGCAGTGTTGACATCCGTCAGGCGCGCTATATCCGGAGCATCGGTGGAAGAGATGACACGCGGTCCATTTTGAGCCGAAACATTGTCCGGATCATAGTTTGCCTTGATATGAATGTTAGGGTATTTGCTCTGGAACCCCTTGATGAGCGCATCGTCTACTGTCTTGAGCCCTGCGCCGTCCCAGAGTTTAAGCTCATACGACTTCGAGCCCATATCCGTACTGACTGAAGACGGCTCATTGCTACTCTCAGATGAGCCAGTGGAACCTGGCCCACACGCTGCAAGCGAAAGAATCATTCCTGTTGCAAGCAGGGCCACACCACCTTGCTTAATCACTGATTTCATCATTGTTTCTACTCCTCAAATGTTCACAACACTGATGAACATGTAAAACCGATTTTATTCATGTTAAATAAATGATAAACTGTGACCTATCCTCCTAATATTGATAGATTTGTAATATCGGTTGCACACAGTGTATAAAACACTTCCTCACATGTCAAATCGATCCTTCTGGATGCTTGCCGATGACTCACCAACCACAACAATGACTGATTGCGGCATTGGCCGGCTCTGATCGTCTCTGTTCATCAGAAGTTACCGTTGTAAAATCGGTTGTACTAACACTGCGACATACTGTGACACCAACCAAGGGGCGTAAGAGATGAGAGAGCCGACTATTTATGATGTAGCCAAGGAAGCTGGGGTGTCTGCGTCAACGGTTTCCAGAGCGCTCCAAGGCAAGAACCGTGTTTCAGACAACACCAGAGCCAAAGTATTTGAAGCGAGCGCAAGGCTCGGATTCACCGCTTCAAAGGAAGCATCAAGGCTCCGCAGCGGTAAGACAGGCAGAATAGCGCTGATTGTCGGTAATCACCTTTCAGGATGGTACAGTTCCGAACTTGCTGAAGGAGTCTATTCAGCACTCTGCGAAGAAGGGTATGACCTGCTGTCTTATCGGGTAGCAGATAAAAAACAACGCGCTGAATTCTTCTCTTCGATGCCAGTCAAGCGCAACGCCGATGCCATGATCATCTCGTCCTTCGCCCTTACCGACCAAGAGGGGCAGACCTTGCGCAGCACCGGCATGCCCATCGTGGGTGTCAACACCATGCATTTGGATGACCGCTACAGTAATGCATCAATCGGAGTCGATGAAGTCACCACTACCAGGGATCTAATTCGCCGCCTGATCGCCATCGGTCATACCAACATCGCATATCTCAAACGGACACAATTCAACAAGGACTTCGTCTGGGATGCCGACCAGCGCATAACTGGCTACCACCTTGGGCTTGAAGAGGGAGCCATTCCCAGAAGAGACGACTACGAGATTGCAATCCCCTACCAAGGAGACATCGGCAAGCTGGCAGCCAGTGCAATTCTGGCACTGGCCCCACGCCCGACAGCAGTATGCTGCATCAGCGACGAAGTGGCCATATGCCTGGTCCATGAACTCCGCCGTTTGGGAATTCGGGTACCGGATGACATATCAGTGGTGGGGTTTGACGACAGAGAACTGGCCGGCCCCCTAGGCATTTCAACAGTGCGTCATGAGCCAAACGCCTACGGCCGGACAGCTGCACAAATGGCTATTCGCTTGGCCAATGGAAATAAACTGCCCCACCGCCGTATTACTGCTAAAGCCACATTCATACTGAGGGAGACCATGGGGCCCGCACCTAAAATCAGCGGCCAGTGACTCACGCCGCTGAACCCGACTCTTGACCGCCCCGGGAAAGGCGGGCAGACAGGGCCAAACTCATGGATCTTCCTCAGTCGATCAGAGAATGGATCTGCACGATCTGGTCGCGGCCCGGACCCGAGCCCACGGCCGAGATGCGGCAGCCGGACAGGTCCTCCAGGCGGTGGATGTAGTCCTTGGCCTTGGTCGGGAACTCCTCGAAGCTCTTGGCGCCGGAGATGTCCTCGCGCCAGCCCGGCAGCTCCTCGTACACCGGCTGGGCGGATTGGAACTCGGCCTGGTCCACGGGCATCTGATCCACCCTGACCCTGGAGCCGTCGGAGCGGGTGATGTCGTAGCCCACGCAGACCGGGATAGTCTCCAGGCCGGAGAGGACATCCAGCTTGGTCAGCACGATGTCGGTCAGGCCGTTGATCTGCACTGCATAGCGGCTGACAAGCGCGTCGAACCAGCCGCAGCGGCGGGAGCGGCCGGTGGTCACCCCGTACTCGTGACCCTGACGGCGCAGCCATTCGCCCTGCTCGTTGTCCAGCTCCGTGGGGAAGGGCCCCTCCCCCACACGGGTCACATAGGCCTTGGCCACGCCGACCACCCGGTCGATCTTGGTCGGGCCCACGCCGGTGCCGGTGCAGGCGCCCCCGGCTGTGCAGTTGGATGAAGTGACGAAGGGATAGGTGCCATGGTCCACGTCCAGCATGGTGGCCTGCCCCCCCTCGAAGAGGACGTTCTTGCCCTGTTCCAGGGCCTGGTTGAGCATCAACGAGGTATTGGCCACGTAGGGCTTGAGCCGCTCGGCGTATCCCGCCAGCTCTTCAACGGTGGCCTCCACCTCGATGGCCCGACGATTGTAGAGCTTGACCAGCATCTGGTTCTTCTGGTGCAGGCTGGCCTCCACCTTGTCGCGCAGGTGGTCGACATTGAACAGGTCATGCACGCGAATGCCCACACGGTTGATCTTGTCGGCATAGGCCGGGCCGATCCCGCGGCCTGTTGTACCGATCTTGTGCTTGCCCAGGAAGCGTTCGGTCACCTTGTCCAAAGTCCGATGGTAGGGAGCGATGATGTGCGCGGACTCGCTGATCCTCAACCGGCTGCAATCAACGCCGCGGGACTGGAGCCCATCGATCTCCTCGAAGAGGGCGGCCGGGTCGACCACGACGCCGTTGCCGATGACTGGGGTGATGGCCGGGTGGATGATCCCCGAGGGCAGAAGATGGAGGGCGTACTCCTGATCGCCCACAACCACGGTATGGCCGGCATTGTTGCCCCCATTGAACCTGGCGACGTAGTCCATGTGCTCGCCGATCAGATCCGTAGCCTTGCCCTTGCCCTCGTCGCCCCACTGGGCCCCGACGATCACGATTCCAGGCATACGATGCTCCTTATCCGCTGGTCGCCATCCAAGGAAAACAAAGGCAGACCATCCATAGACGAGCCTAACCCCACGTATGGAGCGGAAGACAGACCGACCCAGGCACCAACCCTGGCATCAGAAGGCCCGACGGCTCAGCAGCCGATCGTAAGTTCCCCGCTCGCAGGGCCCTCCTCGGATAGGAAATCACCAATCATCTCATGGCCCGTCCTGCACTGCCCAGCTGCTGACAGGCTTCGACTACACGAGCCGCCATCCCGTCCTCGGCCTGGCGCCCCCAGGAACGAGGGTCGTACTCGCTCTTTTCGCCGACCTCCCCATCCACCTTGAGGACCTTGTCATAGTTGGCGAACATGTGCCCGGCCACAGCCCTGGTGAAGGCGTACTGGGTGTCGGTGTCCATATTCATCTTGACCACTCCGTGAGCGACAGCCGAGGCGATCTCCTCCGGCTGCGAGCCAGAGCCCCCATGGAAGACCAAAAGGAAGGGCTTGTCGGCAGGGGCGTCCGGGGCGGGGATACCGCCAACTTCCCCATCGGATATGGCTCTGGCCGTCCTGGCCTGGATCTGCCCCAGCAGATCGGGCCTTAGCTTGACCACACCGGGCTTGTAAGACCCATGCACGTTGCCGAAGGTAAAGGCCACCATGTAGCGGCCGCGCTCACCCAGACCCAGGGCATCGACCACCTTGGGGCCATCCTCGGGCGAGGAATAGAGCCGTTGGTCGATAGCCGCCGAGTGACCGTCCTCCTCGCCGCCGACTGTTCCCACTTCGATCTCCAAAACGGTGTGGGCGGCGCGGGACTGCTCCAGCAGCTCTGCCGCCGTGGCCAAATTCTCCCGCAAGGGCAAGCCGGAACCGTCCCACATGTGCGACTGGAAGAGCGGATCCTGACCGTGAGCCACCTGGTCCTTCTCGTAGGCCAGCAGGGGACGCACCCACTCGTCCAGGTATTGCGGGGCGCAGTGGTCCGTATGCAGGGCCACGGTGATGCTTGGATAGCGGGCGATCACTTCGTGGGCGAACTTGGCAAAGGCGATGGAGCCAGCCACCCGGTCGGCCAGGCGCTGTCCGGACAGGTAGGCGGCACCTCCGACGGAGACCTGGATGATCCCGTCAGACTGTGCTTCGTCCAGCCCCTGCAGGGCCGCGTTCAGAGTCTGCGTGCTGGTCACATTGATGGCGGGATAGGCGTAGGACCCCCGTCTGGCCGCATCGAGCATTGCCGCATACCGTTCAGGAGTCGCTAAAGTCATACCCTCATTATCGTCGGTTGCGCGGAAAAGCGGCCGGCCACTCGCAGCTGCAGACATCACCGATGGATTTGCAGGTCTCTGCCCTGATGGCGAACACCCCGCGACGCACTTTGACAAGCCTCCGAGCCGCAGGTAGTTTAGCTCCGTACAGTTTGATGAAACGTTACATCAAACAGGTTGTTTGTTTCACGGCAGTAACGAATCAGCCTAGGGAAGGCACGACATAGGTAAGCAGAGGGTTGGGGCTGCCCATCCTTCTGGGAAGGAGACCAACGTGTCAGCAAGCAAGGAAACCGTCCGCAAGATCATCCTGGATCTGGACACTGGCATCGATGACACGCTGGCCCTGTCCTACGTCCTGGGTTCCCCAGACGCCGAACTGATCGGGATCACCGGCACCTACGGCAACGTAGTGCTCGACCAAGGCGTCGACAACGATCTGCGGCTGCTGGCCATGTATGGCAGGGAGGACATCCCGGTCTTCAAGGGAATCGATCACCCCAGCACGGCCGAATCCTTCAGCGTTCCGCCGGACTCCGAAATCTTCCACGGGGCCAACGGCACCGGCAACATTGAAATCCCCGCACGCACCGACCGGCAGGCCAGCCAGCAGAGCTCAGTGGACTTCATCATCGACGCGGTCCGCCGCTACCCCAAGGGCGAGCTGGTCGTGGTGCCCACCGGCGCCCTGACCACCATCGCCGCCGCCCTGGAAAAGGCCCCCGACATCGTCGACCGCATCAGCATTGTCATGATGGGCGGCACGCTGACCCAGCCGGGCAACGTAGGACCCTTCGCGGAAGCCAACATCAACCAGGATCCCGAGGCCGCCAACCGGGTCTTCGCCACCACCGCAGACATCACCATGGTCGGCCTGGACGTGACCACCCAGGCGCTGATGAGCCGCGAGGACACCGAGGCCCTGCGCGCCACAGGCACCAGCGCCGGCCGCTTCCTGGCAGACATGACCGACTACTACATCGACATCAGCGAAAAGGAGAGCGGGGTCTACCTGGGCGGATGCAACCTGCACGACCCCCTGGCCGCCGCCGTGGCCATCGACCCCAGCCTGGTCACCACCTTCGCCACCAACCTGATGGTCGAGACCGAGGGGCCACAGCGGGCCCGCACCATCGGCGACCCCAGCAGGCTTCTGGACACGGTCAAGAACACCAAGGTGGCCCTGTCAGTCGACGCCGAGCGGTTCACCCGGCGCTTCATGGACAGGCTTCTGACCCTGGTGCGCAAGACCGAGAGCGAACGATAGAAGGACGGCAGTCATGAGCGAATCCATCACCACCGAGGCTACCGAAGCGACCGTGGACGAAAACCGCCGCAGCACCAAGCGGGCCCTGCCGGGCATGCTGACCATCTTCCTGCTGGGCACCCTGATGATCCAGGCCTTCAACCTGGTCTTCCAGAACGTGGGCGACTCCCTGGGGATGTCCGCCAACGCCTCGCTGATCAGCACCCTGCCCGGCATCGTCCTGGGCGTGGTCTGCATGCTCTACGGAACCCTCTGCGACTACATCTCCCCCCGGAAGATGACCCTGTTCGGCGTGGGCGCCCTGATCATCGGCAGCCTCCTGGGCTTCTTCGGCGCATCGAACTTCTGGGCCGTGGTCCTGGCCCGCATGATCCAGACCGCGGGTGGCCAGGTGGCCGGCTCGGTCTTCCTGGTCATGGCCATGAAATACCTGAGCGACAAGGAGCGCGCCTTCTATCTGGGCATCTTCAACGCTGTCTACTACGCATCCTCTGCCGTGGGCATCTTCGCTGGCGGACTGATCACCTCCATCGATTGGCGCTACCTCTTCCTGGTGCCGCTGGTCTCCGTTCTTTTGATCCCTCCGGTGCTCAAATACACGCCTGACACCGGCATTAAGGGCGAGCGCATCGATGTCTTCGGCATCGCCCTGTTCGCGCTGATCGCCGGGTTCGTGGCCGTCTACTTCTCCTTCCCGGCCACTTGGATGCTGGGAGTGCTGGCCATCCTGATCCTGATTTTCGCCGGCTATGTCTGGAAGGGCGCCAACCCCTTCCTGAGCCGCGGGTTCGTGACCAACGGCGCCTACATGGCTGTCCTGCTGGCCCTCTTCGTCTTCTACTTCTTCAACTTCGCCTGCGTGCCCATCTACAACGTGATCGGCGACCGCATCTACGGAATCTCCCTGAGCCAGGTCTCCCTCTGCCTGACCATCGTCTACATCGTGGCCACCCTGGTGGGCTGCCTGTCCGGAGTCATCATGAACGCCATGGGACGCCTGCCCATGCTGATCCTGTCTGCCCTGCTCATGATCGCCGGAGCTGCAGGTTCGGCCCTGATGCTCACCTCGGGCTTCTGGGTCCTGACCGCGCTGGCCTCGGTCTTCATCGCCGGCATCACCATGTCCTACACGCCCCTCTACGACTCCTTCTCGGCCACCCTGCCCGTGGATCAGAACGGACGCGGCATCGGCATCGGAGATCTGATGATGAACACCTCGGCCTCCATCGGCATGGCCGTCTACAGCGGACTCATGGCCAATCCCCAATTCGGGTCGCATGCACTGGCGGGCGTCAAGACCGGCATCCAGGCCCAGGTGGCCAACATGTTCTGGGTCATGGCGCTGGCCGCCCTGCTGGCCCTGATCATCGTGGCCGTCTTCCACAAGGCCATGTCAGCCAAGGCTCCCCAGGAGTAAGGCTGGTGTGACCCACACATACTTGGTCGGATAGCCGCACGGCCCGGTCCGCTCTTCCCAGCCTTGGGAATGGGTCAGGTCCAGGCCCGGCACCCGGCCGCGCGAACCGGGGAGGAAGCGGAGTTCGGACTGCTTTCGGCATTGTGATAGTCCCCCTCTTCCCTCAGCCGCCGAAGGCAAGAAGATCGCCGCCCCTCCCCCCGGTGGAGGACCCCCGTCATAGCCATAACTGACGGGGGTTCTTCCATATCTTCATATCTTCAGCTCCTGTCTTCAATTCTGTGCCTACGACTCGGGCCGTACACCGAAACACAATTTATACAGACATCAGAGAAGAGGAATCTGAACCAGAGAATGCGAGTGCCCGGAACTTTCGAGCCCATCTTGGAGATTAGCCGACCTTGAGTCTCAAATCCAAAGGAGATGGAAGCTCAAGGAACAGAAGCCCGGCCCGATCAAACACTAGACGTCTCATGGTTTTGCGAATGCCCTGCTGTCCTGCAATAAGCCTCATCGAACTCAATCGAGCCATTGGCCAGGTGGTTTCACGTGAAACGTCGGCGCACTGATCCTTCCCCCAAAATGAAGAGAACCCGGCGGTGCTTGAACACCGCCGGGCGAGAGAGAAGAAAGGGAAATCAGTTGTCGGACGGAGGTCAACCGCCCGTTCGGTTTTTGAGCCGATATCTATAGTAAAGAACAACTACCTTGTAGTGACGATAGTGTTATCTGAAAATTCTCTGTGAATCCGGCCAGGTCAGAAAGCGGGCATAGGGCCGGTTAGACTGGATTCCGGATAGTTTCCCGTCAGAGGAGAGACCCTCGATCAACGAACCTGAAGGAGATACCTAGGCATGTTGCTCAGCGACCATGACATCCTGGATGCCCACCAGGCAGGACACCTGAATCTGGACCCGTGGACGCCTGCCATGGTCCAGCCCTCCAGCGTGGACGTGCGCCTGGACCGCTACTTCCGGGTCTTCAACAACCATCAGTACACCTACGTGGATCCGGCAGAGGACCAGGGCGCACTGACCGAGCAGTTCGAGGTGCCCAAGGACGAACCCTGGATCCTGCATCCAGGCGAGTTCGTTCTGGGATCCACCTGGGAGTACGTCAAGCTGGACTCGACGCTGGCCGCACGGCTGGAGGGCAAGAGCTCCCTGGGCCGTCTGGGCATTCTGACCCACTCCACCGCCGGGTTCGTCGATCCGGGCTTCGAAGGGCACATCACCCTGGAGCTGTCCAACGTGAGCACCCTGCCTGTCAAGCTCTGGCCTGGCATGAAGATCGGCCAGATGTGCTTCTTCCAGCTCTCCTCGCCCGCACAGTACCCCTATGGATCCAAGCACAACGGCTCCCACTACCAGGGCCAGCGCGGTCCGACCCCTTCCCGCTCCTACGTCAACTTCTACAAGGCCGACGTCTCGGGCTGACTGCCAGCAGCCGCTTCCGCCATCACCTTGACTTCGAGCGCACTCGAAGGGGTATAGCTGAACCTGCCGGAATGACCCGGCCAAGATGACGGCAAGGAGATCAACCCATGGCAATCAAACAAACGGCGGGCCACGACCAACTCGGTCGGCTCGCACCACAATTCGCCCACCTCAACGACGATGTGCTCTTCGGCCAGGTCTGGTCCCGCGAGGACGAACTTTCGGCTCGGGACCGCAGCATGATCACCTGCGCAGGCCTGATGAGCATGGGGCTCTTCCCCCAGTTGAAGAGCCATATGGCCATGGCCAAGGGCAATGGCGTCACCCGCACTGAAATGGTGGCGCTGATCACCCACCTGGCCTTCTATGCGGGATGGCCCAAGGCATGGTCGGCTTTCGACCTGGCCAAGGAGGTCTATGGTGAGGGCGACAGCGACGACGAGAGCCAGGATACCGCTGCAACCCCATCTAAAGCCGGGACTGAGCCGGATTCAGGGCCCTATCCATTGGGAGATTCGGCAGACGGACCCAACTTCACCGGCCATGTCTGGCTGCGCTCCCTGACCGATCCGGACGCGGAATGCTCAGCCAGCAATGTGACCTTCGCACCCGGATGCGTCAACCGTTGGCACACCCACCCGCATGGCCAGCTCCTGATCGTCACCGCCGGGCAAGGGTGGGAGCAGGAGGAAGGCCATCAGCCGCGCAGACTGGAACCAGGCGATGTGGTCTTCTGCCCGGCTGGCGTCAGACACTGGCATGGGGCTTCAGGCCGGTCATCCATGGCCCACATCGCCGTCACCCCGGCATCGAAGGGACAGTCCCCGGTCGAGTGGATGGAGTTCCCAGATCCTGATCAGGTAGCCGCTCTGGGATGACCCGCACGGCCGGTCTGCGCGGCCTGAACGATAAAGGTACAGCGTGTCTTCACCCTGCAGATGTTGAGACTGACAGACAGCCAACCGGTTCCCGCCTGCCTTTACACTGAAGACATGGCTAACAAGAAAGGCCCGACCAAGGGTTCGGGCGGCAAGCACCGCAACAAACTGCGCGGCCGGGGGCCTACCCCCAAGGCCGAGGATCGCGTCTACCACAAGGCCTACAAGGCCCGGCAGGCGGCCCAGCGCAGACAGGCGGCCGACCCACGCCTGGCGGCCCGCCGCCGGGCCGACCGGTTCACCTCCGATTCCGACGACCTGGTCATCGGCCGCAACGCCGTCCTGGAAGCCCTGCGCGTAGGAGTCCCGGCCAGCCAGCTCTATCTGGCCGCCCGGATGGAACACGACGACAGGACCAGGGAGATCGTGCGGCTGGCAGGACAGGAGGGACTCAACCTGCTGGAAGCCGACCGTCTGGAGATGAACCGCATCGCCCGGTCCGGCAACCACCAGGGCGTGGTCCTCAAGGTGCAGCCCTACCAGTACGCCTCCCTGCAGAGCCTGGTCGACAGGGCCGAAAAACACGCGGCCGCCCTGGAAGGGGCCGACCAAGCGACCAGGGTTGCCGCCCGCCCGCTGTTCATCGCCCTGGACGGGGTCACCGACCCACAGAATCTGGGGGCAGTGATCCGTTCAGCCGCGGCCTTCGGAGCCTCGGGGGTGGTTCTGCCCGAGCGTCGCAGCGCCTCGGTCACAGCCGCAGCCTGGAAGGTGTCTGCCGGGGCCGCCGCCCATCTGCCCGTGGCCCGTGTGGTCAATCTGACCAAGGCCATTCAAGGACTCAAGGAGCGCGGCTACTATGCGGTCGGCCTGGACGGCGCGGGCACCACCACAGTGGGCGAGACAGGCTTCGAAACCGATCCGCTGGTGGTGGTCCTGGGCTCCGAGGGCAAGGGACTGAGCCGCCTGGTCCGAGAGAACTGCGATGCCCTGGCCTCCATCCCCATCTCCAGCTCGGTGGAATCCCTGAACGCTTCGGTGGCGGCCGGCATCAGCCTGTACGCCGTAGCCATGGCACGCCGACGGTCCGCCAGCCAAGCCAAATAGCCCCAGACAGGCACCGGCAATCTGAAGACGGGCAGACCCAAGCGGCAACAGCCTGCGCGCCTCAGCCAGCATGCATCAGACCGGTGCCGCACAAACCCAAGAGTCAACTGGAGGCCCAGACCGCATCATCCTGATCGTCCTCGTCGGCAGCCGCATCCAGGCTGCCAGGGGCGTAGACCGATCTCAGCGAGCTTCGGCCGCCATTGGCGTCTTCAAAGGCCGGCTGCGACGGCACCTCCCCGCCTGCCCGGTCACGATCCTTCTGGGCGCCCGCTCCGGTCTGGCCTCCAACACTGGTTTGGCCAGTCATCCCACTGTTGGCTGCGTCATGGCCCCCCTCCTCATGGCCACTTGCATCCTTGTCAGTCTGATCACGGGCAGTTTGCTTACTCTGACCAGCCTGGGCATGGGCGTCCTGCCAACTCATCTCGTCATCGACCACCCCGGCATCGGCCTCTTCGTTGATGGTCTTCATGTCCTCGGAGTCCAGCCGGTACTCGGGCAGGGACTCGCTGATGTAGCTCTGCACGGCCTCGGCCATGGGCACGTCGTGGCCGGCCTTCTCGGCCATCAGCCAGCGGTGGGTCAGCACCTCATGGAAGAACTGGGCCGGTTCGATCTGCGAGCGGTATTCCGGCGGGATCATGCGCACGGTGGGCTCGAAGACCTCGCGCATCCAGTCGGTGGCCACAATCTCCAGGTCCTCGCCCTGCCGCCAGGTGGATGCCCGGTAGGCATCCAGATCGTTGAGCAACCGCCGGGCCTGGTTCTCCTGCACATCCAGACCGGTCAGCCGCAGCAGCTTGCGGGAGGCATAGCCGGCATCGACCACCCTGGGGCGCACCAGCACCCGGTTGCCGTCCTCCTCGGTCTTCATCTCCAGCTCGTCCACGTCGAAGCCCAGATCGTTGAGCCGGTTGACGCGGCGCTCGATCTTCCACATCTCGTCCGGATCGAAGCTGTCCACGTCCGTCAGGGCGCTCCAGAGGGAGTGGTAGCGGTCCACCAGCCGGTTGCCCACGCCGACCTCGTCCACCTCGCCGGCCAGCAGGTTGCCCGAATCCAGATCCATGAGCTCGCCGATGATGTTGGTTCTGGCCAGGTCGATATCGTACTCGCGCTGACCGTCGGTCAGGCTGGCGTGCAGATCGCCGGTCTCGGCATCGACCAGGAAGGCCGAGAAAGCATCGGCGTCGCGCAGGAAGAGCACGTTGGACAGGGAGACGTCGCCCCAGTAGAAGCCGGCCAAATGAAGCCTTACTAGAAGAACCGCCAGAGCATCGATCAGCCGCTCGGCCGTGTCCGGACGCAGGTTGCGGGCAAAGAGGGCACGGTAGGGCAGCGAGAACTTCAGGTGCTGGGTGACCAGCATGGCCTCAAGGGGCTCGCCCTCGCGAGTGTGCCGACCGGTGACCACGGCTATGGGATTGACCGTGGGCAGCTCCAGTTTTTGCAGCTTGCGCAGGAGCTCGTACTCACGCTCGGCCACCCGCTGGGTGATCTCCTTCATGGCGTAGACATCGTCGCCCACGTGGACGAAGCGCACCACGTGCCGTGATATGCCTCGGGGCAGGTTGGCCAGCAGATCCCGGGGCCAGGTGGCCAGAGGCCGCTCCCAGGGCAGGGTGAACATCCTGGGGTTGGAGCTGGTGGCCGTGATATGCAGGGCGGCCGGCTCCTGCTCGGAGGAGGGATCGGCCGTGGTCTTTATCGAGGTGGCTTTCAGGGCACGAGGGTCCAGAGAGGAGGCCGTTGCCCGGTTGATGTTCACGCTAGTCATGCTTCATCCATCCCATCGCCGCCCATCCTATACGGGAAGAGCCCCGCACGGATGCGCCGCGCGGGGCTCCTGGTCACCCGGTCAACAAGGAAAGGAGATGATCAATAATCGATACGGGCCCTGCGGGTCGGCGGGAAACCGTGGCCGAACCGCAGGGCCACAGGAATACTCAGTTCAGCCGTAGCTCGCTGGCCGGGGAGAACAGGTGCATCTTTTCAGGATCGATGTGGATCTTGACCACGTCGCCCACCTTGGGCAGGTCACGCGGGTTGACACGGATGGTGGTCAGCTTGTTCTGATCGGACATGACGGTGGCCTGCTCAGCCGCGCTGTTGTCAGTCAGAATGTTGCCGTAGATGTAGCCGTCGGAGCCCAGATCCTCCACGTTGGCCACCTTCAGAGAGAAGGCATCCGGTTCGTCGGCACCGGCCAGAGCAGCATTCTCGGGACGGAAACCTACGACGATCTTGCCCTGGTCGTCGGGGGTCAGCTTGTCGACAGCCTCGCGCGGCAGGCTGATGGTGTCCTCGCCGATCTTGGCCTGCCCGTTGACCACGGGGTGGATGTTGATGTTCATGGAGGGCGAGCCGATGAAGCCGGCCACAAAGACGTTCTCGGGCCGATCGTAGAGCTCGGTAGGCGCACCCACCTGCTGCAGGACGCCCAGCTTGATGACGGCGATCCTGTCGCCCATGGTCAGCGCCTCGGTCTGATCGTGGGTCACATACAGGGTGGTGACGTTGAGCTGACGCTGGAGGGCGGCGATCTGGGTACGGGTCTGGACACGCAGCTTGGCGTCCAGGTTGGACAGAGGCTCATCCATCAGGAAGACCTTGGGCTGACGCACAATGGCGCGCCCCATGGCCACACGCTGACGCTGACCACCGGACAGAGCCTTGGGCTTGCGGTCCAAGTACTCGGTCAGATCCAGCACCTCGGCGGCCTTCTCCACCCGCTGGCGGATCTCATCCTTGGGGGTGCCGGCGATCTTCAGAGCGAAGCCCATGTTGTCGGCCACGGTCATATGGGGGTAAAGGGCGTAGTTCTGGAAGACCATGGCGATATCGCGATCCTTGGGTTGCATGGTCGTCACGTCCTTGTCGCCAATCATGATGCGGCCCTTGTTGACCTCCTCCAGGCCGGCCAGCATGCGCAGGGTGGTGGACTTTCCGCAGCCGGAAGGCCCTACCAGAACAAGGAATTCACCGTCTTTAATGTCCAGACTGAGGTCACTGACCGAGGGCTCATCGTTGCCCGGGTAGATACGAGTGACGTGGTCGAATACCACTTCTGCCATTATTCATCCTTTCATCGGCAGGTACGTGCCGAACGATCCGTAGTGAAGGGGTTGATGTTCACTGTGGTTTCCGTCCCGGGGTCAACACCGACATCGGTATGGCCATGCGACGGTTTTCTGTTTTGTGGTTAAGAGAAACTCTCCCTTGAGCCAATGCCCACTATACACCAGGGTCTGAATTCGACCTGTGAACCCTTGCCGACTCAATCCTCGGGCTTGTCGGAATCTTTGGCATCGCGCTCGAAGACCGTCCTGGCCACGTTGATCGCGTTGATGACCCGCGGGAATCCCACGTAGGGAGCACATTGGAGTATGGCTTCGACCACGGCCGCCTTGCTCAGCCCCACATTCAAGGCTCCCTGTATGTGAACGGCCAACTGCGGAGCCGTATCACCCTGCGTCACCAGGCTGCCTATGGTGACCAGCTCACGCTGCTGAAGATCGAGTCCCTTCCGGGTGTATATGTCGCCAAAGGCGAATTCGACAATCCAGCGGCCCAGGTCCGGCGCTATATCCTGGAGAGAATCAATGACGGCCTGACCACCCTTGCCGTCAATAGCGGCCAAGGCCTCAGATCCTTTTTCAAAGCGCGAAGCTTCCACGAAGCCCCTTCTTTCTGCTGTTTTGGATGTTTTCCCACCGATAATATTGTATCAACGCCTGTTTACGCATTATGCCGATGGCTCCGATCAGGCTCCCAGATTCCCAGCGACCGAGGACGCGAAACAGCAGGAGGCAACAATCAGGTCCTTTTCAAGCAGTCGGAGCACAATGGAGATATGAGCGATCTTGAGGGATTGGATCTGAAGCCGGGAAGGCTGGTCGGGGGCTACACCCTGATTGAGCCCCTGGGCGGCGGCGCCATGGGTTCTGTCTGGCGCGCACGGGATGGCGGGGGCCAGGACTACGCCATGAAGATCCTGCGGGAATCCCTGGAGGAGGATGAGCAGGTATCTCCAGACAGCTCCGACGAACGCGACCGCGCCTCGGCCCGCGAGCGCCTGCGACGCGAGGCCCTGGCCCTGCAACGGATCCGTCATCCGGGCGTCTGCCGGATCGTGGATATGGAACTTGATGATGCCCTGGCCTTCATCGTGACCGAACTGATCGAAGGGCGCAACCTGCGCGACGACGTGGCCGTCAACGGCCCCTATCGGGGCGACGACCTGGAACGGCTGGCACGGAAACTGACCGATGCCGTCGCGGCCGTCCACCAGGCGGGCATCGTCCACCGGGACATCAAACCCACCAATGTGATGATTTCGGTCTCGGGCCCAGTGCTGGTGGACTTCGGCATCGCCATGGGCCAGGGGCAGAGCCATGTGACCCGGACCGGGCTGGTCATGGGAACCCCCGGCTTCATCGCTCCGGAAATCATCGACGGAGCCGAGGCCGATCAGGGAACCGACTGGTGGAGCACGGCCGCCGTCCTGGCCTATGCGGCCACCGGACGGGCGGTCTTCGGCGACAAACCCATGATGGCGGTTCTGGAGCGTGAAGCCTCGGGCAACGCTGACCTGTCTGGGCTGCCCGTGGGCACCATGAGAGCCCTGCGCTCGGCGCTCTCCCCCGACCGGGGGGCGCGTTGCACGCCCGAGGAACTCCTGGAGGCCATCGGCCAGGACGCCATGGATCCGCAGGCCTGGCAGGGTGAGCAAGACGACCAGGAACCCGACAAGGGCGGTCAGGGGGCGATGCGCCCTTTTGGCGACGACTCTTCGGAGGCTGACGAGCAGGCCGACGCGCCCACCAAGGTCGTTGAGCCGGCCACCATGCCCATGCCGCCGATCACCCAGGCTGATCCAGACAGTCCGCGGACGGCCTGGTCACGACCTCTGACAGATAACGGCACCGATGAGCAGACGACCCTTATGCCCGACTCGGAACAGCCCACCAGCCTTTTGAATCCCCTTCCAGCAGCCCAGGATCAGCAGGAGCAAACGCAGACCTGGCAGGATCTCCAGCCTGTAGCCGATCGTCAAGATCTCCAAACAACTACCGTTCAGGATCCCCTACCGCCGGCACAGCCCCTGCCCAGCGGATACGGCAATGACGCAAACGCCCACTGGTTGGGAGACCAGCCCCCTGCCCAGATGCGACGCCTGCGCTACCTGAAGGCCGGAACCCCTTGCCTGGTCATGCTGGGAATGCTTCCTGCCCTGCTGACAGCACTGGCTCCGGTTTCGGCCCTGGCAACCGCCGGAATCCTTCTCTGGGCCCTGAGCACTGCCGGATGGAGCATCAAAGCCCAGATCGAACGCGAGCTGCGCCGCGACGGCCCTCGGCGGAGCACCGACCGTCTACTTAACGCGGCCGCCCTCCCCTGGCACCTGCTCAAGGGCCTGGCGGCCGCCCTACTGCGCCTGCCGGGCATGATCCTTGTCCAGGTTCTGGTCGCTCTGCCGCTGACCTGGGCGGGCGCCCTCACCACCGTCCGCGCAGGCCTGACCTTGGGCGAGCACCTGCTGGCCCTCCCCCTGCCAGCGGCCAGGCCGCTGTCCGCCGGCGGACTGGCCATGGCCCTGGCGACGCTGGCAGGCTGGCTGCTGACGACCCTGCCGACGCAGAACCGCTCAGCCCCCAAAGCCAACAGCGGCAACATGGTCCTGCGGCTGGCGGCGGGTCGCATCCCCATGGGCCGCCAGGATCCCACGGCGCCAGGCAACCCCCGCCGCAGGTGGATCCTGCTCCTGATCTGGCTGCTGATCATTGCCGTCCTCCTGGCCGGGCTGATCGCCCAGCCCTCCATGGACTGGGCCCCCATCCACCTCCTGCGCGCCTAAGGCCGCGCTCCACCCCTGGCGGCTACACTATGCTCAGTACGCCAAGGAAAGGATCCAGGTCATGTCCAAGGGCAAGCAGAACCGCAAGGCCGCGCTCAAGGCCCAGGAAGAGGCCCGTCGGCTCCAGGAGGCCAAGGAACGCCGCCAGCAGACCATGATCGGCGTCATCGTCACCGTGGCGCTCGTCGCGCTGATCGCTCTGGGCGGATTCCTGTACTGGCGCAGCCATCGCCCGGTCAAGACCCAGGACCTGGAGCAGGCTCGTCAGGCCGTCGCCAAGGTCAAGGAAAAGCCCTCGGCCGCCAATGACCAGGGCGGCTTTCTGATCAGCTCCCAAGGGCTGGGCAAACCGGTGGCCAAGGCTCCGACCGTGGAGATATACATGGACTTCATGTGCCCGGGCTGCGGCGCCCTGCATCGCGGACTGGACTCCACCCTGACCGGTCTGGTGGATGCCGGGCAGATCAACCTGGTCATCTATCCCATGAGCTTCATGGACAGGCCCTCCACCGACAACTACTCGACCAGGACGGGCACGGCCACCATCTACGTGGCCCAGCACGATCCGGACCACCTGCTGCCCTTCATCGCCAATCTCTACGCCAAGGACTTCCAGCCGGACGAGTCCGACTACCACCCCATCAGCAACGACAAGATCCGCCAACAGGCCATCAAGGCCGGGGTTGATCCCAAGGTTGCTGACCAGGCGGTCAAGGGCCACTACCGGGCTTGGATCAAGGCCATGGACACCTACACCCCCCTGCGCAAGGAGCTCTGGAATCCCTCCGGGTCCAACAAGGGGCAGATGACCACGCCCACGGTCCGCATCAACGGCAGTTACTGGGAGCTGGGCAACCTGTCCCAAGCAGGTCTGGACTACCGCTCGGGCCTGCTCAAGGCTCTGGGCCTGGACCAGTCCAAGGTGGGCGTCAAGGGCGCCATGCCCGCCATCGGCGCCTCCGGCCAACCGCGCTCGCTGGACTGAACCTGGCAGGGCGAGAGAAATTTCGCGTCCAGCGTCCCCTTGTTGGCATGGTGATGGTACGATATCATTCCGTACCGCGGCCCGAAGCTGTATCGGAGCTGTAATGGACCACCGGGACCGCCTCCTTAGCTCAGTTGGCCAGAGCAGCCGCCTTGTAAGCGGCAGGTCGTCAGTTCGACTCTGACAGGAGGCTCTACGCCAGGAATGAACCCCCCTATTCCACATATTCAGCTTTGTCTCGGGACAGGCTATAATAATGGACATTACCTGGATAATTACAAATACTTCCCTCGAGTAAGTCATTTCGGAGGCTCGTTCTCCGAAGTACGAACGGAGCTTTTTCCCCAACCATCTCCGTTCGTATTCGAGGACGGGATCATTCCCCTTCATTCCCGTCCTCTTGACGTTGATCCGTCGGCCCAGGGCCCGGGTCTTGAGAAGCCGACTGACCGATGACGGCCAGGTCGGCTTTTTTGTTGCCACCTATCTGTAACAAATGTGGATGTTTGCCCGACCTTGCGGATTGTCTGGCTTGGCTCCATGCCCGCGCCGCTAGAATTGCCAGGTACAGACAAGGCAGGAACGGGGAGGCGAGCACATGGCCAGACGCTGGACGCCGCGGCGTTTTGTCATGCTCAGAAGGATCCGCGTGGCCTCCTGCGCGCTCCTGGTCGTTCTGGCCATGGTCCTGACCTTCGGCATCACTGCACGCAAGAGCGTGGCTTTAAGCGTCAACGGGCAGACCAAAACGGTGACCACCTACGCCTACAGCGTGGACGGCCTGCTGCACCAGCAGGGAATCAAGGTCAAGACCCACGACCTGGTCGATTCCACCTCCGGAGGTCAGCTGAACAACCATGCAGCAGTCACTGTGCGTTCCGCCTATCAGACCACCATCGTCATCCAGGGCCAGCGGGTGCCCTTCTGGACCACAGCCACCAGCATGGACCAGCTGCTGGGATTCTTCGAGGAGAACCGCAAGCAGGCCATGAAGGTCACCGTGGATATAGGCAACGTCTACAACCAGCTGACCGGCGGTCTGGTCATCAACCAGGCGGGGCCGGTCACGGTCATAGCTGACGGGAAGACCTCGGTGGCCCCCGACGGCAAGCTCCCAGCCGCTTCCATCCTGGACTCCAAGGGCATCGTGCTGGGCAAGGAGGACCGGGTCAGCGTGGAGCACGACCAGGGCGCCACCGTGCTGCGTGTCCGTCGGGTCACCCACGGGAACACCCAGAAGACCATCCCCCTGGCCTTTGCTACACGTACCGTGGTCGACCCGAACCTGGCGCCAGGCCAGACCCAGATCCGACAGGAAGGCGTAGCCGGCCAGCGTCTGCAGACCATCCAGGTCACCTATGTGGACGGACAGGCAGAATCGGAGCAGGTCGTCAAGGAGGAGACCGTGGCCATGCCAGTGGATCAGGTGGTGGCCGTCGGCCCTGACAAGCCAAAGGAGGGGCAGAGCAGCGGGCAGCAGTCCAAGGACAAGGGGTCCGATCATGCCAAGGACACTTCCTCCCCAAGCGCCTCGCCGAGCAAGGATGCGCAGTCGGGAAAGACAACTGCCACGCCACCACAGGCATCGCAGCCATCAGGCTCGAATACAACGCCCAAGCCAGCCCCCCCGAGCCAGGCCGAAAACACACCAGCCCCGCCGCCATCGCCAAGCCCCTCTCCAGGCGGCCTTTGGCATGCAGAACCCGGTATAGCCCAAGCCTATGCCTCGGGTGCAGCCGCCCAGCGCGGATGGACAGGTTCGCAATTCGATGACCTGGTGAAACTCTGGAACAAGGAGTCAGGATGGCAATGGGATGCCGAGAACCTCTCCGGTGCCTACGGCATCCCCCAAAGCCTGCCGGGCTCTAAAATGAGTCAATTCGGTGCCAACTGGCGTGACGATGCTGCCATTCAAATCGACTGGGGCCTCTGGTATATCGCCCAACGATACGGAAACCCCAGCACGGCCTGGCACCACTCCGAGCAGTACAACTGGTACTGACCTCCTACTACATTCACGAGCAACGAACCGACATGAACACTAGAAGCGAGAGCGACCGCCTTCTGGGTGCCGCCGATATCCGACGCATCGCCGACCAAGCGGGCATCCATCCCACCAAGCGTCTGGGCCAGAACTTCGTTATCGATCCAGGCACTGTCCGCAGGATCGTCCGCCTGGCAGGGGTGAAACCCGGTCAGTCCGTTCTGGAGGTGGGTCCAGGTCTGGGATCCCTGACCCTGGGGCTGCTGGAGGCGGGCTGCCTGGTGACCGCCGACGAGATCGACTCCGGACTGGCCCGGCGTCTGCCTCAGACCGTCAGCGAACGCATGCCGGAAGCCCTGGACCGGCTGACCGTGATCAACCGGGATGCCCTGACCCTGACCCCTCAGCTGGCAGGCGAGGCGGGCAGAAGCGCCGACCTGACCCTGGTAGCCAACCTGCCCTACAACGTAGCCACTCCGATCATCCTGACCCTCCTGGCCCGGTTCGCCAATCTGAACCGGTTCCTGGTCATGGTCCAGAAGGAGGTGGCGGACCGTCTGACGGCTGGCCCGGGTTCCAAGGTCTACGGCGCCCCCAGCCTGAAGCTGGCCTGGTACGGCCGTGCCGCCCAAGCGGGAAGGATCGGGCGTCACGTCTTCTGGCCTGCTCCCAATGTCGACTCGGCACTGGTCTGCTTTGTCCGTAACGAGGAAGGGCACATCGGCGAGGACGAGCGCACGCGGATTCGGGTTTTCGCTCTGATCGACGCAGCCTTCGGCCAGCGCCGCAAGACCCTGCATGCTGCCCTTAAGGGCCTGGTGCCCCCCGAAGCCTTCAAGGCGGCGGGCATCGATCCGAGCCGGCGCGGAGAGACCATGACCATTGCGGAATTCGCCGCCCTGGAGCGGTCCGGCCGCGAGGTGGCCGCGTGAGCCCGGCCGTCGGCAGGGAGGGGATCGCCCTGGACTGCCCGGCAAAGATCAACCTGCTGCTTCGGGTCGGACCCGCCCGGGCGGATTGGGGTGGCCGTCACCGCCTGGACACCATCTACAGTGCCGTAAGCATCCTGGACAGAGTGGAACTGCGCCCAAGAGAGCCTGGCAGCGGCTTCAGGCTGCACATGGAGGGCGAGCATCTGGGCGATCTGACCGACAATGACGCTGATCCCCATGCAAACCTGGCCGTCAAGGCCCTCCTAGCCATGGCCCAGGCCACCGGGCATCAGCCGGATGTGGACATCCGCATCATCAAGCGGATACCGGTGGGCGCCGGGCTGGCCGGGGGATCCACGGATGCAGCCGGAACCATGCTGGGCCTGAACCGGCTCTGGGAGCTCGGGCTGGGCGCAGCTGATCTGGATGGGATCGCCGCCGGGCTGGGCGCAGACCTGCCCTTCTGCCTGCATGGTGGCCTCAGCCACGGCTCGGGTTTCGGCCAGGTTCTGGAGCCCTTGGATCCGACAGGTGCGGAGGCTCGAAGTTTGCGCAATGCCGGACTGACCGGCCGCCTGCTGGTCGGCGCCTATGAAGACCAGCTGAGCACGGCCCAGGTATACAAGGCCTTCGACGCGATCGGCCCCGCCCCCGGCGACCTGAACGACCTGCAAAAAACCGCCTGTGCTCTTCACCCACGCTCGCTCCTGGCTCTGGATCTGGCCCGGCGGGCAGGGGCAGGGCCAGCTTTCGTCTCGGGATCCGGCCCATCGGTAGTGGCCATGGTTCCTCACTTGGACCAGGCGGCTACACTGATAAGACTCTGGCGGGAGCAGAATGCCGTAGACAGAATCATTGAGGCTGACTCGCCAGTTCTGCCCAGGATGGTCCCCCTGCGAGTCACCCATGGACAGTAGAGTAGGCAACATGACGAATCCCGAACCACTCGACGAACGCGAGGCCCGCAGGCAGTTCGTACGACGGCGGCAGAAGATGGTCTTCACTATAGCCGTCAGCGCCCTGGTGGTCATCCTGGTCATCTGTGGTCTGATCATCTTCGGATCCATCGGGCATACCGCCAAACACGCCACCATCGCCAAGCCCAACTATGGGGTCGCTGTGCCCTGTCCGCCCGACAAGTCCAAGCTGGTCAACCACCCCGACATCCGTGTGCGGGTGCTCAACGGAACCAACAAGTCCGGTCTGGCCACTGCTCTGGCGTCGGCCCTGCGCAATCGGGGATTCAACATGCAGGATGTGGCAGACTATCCGGGCAAGACCGAGACAGCGCGCACCCAGATACGCTTCGGTGCCTCGGCCATTGACCGCGGCTACACGGTGGGATCCCAATTCAACGATGCCGTTCTGGTCATGGACGACCGCAGCGCCGATCTGATCGATGTGGTCATCGGGGCAACCTTTACCGATCTGAACGACGAGGACAGCACCTCTGTCGTAGGCCGTAACATCAAAGCCATCAAGGGCTGCCTGGCTGACCCATCCTCCCTGAAGAACCTGCCCAAGGCTCCCAAGGCCTGACACCGCAGCTATGTTGCCGGCCTGGCATCCCGCCCAGGGAGCGAGGCGTTTGCGCGCATGGTATGGTAGTAGGTGTAACACCTTGGGGTCGTGGGTGTTTGGGGACTTGATACAGTTTCTTAGTACAGCTTTTTGCTACAGTTTTGAGTGCGATGTCCGGGGGATGCTGTAGCAGGCTCTGCGAAGAAGGGGGTCGACTCATCATGCGTCAGCGTTCGGGCATGGCAGCAGCAGCCCTGGCCTTTCTCCTAGCCCTGTCCTGTACACCCGCTTTGGCCGGGAGTACCGGCAGTCCACCCGAAGAAGCCACGCCCACCACCCTGGACAAACAGCAGGGGGATGATAGCCCGCAGGCCGTATCACCGTCCTCCTCCCCACCAATGTCCTCGCCCCTGCCAACGTCCTCACCCCTGAACCACACGACCCCGATGCCTTCCTCACCCACGCTCGACACTGCCGGCGATGCTGATGCCGTCCAGGCCCGGTCCTCCGCAGCCTGGACGGTCAGTTTCGACACGGCAGGCGGCGGCAGCGTTGGTAGGCAGACCATCCCCGACGGGGGCCAGGCCAGTCGGCCCAGCCCCGACCCCGCCAGGGACGGATATCTGTTCGACGGCTGGTTCCAAGGCGACGTCGCCTACGACTTCACCCAGCCCGTCACCGGTAGCATCACCCTCACCGCCCACTGGACCAAGGGAGACGGCCATTGGGCTATCAGCCCCAGCCAAGGGCCCATAGCCGGGGGCGCCAAGGTCACTCTCACCCCGCCCGCACAACGCGGCATCAGACTCAGCCAGCTCAGCATGGGCGGCCTTCATTCCGCGGCCATCAGCTCGGACGGCAACCTCTACACCTGGGGAGACAATGGCGCAGGCGAGCTGGGCGACGGCACCAACACCAACCGGTCCACACCAGTCCATGTCAAAAAGCCCAAGGGCACGCCAGAAAAGTTCATTTGGAAAGAAGTCAGCATAGGCTGGGACCATTCTGCGGCATTCGGTTCGGACGGCAACCTCTACATCTGGGGCCAAAACGGCCGCGGCCAGCTGGGCGACGGCACCACCACCAAGCGGAACACACCGGCCCCGGTCGACAAGCCCCAAGGCACGCCAGCAGGATTCACCTGGAAACAATTCACCCTAGGCGACTTGAGTACCGCAGCATTCGGTTCGGACGGCAACCTCTACATCTGGGGAAACAACCAGTATGGGCAGCTGGGCAACGGCACCACCACCAACCAGACCAGGCCGATCAAGGTCGACAAGCCCCAAGGCGCACCCGCAGGATTCACCTGGAAACAGGCCAGCCTTAGCTGCAATCATTCCGGAGCTATAGGCTCGGACGGCAACCTCTACACCTGGGGATGGAACTTCAGCGGCCAGCTAGGCGACGGCACCACCACCGACCGGCACACGCCGACCCTGGTCAACAAGCCCCAAGGCGCACCCGCCGGGTTCACCTGGAAACAGGTCAGCATAGGCTGGCAGCATTCCGCGGCAATCGGCTCGGACGGCAACCTCTATACCTGGGGGCAGAACTACAGAACCCAGCTAGGCGACGGCACCAACACCGATCGGCACACGCCGACCCTGGTCAGCAAGCCCCAAGGCGCACCCGCCGGGTTCACCTGGAAACAGGTCAACCTGGGCGACTGGCATACCGAGGCGTTGGGCTCGGACGGCAACTTCTACATCTGGGGAAGCAACGAAAACGGCCAGCTGGGCGACGGCACCAACACCACCCGGGGCAGGCCAATCCCGGTCAGCAAGCCCCAAGGCGCACCCGCCGGGTTCACCTGGAAATACACGATCCCAGGATGCAACCATACCGCAGCGATCGGCTCGGACGGCAACCTCTACACCTGGGGAGTCAACGGCAACGGCCAGCTGGGCAACGGCACCACCACCAGCTGGAATAGGCCGGGCATGGTCAACTTCCCCGGCGCCGTCACGCCCACCAGCGTCCTGTTCGGCCAGGCCAAGGCCACAGGGATCACGGCCAACCAAGACGGCACCTGGCAGGTATCCACGCCCAAGCATGAGCCGGGGGGCGTGGACGTGACGGTCGGCTGGAGCCGGAACGGGCCGCAGCCGGACGATCACCTGCAATACACGTACATCGCCCCCCAATACCAAGTCGGCTTCAATTCCAAAAACGATTCCTGCCCCACCCCCACAGGCATGCCCCCCAGCCAGTCCGTCACCCAGGACGGGCAGGCGGAACGCCCATACCCGGACCCGAGGGCCGAAGGCTGCCTGTTCGACGGCTGGTTTCAAGGCGATGTCGCCTACGACTTCAGCCAGCCAGTCACCCATGACACCACCCTGACCGCCCACTGGACCAGGGAGGACACGCAACACTGGTCCATCAGCCCGGACCATGGGCCCGAGACCGGCGGCACCGAGGTGACCCTGACTCCGCCCGCACAGCGAGGCATCAGATTCAACCAGATCAGACTGGGCTACAACCATTCCGCAGCCATCGGCTCAGACGGCAACCTCTACACCTGGGGAGGCAACGACGACGGACAGCTGGGCGACGGCACCAACACCAGCCGGAGCAGGCCGACCCTGGTCGACAAGCCTCAAGGGGCGGCGGACGGGTTCACCTGGAAACAGGTCATCCTCGGCGGCTGGCATTCCGCAGCCATCGGCTCCGACGGCAACCTGTACGCCTGGGGGGACAATGGTAGTGGCCAGCTCGGCAACGGCACCACCACCAACCAGAACAGGCCAGTCCTGGTCAACAAGCCCGATGGGGCACCCAAAGGATTCACCTGGAAACAGGTCAGCCTAGGCGGCTTTCATTCCGCGGCGATCGGCTCAGACGGCGGCCTCTACACCTGGGGGTACAACGAGTACGGCCAGCTCGGCAACGGCGCCACCACCAACCAGAACAGGCCAGTCCTGATAGGCAAGCCCCAAGACGCTCCTGAAGGATTCACCTGGAAACAGGTCATCCTCGGCGGCTGGCATTCCGCAGCCATCGGCTCAGACGGCAACCTCTACACCTGGGGAAACAACGAGTATGGCGAGCTGGGCGACGGCACCACCACCAACCGGCAGACGCCAGTGCAAATCGGCAAGCCCCAAGGAGCGCCAGAAGGATTCACCTGGAAACAAACCGGCCTAGGCGAACATCATTCCGCAGCCATCGGCTCAGATGGCAACCTCTACACCTGGGGAAGAAACTCCGAGAGCCAGCTGGGCGACGGCACCACCACCAACCGGCAGACGCCAATTCAGATCGCGAAGCCCAATGGATTCACTTGGGCACAAGCCAGCCTAGGCGACGGGGATTCTGTAGCTTCCGGATCCGATGGGAACCTGTACGCCTGGGGATGGAACATCAGCGGCCAGCTGGGCGACGGCACCACCACCGACCGGCAGACGCCGACCCTGGTCAGCAAGCCCCAGGGAGCGCCCAAGGGATTCGCCTGGAAACAATCCGGCCTGGGATGGTATCATTCCGCAGCCATCGGCTCCGACGGCCAGCTTTACACCTGGGGAAACAACGGCAACGGTCAGCTGGGGCGTGCCCCCTCCAACGCCTGGCCGGCCAGCCGGCCGGGACCGGTCAGCTTCCCCGGAGAGCCGCAGACCACCAGCGTATGCTTCGGCCAGAATCAGGAGCAGGGCACGTGCCTCGCCGCAGGCAAGGACCTCAAGCCCAGCCCCGACGGCACCTGGAAGGTGACCACTCCCCCTTACACGCCGGGGCTGGCGCCCGTGGCCATCGACTGGACCCAGGACGGCAAACAGCAGGAAACCGACAAGGGCAACACCTACCGGTACCTGCCCATCGCCAGCCTGCCCCTGACCGGAGGCGACGGCATGCTCCTTCTACTTGCCACAGGACTACTCACTGCAGGAGCCGCCATAGCCGCCAAAAGCCGCCAAAAGCAAGCCCGCGCGACAGGCAGCATGAACACTTCACACAAGTAAGCAACAGTCCGGGCCGTACAACAATCACAGCTAATACCAGTCTGGCACCTGATGACCATGCAGGCACCTTCCACATATAATGCGGACATCCGAACCCGCAGAATGCAGGTCAGGCCTGGCCCTGGTCCTGGCTCTGCCACCAGTCCCGCAGCTCCTGCTCGGCTGTCTGCTGGTCGACCGGGCCCTGATCCAGGCGGTAGTCCAGCATGTGCTGATAGGCGCGTCCCACCTGCGGTCCCGGCTTGAGGTTCAGAATCTGCATGATCTGTTGTCCATTCAAGTCAGGCCGGATGGCATCCAGATCCTCCTGCCGACGCAGTTGAGCCACCCTGTCCTCCAACTCGTCCATGGCGGAGGAGAAGACCTGAGCCTTGCGCTTGTTGCGGGTGGTCGCATCGGCCCGGGTCAGGCGATTGAGCCGCTCATAAAGCGGACCGGTCTCCCGGGCGTAGCGGCGTACGGCCGCATCGGTCCACCGCTCGTCCACATAGCCGTGGAAACGTAGGTGCATGGAGATCAGGTCGCAGACGTCAGCGATCAGATGGTGGTCGAAGCGCAGGGCCTTGAGGCGCTTGCGGGCCAACCGGGCCCCGACCGCGTCGTGATGATGAAAGCTTACCTTGCCACCGGGCTCAAAGCGTCTGGTGGCAGGCTTACCGATGTCGTGCAGCAGGGCGGCCAGACGCAGGGTCAGGTCCGGAGCGGGCACAGGTCCGTCAGGTCCGGTCTCCAGGGCGATGGCCCGGTCCACCACCATCAGGGTGTGCTCGAAGACGTCCTTGTGCCGGTGATGCTCGTCGATCTCCAGCTGCAGGGCTGGGACCTCGGGTAGAACGATGTCAGCCAGGCCGGACTGCACCAGGGCCTCGATGCCCTGGACGGGGTGGTCGGACAGCATGAGCTTGGTCAGCTCGTCGCGAATCCTCTCGGCCGAAACGATGCTGATTCGATCGGTCATGCGGGTGATGGCCTCAGCTGTCTCCGGTGCAATAGTGAATCCCAACTGGGCCACGAACCGCACGGCCCGCATCATCCGCAAGGGGTCGTCATCGAAGGATTGGCGCGGATCCACCGGGGTCCGCAGCACCTGCTTGGCCAGATCGTTGGCCCCCCGGTAGGGGTCTACGAAGACCAGGTCGGGCACCCGCAGGGCCATGGCGTTGACGGTGAAGTCACGCCGTGAAAGGTCGCCCTCAAGGTTGTCCCCATAGTCCACCTCGGGCTTGCGGGAGTCGGGATCGTAGGTGTCTCGCCGGTAGGTGGTCACCTCCACCTTGACCTCGGTGCCGTCTGGACGCCGCCGAAGCGCACCCAGGGTGCCGAATTTGCGCCCCATATCCCAGAAGCCCGACCCCCAGTGACGCAGGATGGGCTCGAACTGCTCGGGCCGGGCCGAGGTGCAGAAGTCCAGGTCGTGGGAGGGCCGGTGCAGGAGCAGATCGCGTACAGGACCCCCTACCAACGCCAGTTCATATCCCTGCTCGGCGAAGAGGCGCCCGAGCTCGATGGCCTCCGGCCAGACTTGGAAATCCACGCTCACCCTTTCCTACGGAGTTGATGCGCCTACTAGCATACCGTTACCCCACCTGCACATTACCTTACGTAGAGTTGGAGTATGATTACGCCCGCGGACATGGCGCGCATGCTTGCACATAGCGCCGACTCTGCGGGCACCCATGCCCGCGGACAGCAGGGGCAGGACCATCTTGTGGAAACCGTAAGCGAACGTCTGGATCCGCGGGTTCGCGAGCGCATACAGACCGAGGATGACATACCCACGCCTGCCCTCATGCCTCGGCATAAGCATGCCTCAGGACCTTCCACCTTTGCCTCCCTGGATGCCCAGGAACTGCCCGTAGTGCGCGAGTATTCAGCGGGTGGACTGATCTTCGACCGACACGACCGGGTGGCCATCATCGCCCGGCACTCCCGCTCGGGCCACCTGGAATGGTGCCTGCCCAAGGGGCATATCGAGAAGGGGGAAACACCCGAGCAGACGGCCGTGCGCGAGGTCCACGAGGAGACGGGGATACTGGGCAGGGTGACCGACTCCATCGCCACCATCGACTACTGGTTCACCGGAACCAACCAACGGGTCCACAAGCTGGTCCACCATTTCGTCCTGCGGATGATCGGCGGATCCCTGAGCGTGGAGGGCGACCCTGATCATGAGGCCGAAGATGCCATCTGGGTGGACTTTTCCGACCTGACCTCGGTGCTCAGTTACCCTAATGAGCGTAAAATAGCCTGGCTCTACGCGAGGAAGTACAAAAAACAGCCATGATCCAGACCCCCCTGCGCCCGAGCGGGCGCACCAGCCAGCGCACCCATGCCTTCAACCGATGGGCCCGGTGGGCTCGAATCCTACCGGCGATCATCCTTCTGCTAGCCCTGGTGATGACCCCTGGGCTTTCAACACCGGCCCTGGCTGCCCCCAGTCATCAGAACTCGGCCGAGGTGGCTCTGCGCTGGTCGACGCCTGTGGTAACCGACAAATCCGGTTATGCCCTGCGCGCTACGGTGACCAACACCGCGAACCAGCCCATGGAAAATGCCCATCTGAGCGTGTCCACCAGCGCCCTGTACTCTTTCAGCTCCCGGGCCGACATGCAGGCCTGGTCCGAAGGCCACGCCCGCATCCCCACCCCGGACGTGCTGGGTACACAGACCGTACCGACAATCCCGGCCGGGCAGAGCACTGAGGTTGCAGTCAATGTGCCGGCTGATCAAGATGCGATCAAGAAGATGACCAGCTGGGGGCCCAAACCCATCCGGCTTTCCCTAAGCGACGGTCAGAATCGGGTTCTGGGCGACGTGTTCACCTTTCTAACCCGGACATGGGATGGCCTGCCCACTGCAGGCACCCCCGCCCTGTCGCTGACCATGGTCATGCCGCTGATCTCCTCGGACTGGAATATTGACGACAAGACCATGACAGCGCTGATGACCCAGCCCGGTGCCGAATCCGAGTCAGGCACGGGCAAGGATAAAGACCAGAGCGTGACACTGACCCGTCAAGGGAGCCGCCGCCAGGAAGATCAGAGCCAGCTGCTGGCTAAGCACGGGTCCCTGCAGGCCTTGGGCGATCCGGTCTACCTGTCAGCCTTCGCCAACCGCCCCAAGATCCAGGGGCTGATTCAGCCAGCCGACTTCGACATCACCGGATACGCCTCCCAGAACCAGGATCGCTATGCCAAGGCCGGGGTCACTCCTGAGTCTTGGAACGCCCAGACCGCAACCAAGCTCTATCCTGATGCCGCTTCCGGCACATACGCCTGGCAGGGCAAGCAGGAATGGACCATGGAATCCATCGCCGCAGCCCGCCGCGCCGGCTACCAGACGGTCATTGCCCCGCAAGGCTTCGAGGTGGGAGCCGGCACCTCCGCCCACACCGGCAAGTACACCATCGACACCCAGGCCGGACAGGTGACCGTCCTGTCGGCCCAGCGCGAACTCAGCAACCTGGCCAGGGGCAACCCCAGCTCCACCCGAGCCACCGGGGAGCAGACCCAGGCAGGACAGACGGCGCGCTTCATGGCCCAGAGCGCCTTCTATCAGATGGAACAGCCCTACGCCGAACGCTCCCTCCTGGTCTGCTTCGATGCCGATCAGGACACTCAGCAGGCGGACAGGATCATGACCGAGCTGGAGCACGCTCCCTGGATCCATCTGGAACCCATGGACAATCTGATGCGAGCACCCGACTTCACCGGCGGCTCATCTGGCCTGCTCAAGGCCCTCGAAGCCGATGATGGTCAGGGCGGCGCCAAGCATGGCGACAGCTCGGCAGCCACCTTGGACTCCCTGATCGCCAGTAGGGCGGACATCGACCGGTTCGCCTCCTCCATTCTGGCCGACGATCAGCAGACCGCCAAGCCCTCTGCCAGCGCCACGGCCGGCAAGGCCGACAGCCAGGCCTTGGCCCGACAGGATGCTGACACCACCGCACGCCAGCCCAAGGATCCACACCAGTGGCTGAACCGGCTGACCGCCACCCACGACGATCTAGCCCTGAAGTCCCTGGGCGGAACCGCAAACGCCGCCGGCCTGGCCGATCAGGCAGGTGCCATATCCCGCCGGCTCCTGGATGGCATCAGCATCACGCCCAGCGAGTCCCTGAACGTGGTCAGCGAGACGGCTTCCATGCCTGTCACCGTCAGCAACAGCCATCCCTACCCGGTCCACGCCCGTATCAGCGCCCGCACCGATTCCATGGAGATCGTCACCTCGCGCATGGCGGATGTGGTCATTCCCGCCCGCTCCGAGGCCCAGGTGACCTTTAAGGTCAGAGTGGCGACGGCCGGCAGGGCCAACGTGGACATCGGCCTGCTGGACAGCCAGGGCCGTCCCTTCGGTCAGATGCGCCGGGCTCAGATCACCAGCAATCTGCGTTTGAGCGACATGAGCGGCCTGCTCATCATTGTCTTCGCCGTACTGCTTGGGCTCCTGGGGCTCTGGCGGCAGTTCCACCGCACGAAGGACCCGGACGAATGAGTTCCGTAGGGCGCAACTCCGCCATCATGGCCACGGGCACCGCGGCCTCCCGGGTGACCGGGCAGATCCGCACCATCCTATTGGCAGCCGCCATCGGCACCACCGGGATCGCAGCCGATGCCTACCAGACCGGCGCCATGATCCCTCAGGTCATGTTCACCCTGATCTCGGGCGGCATCTTCAACGCCGTCCTGGTTCCGCAGATCGTGCGCACCCTCAAAGAGCGGGACGCAGCTGACCGGCTGAACAAGCTGATCACGGTCGCCATGGTCCTTTTGGCCCTGCTGACCCTGCTGCTGATGCTGGGCACCCCGGTGCTGACCACCATCTATCTGAACTCCAAGTGGAACCCCGCGCAGCGCGCTCTGGCCAACTCCTTCACCCTCTGGTGCATGCCCCAGGTCTTCTTCTACGGGCTCTACACGGTCCTGGGTCAGATCCTGGCCGCCAAAGGCCGGTTCACCGCATACGCCTGGAGCTCGGTGGGCGCCAATCTGATCAGCTGCCTTGGCTTCCTGGTCTTCATTTTCCTGTTCGGCAACGCCCGCAGCCAGCCGGTCGGCTTCTGGGACAACGGCAAGGTGGCTCTGACTGCCGGAGCCTGGACCCTAGGGGTGGCCTTCCAAGCGTTTGTCCTCTTCATCCCCCTGATCATGAGCGGCTTCCGCTACCGACCGCGCTGGGGCCTACGCGGCATCGGCCTGCGATCCATGGGCTCGGTGGCCGCCTGGAGCATGGGTGTGGTGGTCATCGACCAGCTGGCCAACGTGATCAACGCCCGCATCAACAATGGCGCCCCCCTGGAGGGTAACCCCTTGGACATCGCCGGCAACGGCTCCTACCAGAACGCCTACACCCTCTTCATCCTGCCATACTCCCTGGTGGCCGTTTCCGTCAGCACGGCCATCTTCCCCAAGCTGTCCAAGGCGGTTTCGGACGGCCACATTGGGGATGCCCGCGAGGATCTGAGCCAGGCCCTGCGCAATGTCGGGCTGATGATGTTCTTTTTCACTGCGGTCATGCTGGCCATTCCTGTGCCCATCACCCGTGCCCTGCTACCCTCTGTGGGCGTCCACGAGGCGGTCCTGATCTCGGGGCCCCTGATAGGCCTGTCCCTGGGGCTGGTGCCCATGAGCGCCTTCCTGCTCATTCAGCGCACCTTCTACGCCTTCGAGGACGGACGGCATCCCTTCATCTTCGCGGCCGTTTCCAACACCATCCAGGTGGTGCTGGTCCTGGCATCCATCCGTCTGGCCCCTCCCCGCTATTGGGCGGCCCTGGTGGGACTCAGCCTGTCCCTGAGCAACATCCTCAGCTTCCCCATGTTGGCGGGCATGCTGCGCAGGCCCTTCCAGGGTTATTTGGATGGTCGGCGCATTCTCAGCACGTACGCCAAGGCTTTCCTGGCGGCGGGCCTGGCTCTGGCAGCCTCCCTGACGGTCAAGACTCCGCTGACCCGCCTGGTCGGCGCCTGGGTCCAGGACCGGCAGGGCCACATGAGCTGGGTGCAGGCGCTCTGTATCTGCGTGGTCATCACCCTGCTGACAGCGGCCATCTACGCCGTGACCCTGGTTGCGCTGCGTACCGAGGAATTCACCCAGCTCATGGTCGACCTGGCCCGCCGTCTGGGCAGAACGGCCCGGCACCCGGTCCGCAGCCTGGATGCATTGGAGGGACGGCCCTCCCGGCTGGCCGACCGCTCGGTCAGGGTGGTGCACTCCTCCTCTCCTGATTCCACCCAGCCTGGCATGGACGCGGCTCTGGAGAACTTCGAAGAGACCCGCGAGCCCGGCACTGATGGAGAATCCGCGACGGCCGGGCCCCCTCCGGCTCCTCCGGCCCCGCAACCCGTTAGGATTGTGCCTAGGAACAGCACGGTCCACCACGGCGTCGCCAACCACAGGCGACGCCCCACTTCTGATGAGAGCTCGGCAAGCATGAACGCGCATATCGGAGACACCATCCTCGGCAGATACACCTTGGTCACCCTGCTCCGCCGTGCCAACGGCTTGAGCGTCTGGCGGGCCAAGGACAAGGTGCTGGACAGGGACTGCCAGCTCTTTATCGCCGGCGATTCGACCTGCACGGATCTGATCAACGTCAACGCCTCCGGCCTGGCGCTGAGCAAGGACCGCCGATTCACTCCGGTCTACCAGCTGCACACCAGGGACGGGGTCTCCCTGATCGTCACCGCTCCCGATGCCGGCATGTCCCTGAGGGACTATATGCACGGGCCCGCCGGCGAGACGCTGAGCGATCGGGCCATAGGCACCATCATGGGTGAGGTCACCGAGGCCATGCGCACCCTGCATGCCGCCGGCATGGTCGACTATGCCGTCTCAACCAGTACCATCAGGCTGGCGCCGGCCTCTATCACCTTGGCCGATGCCCCCATCTCGCCCATGATTGCGCACCCGTCAGTCCCGAACGAGACGGGATTGGCTGACGAGGAGCATGCCATACGCGAACTGGCTGGCGTGCTCTACGCCATGCTGACCCGCCGACCCGACCAAGACGGACGACAGCCCAGCCTGCAAGCGCTCCCCAAGCACACACCCGGGGAGTTCAGGATCATCTGCATGCGTGGACTGGGACTGACTGATGATCAGGGGGCCAAGCCGGTGCCCCTGGTCACCCTGGCTGAGCTGTCGGCACTGCTCAGCCCCTGGATCCCTCCTGAGGAGCTGACCGACAGCGATCTGATCTGGCCCGAGATGGACGGCCGCGCATCCATCGAGACCGTGGCTCTGAGACCGGTGGATCCCAAGGATGTGCTGCCCCTGCCCGATGGGCTGACCTCCTCAGCCCTGCCTGCCGCACAGACTGTGACCCATCATGAGCCGCACTGGAAGACCAACCAACTGCTCTTCCCCGGCCGGAGCGAAATCGAGATGCTCAATCCCGAAGACACGGACACCGACCTCTTCTCGCTCTTCGACGAACGTCAACGGCTGCGCTCCTTGAGCAGCCGCTCCCGCAAGACCGCGGCCATGGATGTGAGCGCACTCAGGACGACGACTGCCAGGCCCGCTGCCTTGAATGACGAGGAGTCCAAGGCAGTGACCGGGCGGATGCCGACCGTTGGAGACGATCAACATCGGCCGCCCGAGGCCATCAGCGGCAGCGGCGTGACCGCCGACAACCCCGTGGAGCGCGGCTTCTCCCAGTGGGACTTCGACAAGTCCAGCGACCAGAAAAGTGATGAGACCGGCGGTCGTCAGGCCAGGGCGGCATCCAGCCGGCCCCCCTCACAGAGTACACATGCCCGGCGCGAGGATGACGCCGAGGCACACGACAGAACCCATGCACGCGTGGCCGGCAGCTCGACCGATCTGGCATACGAAGAGCGGCAGAATGATCACTCGAATCAGGATGCTGAACGAGCGCCCCGATCCTCCAAGAAGCTCGATTTTGACGAAGAAGAGCAGCAGACCACGGTCATGGAGCCTCTGCCCCCCAGCTTTACGCCCGAAATTCACTCCATGCCAGCGCCGGTGACCTATTCGGAACTTCCGGACGATAGCCAGGACGAGGATCTGGATGACGAGACAGATATGGCCGACACGCGTCTATTCGGCCGTTTCACGACTCGCTCCGTAGTCATTGCCGTAGCGGCCGCAATCATCGTAGTGGCCTTGGTGTGGGCGATCTCGACCATCTCCGGCTCCCGACCCAACGTCGGCAAGGAGGAGGGCGGCTGGCCGGTCATGTCCAACGTCCCCTTCCCCGGTGGGACTGATGGGGGCGAGGAGGCGACAACTTCCAACAATGGCAAGGCCAAGACCAACGGCAAGGCCAAGGCCAGTACCGACAAGGTCAGCCATGCTGACAAGGTGGCCAAGAAGGTTCCCAATCCGCCCAAGCCCAAGAACACCACAGCCTATCAGTCGGATCGGCAGCTCTTCCTGAACAAGCCCGCCGGCCTGCAGGGCTTCGGATGGTACATGCACCTGACCAAGCCGGAGGAAGTCTCCCGCCTGACCATCGTCATGCCCCAGAGCGGCGGCCATGCCCAGATCTACGCGAACTCCACAGCGGCCCAGCCCAACCAGGGGCAGCCGCTGGCCGACTTCAGCTTCGATCCCTCGGGCACCACCCAGGTCACCCTGCGTGAGCCGGTCACGACCCAGGATCTGGTCGTCTGGGTGCCCATGGACGGCATGCCGGGCAACTCCCTACGCTTCACGTCCGTCCAGGCCTTCTAAGCAGGTCCTCCACACGTCCCTGGCTGGAGCACTTGGCAGTCCATTCTTGCGGCTGTCTTGCTGTTGCCGATCCTGAAAGCAGCTAGGATTGAAAGTTCCTGGAAAATGGGAAGGAATCCCAGGCGGGGTTCCGACCATGGGTGTACCGAAATGGTAATGTGTTGGATTTTTCCTCCAACAAAGCCCTTGCAGGTAATACAGTTTCCTTAGACAACGGCGGCAGGAAGGCGGAAGTCAGTCATGGCGGATGATCCCAATATCGCACCCAAGGTCATCAAGAACGATCCCTGGTATAGCTCCTATGCAGCACGAGCCGAGCAGATGCGCGCCTCCGAAATTCGTGCCCTCTTCGCCGTGGCCAATCGACCCGAGGTGGTCTCCCTGGCCGGCGGCATGCCCTACCTGGGCCGGATGCCTTTCGATAAACTGGCCGACCAGCTTGGCGACATGCTACGGAGCAAGGGCCAGGTGGCCTGGCAGTATGGGTCAGCACAGGGCGATCCCCATCTGCGCGAGGACGTGCTGCCCATCATGGAGCTGGAAGGCATTAAGGACGTTCAGCCGGATGACGTGGTCATCGTCAACGGTTCCCAGTCGGGACTGGACCTGATCACTAGAATCATGTGCGATCCCGGCGATGTGGTGCTGGCTGAGGCACCCAACTATGTGGGCGCCTTGGGTGTCTTCCAGTCCTTCCAAGTCGATGTGGTCAACGTGGCCATGGACGGAGACGGACTGATTCCCGAGGCTCTGGAGGAGACCATTCTTGAGCAGCGCCGTCAAGGCAAAGCGGTCAAATTCCTCTACACTGTACCCAACTTCCACAATCCCGCCGGCGCCACCATGAGTGTCGAGCGGCGGCCGCGAGTCATCGAGATCGCCAGAAAGTACCATGTGCTTATTGTCGAGGACAATCCTTATGGACTACTGGCCTTCGACGGGCAGACCTATCCGGCCCTGCGCTCTTACGACTCCGAGGGCATTGTCTACCTGAGCAGCTTCTCCAAGATCATCGCCCCGGGCATGCGCGTGGCCTGGATGGTTGCGCCTCCTGGCATCCGACAGAAGCTGGTTCTGGCCAACGAGTCAGCCATCCTTTGTCCTTCCAACATGAGCCAGATGACCATCACCACCTATCTGGACAACTTCGACTGGAAATCGCAGATCAACGATTACCGGGGAATGTACAAGGAACGCTGCGATGCCATGGATGAAGCTTTGAAGGAATATTTGCCCTACTGCTCATGGCTGAAGCCCAAGGGTGGCTTCTACATCTGGCTGAAGATACCCCAGGGGCTCAACGCCAAGGACATGCTGCCCAGAGCGATCACCGCCAAGGTGGCTTACGTGTCAGGCACAGCCTTCTACGATAACGGGGAGGGCGCGGATCATATGCGCCTGTCCTTCTGCTACCCCACCCCCGATCGGATCCGGGAAGGAATACGCAGACTGTCCACAGTCATCGAGAACGAACTCGCCACCGTCCGGCTGTTTGAGCCTGACAACGACAAGAAAAGGGGCTGAATCATGGCGGCCAAGCACAGCAAGACACCTCGGCAGCAGACCGGCGGCAAAACCGTGGCAACCGGCAAGGCCAAGACAACCGCGAGCACGAAGACGACCACGGTCGCAAGCCCGACCAGCACTGCGGCCACCACTTCAGCCACAGGTGCCAGCGAAGTGGCCAAAAAAGCCAGGCGGGCCTCACATCGCTCCATCCGTGAGGCCACGCCAGTCACCATGGACGATGTCACCTCCCTGGCCAGCAAGGCCACCAAACGTGCAGATAAGTCGCTTCTGGTGATCTGTGGTGGCCTCAGCCATGAGCGCGATGTCTCCATCAGCTCGGGTCATCGAGTTCAGGGATTCCTGGAGGAGGCCGGTTGGACAGTCCACGTCCACGACATGGATGGCTCGCTCCTTCCCTACCTGACCGACGAGTCGACCCGCCCTGATCTGGTCTGGCCTTTGCTGCATGGCGCCAACGGCGAGGACGGTTCCATCCGTGACGTCTTGGAAATGGCCGGATTGCCTTACATCGGATCCCGGGCCAAGGCCTCCCGGACCGCCTGGAGCAAGCCCATCGCCAAGAACGTCGTCCGCATGGCCGGCTTGCACACTCCGCATTCCGTGACGCTGCCAGAGTCCATGTTCCGCGAGCTGGGTGTCGAACCCGTTATTGATATGCTTCTAGGTTCGCTAGGACTTCCACTCTTCATCAAACCCACCATGGGTGGCTCAGCCATGGGTTGCACCATGGTGACTGAACAGAGCCAGCTCACTCAGGCGCTGATCAATTGCTTTGCCTACGGTGATGTAGCCCTGATTGAACAGGCTGTCACGGGCACCGAGGTCTCTGTGTCCATCCTCGAGTTTGACGGACACCCACTGGTTCTGCCTCCGCTTGAAATCTGGACTCCCTCAGGCACCTACGACTTCGAGGCTCGTTCCACACCTGGCCCGACAGAGTTCTATGTTCCAGCCCGACTGGATGCCAAGACCACACAGGCTGTCAGCGATGCCGCACTGACCGCTCACCGGGCTCTGGGGCTCCGCGATATTTCACGAACTGATTTCATCGTTGATGCCCAAGGTCAGCCGCAATTCCTGGAGTCCAATGTGGCGCCCGGTATGACGGACACATCGCTTCTGCCACAGTCAGCCCAGGCCGCTGGCTACAATCTGCCAGAGCTATACACGGCATTGGTTCAATCAGTTTTGAATCAAAAGCGAACCGATTGAGACCTTAAAGCCCCTTTGGTTCTGCCTATCGTTCGGCCAGCACGTACAAGGTCCGCCTGATGCATGATGTGCAATTTGTACAATATGCGTCAGGCGGATCTGCAATATACGCCGATTGCAATACAGGCACAGCAGATAGCATACAGGGCGGGCACCAGATTCTCATTAGCATTCTTTCCCAGCCATACAATGGCAGTGGTTCATTGTTCGCCACTCATCATCGATTATTTCTCGCCTTCTATTCGATATGCCCAGCTCCCCAATTCTGATGTACTCTCCACTTCTGTTTTGCTACTCAGCCAAAGCCGATATTGATCGAAGGGCATGTTCAGTCAGATCACGGTTTTATATTGTCAACCAAACCGATTTGCAAAATCGACGCAGACCAATGGATTGCCGATGCTGCAATGACTGGTCGTCCTCCGAGACTCAACTCACAGGAAACCACGGTATTCGTTCACACCCTTGAATGCAATCGCGGTCGGTATCCAATGTTTCACGTGAAACATTCTGGGTGATCAACTTACTGCACGAACTCCAGCGAGAGTCTCACACGGTATAACGGCCTATGACCGACAGCGAATCCTGCACCTTAAAAGTGCGAGTCGAATAAAGAAATGGTCGACTGAAAAAGAAGACAACCCCCGCAGGATTGCAATCACTACGGATGCTGCCTGATTTTGCTGAAGATATTATACCAAGTTTTTCTATCAAAGTACGCGTAATTGCATGTAGGTTTTGCTGCTTTTATAGCGTCGAGAATCAATCCATTTCAACTATGCCAGCAAGAACTTCGAGCGAGGGTTGAGTCTTCACCTGCAAATTATCATTCGGTCACCGGCATAGTTATCCCGGTTCATTTGCCCCGATTTGTTCATCCTCCTCGCTGAGAACACATCTTCCTATCAGATTTCATTTATTGAGCCATCTTGCTGACTCGGTTTGCCCCCGTCCCCGCTCGCTCTAAGGCTCATAGATAAAAGACCCTAGATACCCTGCAAATCAGTGGATTAATATATCCAAGGGGATCCATCCTTGTTCAAAGGCCATACTTCATAAGATCAAACAAGCGATTAAAACCGCACCCTACTTACCACAATTGGGCAGTCCTCGGCCTTGCTCAATATGCCTTACTCATCTCTGCTGCTTTCCTCGCTCTTGTTCGATCCGCGCGAGGAACTTTCACCAAGTTCTTCCTGAGTTGAGGATGCATACCGGTCGGTAGACCTAAATGGCATGTCATCATCAGCGACAAGGTTTTTATCTGTTACCGGAGAATCTGCGTCCAACTCGTCTTCATTGTCATCAGAGCTTGGAGGATTCCAAAAACGCCAGCTATGCCAGCTGTCATCCTCACTCTTATCATCTGTTTGATGACTAGGATGCTCCCGCAGTAACCGATCAACTCGGAGCATAAACCAGATCAGCACCAGAATCGTCCCAAGATTGGTTACGATGGCCACTATCACGGTTTTCTCCATAGTTTAAGAATAACCTGCTTCTGTCAGAAACAGACCTACTGTGAGATAAGTAGCGCCCTTTTCGCCCACCGCGTGTGACCCGGTCATCCTGCATGGATACAGTAGCGTTATGAAGCAAACTGTTCATGATGCCATTGTTATTGGGTCCGGACCAGCAGGTTACACAGCCGCCATTTATCTTGGCAGAGCCGGATATGCTCCACTTGTGATTGCTGGTGCCCTAACGCCCGGCGGTCAGCTTATGAACACGACAGAGGTAGAGAATTTCCCTGGATTCCCAAAAGCGGTATTGGGTCCGGATCTGATGGATCAGATGCGCGAGCAGGCCGAACATTTTGGTGCTCAGATCGAGTACGACGATGTCGTCTCAGTTGACTTGAGTGGAGATATCAAACGGATCACTACCGATGGCGGTGAAGAATACCAAACTCGAGCAGTCGTTATCACCACTGGTTCGCAATATCGAAAATTGGAGATTCCTGGAGAGCGCGAGTTTTCTGGGCGAGGTGTTTCCTACTGCGCCACATGTGACGGATTTTTCTTCAAGAATAAGCCGATTGTGGTCGTTGGCGGCGGAGACTCTGCCATGAGTGACGCAGACTTTCTGACCCGTTTCGGTTCTTCTGTCACCTTGATTCACCGTCGCCAAGGCTTCCGCGCTTCAAAAATCATGGTGGACCGAGCCAAGGCCAATGACAAGATCAACTTCCTTCTTGATTCGGTCGTCACGCAGATCAACGGTGACGGTAGCGGTGTAACCTCTTTGGATGTGCGCAACACAGCAACTGGCCAGCAGTCAAATATTCCAGCAAATGGAGTTTTCGTTGCCATCGGATTCACCCCCCAGACTGCTTTCTTTAATGGACAAGTCGACCTGGATCAGGACGGCTATATCCTGGTCAAGGGCGGTTCAACCAAGACCTCCACACCCGGAGTCTTTGCCGCTGGTGACGTAACCGACAAAGTCTATCGTCAGGCCATCTCTGCTGCTGGCATGGGTTGCCGTGCAGCCTTGGATGCCCAAGAGTATCTTACGAGTTTGGATAACCGCTAAGACCTGATACGCCCTGCAAACAAGAATTTACGTGCCTGGCAGTTTAAGATTGCCAGGCACTTCGTTTATCGACTATTTCAGCAGCCTATTCAGTTGCACTTAATTGTCTATTGGTTACGACGAAATAGCCCGCTTAACAGAAACATCACTGACCCTACAGTTTTTTCTACCGTCTCCTGCTGATATAACTACTCTCTGCTAAGGAGACATTACAGAACCCAGCCCCCCCCCCAACGCCGCGTCGAAAATCCTACAGACCTTGCTAGCTTAGGTATGCTACTCCCCTGTCAGGAAAGGAACCTTGCTTCCTCTAGAACCACATCTAAGCGGAGACTTACCTCTTAGCCGGCACACAGCGCAGACATAAGCAACCACTCCAGTACGCCCAACTAGATAACCAGCTTAGTCAACGACTCACCACATGTCCCACACTTGGGCGCACTCATCCACCCATGACAGCTAACCAGTTGAGATACCGATCGGACCGGATGTAGTTAACCGACAACACGACTTGGCTGATCAGTTAGCAGTTATTCAGAACCGAACAGTCTGCCAACATAGGTATATTGCGCACAGCCTTTCAGCACAGATATATCTGGACAGTGACTGGCACTTACTAATGATGGTTTAATCATTCTGGTCTTAAGACAAATGCAGCGATTGCTCATCAGCTCATACGGGACCTGTTTGAGCTATGAAGCAATCGCTCGCCTTATCGGCAGTGTTTGGTTAAGCGACCCCTGCAGTCGCATTCTAAGAATAGGATCAAACCCAGCCTTTATCGCCCGAACGATTGCCATTATTTGGGGTTTGATCCTTCTCCAAGAGAATGCCAACAATACGGTCCATATCTTCAGGCGAAGAAAATACGATTTCTATTTTCCCGTGCTTTTTAGTCCCCTTAATAGCCACCTTCGTATCAAAGTGACTTTCCAGATCCTGGCGTACAGGACTATCGGCCCAGGCGTTTACTCTAGGCTTTTTTGCTTTCTTCTTCGCCTGTCCGGTCTGCAAGGCGACAAGTTCCTCGGTAGATCTTACCGACAATCCTTCAGCGATGATCTTATCTGCCAAAGCAGTCATGGACTTTTCATCCGGTAAAGTAAGCAAGGCGCGGGCATGTCCAGCTGACAACACACCTGAGCTGACTTTTTTCTGAACACTGGGGGGTAACTTCAACAAGCGAAGTGTGTTGGTGATCTGAGGTCTGGACTTAGAAATTGACTTAGACAAGCCGTCCTGAGTCAAGCCGAACTCATCGATCATTTGCTGATAAGCTGCTGCTTCTTCCAGAGGATTAAGAGCTACTCTATGGAGATTCTCGAGCAAGGCATCACGCAACATGGTGTCATCGCTCGTCGTTTTAACAATTGCAGGTATGGTATCTAGGCCAGCCAACCTAGTAGCACGCCAACGACGCTCACCCATTATGATTTCATAATGAGTTGTTTGCCGCAGATTCACGTCTCTCTGGTTTAAATGCTGTCCCGATCGCTCTTCACCGGTCTTAGCGTCAACAGCTTTTGATTTACTGCCTGCGCTGACAACTGAGGTTGTTTTATCTCCAGTTGTTCTTGGATAGTCTGCAAGAGTCGATCTTCGCACCACTATCGGCTGCAATACACCAACTTCCTTGATAGAGCGAGACAGCTCCAACAGTTCATCTTCATCGAAGATCTGTCTCGGTTGCTGTGCGTTGGGCCTAATATCGTCCACACGCACTTCAGCCAAGTACCCGCCTTGGACGGGTTCCAGCTTCTCTTGGGTATTGCCTTCTGCCTTATTTAGCTCAGTATCATTGCCAACAGGAACTGCACGGTTAACGCTTTGCCGAGCCTCTTTTGTCCTATCGTCGACAGCATCACTCGATTTCATCATCGACGATGTTTCACGTGAAACATTCGTCGTCGTAGGGCCAAAGAATAAATCACTAGGGTGTTCCAAGCTGCTGATGGAGGGAACAGACCGACGCTTGGTGGTCCTCTTCGACGTTAATGTTTCACGTGAAACATCGTCGGCGATTGACTTGGAAATACTGACTCGCTCTTGTCCTGCGTTGGTACGTTTACGACCACTCTTGGAGGACTTTGCGGAATCCGCTAGCTCTGAGCCAGCACGATCCGAATGCTGAGTACTTCTTTCTGATTTTGCCTTGCCTTTTGTTGTGTCGTCCTTCTCTAGGCGCTTTTGTCCATTTGATTCCGCACCCAAACCTTGAAAAATCGGCTGCTTATTGCTTGAATTTGGTACTTTGTTATCTTGTCGCCGACTATTATTGTCAGCATTGTTTTCATCATCTTCACCTGGCAAAGCGGGGAATAGAGCCCCCAAGCCCTTGCCTAACCGTGAACGGCTTGTCATGTCCTCACTCCCCCTGTCTTCTATTGGCAATATGTTCCAGTACCTGGTTGGATCTCTGGGCGATTTCTAACGCTGCCTCCTCATAAGCAATAGCACCGGCTCCTTTAGGGTCGTAGGTGACAACGCTTTGCCGGAAGCTGGGAGCTTCAGAGATTTTGACTGAACGCGGAATGGTCGTATTAAGCACTATCTCTGGATAATGTTCCTTGACCTGATCAAACACTTCTTTGCTTAACAGTGTTCGCCTATCGTACATCGTCAACAACATTGTCGAGATTACAAGGTAAGGATTATAGCTTTGCTGAACAAGCCCTATGGTATGCAGTAGCTGTTGCAGTCCTTCAAGCGCATAGTATTCAGCTTGTACTGGGATCAATACCTCATTGACTGAACACATGGCGTTCAGAACTAGCAATCCGAGACTAGGTGGGCAATCAACGAGAACATAGTCATAATGCTGATGGCAGACTTTAAGATAGTCAGCAACTGCTTTTTTCATTAGCTGATTGCGGTTGGGCATATCCGCAACTTCCAGCTCAGCTCCACTTAAGTCAATGGAAGATGGGACAACCTCAAGATTGGGGAATTCAGGGGAAACTACCTTAACGTCGTCAATCCCAAGACGGCCTTCAAGTACATCATACGTTGATGGAGTCCCGGACTCATGAGCTACTCCCAATGCAGTAGAAGCGTTGCCTTGTGGATCCATATCGATGACCAACACACGCTGATCGAATTCAGCAAAGGCGCATGCCAAATTAACTGTAGTTGTGGTCTTCCCTACCCCGCCCTTTTGATTTGCAACGGCGATGAAGCGAGTTTTTGAAGGGTGAGGGAATTCAGCCTGGCGTAAAGCCTGATAGCGTGCAGAAAGATCTGCCATTTCCGCACCTGACACCGAACCTGTCCCGTCAGCGAATATTCGATTCAGAATATCTGTTGCCGATTCCATACCTGATGCGTTCGGCGTACCTTGCTCACCGATATCCGAGGTATTTCTCGAAACGGGTTTCACCTTCTTCGATGCGGTCACGAACCATCCTCCTTTTGATAACAAATCAATTTTCCCGTCCTAGTTGGACATGTCAGAACCAATCGCTGGTTACACACAGTCTCTGTTCATAACTGTGGATAAGTGTGGATAGGTCCAATACCGGATCTGTCACCGACCCTCACCTTAAATTATTAGCTTTGCCTTGTGATTATTGACAATTCTGCCTCTTCCTGCACCACATCATGACCCACAAAACACAATGTGGATAATTCATTTGTCAGGTCTCAATTGTGCATAACTTTAAAAACCGCGAATCAATAAATTAACTACGCCTCATCAGCACGAAGCATTATTCATAGTTATTATCAATGATTAGTCCATCTACTGAGAAGTCTTAATAACACTGCTACAAATGTCTAATTAAACTCATAGACAAATCCTTATACAACTGTACTGCAAGATAGTGTTTCACGTGAAACATCTCAATTGTTCAGGAAGTTCCATCTCATTGTTGCTTGTTAGCTTACACAGTTCGGTGTCACAGTTCTGCCCACTCTGCATTCTAAGGAGGTTTATGCGCAAGCAAGGACTACCACGTATTGAGCAGACAGCACTGGTCGCAAAATTATGAATTTAAGCTGTTACATTGTTAAGGAACTGGCATCAATATACTGATAGGTGTTCCACCTATACTCCATGAGAATATGGTTGAAAGAAAATAGCTAAAATAAAGTTCAAGGACCATTCCTAATTAAAATATAGAGGATATCGTGATTCCCTTTCATTTATACTCAAATACCCGTGATCAAGATTATTGAATTCCATGTCAATGGTTTCACGTGAAACAATGCATCTGATCTCTAGTTAGGAGTCATCCACTCAGAGTAGCAAGGCAGAATAATGTCAGATACAAGATGCTGAAGGATATAGCCGTCTTGTGTGGACTTACTCGTATATAACATACCCTCAGCTCTTTGTGAATGGGTGAATCTGTAACACTATAAGTGGCGAAGCGCGCAACATGCCACACACTAAAACAGATGTTGATTAGGCAATGTTTCACGTGAAACTATCTTTAGTGCACGCACTAGAAACTGGGGATGGCCTCTTGTGCTCAATTCAGCTATTCCTCCATACCCGACATCAAAAAGGCATAGTCAGCGTTGAAACCGATTTAGAAATTACTTCTGGTTGTAATAACCGATTAATCAAGCACTCGCTTATACATTTGCAAAGATCGACAGCGCTCTATGAGTATTAATGAAGATACAACGCAGATCAACACACAGGTTAGACAAACCAAACTGCACTTATGCAATGTGAACCTGTAAATAGAAACTGCAGGGCGGGCGTAAATAAGACAAATTAGCACATGAAACAGGTAAATTCTTAGGTCACTGAGTATCAAAGGAAGGCATCACCAGGGTTGGCTAATTAAGCATCCTAAAGTTGGCGGTATATCCCGTTCTAAGCTATAACCCTATACAATCGGCACAACAATGTTTGAAAGACAAAACCAGTATGAAATAAGCCTTATAGCAAAGCAGTCGGAAGAGACGGGGCGATGTGTTTCATCTCAAATAAAACAAGCTTTACTATTTCAAATATTATACTCATATGTGACTTATGATGGCTTTGCTCTGCGGACAGATTAGATACTGGAGGATCAAAGTTGTTAAAAGCCTCGGACTGCAAACCATTCTTAAGAAAGTCATATAGGATTTCAAACATACTTTGTACTCCCCTTAACTGAGCAAGTCATCCCTTCCGATTAGGTGGCAGACAGTTCAGTTGCAGTCCGGCAAATGCAGGTTCGATCTAGTAGACAGAATCGGTCATTCCTGGTCAGTTTCGACACAGCTCTGTTTAGGAATTGATAATTTATTCTCTAATTTAGCAGAGTCTTATCTCGCTGTTGAGCAAAGACGCTGACAACGAAGTCATTAAATTGTGTCCTATCAATATCGTGCTTTAGCTTTTGTCCACAAGAACCACGTGAGTGTCCTCAAGACCGGGTGCAACAGGGGCTTGACGAACCCGTGGATTCACTCCATGATATTTTTTTATCTCTTTAGCAGCTTTATCAAGCTCATTTTGCGCCGAACGACCTTTAAGAGCAATAAGCTGACCTCCTGACCTCAAGAGAGGTAGAGTCCACCCAGCGAGCTTGGTCATAGGTGCTACAGCCCGACAGGTCACGACATCAAAATTCTGAGGAACTGAAGGCGCGAAATCCATATTTACCGGACTTGCTCCGCCCATCACAGCCGAGGATTCGGTCTCATTCGCAACTTGCTGACTGTCACCATTCCTGGTGGTGACCAAAGTCGAAGAACAGTGGCCAGAAACGGAACTAGACACTTCCTCGCTTCGGCGACGACCATGACGGTGGCTATGTGAACCTTTTTTGTTGTGCCGATTTGATGCATGAGAGGATTGCGGAGCCAGATCCTCTGCACGTTTGCGAAGCACTGACACATTAACCAGTTGCAACTCATCAATGACTTCCTGCAACCAGAGCACACGCCGCTCCATTGGCTCGACAAGTACCACAGTGCACTGCGGAAGACACGCAGCCAGTACAATACCAGGGAAGCCCCCACCGGAACCTATATCTGCCACTGTCGCTGTCTGACCATCAGTAGTCAATCGTTCACGCACAAAAGGCACAATGGCAGCTGAATTGAGTATATGCCGCTCCCAAATAATGTCTTCATCGCGGGGGCCAATGATGCCTCTCTCCACGCCCTCACGTAGGAGCTTGTCGTGAAAACGCTGCATGGGTACTAAAGCATCGCCGAGAACCTGCTTCAAAAGGGGACTATTGTTCAGCTCATCATCCACAACAGCCATTTCAACTCCTTACATCTGTATTCGGCACACAATTAATCACAGCCACAGACCTTGACAGCGTCATACTGTCTTGTATCTCGTATCAAGCGGCATCTCACCCTGTCAGAATCGAAAACCTCTGGACTCCGAAGGCAGCCCATTTACCAACGTATGGTTTTCAACCACAAAAGAGCGTCAAAGGCACACATCAATATCCTAACGGAAACAGCATAGAAGGAAGCCTCTTATAGAGGATCACGAACCAAGAGCATTCCGAATTAAGCAGCATGGCAAACTAAGCACCATCATGAGCCAGACAAGACAACATACCTGCCGAATAGCGCAACACAGACCGATAACAAAACGGACTTACACAGTATGGCCGCACCAAACAATGGAGCAATCCAAAAAGGCCGACATCACAAATACTTCATCGGAGCATAGCTCTACTTGGCTCTACTGTCACTCCCTGTCCGCGTCAGCAGGATCGTCATCAGCCCTGTAGTCAGCCGAATCCTCGACCTGATCAGCGTCATCAGCGTCCCGCAGGACGTCATACCCGACTGGCTCGTCCTCAACGTCGTCAGGCAGGTCCTCGTCTTCGTTCTTGGCCTTCAGGTAGACGGTGACGTACCGGTGAGGCTCCTCACCGTGGGAGCGTGACTTCAGACCCTCCTCGCGAACCATGTCATGGACGATCTTGCGCTCGAAGGAGTTCATGGGCTTCATATTGACCGGTTCACCGGTCTCACGAACTTCATCGATCACATCCAGGGCCTGCTCGCGAAGATGCTCACGCTTGCGCCGTAGAAAGCCGTCCACATCCACGATCAGATGGGAGCGCTCCCCTATCTTCTGCTGCACGGCCAGCCGCGTCAGCTGTTGAAGAGCGTCGACTACCTCGCCATCCTTGCCGATCAGATGCTTGATGTCCGTATCGTCGTCAGCCACAATCTGCACGGTCGGACGGTGGTTGCGCACCCCCATCTCGATATCGCCCTCGTAATCGACGATGTCCAGCAACCCCTCCAGATAGTCGGCGGCGACATCCGCCTCCTCATTGAGTTGCTCGATGGTCTTTCCCTGGTCCAGAGACTGAGACATCTATGCTCTCCTTACACGCGTTTACATCCGATTCATAACCTCAGGCCCACTGGATTCCTGGTCACCAATCGAGTGTCCAGTATTGAGGATACACGGATGTGATGATTGCAGACTACTCCAGTATCCGCCCGACCGAAAGCCAGGTCACCACGTCGGCCACCACTGCTACTAGCTGCATCAACGGCCGCGACGTTTGCGATGGGGCTGAGAACGCTGGTGGGAGACGTTCTTGTTGTTGCGGGCTTCCTCTTCCAGCCGCTTGGCCTCCATCAACTGCTCCTCCTCCAGGGAGGGCAGCCCCTGGCGCTTGCGGCGGGCATTCTCATGGCGGTGATCCCGCTCCTCCTTGCTCTCCGCAGCAGGCGAGCCCGGCGTAGGCATATGGCGGACCTGGAAGAGGGTTCGGCCCAGATTCCAAAGATTGTTAGTCAGCCAGTAAATCAGCACAGCGAAGGGGAAGTAGATACCCGAGAAGATGTACATGACCGGGAAGATGAAGGCCATCATCTGCTGCATCTTGTACTGCTGTCCCTGCATGGCCGACCTGGGCATGTTCCGCCGAACATTATGGAACTGCGAGTAGAACATGGCCAGGCACATGAGCACGATGAAGACCACAATGACTATGCGACCCGCACCCTGGGCAGACATGAAGTTGTCCGAAATCCGCAGCCCAAAGAAGGTGGTCTCTTCGAATTCTCGCGCCACCTGCCTGTTGAAGGCTCCCAGAGGTGCCCGCTTGCCCCGGGCGATAAAGGGCACAGCCGACAGCACGTAGAACATGGTCATGAAGACCGGGCCCTGAACCAGTGCGGGCAGACAGGATCCCATGGGGTTAGCATGATTGTCCTGGTAGACCTTCATGGTCTCCCGGCTCATGGCTTCTCGGCTGGCAGGATCCTTCTTGTTACGGTACTTGTTCTGAATCTTCATCAGCTTGGGCTGCAGGGCCTGCATCTTCTGCATGGATCGCAGCTGCTTGATGAAGAGCGGCAACACGCACAGGTTGACGACCAGCACCAGCATCACTACCGAGAGCGCCCAGGCCACGCCGGGACCCTTGTGGAACCCGATCAGGGTCAGGAACTTGTGGCAGTAGGTCATGATGTAGGTCATGAGCCACTCGATGGGGTACAGGATCTTATAGAAGAAGCCGTATATGCCCGTATCGAAAGTGAAAGTGTCGTTGTTCTGGAACATTGTCAGGCCGTCTCCTTGTCTGGGGCCATGGGGGTCAGCCGGGCCTCCTCATGGGCCTTGGACCACGAGAATCGATAGAAGATGGAAAATCTCCGGGGCACGTCATCGATTCCGCCGTTGTTGAAGGGCGTGCAACGCAATAGCCGCAGAACGGCCAGAATAGTTCCACGCAAGGCCCCGAACCGTTGCAGGGCAGTCAAAGCATACTGGGAACAAGTCGGATAGTAACGGCACCTAGGCGGCGACAAGGGTGAGATGTGGCGTTGATACCAGCGGACTGCACCCTGCAGAGCCCGGGAGGCCAGGCCGCTCATGCCCTACTTCCTTCGCTGACTTCCAGCCCTTGAACCGGTTGACGCTTTGACCCGGCCAGCTGCGGATCTGCCTGTCCCTGTACATCGAGACCGTCGGCAGTCTTTCCGCTCTTGCGCATGAGGTCACGGAAGAGCCTGTCCACTTGCTCCTCCAACTGCTGGTAGGTGGCTGTAGCAGCGCTGGGTTTGGCGCGCATGACCAGATCACAGGAGGATGGCAGCAGGTCCTCCTTGGATCCGGCAAGTTGCCTGAATCTGCGCTTGACCTTGTTCCTGGTCACCGCCTTGCCCACATTTTTGGATATAGCGAGCCCCATGCGGCGTCTGCCTGTAGGCAGGATGTCATGCCGCCCTTCGCTCGCAACCGATGTCGCCGGCAGCGGGATCACCGTCCGGTCAGATCCGGGTATCAAATAATGTATGACCAGATCCCGGCTGCTGACCCGATGGCGTCGCCTGAGCACCGCCGTGAACTCCCGGTGGCTCCTCAGCCGTTCCACCTTCTGAAAAGGAATTAGGATCCGATTCAGGCGGAGAGGGTGCGACGACCCTTGGCCCGGCGGCGGTTGATCAGAGCGCGACCGGAGCGGGTGCGCATGCGAGCGCGGAATCCGTGCTTCATGTGACGACGGCGATTGTTGGGCTGGAATGTCCTCTTCATAATTCGTTGCTCCCGTGTGTAGACATACTCGAGTACGGCTCGTTATGAGTCAAGCTATATCACGGTACACATGAGCCGGGACGGAGTCAAACAGGCTTCCGTCATCCAACTCGTGAGCACTGCTACTTACCCCGTGCAAACCCTGTCATGGTGGGAGAAAGAGGCCCCTCACTTATCCACAAATTACATCACTGTTATTCACATTCGCCGCAGATACAACACGCTATCCTGTGGATAACCGCGCAAAGTCGGTGTAACAATGGGCTACTGTCGACTTTGAGAGAAGCATGAAGAACGGGACAATCCGTCGTCGAGAAGAGAGGAGCACACTGATGGCGCAGGATCCGCTGGATGCCGCTGCCCAGGCCAAGAGAATCTGGGATTCGGTCCTGCAGGTGCTCCGCTACAGCAGCTCACTGACCTCTAGGGACAAGGGCTGGCTGGAGGACATCACCCCCGAGGCGGTCTTCGGCACCACCATCGTTCTACGGGTCTCCTCCAAGGCTACGCAGGAAGCAATTCAGGGGCCTCTCAGTCAGCCCGTCCTCAGTGCATTGCAACTGGTCACCAACCAGGAAATGTTCCCGGCCATCAAAATCGTCTACCCAGAGCAGATGGCCAAGCAGATGGCTGCCGATCAGCAGAGTGACCAACGCACATCCGCCATGGCGGGCTCCGCCCCGGGCAGCGGCGAGTTCCGCCAAGTCCCCAGTCCTGCTCAGGATCCCTATGGCGACTACCAGCGTCAGGCTGGCGCCAACCAATCCTCTTCCGACTCAGAGGCCCATTCGAACTGGCGGACCGAGACTGCTGAAACCTCCAAGTCTCCGATTGTCTCCGTCAATGACTTCCACGAAGGCACCTATGTGCCCATGACCCTGGATATGCAGGCCGAGCTGTCCGAGCCCTCCCCCGCTATGAGGCCAACAGCAGGCGCTGATGCTGACCAGCCGAGCGAGGCGGAGAGGACCGCATCCCGGCCCGCCTTTACCGTGCCCCGCTTCCCCATGAACCAGAACCGGGTGGAGCGCGACCCACAGACCCACCTGAACAAGAATGCCACCTTCGACACCTTCGTCCCAGGCGACTCCAACCGCTTCGCGCGGACCGTGGCCCTGGCCGTTGCCGAAGGATCTGGCCAGGACTTCAACCCCTTGTGTATCTATGGCAGCTCGGGCCTGGGCAAGACCCATCTGCTCAACGCCATCGGCAACTATGCCCTGGTCAAGGATCCCTCGCTCAAGGTCCGATATGTCAACTCGGAGGAATTCACCAACGAGTTCATCGACGCCCTGCAGAATTCCACCCAAGGCTCGGGCCAGATCGCGGAATTCAATCGCCGCTACCGGCAGGTGGATGTGCTCCTTATCGATGACATCCAGTTTCTGGGGGGCAAGGAAGCCACCCTGGACCAGTTCTTCCACACCTTTAATGCTCTGCATGATGCCAACAAGCGCATCGTCATCGCCTCGGACGTGGCCCCTAAGAACCTGAAAGGCTTCGAATCACGACTGATCTCGCGCTTTGACTCGGGCCTGACCGTGGATGTCAAGCCGCCAGACCGGGAGACCAGGGTGGCCATTCTGAGGATGATGGCCTCCATGAACGGGGTCAGCATTCCCAACGAGGTCCTGGATCTGATCGCGGAACGCTTCACCGAGAACATCCGAGAGCTTGAGGGGGCTCTGACTCGTGTCACAGCCGTGGCCAGCCTCAATAACCAGCCAGTCACCACGGCCTTGGCTGAACAGACCCTGCAGGACTTCTTCTCCACGGACGTAGAGATCAAGCCCACTGACATCATCTCCCAGGTGGCCAAGTACTTCCATCTGACCTTTGACGATATCGTCGGCCGTACGCGCACCAAGAACATCGCCCTGGCCCGGCAGATTGCCATGTATCTGGCACGGGAAATGACCAGCATGTCCCTGGTAGACATCGGCGAGGTCTTCGGCGGCCGCGATCACACCACAGTCATGCATGCCTACACGCGTATCTCCAACGAGATGCAGGAAAAGCGGGAGATTTACAACTATGTCATGGAGCTGACTGTTCGGCTCAAACAACCTCAGAATTGATGCGACACGCAGACCCTAGTGTGGATCGACAGAAAAAGATATCCACCTACTTATCCCCGGATGTGGGCAAACCTTGGGAATAACCCACCGATTTTCCGGGGACAAGTGGTGGATCTTCAGCGAATAACCACATCAGTTTTGTGCATAACTAAGCAAAAATCCGCTCCTGTGGATAACTCGACTTCTTACTCACATCAATCTCACCACTTATCCACATCGCTTCAATGAGGTCTATCCACCGCATTGCAAGGATCTGGGAACTTATCCACACCATCCACCGAGCTTATTACGATGACTCTATGTATATTTATGCAATAGTCACCATCACACTCAAGCACATCTCTTCACTCCAACCACATCACCTGACCTATTCGATAGAATGAGTCCAGTTCATTCGTCGACAAGAAGGCCCCCATGAAAGTTGAAGTGAATTCATCCGCACTCTCGGATGCAGTGGCTTGGACCACCCGCATCATCCCCTCCCGACCAGCTTCGCCTATTCTGGCCGGCATCAGGATGGAGGCCTCTGACGGAACATTGAAGCTCTCTGCCTTCGATTACGAGGTTTCAGCGAGAAACCACATCGAGGCAGGCATCGACGAATCCGGAACTGCCCTGGTGCTAGGCAAACTGCTGGCGGACATCACCAAATCCCTGCCATCAGAGAAGACTTACCTATCAACCGAGGGATCCAAAATGACCATCACCTCGGGTAAATCCACTTTTTCCCTGCAGCTGATGCCTGACAGCGAGTATCCCGACCTCCCTGCCGTTCCCGAGCCCATGGGTCAGGTGGATGCTGAAACCTTTATCCAATCCATCTCCCAGTCCATCGTCGCTGTTTCCCGGGAAGAGAGCCGTCCAGTCCTGACCAGTGTCAAGACCGAGATCAACGGGGACAAGGTGGTCATGACCGCCACCGACCGTTTCAGACTGTCCCGCTCGAGCTTCACCTGGACTCCCCGCGACGCTGATTTCTCCACCTCGATGCTGATCCGCGGCTCTCTGTTGCGCGACATCGCCCGCTCCCTGGACGAGCACCAGAACGTAACCATGGATTACGAGGCTGACAACCCCACCATCATGGGCGTGGAAAACGCTGGCAAGATATCCACCACCCAGTTGATCGACGGGGAATTCCCGGCCGTGGATCGCCTCTTTTCGGATGAGTACCCCATCCAGGCGGTCATCGCCCGGCAGGATCTGATCGACGCCATCAAGCGCGTGGCCTTGGTGGCCGAACGCAACGCCCCCATTCGCATGGTCTTCTCCGGCAACGAGGTAACCCTGAGCGCAGGCACGGCTGACGAAGCACAGGCCCATGAGGTTCTGCAGGCTGATCTGGATGGCGAAGACATCACGGTGGCCTTCAATCCCAGTTATCTGATTGACGGGCTGGGCGCCATCGCTGAGCCCTTTGTCCGTATCAAAATGACCTCGGCGGTCAAAGCCGTGGAGTTCAACGGCCAGCAGGAGCAGGATTCCGAGGAGTCCATGGACTACCGTTACCTGCTGGTGCCCATGCGTTTCAACAACTGACATCCGGGTAGGTTCGAGGAACGATCGCCGTGCACATCTCCCGTCTGGTTCTGGATCACTTCCGTTCCTGGGAGCACTGCGTCCTCGATCTGGAGCCCGGAGTGTCCATTCTGGCGGGACGCAACGGTCTGGGCAAGACCAACCTGGTCGAGGCCGTCGAGGTCCTGTCCACTGGCAGCAGCCATAGGACCTCATCCTCACTGCCCCTGGTAGAGCGTGGGCAGTCCAAGGCCACCATCAGGGCCAGGCTGGAGCAGGACGGAACCGCCACCGACTATGAGCTGACCATTGCCGCCAAGGGGGCCAATCGGGGAAGAATCAACGGCGGGCCTTCCCTCTATCAGCGTGACCTGGTAGGCCGGGTGCCCTGCGTGACCTTCAGCCCTGAGGATCAGCTGATGGTCTCCGGAGAGCCGGCAGCCAGGCGAGCCGTGCTGGATCAGGCCGGCAGCCAGCTCGATGCCGATTACTTCCAGGTTCGGCAGGATTTTCGCCATGTGGCCAGGCAGCGCGCCGCCCTGCTCAAGCAGCTCTCCCAGGCGGGCCGTGACCCTTCAGGCGATGGGCGTGACGCAGCACTGTCCGGCCTAGAGGTATGGACCGGGCAGTTTATTCGTACCGGGTTGGATCTGAGTCGACGACGGGCGGCTCTGGTAGAGGCCCTGAATCAGCCCTTCAGTGATCTGTATGGCCGGCTGGCAGGCCCTGATCAGGATGCCCGATTGACCTACCGGCCCTCCCTGGAGGAGATCGGATCCGATAGACAGACCGGTCCCGAGGTCGCCGAAGCAGTCAGTCGTCACTTTCAGCGGATATATCCGGGAGAAGTGGCCCGGGGCACCAATCTGATCGGTCCCCAGCGCGATGATCTGGCCTTCACTCTCAACGGCATGCCTGCCCGGGAGTTCGCCTCCAACGGTGAGATGTGGACCCTGGCCTTGGCTCTGAGACTGGCTCTGCTGCAGGTGGTCAAGGATCGTCGCTCCTTGGAGCCCATCGTCATTCTGGATGATGTCTTCGCCCAGTTGGATCGGGGCCGCAGGGATCAGATTCTCGACTTTGCCCGCCAGCAGGACCAGGTGCTCATCACCGTGGCCGCCGATAGCGATATTCCCTCCCTGCAGGGCGCCAGGTTGGTGGATGTGTCCAGGTTGAGGCCCTCGCAGCCATCCGATCCGGCCGCTCAGGATCCGGCCATCGCCAGTGCCATGCAGGATCTACGGCGAACAAGGGGAACGGTCGATGGCGGCTCGGATATGCCGGATGGGCCGGAGGGGAACGACCTGTCATGAAGGCACCCATGGTTGAGACCCTGCACCTGGACCAGCGTCGGTTGCCGGCCTTGGTCTTCGAGGGCTGCACGCGACGGGCGGCCACTCGTCGGCAGCGGGAGGATGACTCCCGTAAGGCCTGGTATGCATTCGGCAAGCCGGGCCGCGACCCAGCCAAACTGGGCGGAGTGGTGACCAGCCTGGCTGCCGGAAGCGGGTGGACCAGCCATCTGAAGGTGGCCAGGCTGCGCAACCAGTGGGACAGTGTGGTGGGCCCCGGTATCGCCGCCCATTCGAGAGTGGTCTCCTACCGGGAGGGCGTGCTGGTCATCCAGGCGCAGACCACGGTCTGGGCCACTCAGCTGACCTACCTGGTCCCCCAGCTCAAGGCGACCATTGTCAAGCGTCTGGGCATGCCGGTCAAGCAGATCCGGGTGACCGGCCCCCACAACTACAGCTTCCGCCGGTCACGGTTCGATCCACCCGGCCGAGGTGTGCGCGACACCTACGGATGAACCCATAATCTGCGAATACCGTCTTCCCAGCTTTCTGTAAGCCTAAAGTCCCCTAGCGCTGGTAATCTATAGGTTATAGGGTCAAACGCTTCCAAGGCCCCTTTATGGACGATTTGGAACCTGGTGACCATGACTCGATCCCCCGCTCGACCACGAACGGAAGCTGCTTTGTCGTCAGTGGCCGACGATGGGGGTGCAGAAAGGACTATCCGTGGCAGATCTCAACACTGACCCGTCCCGGACCCCGCAAGAGGGCCGGGAGCATGAGGAGGACAAGCCTCAGGATGATGGCATGACGGGCCAGGATCAGCTGGACGACGCGCAGCTGGACGACTCGCTCTCCCCCGAGCATTACGACGCCAGCGATCTGAAGGTGCTGGAGGGACTGGAGGCGGTTCGCGTCCGTCCCGGCATGTACATCGGTTCGACGGGCCCCAGGGGTCTGCACCACCTGGTCTACGAGATCGTCGACAACTCGGTCGACGAGGCCCTGGCCGGGTACGCCGACCATATTGAAGTCACTATCCTGCCCGACAACGGCATCCGGGTGGATGACAATGGCCGCGGCATTCCTGTGGACGAGGTGCCAGGCGAGGGCAAGAGCGGCGTCGAGGTGGTCATGACCAAGCTGCATGCCGGCGGCAAGTTCGGTGGCGGCGGCTACGCGGTCTCGGGCGGCCTGCACGGCGTGGGCATCTCCGTGGTGAATGCCCTTTCTACCCGGATCGACGTCCAGGTGCGCCGTCAGGGTTACCACTGGCATCAGAGTTTCCGTAACCAAAAGCCCACGGCTCCCCTGTCCAAGGATCAGGCCATGGGGCCGGACGAGGGCACCGGTACCTCAGTGACCTTCTGGGCCGATCCTAAAATCTTCGAGACCACGGTCTACGATTTCGAGACCCTGCGCAGTCGTTTCCAGCAGATGGCCTTCCTCAACAAGGGTCTGCGGATCACCCTGACCGATCTGCGCCCCAACAACCAGGCCGGTGACGAGGTGGCTGGTGAGGAGCAGACCCCGGAGCAGAAGGGTCAGTCCGTCAGCTACCAGTACGCCAACGGCATCAAGGACTATGTGGACTACCTGGTCAAGGTCAGGAAGGCCACGCCTGTGGAGGCCGAGGTTATCGACTTCGAGGCCGAGGACCTGAAGCTGGGTATCTCCGCCGAGGTGGCCATGCAGTGGACCACCGCCTACTCAGAGTCGGTCCACACCTTCGCCAACACCATCGCGACCACCGAGGGCGGCACCCATGAAGAGGGGTTCCGCGCGGCCCTGACCAGCATGATCAACCGTTACGCCCGGGACAAAAACATCCTCAAAGACAAGGATGACAACCTCTCAGGCGATGACGTGCGCGAGGGGCTGACCGCCGTGGTCTCCGTCAAGCTGACCAACCCGCAGTTCGAGGGCCAGACCAAGACCAAGCTGGGCAACTCCGAGGCCAAGACCTTCGTCCAGCGGGTCATGACCGAGAGGCTGAGCGACTGGTTTGACGCCCATCCCAGCGAGGCCAAGTCCATCATCCAGAAGGCCATGGAGGCCTCCCGGGCCCGGATCGCGGCCAAGAAGGCCCGTGAGAACACCCGCCGCAAGTCCATCTTCGAGACGGCCGGCATGCCCGATAAGCTCAAGGACTGCCAGTCCAGCGACCCCGAGGAGTGCGAGCTCTTTATCGTGGAGGGCGACTCCGCAGGGGGTTCGGCCATCCAGGGCCGTAACCCCATGACCCAGGCCATCCTGCCCCTGCGCGGCAAGATCCTCAACACGGAGCGGGCCAGTCTGGACCGCATGATGAAGTCCGACACCATCGAATCCCTGATCACGGCTGTGGGCGGCGGATACGGCGAGGACTTCAACATCGACAAGGTGCGCTACCATAAGGTCATCATCATGGCCGACGCCGATGTGGACGGCGCCCATATCGCCACCCTGAATCTGACCCTCTTCTTCCGCTACATGCGGCCCATGATCGAGGCCGGCTACGTCTACGTGGCCATGCCCCCGCTCTACCGGCTCAAGTGGACCAAGGGGCCCCACAGCTTCGTCTATACCGATGCCGAGCGCGATAGGGTCCTGGCCGAGGGCAAGGCCTCAGGCCGACAGCTGCCCAAGGGCGAAGGGATCCAGCGCTACAAGGGTCTGGGCGAGATGAGCTACCAGGAACTCTGGGAGACAACCATGGACCCGGAACACCGCATCCTCAAGAAGATCCACATCGATGATGCCGAACAGGCCGACGAAACCTTCACCATGCTCATGGGCGACGAGGTCGAACCCCGGCGTCTGTTCATCCAGCGCAACGCCCACGACGCCCGCTTCATCGACGCCTGAGACGGACGCCTCTCCCTTTTCACCATTTGAGCTAAGGATCGATTTTGGCAGACGATAACAACAACGACAACAGCTCGGACCAGGACGGCCTCAACCTGCCCGACGGGTCTCGCGAGCCACTCAGCCCCCAGGAGATGGATAGCACTGATTATGGCCTTCTCCAAGGCGAGCGGATACAGCCCATTGACCTCCAGCAGGAGATGCGGGAATCCTACCTGTCCTACGCCCTGTCCGTGATCGTGGAGCGGGCCCTGCCCGATGTCCGCGACGGTATGAAGCCGGTCCACCGCAGGGTCATCTACGCCATGTACGACGGCGGATACCGGCCCGACCGTGGCTACAATAAGTGTTCGCGCGTGGTGGGCGATGTCATGGGCAAGTACCACCCCCACGGCGATTCAGCCATCTATGACACCATCGTGCGTCTGGCCCAGTCCTGGTCCATGCGCTACCCGCTGGTGGACGGTCAGGGCAACTTCGGCTCCCCTGGCGACGACCCGGCGGCCGCCATGAGGTACACCGAGTGCCGTATGGCCCCCCTGGCCATGGAGATGGTGCGTGACATCGACAAGGACACGGTCGATTTCATCCCCAACTACGATGGCAAGACCCAGGAGCCTACGGTTCTGCCCTCCCGCTTCCCCAACCTGCTGGTCAACGGATCAGCCGGCATTGCCGTGGGCATGGCCACCAACATTCCCCCGCACAACCTGCGCGAGGTGGCCAAGGGCGTGCACTGGGCCCTGGAGCATCCCGAGGCCTCCAAGGAGGAGCTGCTCAACGCCCTGATCGCCATCATCAAGGGGCCTGACTTCCCCACCGGCGCCACCATCCTGGGCCACAAGGGCATCGAGCAGGCCTACCGGACCGGACGCGGTCTGATCACCATGCGGGCCGTGGTCAACACCGAGGAGATCCGCGGCAGGATGTGCCTGGTGGTCACCGAGCTGCCCTACCAGGTCAACCCCGACCGGCTGGCCTCCTCCATCCGCGAGGCTGTGCGCGACGGCAAGATCCAGGGCATCGCCGACATGCGTGATGAGACCTCGGGCCGTACCGGCCAGCGCCTGGTCCTGGTGCTCAAGCGCGATGCCGTGCCCAAGGTGGTTCTCAACAACCTCTACAAGCACACCCAGCTGCAGCAAACCTTCGGGGCCAACATGCTGGCCCTGGTGGACGGGGTCCCCAGGACCCTGAGCCTGGATGCCTTCATCCGCCACTGGGTGGACCACCAGCTGGATGTGGTGGAGCGGCGCACCCGCTATCTGAAGCGTGAGGCCGAGGATCGCGACCATATTCTGCAGGGGTATCTGAAGGCCCTGGACATGATCGACCAGGTCATCGCCCTGATCCGCGCCTCCAAGGACGTGGAGACAGCACGCACCGGCCTGATGGAGCTGCTGGATGTGGACGAGGTCCAGGCCGATGCCATCCTGGCCATGCAGCTACGCCGTCTGGCCGCCCTGGAACGGCAGAAGATCCTGGACGAGCATGAGGATCTCATGCGCAAGATCGCCGACTATAACGACATCCTTGCCCACCCCGAACGCCAGCGCACCATCGTGGGCGACGAGTTGGACGAGATCGTCGACAAGTACGGCGATGAGCGGCGCACTCGGATTGTCCCCTACTCGGGTGAGATGAACGTGGAGGATCTGATCGCTGATGAGCAGGTGGTGGTCACCGTCACCCACTCCGGCTTCGTCAAGCGGACCAAGGCCGATGAGTACCGGGCCCAGCACCGCGGTGGCAAGGGCATCCGCGGGGCCAGGTTGCGCGAGGACGACGTGGTGGACCACTTCTTCCTGACCAGCACCCACAACTGGCTGCTCTTCTTCACCAACAAGGGCCGGGTGTACCGGCTCAAGGCCTATGAACTGCCAGAGGGCTCCCGCGACTCCAAGGGGCAGCATGTGGCCAACCTGCTCCAGCTGGGCCCGGGCGAGCGGATCGAACAGGTCCTCTCCCTGCATGGCTACGATGATGCCGATTATCTGGTTCTGGCAACCCGGACCGGAAGGGTCAAGAAGACCCGCCTGACCGAATATGATTCACCCCGTCAGGGCGGCCTGATCGCCGTGCGGCTGATGGAGCTGGGCACCGTCACCGACGAGGAGGGACAGGAGGTGCCCCAGAGCGATGAGCTGGTGGGCGCTGCCCTCTGCAATGCCGACGACGAGATCATCCTGGTCTCCCGCAAGGGCATGAGCGTGCGCTTCCCGGCCGACGACTCCACTCTGCGGCCCATGGGACGGCAGACCGCCGGCGTCCAGGGCATGCGGTTCCGTCCCGGCGACGAACTGCTGAGCATGGACGTGATCGCCAAGGAGTCCGAGGATGATCTACTGGTGGTCACCGATGAGGGCTTTGCCAAGCGGACCGCCCTGAGCGAGTACCGCCTGCAGGGCCGCAACGGCTACGGTGTCAAGGCCATCGCCATGGTGGAGGGCCGGGGATCCCTGGTCGGCGCCCTGGTGGTGAACGAGGACGATCAGATCATGGCCATCATGAAGTCCGGCAAGGTCATCCGCTCCGATGTGGCCGAGGTCAAGCGGACCGGCCGCAACACACAGGGGGTCACCCTGGCCAAGCCCGACAAGGGTGACGAGATTCTCTCCATCGCCCGCAATGCCGAGCGTGACGACCAAGAGGAGAATGGCGGTCAGGTTGACGTGGCTTCTGCCGCTCCCCTGGCGGCCAAGGATCAGCCCATCGCCACCACCGGAACCGGCGACGGCCAAGGTCTGGCCCAGGAGGACTGAGCAGGTCCGCTACCAGTCTGACAAGACTGGTAGCCTCGTAAGAAGTCGTCCAGGTCCTGCGGCGGTATGCGCGGACTGATGAATGCAAGGATCAAGGAGTGCCGATGAGCCAGGATGATCAAAAGCAGGCCAAGGCCGGTACCGGTAAGAAGGGTACAGCAAAACCCAAAACCGGCAAGACCAAGGCTGATGAATCCAAAAAGGGCGAGTCCCGCCAACCCTCATCGGCCACTCCCCCGGCTTCTGCTGCCGGCAGGACGGCATCAGGGCGTTCCGCAAGAACCACAGCTTCGGCTGCCGCTGCTCCGGTCAAAGCCCCTTCGACGACGCGTCCTCACGTGCCTCGGGCCCGGCGCATGCAGCTGTCCTTGACCCGGTTGGAACCTTGGTCGGTGGCCAAGGTCACCTTCCTGCTGTCCATCGCCGGGGCCATCATTCAGGTGGTGGCCGCCGCCCTGCTCTGGATTCTGCTCAACGCTATGGGACTCTTTGACAACCTGACCCAGGTCATCTCCAAGACAGGCCTAGATGCGGGTGGTTTCGACCTGGGCCAGGTGCTGAGCTTGGGGACGGTGCTGAGTTCGGTGACCATTTTCTCTATCTTCGAGATTGTCTTAGTAGTGGCTCTGGTTACCATTTTCGCCTTTCTCTACAACCTGGTCAGCTCCCTGGTTGGCGGCATCCACGTAACCTTGGGCGACGACTGAGCTCTTCGTCGGCGCAGTCAATCGGGCGATAGGCTTAAGCGCGATTTAGACTGGAATTGTGCTCTCGACATACCTGGACTACTTCAGCGGCTCCTTCGGCATATCTTTGGTCTTTTGGCCCCTGGCCTCGCTGATCCTGACCCTGCCCATCCTTGCCCTGATCTACAACCGCTATCACCGACTCCGGCTGACAGCCGCCATGGCGGCCTACCTGACCGTCTTATATCTGCTGGCCCTGGTCTTCTTCACTCTCTGGCCCATGCCCGACGACCGAGCCGCCTTCTGCGCCACCCATCATCTGACCCCCCAGCTCAATCCCATGCAGTTCCTGGCCGACCTGAGCACAGGCGGGCGGATGGCCATGCTGCAGATCCTGCTCAATGTGGCCTTCTTCCTGCCTCTGGGCTTCATCATGGGGCGGGTCTTCCGCTGGCGCTTCATCCTGGCCCTGCCGGTTGCCTTCCTGGTCTCCCTCTTCATCGAAACGGCCCAGCTGACCGGGGTTTTCGGCATCGTGGGCTGCGCCTACCGTCTCTTCGATGTGGACGACCTGATCTGGAACACTTCAGGCGCTCTGATCGGCTACCTGGTGGCCATGGTGGCCAACAAGCTCGTTCCTACTCGTCAGGCTGACGCTGCCCAGCTGGTCACCAACCCTGGGTTCATACATCGTGCCGTCTCCCTGGCTCTGGATCTGCTTCTGGCCACCATCCTGTCCATGTCCCTGGGGATGGGCGTGACCTATGCGGTCCATCGCCTGGGTGCCTATCAGCTGGATGGTCACTATCGCTTTGGCGGATTGCTGATCGCCCCATCCGCTCTGGATGTGTTCGGGACCGTGGTTGATCTGGGCATGCTGCTGATCTTTGAACTGCTCATACCCCTGCCCCGCCGGGGACGGACGCTGGGCGCCACCTTCACCCATATGACCGTCGAAACCAAGCAGCGGCATGGCTGGTCCCGTTTCTTCTTCTATCTGTGCCGGACCGCAGTCATCCTGGCTGTCTTCGGTCCTTGGACCGGCAAGGTTCAGACTGCGACGCGCATCCTGGCCCTGCTCCTGCTGGTCTTCTACCTGATCAAGCGGCAGATGCCCTATGACCTCTTGCCTGGGGCAGCCTATCGGGAGGAGGACACAGGTGCAGAGGAATCCGCCGACGACCGGCGTGGGTGAAGCCTGACCTCGGACAGGATGATGGCGGCGAAGATGATGGCGAAGCCCAGCAGATGGGTGGCCGTCAGCTCCTCGTGCAGGACCAGTACCGAGACCAGCATGCCGAACAGGCTCTCCGAGCACAGGATCAGCGAACCCTGGGCGGCGGGGACCCTGGAGAAGGCAATGTTCTGGAAGTTCTGAGCCATCAGGGTCGAGATCAGCGTCAGATACATCATGGAACCCAGGGTCGAGGGCGTGAAGTCGGCCGCAGTGGGCAAGGGATCGAAGATCAGCGCGCAGACCAGGAAGAGCATGCCGCCGAAGAGGAGCTCCAGGTAGGTCAGCGTGGGGGCATCAAACTTCTTGGTCAGGAAACCGGTGATCACCAGGTTGACCCCGTAGAGCAGGGCGCCGGCCAGAGTCAGCAGGTCGCCAGTGCTCAGAACCAGCCCCTGTCCCCCGCCTTGGGCCGGCAGTGAGATCAGAGCCACGCCCAGGATGCAGATGGCGGCCGCGACGAAGTGCCGCAGGGCCGGCCGTCGGCGGGCCATGATCCAGACCAGGAAGGGCACGAAGATGCAGTAGGTGGCCGTCAGGAAGGAGTTGCGGCCCGGAGCGATGGTGGTCAGCCCCATCATCTGCAGGCTGAAGGCCGCCCAGTAACTGACCCCCAGAATCAGCCCCGGTACCAGGGTGTGTATGGCCCCGGTTCTGCGCAGCCGGGGCAGCAAAAAGGGTGTCATGATCACGATGGCGCAGAGGATGCGAATGCCCATCAGCCAGCGCACGGTCAGGGTCTCCATGGCAACCTTTTCGAAGGTGTATCCGGCCCCCCAGGCGGCCGCGGCCATCAGCAGCATCAGACGGGCCAGCCAGGTGGAGGGTTTCCAGGACGAAGAGGGTGCGAAGGTAGACATGTTTCGACTCTAATCGTTCCCGTCCACAAGTGAGAATTCATTCGCAACGTACAAAACGAGTAGTTCAAACTTGTTTGATTTTTCAAGCCAACCCCCCTGCTTGCCAGCGTTCGGCTTCAGGTAAGCGGGGTCTGCCATGCGGACATCTCCGATATCATTGAAGAACGGTGATAACGGCGGCCATGGGTCCTTGGTCGACGGGGTAAGGAGTGTGTGCCAGGATGATCAGAATCGCAGTGGTGGATGACGACTCCATCAGCTGTCGGACCATGGTCAATTACCTGAGCCGTTACCGCAAGGAACGTCAGGAAGAACTGACGGTCAGCGTCTTCACCGAAGGCAAGGCTTTTGCGGATGGCTATCGACCCGTATATGACATCCTCCTTCTGGACATTCAGATGACCCCTATGGACGGAATCGAAGTGGCCCGCAGGGTGCGCGCCCGTGACGAGTCGGTGGTCATCGTCTTCATCACCTCCGCCCCCCAATACGCCATCAATGGCTATGAGGTGGGCGCTCTCTCATATCTGCTTAAGCCCCTGCCCTGGTTCGCCTTCTCCCAGGAGCTGGACCGGTCCATCGCCCAGGTGCGCGGCCGCGTGGACCTGTCCATCCTGATCACCGAGGGTGCCCGATCCACCAGGATCCCCCTCAAGGACATCGTTTTCATCGAATCCGTCCGCCACAGCAGCGTCATTCACACCTTGGATTCCTCACTGACCACGAACAGCACGCTGAAAAGCCTGGAGGGCCAGCTGGACCAGCAAGGATTCTTCCGTTCCAACTCCTGTTACCTGGTCAACCTAGCCCATGTGACGGGCATGGAGGACCAGGACTGCATCATGTCTACCGGCCAGCGGCTACGGGTCAGCCGACCCCGCAAGAAGGCCTTCATGACGGCTTTGACCGCCTATGTGGCAGGTCGGCCATGACCAGCACCCACATCCTCAATGCCCTGCCCGACATCCCCCGGCTCTATACGGGCATCAGCGAGTGGCTGGGTTGCTTGGTCTATCTGCTGGCCATCGGCGTGCGGACCTCACGCCTGAGAATGACGGTTGTGCTTCTGCCTGGTCTGGCCGTGCTCATCGGGGTCCAATACTGGGCCGGCACCCTGCCTATCGCCTTCTGGATCATCAGCATGTGCCTGGCCGTGGCCTGTATGTATGGCATCATCATGCTGGCTTCGGGGTTGCGGCCGTTGGATGGGGCCTATCTGCTGGCCCGTGCCTTCGTCCTGGCCGAGCTGGTTGCCTCCCTGCACTGGCAGCTGGACTCCTTCATGCGTCCTTCCAGCCACAGCCTGTACGACCCGGCATCCTTGATTCTGCTGGTGCTGATTTATGGCGGCGTAGGGCTGCTGGCCTGGGTGGCGGAACGGCGCAACTTCGCTAATGCCCAGCCTTCTGTGCCAGGACGCAGCGTCTTCATGGCTGCAGTCATCGCTGTGGTTACTTTCGCCATGTCCAACCTGAGTTTCGTCTCCACCAACACCCCCTTCTCCGGTCGGGTCGGCCTGGAGGTCTTCTACATCCGCACGCTGGTGGATCTGTGCGGCTTCGCCATGCTCTACGCCCAGCAGGAACAGCTGCGGGAGAGCCATACCAGCGCCGAGCTGGCCTCCATCAACGCCCGGGCTTACAGCCAGCATCGGGAGTACATACGATCCAAGGAAAATCTGGAGGCCATGGGCAGGCTCGCCCACGACCTCAAGCATCAGATCGCCGCCTTGCGCTCGCAGATGGACCCTGAGCGCAAGTCCCAGGATTTCGAAGAGCTGGAGGCTGCGGTCGGGCGGTACGGGTCGCAGCAGCACACCGGCAACCCCATCCTGGACGTGGTCATGTCAACCAAGGAGCGCATCTGCTCCGAAGAGGGGATCACCCTGACCATGGTGGCCGAGGGCTCCCTCTTGGAGGGGATGTCGCCCATGGATGTCTCCACCCTCTTCGGCAACGCCTTGGACAATGCCATTGAGGCTTTGAGGAAGGTTGAGGAACCCGACCGCCGCCTGATCAAGGTGGCCCTGTATGCCCGGGGACAATTCGTGGTGATTCGCATTGAAAACTACTTCGCATCGCCCTTGAATTGGAAAGGCAATGGCGAGCTGGCCACCACCAAGACCAGGACTGAGGATGGCCTGCATGGCTACGGGGTCAAGTCCATTCGGCACATAGCCCACCGCTATCAGGGCGAGATGACCCTGCGGACCGAACATCACTGGTTCAGCCTCTGTGTACTCCTGCCGCGGGTGGGCGATCAGTTGAAGCCCATGGCGGCTTCGGCGGCCTTATAGCCTAGACGGATGGCCAAGCGGCCCGGCCTGCCCGGCATGTTGATCATCCTGCAGAGCAGGGTGGAGCGCACGTCGGAGGCGATGACGGGGGAGCGGTGCTCCAGCCTTCGCCAGAGCATGTCCTTGTTTCGGTAGTTGCTGGGCTTGCGAGAGAGAATCAGGAAGACCGAGGTCACTACGCAGTTAATGGACAGATAGTGGATCATATAACGATAAAGTCCACGGGGAACCGTCCCTGGTTCAGGCGTGGAGTCAGCCATGAGCCCGTTGACCAGCAGCAGTTGTGAAACCCGGGCGATCATGATCGAGGTCTGCACTGACTGGCCCTGACGGCCGGTGTGGTAACGGTAGAAATCCGTGTCCAGGTAGAGCAGGGTGTGCACCCAGGGCAGGGGCTGATAGGAGTAGATGAAGTCCACGTAGTAGGTGTGCTCGGGCAGGCGGGTGTGGGCCTGGCGGAGCACCTCGGTGCGTAGGATCAGGGCATGCATGATCATGTACTGGGCCAGCCCGAACCGCCGCAGATGGTTCCAGTCCAGCACCCGTCCCGGGTCCATGACGCTGCGGAAGTTGATGACCCGCTTGTGCTTGCGGCCTTCCTTTTCATAGACATAGTTGGTGACCACCATGTCCACCGGATTCGAACGTCGCGACTGGTTGCGCAGTTGGTCCAGAACCAGACTCAGGGAGGTCGGATCCACCCAGTCGTCGGCATCGACCACCTTGATATAACTGCCCCGGGCGGCTGCCAGACCCGTGTTGACCGCGCCGCCGTGGCCCTTGTTGGTCTGGCTGATCAGGCGGACAGTGTGCGGGTGGCGTGCCTGGTATGACTTCACCACCTGCGCTGTGGCATCGGTGGATCCGTCGTCGACCACGATGACCTCCAGATCGTCCCCCTCCCGGCTCAGGAGCGAATCCAGGCAGGTCGGCAGATGCTGGGCCATGTTGTAGGCGGGGACGATGAAGGTGAGAACGGGCGGGCTCGTGGAGGCCGGTCGGTCAGCTGTCATGAACGATCACTTCGCAAAAGAATGGGTCGGCGGGGTTGTCGGCGGGGTTGCCGTAATCCCGTCGGCGCCCGTTGTATGCGACCACTGTACATGATGGGTTTGAGGAAAAGGCCCCGCCCCTCTGGCTGCCGATGCATGCCGGTTCATTGACAGCCGGGGGAGTGGGGCCGGAATTTTACTGGGCGCTCGCCTCTGATTCGGTGGGCTCCTGACGGAAAATGACCTTGAAGATAGGGAAGAAGACCCAGAAGGAGATGGCCGAGTTGATGATCATAGTGACCAGATCAGCAATGGTGGTCCCCAGGCTGCCCCAGTTCAGGGTGTGCTGGAAGAAGCCGTAGATGGGGTCCTTGTACCAGCCCTGCAGCGCCGCCGCGATGATGGTGATGATCACGTAGGCCACCAGGTACCAGAAGGCCGCTTTCCAGACCGAGGAGTTGGACTTGAAGGTGATGTTGCGCTGGAGGAAGAAGTTGATGATCTGGGCGATCAGCAGGGTGATCTCCACCGCAAGGAAGTAGGCCAGGCCGCCCCCTCCGCCGTGGCCGATGGACCCGGCTGCGTAGTCGAACAGGTAGTAGGGCTTGCCGCCGACGGTCCCCATGCGCCAGATCTGGAAGTTGGTGCCCACCAGGGAGGTGCCGTTGAAGATGGCCTTGAGCACGGGCATGAGCACCAGCTGCAGGACGGTGACCCCGTTGGACAGGATGAAGAAGACGATGAACTGGGCCAGGGTGGTGTGCCGGTCGCTGAACCGCCGCCACCAGCGGACGATCGCCCACTGCGAGGCCGTTGTCGTCTTCCCTTGGGCCGGCTGTCCGGCCTGCTGGCTGTGCTGATCACTCATGATTGAGCTCCTTTCCGGTCCTGCGGTTGGCAGCCATGTTCCTGAAGAATCCAGCGATGAATCCGCCCAGCCCCCTCCATAGGTGGCCGTTGGGAATGCGGACGATGGCCTCGACCATGGCCGTGTCGATCAGCCCGTTGGTCATCTTGGCCATGGCCCTGGGGGGCATGTTGAGCAGGAAGAGGGTGTTCAGGTCGGGGTTGCCGGTCTTGGCCTCGTGGCGGCTCTCGCTCTTGGCGAGGAAGTTGGCCACGAACCTGGCCAAGGCGCTTCTTGAGTCCTTCCAGGATGAGAGCGGATCGTTGACACCGAAGGTGCTGACAGCGCCCTGTCGGACCACCGGGTGGCCGAAGAGGGCCGTCACAGCGGCATCGTCGACCTCCTTGACCCGGCCGGTCAGGTAGGCGCCCAAGGCAGGGTCGGGACTCTGCGGGTCGACGGTGCCCTGGACGCTCAGGTGTCCGCTCAGCTCCATCGTGCGCGCGTCGGACCCGATCATGATGGTCCAGTCCCCGGACTCGACCTGCCAGGAGTTGCTGACCGAATCGAAGTGCCGGAAGGTCGTCTGATCAAAGTCGATGCGGACCTGGGTTGACTGGCCGGCCTCCAGACTGACCTTCTTGAAGCCTTTCAGCTCGCGGATCGGTCTGAGCACACCACCCTTGGGCGCCTGGACGTAGAGCTGGGTAACGGTGGCACCTTGCCTGTCCGAATCATTGGTCAGGGTGAAGGTGACTCCCTTGTCGTCCACGGTCAGATCGGCGTAAGCGAAGTGCGCATAAGACAGGCCGTAGCCGAAGGGGAAGCGCTCCTCTACGTCGGCGGTCAGGTAGTAGCGGTAGCCGACGAAGGGACCCTCCCGGTAGATCGACTCGTGGGCAGGGTCGGGGTACCAGTCGGCGCTGGGGCAGTCGGCATAGGACTTGGGCCAGGTTTCCGCCAAGTGGCCGGAGGGGTTGACTCGGCCGGTCAGGATGTTCAGGGTGGCTGAGGCTCCAGCCTGCCCCGACAGCCCTATGTAGAGGACGGCATCGCACTGGTCGATCCAGTCGGTGGTGACGGGGGAGCCTGCCACCAGGACGACCACCAGGGGCTTGTCCGTCGCACCAAGGGCCTTGATCAGGTCGACCTGGTTGCTGGGAATGTCCATGTGGGAGCGGTCCAGGCCCTCGGATTCGCTGCGTTCATCCAGGCCCACGCATGCGATAATCACGTCAGCCTGGCCAGCCGCAGCCACGGCTTGGTCGATCAAAGACCGGTTCTTCTCGCCATGCCGTTCGTAGCCCTGGCTGTAGGAGGCCAGCTCCAGTCCGTCGCCGTTGCCCTGCCTGAGCAGGTCCAGCATGCTCTCCTGCTTGGCTGCGTTGACCTTTGAGGATCCGGATCCTTGGAACCTGGCGGTTTTGGCCATATCCCCGACCAGAGCGATCCTAGTGCCGGCGGCCAGTGGCAGGCGTCCCTCCCGATTGATCAGAAGGACAGCGGATCCCTCGGCGATGCTCCGTGCCACCTGATGGTGGTCCCGTATCTGATCCGCGGTCAGGTTCCCATCAGGATCCATGTCAGAGTGGTAGGTCAGCTTGGCCAGCCGCGCCACCTCTTCGGCTCGGGCGTTCAGGTCGGCTTCGTCCAGGCGACCCTCCTGCACGGCCTTGGCAACCTGGCGTACGGAGTCATATCCGGCCTGAGGCATCTCCAGGGAGGAGCCATTGGCGGCTGCGGCGACTGCACTGTTGGAGCCGCCCCAATCCGAGACCACCATGCCGTCGAAGCCCCACTCCTTGCGCAGGATGTCCTTGAGCAGGTGGGGATTCTCGTTGGCATAGGTGCCGTTGACCATGTTGTATGAGGTCATGATGGCCCAGGGATGGGCCTGGCGCACGGCGATCTCGAATCCGGTCAGATAGAGCTCGCGCATGGTGCGCTCGTCCACCACGGAGTCGGATGCCTGGCGGCGCAGCTCCTGGCTGTTCATGGCGAAGTGCTTGGGGGTGGCGGCCACGCCCTGGGACTGGATGCCTTCGATCAGGCCTGCAGCCATATGACCGGCCACCTGGGGGTCCTCGGAATAGTATTCAAAGTTTCTGCCGCACAGGGGGTTGCGCTTGATGTTCATACCCGGACCCAGGACCATGTTGACGCCCAGGCTTCTGGCCTCGTTGCCTAGCGCCTGGCCCATGGTCTTGGCCAGCTCCGGGTCCCATGAGCAGGCCACAGTGCCGGCTGTAGGGAAGCAGGTGGCGGGCTTGGACTTGCCCATGCCCAGATTGTCCCCTGATCCGGTCTGGCGGCGCAGGCCGTGCGGGCCGTCGCTCAGGACCATGCTCGGGATGCCCGCCCTCTTCAAGGCACGGGTTGCCCAGGTGGATTTTCCGGAGAGCAGCGATGCCCGTTCCAGAACTGTCAGATCCTTGACTTCCATAGTGTTCCCTCTCTGTGACGGGGCTGATCCTGTGGCGGGAACCCTCGTTGCTTCCACAATCGGCCTCGGACTGGTACTGAATTTCATTATTCCCCGACTGCCGAGGCCTGCTCGAGCGGGTTGCATAACCTGTTGTTTTCCTGGCATGAATGCTGCCTGGGCGTCAACGGGGGTGTCGATCCGCTCCTAGGCCGACGGTGCATAGGTCCGTCCGCCGAGGAGCAGATCAACAGAGATGGAGGATCAGGCCGTCGGCCCTTGGTCGGAGCTGTCCTCGGACGGTGTGGTCTCCATGCTGGCCGGATCCTGGGCGCGGGTCTGCCGGGCGTCGTCCGCCAGATCGCTCAAGGTGCTCACATCCACAGCGCTGCGACGTGCCTTGAACCTTCTGAAGGCCAGGTACTCCAGGGCCAGGAAGATCAGGGCCAGCACAACCAGTGCCACGTAGAGGGCGATCTGCCAGGCAGGGGTCTGCACCTTGGGGTCGCCATTGGCGTACTTGTAGCTGTGCACGACCGTATAGAGGATGTTGTGGCTAGCCTGGCGCATGGCCTTGACCGAGGTGGCGCTCTTGTCCTTGACGTGGTTGGTTACATCCGTGGTAGCCAGCATAGCGTCGTTGCCGTTGCGGATCAGCTGATCGGCGTTCTGATATCCGTAGACGCCGAAGTAGTCGGTCAGCACCATGCCGCGGAAGCCCCATTCGCCACGCAGCACATCCTTCATCAGTGGCGCATAGGCTCCGGCATAGGTTGTGCCGATGTAGTTGAGTGAACTCATCGCAGCCTGAGCGCCGCCATTGACCACAGCCATTTGGAAGGGCTTCAGGTAGATCTCGCGGATGGTCTGTTCGTTGATCCAGGTAGCTAGCATGTTGAGGCGGTTGGTCTCCTGCTCGTTTAGAGCGAAGTGCTTCATGAACGCATAGACACCCTTGGACTTGGCTCCGGCGACTTCGTTGGAGCCCATGACGGCGTTGATTTGCGGATCCTCTGAGAAATATTCGAAGTTTCTGCCGGCAAAGGCGCTGCGGTGGATGTTGAAAGCTGGTGCATACCAGCCGGAAACATCCATGTCATGGGCCATGGTGCCAATCATCTTGCCATATTCAGAGGCCAGATCCGGATTCCAGGTGCAGGCCATGGAAGTTGAAGACGGGAAGCCCAGAGAGCCGACCTTAGTGAAGTTGTTGTTCAGCGCAGCAGGTCCATCGGCATCAGTTAGCTCGATCTTGCCGATGCCTTTGACCGGTTGTGTCCCATACCCGCTCATAGCGATCAGGCTATCCATGTCCTTGACGCTGAGCTGGTCCAGGAGCTTTTCCCACATGGGGTCGTCATAGGATTTGTTGCGCAGCTGATAAAGCCTGATGCCGTTGCGGGCTTCCGTTGTGGGCATTGCGTCATCGGCCTTATCCAGCTTCTTGGGATGATAATTGTCATTATTCAGGAACCTGGCCTTTGCTTGCTCGGGCATGTCAGTGCTCATTGGCGCTGCTGTGGCTTCTGCATAGTTGGCAAAATGACCAGCACGCGACAAGTAGGTCACGTTGCCTTTCAAATCGCCGAAATGATTGGTTGCCGCGACCTTATCGACTGAACGTGGATTGCTCTGGTTGTAGATGACGGATTTGTTGATTGCAATAGCGTCCGACATAATGGGTCGATGGGAATCAGAGCGGATCGAGATTTCGTAGTTCCCCTGATCGAGTACGTAGGCCTTCTCCTGGTTGGCATCGTAAGAGGCCATATCCTCATCCTTGAAGGAGATAGGAATGGTCTGACTCTCTCCAGGCTTTAGGACCTTGGTCTTTTTGAAGGAGATCAGGTTTGCGCTGGCCTTCTCGATGCCGCCATCGGTGTATGGCGGATCGAAGTAGACTTCGACTGCGTCACGGCCGCTCGTTGCACCTTTGTTGGTTACTGTCACATCGAAAGAGATTTTCCCGTTGTCGTGTTTGATGGGGCTCATACGCTGGGTGAAGCTCGTGTATGACAGGCCATATCCGAAGGGGTACTGGACCATCTGGTCGTAGTTGATCAGGCCTTCTTTGGCGGCTGTTTCCCAGAACCTGTACCCGACATAGATGCCCTCGTTGTAGTTGACGAAAGTGGGAGTAACGGTCTGTGGCTTGCCAGTGAATCCAGTGTAGGTAGCCTGATGGTCATCCATGTTGGTATATGTGAATGAACCAAAATTATGATAAGTCGGTGTTGCGCTCAGGTCGCGCACGAAAGTGTCTGAAGTCCTTCCCGAAGGGTTGGTTGTGCCCTTGATTACTTCGCCCAAAGCCGTAAATCCAGCTTGCCCCGGGGGCGGGCACCAGAGGACGGACTTGATCTGGGGATATTGACCCACAAAGTTCAGATTGAACGCATTCGCGCCATTGTAGACCAGAACGACTTTGTCGAAAGTACCGGTAACTTTGGCGATCATGTCCTTCTCGGGCTTGGACAACTCCAAGAAGCTCTGGCCGTTTTTGAAATCGGGAGCAGATTTATCGTTGTCATGGTAAGTGATGCCCTTGGCTTTCATGTTCATCGGAAGATCGGCACCTTCTCCGCCGACTCTGCCGATGACGACGATGGCGGTATCGGAGAAGTGCGCAGCATTGTCCATGAGCTTCTTGGAATATTTTGTAGCGTCTGGTTCCGGCAGTGTCCAATCCTGGGCGAACATGCCTACGGTCGGTCGGTCGGCACGGTAGTGCTTATAGAAGTCGGACAGCTCAGTGTTGGTCTTCAAACCTGACTGGTGAAGACCGTCGAGCAGGCTGGTGGTGGGATTATCGGCCGACATGGAGCCGGATCCTGTGCCGCCGTAGACGGGGTTGGTCGAGGCCCAGCCGAAGACGTTGACCTTCTGCTCTTCCAGAGGTAACGCATGATCGGTGTTCTGCAGCAGGGTGATTGACTCGCGTTGGATATTCTTGGCCAAATTCCTGGCTGCAGTCACCGTCGCAGGCTGTAGCTCATGTTTGCTGGTGGACTTGGTGATCAGGTTGGACAGGGGTCCTAGAAGCATGGTCGCCAGAGCCACAACGACAGCTACAAAGGCCACCAGCCAGGACTGGGAGTGGATCATCTTCCGGTTGGCTACGTTTTTGACGGTGTGCTTGTTCACTGCGACTGTGATCAGCAGTGCCAGTATCAGAAAGACGCCGATGACCGTCAACTGCGGAATCAGCGACTTGAGTACGGCGACCACATCGCTCAGATTAATGTTGAGCATGTTCGCTACTTTCTTCCGTTCTCTGCCGAAGCTTCACCCGGTCACGACTATGGACCGGTCACGAAGTAGACGGAGCATTTGAGCTGTGATCCGCCTCCTGGGTGGGCGAGCGACCTTCAGCTGCATCGACACGCCTTTATGCCACGATTCCAGTCAATCATTCATGAGCTTTTTTATGGCAGTGCATGCGTGAATTGTCGAATTTGTCGCATAACCTGATCTGATTTGCGATCTATGTTGACGTATATGCAATGCCATATGTGACCGGCACCTAGAGGAAGGAATCGCAAATCCGGCGCTCATAAAGGCCTATGTCATGAGAACGGGTTTTCTGATCCCAGAAATCACTCTGCTTTCAAGATTCCGGTCGATTCGCGTTCGATCAGGTGGCCTGGCAGCTCCACCAGCTTGTTCCAGTCAGCAGTCCGGCCGCGTCCTTGATCAATGTCGTCGATTTCCGTTTTCAGTAGATCAAAGGCCTTTTCCCCTGCCTTGAAGAAATCCTGGTGGATCGTCGTCAGAGAGGGGTTCCAGATCTTGGCAATGGGGTGATCGTCAAAGCCTGCCACTGATACATCTTCGGGCACTCGTCGGCCCACATCGTTGAGGCCTCGGATGATGCCCATGCCGATCTCGTCATTGCCTGCGAAAATGGCGGTGACCTCAGGCTTTCGTCCCAAGGCTGACCCTATGCGCTTGCCGGACTCAGGATCCCAATCAGCCTTTATGGGTGCTGGCGCCGGCACTCCGGCATCCTCACAGGCGGATCTCCAACCGGCTAGGCGGCTGTACCCGCCAGCACCACCGGGAATACTGACGTGATACACGGTTTTATGTCCCAACCCCAACAGATAGGAGGTTACCGCATACCCTCCGTCGCGCTCCTGCATGGAAATTTGAGTGACATCCGATTTCCGGTTGCCGGCAATGAGGATGATGGGCAGATCCTTGTTAACGTAGGCGAAGGCATCGTCGCTAACCTGATCGTAATCAAGGAGCACGATGCCTGCCGGATTCTGGTCCAGAATCGATTGGATGCGCTGGCGCGACTGCTCGCCCGCCTCTGGGCTCAGAACTCCGATATTCAATGTGTATCCAGCTTTTTGTGCTCTCTCCTCGATGCCGAAGATGGTCTGCGATTGGCCGAACAGGGTGGTATTCGTCGATAGAACAGCGATGGTTTTGGTCCGTTCCTTAACCAAGGCTCTGGCAATAGGATTGGGGCGGTAGCGTAGGAGCTTCACAGCTTTGGCAATTCTGTCGCGTTTTTCCTTGCTGACCCGTTCTGGGCTGTTGAGATACCGGGACACAGTAGGAACCGAAACCTGGGCCAGGACAGCGACATCTTTGATGGATGCCGGTTTATTGTGATCGACCGTCCTAGCCATAGCAACTCCCATACCCATATGCCGCCTTATGCCTGACCATCGAATGGAATTCATGCATACCCGCAGAATCAGACTGACGAACCGGCATCTGTTCGTCCGTTCTTTTGGCCGACTGCCACTGCCGTCGACTTCCGGCCACTTCATAGTACATGAGGAGGCCGGACGCGGGCGGTGTCATGCTGATACCCTGCCGTCGGCTTCCGGCCTCCTCATTCGGTCTACTTCACTGCTCCACCGGTGATGCCTGAAATGATCTTGCGCTGTGCCAGTGCGAAGATGATCAGCAGCGGCAGGCTCATCAGAATGATGTAGGCGAAGATCAGATGCCAGTTGTTCAAGTACAGACCTGCAGAGGCAACGTTGTAAAGGTTCAGCGGTAGCAGATCCATCTTGCCGGAAAGTATGAAGAGCGAGTAGAAGACGTCGTTCCAGATATAGAGGGTGACCAGAATGGTTGCTGTGGCAAGCGTCGGTCCCAGGAGGGGGAGGATGATCGTGAAGAATATCCGCATAGGACTGGCCCCGTCCATGCGTGCGGCCTCTTCAAGAGAGATCGGTATCGTCCGGATGAATCCAGTGACGAAGAAGATGACCGTAGACAGGTAGATTCCGACGTAGACCCCGATCATTCCGAGAGCCGTTCCTGACAGGCCGATGATCTTCAGCAGCATCATAACGGTCACCACTGCCGGCGGCAGGACAAGGCCAGAGATGGAAAGGGCATACACCACCGTCATTGGCTTGGTGGCTCGACGGGCAAGTACCCAGGATGCCATGGAGCCCAGCAAGAGAGCCAGGAAGACCGAGGGCACCGTTACGATCACCGATCCGAAGAAAGCCTTGATCATTTTGCCATCGGTGATGACAGTCGAGAAGTTCTGTAAAAGCTGCCAATGGCTGGGCAGGCTCATTGTGGGGCGGATCGCCTCGGCCTGGCTTTTGCCGGCTGTAACAATGAGAAGCCAGAAAGGGACACCCAGAAGTATCAGCATGACCAGAACCACCAGTACTGCATGGACGATGGTGCCGGCTTTGGATCGCTTGTTCATGGTTGTGTTGCTTTGGGCCTGGGTGGCCGTATCCGGCGTGTAGGTTGCCGATGTCATAGGATCTTTGCCTCTCTTCTCCGCAGGTAGATGATCAGGGGGATGGCGATGATCATCACCATGACAAACAGAACCAGGCTCATGGTTGTCGACTGCGAGTAGAGTCCCTGACCGAAGGTTCTCCAAATAAAGATGTTCAGTATTTCCGTAGATCCGCCAGGTCCTCCTGCTGTAGTCGCTTGGACAATGTCAAAGCCATTCATGGAGCCCAGGAGTGATGTGGCGACATTGAAAGTAAATGCCGGAGCCAGCAGCGGGAACTTGATCTTCCAGAATATCTGGCTTTTGCTGGCGCCATCGATGCTTGCAGCTTCCAGAACGTCCGAATCGATGGTCTTGAGTCCGGCCAGGAAGATCAGCATGGACAAGCCCATCCATTTCCATCCGTGGATTGCTGCGACAAGAACGATGGTCCATGTGGTGTTACCCAGCCAAGCCAGGTCGATTGTCCGTCCCAGGAAGAAGGATAGTATCTGATTGAGGGCGCCGTCAGATTTGAGCACTGCCTGCCATATGTAGCCGACCGCCAGGGCCGACATGATGACTGGAACGAAGAACATGACACGAGCAAACCTGTTGAGGCGGGTGTCTTCTTCGAGAAAGACCGCCAGGATCAACCCGAAGGTGTTCTGGAATATGGCTACGAGAATGGCGTAGACCAGGGTGATGCGCAGGTCTCGCATCAAGGTGCCCGAGCGGAACAGATCGACGAAATTGCGTACCCCATTGAAATCAATCGTCTTGCCAAAGGCCGACCAGTTGGTGAAGGCGTAGATGAAATTCATGATCGTCGGAATGAAGAAGAAGATCAGCAGAACCACAAATGCCGGAATGACGAATTGCAGCGGGTAGTTCTGCTTCATAAGCGTTTTGATGGGATTGACGGGGGTGATCGATCTGTTCCTTCTTCGCCCTCCGTGAGGTGTGACCCCCTCGGTTGCATGGTTTACCATACTTATCTGCTTTTCCTTCCATGAGATGGGCATCAGGATCAGGAGCGCCGGCCCTGATGCCCATCCGATGTCGTGCATGATGACCGCTTCCGGCTGTTGCCTTGGTGCTAGCAGCTGCCGGAAGCAGGACAAAGACAGGAGCCTTTAGAAGTTCTTGGCCCCCTGTGCTTTAGCCAATTGAGCGAACTGGTCCTGGGTCGCCTTGGTCACATCCTGGGGCGACTTCGTGCCGTTGACCATATCGGCCAAATTGATGTAAAGGTCAGGATTGGCTATGGCCAGAGACTGCATGGAGCCTACGCCGGTCTTGATCGCAGCTGCGGAATCAATCAAGGCTTGAGGAACCGAATTAGGAGACTTAACCCCTTTCAGTACGGAGATGATCTTCTGGTCTTTGACGAAGTCTGCGTATCCGGTGCTCATCCAGTAATTAATGAACTGACGAGCGGCGGCCTCCTTCTTGCTGTCCTTGCTCTTGAAGGCCACCAGCGCGTTGTTCTGTTCGGGGATGATGGTTCCGACATTCCCATCCTTGGAAATGGGGAAGAATCCGATTCTTTCGTCCAAGGCCTGTTTATCATTCTTGGCCAGAGCAGCCACGGCGTTGAACAGCGAATTGACCTGGATGATCATTCCGGTCTTGCCGTCCCAGAGCGCTGCAGCCTGGTCGGTGTCCTTGGCTGATCCCGCGTCCTTGTTATAGAGACCCTCATCGAAGAGCTGCTTGTAGTTGTCGACTGCGGTCTGAACAGTCTTGTCGGTGAACTTCTCTTTTCCGGTATTGATGCGGTCCCAGAGGCCGTTCTGAGCCGCCTCGGCCAGTTGGACGGATACCGCATACTGGGTACCCCATTGTGAGCCTGCCATTTCGAACAGGGGGGAGTTCACGCCGGGGACATTGGCCGCTTTGATCTTCTTGGCAGTCTCGACTAGATCGTTCCAGTTTTTAGGTGTCTCGGTGATGCCGGCCTTCTTGAAGACTTCCTTGTTGTAGAAGACGCCCTCAACCGGTGGGGTGGAGAAAAGAGCCGCATAACGGGTGCCGTCCACCACGCCACCTGCATCGGCGATGCCTTGGGTGTAGTTCTTCACCCAAGGTGCATTATCGAGCTTTTGCAGCTTATCTTGGGCGATAAAACCAGCCAGCATGGACTTGGTGGGCTGCCAGAAGGCCAGGTCGGGTGTATCTCCAGTCGTGATCTTCGTCTGGACATTCTGCTCGTACGGATCAGGAATGGTCTGGACATCGATTTTGGCACCCGTAGCCTTCTCGAAGTTCGAGACCACCTTCAGCGGAATCTTGTTGGAGTTCTGAGCCACCCACATTTTCAGCTGAACCCCGTCGAGTTTCTGCGTTGCCGATGGCCAGTAATCCTTAGAGCTTGTATCGGCACTGTCACTGCTGCCAGTCGAGGGATTCGAGCACCCGACCAGAGAGAAAACCATTGCACCCGTCAGGGCGATGGCCGCTCCGACTCGTGTTGTGTTGAATATCTTCATTGAAATTCCTTTCCTATGTTCCACGATCCTTCGTAGAACCTTCTGCCCATCATGAATGGCTACTCGGAAACCCCCGGTTTGTAGGTGTTGATGCCTGCCGGTAATTCCTTAAAGACGACTTTGACCTTGGGCCTCCTTTCTCGTGATCAATATGGTTCGGGACGTGAATCGACGCTCTGGCGCTTGCAAACGCAGCTTGGCATTGTTCTGGTCCCAAAGGATTTTCCATGGTGCGAAGCGTTCGCCTGTGGGGAAGATGGTATGAACGTCAACGGCTGAGTCGGCGAAATCAGGCAAGGATAGAACCACATTGCTTTCTTTGCCGGCGGGGTCTCGAGCCCACACCGTCACCAGTGCGCTCTGGTCATAGCGAAGACCGAGGGCCAATGCCTTGTCTGTCCATCCGGGCAGTCCCATGGGCCAAAAAGGAACGGCTCTGGAAACGATGGGCTGTATATGAAGCTTGTAGGTCCGTACGGCCTGGGCGATCAGGTTGCGCCGGTCCTCATCCATGGCATTGAGAAAGCCCGAAATGAACAATCTGCCCAGCATGCTGGTGTTCAGGTTGAAGGCGATCTCCTCCAGGCTCATGGAAGCTTGGGGATAGGCCCAGTTGGCCGTCTGCTCCGGCACGGTCATCATCGGTGAGGATACTGCAATCGGTGGATAGAGACGATAATCCTGCTGATCCGAAGTTGATTGGACACGGAAGTGACTGGTCTGCATGAAATCTTCGCGCATGCCGCCCGAGGAGCAATTCTCAAGAATCAGGTCTGGGTAACGCTCATGCAAAGCATCCAACCAGTCACAGTAGGCCCGGTTGTGACCTAGAAGTCCATCTCCCAGGCTATCGGCTTTATTGTCGGTGCCTGCTCCGGGAGAGACGTTGTAGTCGAACTTAAAGTAGCCGATGCCGAATTCGCCGATAAGCCTATCAATTACCGAGTCCATGTACTTGCGAGCCTCATCAGTTCGAAAGTCGAGTAGATAACGGTCCTGTTCGACCACACGTCGACCATTGCGTTGGAAGAAGGCCGCGTTTGGCAGTGCGGCGGCGATAGGGCTGCGCACGCCCACGACCTCGGGTTCCATCCACAGGCCGGGAACCATGCCACGCGAGACGATGGCATCAATCACCTCGGCGAATCCCCCCGGGAAGCGCGTCGTGGAGGGTTTCCATTCGCCCACTGAAGGCCACCAATCGCCGGAATCGTCATACCAGCCGCAGTCGATGCAGAAGACTTGGGCGCCCACTTCAGCTGCGCTGTCGATCAGTGGAAGCAGCTTCTCTGTGGTCGGGTCACCGTTGATGGTATTCATGTAGTCGTTGAAAACCACTAGTGGATGTTGGTCCTTGGCCACGTGCGTGCCGAAAGTCCGCCGATAAGCGATCAAGGAATCGTAGGCCGGTTGAAAGGAGGAGGCCAGAGTGACCGAGGCTGGTACGGATGTAAAGGTTTGTCCCGGCGCAAGGCATTTTGACCAAGAGTGATCTTCATTTGTGGGTCCGGATAAAGCCATGTATCCATCGACGGTATAGTCGCCAACCTCCCATCGCCAAGCTCCGTTGTGCTCGACTTGGAAAATCCAAGTGGCTGTATGGCTCTTGTTGCATAGGACCGCGAGCGGAGCCTGGCGACCAGTTGACCAGGTGCCTGTGGAGATTGCTTTGTACTCGTTGCGTGGATTGTTGCCGGTCAGCTCCTGAGAGAGCTGAGGGAAGAGATCCTCGGTATTTTCAGAGCGCCAGCGATTTTCGCCCAACCAGGCGAAAGCGCCGTGAAGAAGTTTCCAGCTGCTTGCATCTTGCTGCTCTCCGGGCGTGGATCCGAACAGGCTGACCCAGCTGGTGACTGATTCGAGGCTGATCGGGCGGTTTCCGATGTTGGTCACTGTTACAAAGGTCCGAAACATGGTCTGATTCGTAGGAAGTTGATAGGTCACGTCAGCTTGAAGACCGGCGGTACGATTCTCCATTTGTACGTGCAACGAATTGATACCGTTTTCAGATTTGTCAGAATGATGAGAAACGTATCGCATGCCAGCCCCGATTGAAGTGCTGACCAGCCTTTCGCAGGCAATCCAATGACCGAAGCCAGCGGCCATGATCTCCACAAGGGGCAGATTGTCGTCGATCCTCATGTCCACGTCATCCGACGTAATCCGACCTATGCTGACTGGAGCGTCGTCATCCCAATGGAAAAACAAGGATAGACGATTATTGCCCCATTGAAAGTCATGTGTCATGATGTCCTCTGCCATATGATTACAGCCAAGTCGGGTGTCGGTGGAGATCGTGGTGACCGATAACCGCAAACAACCTTCCCTGCTTATTTGCTGATCGCCTCTCTGTGGTCTTGGAGAATGTTCATATCCCTATGACCGCGAAGGTCAATCCCTAAAACACAGAGTAATTTGAAAACGTTATCGAGTCAATTAAGCGTGTCGTTTCTGTCGGGTTGTAAGTGTGTCTGCCGGCGATGCCGGTCTTCCTGTGGCTATCGCACTGGGCAATGGCCACAGGAAAGCCGTTAATTCGACCAAGCCTCACAGCATGCACAGTATGTCATGACTGTTTGCCGTGAGAATGCTGGACCATCATGAAAGTCAGAACGGAAGTTCCTACAAGCACGATGGTTGTAAGGAGGATGAGCGTAACTGCAGACCCTGTGGATGAAAGTCGGAATTCCTGACCTTTTTGTCCTGCTGTTTTCGCGCTCGACCTAGGCTTAGCTTTTGAATTGTTCGCGGTCGACGCATCTGCGGATGTCGCCGGAATCACCTGAAGACGGAAGGACGAGCTGGCACTTCCGGAACTTGCTGTGATCGTGCAGTTGCCAACCTCAAGGGCAGACAGCATGCCTTGGGGGTCTACCGTTGCTATGCGTGGATCCGATGTGGACCAGGTGATGGCGGCATCAGATGATCTCTGCGAATCTGTGGCGGTCAACTGCAATTTCTGGCCCTTACGCAGTGTCATTCGGCCCTGAGCCAGACCGGGGGCATGGATGGTGACTGAACCTGGTTCTGATGGGTGGGACTCTAGGTCTTCGGATGTCGGCGTCCCGATGATTTCAGGGTAGAAAATCAGGGAGTCGATATTCGGTGCCACTCCCCAGGAGACAGCGCCTCTGCCCGTTCCAGCCGGATCCCAGTTCCCCAGTGATAGGGCCCCTCCATTCGTGGATACCTGCAGCGAACGGTTCAAGAAGCTTCTGTCGGAATAGGTATACCTAAACGAACCTCTGGCAAGTTCGGGGCCGTGGCCATCCCCCTGGCGGATTTGCAGTCCGAGGTCCACGATTTGCGGGTTATAGTCGTGTCTGCCGATGAAGGCATCGTTGGAGAATCTGACGGCCACCATATAGTCCCCACGAGGAACCGTGCCTGCCGGAATGGTCATGATGCCGGGATTGTGCGTATTCACCTTTGGTCTGTTGTTGCTATTTTCAACCACTACACGGGTGCGATCGCCGTATCCGGCTGGGCCGCTTTCAGCAGTGGTGAACTGATTTCCCAGGCCGATCACGTATTGGTGGTTTTCGGCATTGGACGAATTCTCAGTGATCGCGCTCGCCCCGCCGTTCAATTGTTGATCCTCTGCCTGAAGGGAGATGGCAGAGTGACGCAGATCCTTGGATGCGGCGACCTGAACATCGCGTAGACTCACGCCTGTTCCCGAAAGGTCCAGACTGTTGATGCCTTCACTCAGTGCCACCTCAAGATTGGTCGATTGCAGACCTGAGTAGGCGGCAGTGATTCCCGGGAGGTTTTTTCCATTCATGTTCAGGGCAATCGGTGTTCCTTTGGCGGTCCGATAGACGAGTTTGATCGTGTGGTATCCCTGGGACCAGCCGTGGATGAAGGCATGAGCATGGCCTGATCGAAGTTCGGCGAACCCGCGACTGCCTTCATTGGAGAAATCGAGCGAGGCTCCGCCAGCAAGGCGAAATTGCGTAGCCGGGTAGTCTACGGCATCACTGGTTCCATCGCGATCCTCGGGAATCCTGTAAAGGAGGAACTTGTCAAGAGTGTTATCCAAGGCCGTCGATCCATGGATACTGATGATGTGTCGTCCTTGAGTAAGGTTCATCTCCAGCTGAGTGCTTCCCCTGTAGAGCCATTTCGCGGCATCTTTCATGGCGAGTTCGGAGTGATAGTCCAATTCGCCAACGGCTTTGGAGTCCACGCTGACCTTATTAGTCCCTGGGAATCCTGTGTTTCCGCTGATTACCTGCAGCCTGTATTTGCCGTCAGCAGGGGTTTGGACTTCCCAGTCAGCTGTGGCCCCATCCTTGAAGTTGCCGACATCACCGTTGCCGGACGTCATGAAGTAGCTCCACCCATTGCCCGAAGGTGTTTTGTCATAAGCACGGGCGCCGCCGGATAATTTGGTCCGTTCAGCTTCTGTGACTTGGAGATTTCGGCCCAATTGGTCGTCTGTGCGAAGTGACCGGTCCTGGTGTGGCGTGACGACGAGTTGATATGAGGCATACCGGTCCACACTGGTCGTGGTGACATCGAGTGTGCCATTGCGTACCTGAGCATTTGAGAGCGTATTGACCACGCGGGGGGTTGCAGCGATGCCGTCTGGCCCCGTAAAAGCATTCTCGCGCACTTCGACATCCACTGTGGAGCTAAACCCTGCCTTGTCTAATCCCGTCAGTTGCACGGTCACTGGAATGTTGGCTCCGGTATTCTTCACCTGATCGGCGTTCTCGTCGTTGGCGCCTCCGTATAAGACTGTTCCCTTATGGTTGGCGGTATCCAATGCCCCGATGCCTTGGAGCGAGTCGATTTTGTCGCGGTGATCGGAATCCACCTGAACAGTTTGATCTCCTCTCAGGTCTCCATACCATTTGAACTGCCACCAGCCTGCATTGGCAGCATTGGCATTGGCCATATTGTCTGATAGGTTGCCTGCATAGTTCCAGTAAGCGGTCTCGGCCTGGACTTTGGTGTCCTCGAACATGCTCATCCATTGCACAAGTTGACCAGGTACGGACATGTCGCGTAGCTCTCCGTACTCGGTGATGTTGATCTTTCTGGCGGGCACGCCGATGTCGTGTTCCAAAGCACGGTAATTCGCGTAGTGGGTGCGATAGTTCTGCAGGCTTTCTTTGCCCAGCTCATGCCAGACGAAGATATCCGGTAGGGTTCCCGCTTCCTTGGTGTGGCGCAGAAAAGCTGCTGATCTATTCTGCCTGAAGGATGAGTCCCCAGGGCCGGCTATGCGGGCGTGCGCTGCTGTGGGGCGCACCTTGCTTGGTTTTTCGCCGGTTTTGTATTGTTGCCAGATGGTTTGTATCAGTTGGTAGTCCGCGTCCCAGTCGTTCAGGAAAGTTGTTTTGAACAGCGGGTTCTGGGCATCATCGCCCGTGTAGTACCAGTTGCCTCCGTCTGGCTCGTTGAAGGGGATGAAGGTGTATTGGTCGGGATGCTCTGATTGGGACAATATCTTATTGACGACGATTTCGACGACTTCGCTATAATCCCAACGTCCATTGGACTGATCGCTGTAGGTGCCATATCTGGGATCGCTGACAGGCACATTGGTTACATATGATCGGTCATCTCCCGGGCGTGAACCATGGTTATAGGACCAATCTGGGTAATAATCCTGCATGTATACGGCCAGTTCTTGTCCTCCATTGGCAAAGAACTGGCGCTCCAAGGCCAGGGCGTCCCCGCTGGGGTGTTGGGAGCCCGTTGGCGGTTTCTGTGAGGAATTTTCCACACGGGCGCCGTCGAGAATGGCATCTGTCGGCGATCCTTCGTCGCCTAAACCGTACAGGGTTCCAGAAGCTCCGCCGAGGAAATTCCCGGTTGTCTTGCCCATATCGACTTGGAGGACTTGCGCTGGTTTGGCTTCATCGGCGTAGGCTGCCGGCAGAACGCATGCTCCGATCAGCAGACCCGCGCTCGCCGTTAATGCTAGAAGTGTCTGATATTTTCCCATGATGTGTTTCTTCCATCGGAATGCAAAGCAATCGCTCGATTCGGATAGTTCAGGATCCGAGTGAGTGATGCTGAGAACTACATTGTTCACGCATTGGCCGTCTGATCCTCAACGGCGAGGTCATAATCGGCTGGGTGCGTTGATATGTGCAAGGCCCCCTTCCCTTTAATCGCGGGTTCTGCCTGGTGAATGTCCGTCGCTGGCATATCATCGACGCGACTAAAAACAGCATATTGTGAAAACGTTCTATCGTCAAATATATGCTTCTATCGACTCATAAAACCTATAAAACATGCGATTTCTATAGAGGCTCTGTTTCATATAGATAACGTTCTCATATTTAAGAATATGGCAGTGATTATGGGCGCAAGGAAGGGGCGATCTTACCGCCGAGATGACTGCGTCTGTGGCAGGCAAAAAATAGATACAACGTTAGTATCCATTTGAGCGGCTACTCAAATGTTGAACACTGTATGTTAGGAAAAGAGTAGTTCAGAATACTTGATTTGTCAGGCAATCGTATATAGAGTACATTGTCAGTTAAGAAGTACAAGGTTGTATTAAATATCAGGGCGCTGATGCACTGGCATCGGTTCCCGGCTTTAAGACAACGTTGTTTCGCTTCGTTCGGTATGGAGGTAACAGAGGAATGGAATCTATGGCGCAAACCCGTCAGAGACGGTCGTATATGCATGTGGATGGGAGGTATCAGTTAGCGACGGTCGATGATAGGCTATTCGGCTCATTCGTTGAGCATCTTGGTCGGTGTGTATATACGGGGATCTACGAACCTGACCATCCGAGAGCCGATGGTCACGGATTCAGGCAGGATGTCATCGATCTGGTCAAGGAACTGGGCGTTTCGACCATTAGATATCCTGGCGGCAACTACGTGTCAGGCTACCGTTGGCAAGACGGAATCGGTAACCCTGCCAGTCGGCCACGTCGGCTTGATCTGGCATGGCATTCCACTGAAACCAACCAGTTTGGCCTGCATGAGATGGAGGACTGGCTTGCCGAACTCGGCGGCAATGAGCTGATGGAGGCTGTGAACCTGGGGACACAGGGGATCCAAGAAGCCTTGGATCTTCTGGAGTACTGCAACATTCCCTCTGGAACAGCTCTGTCGGATTTGCGACGCCAGAATGGAGCAGACCGGCCTTTCAACATCCGTATGTGGTGTTTGGGCAATGAGATGGACGGTCCCTGGCAGCTAGGCCATTGCGATGCGATTGATTATGCCAGGATGGCGGCCAAGACTGCAGCAGGAATGAAGCAGCTTGACCCGGATCTGGATTTGGTCGTCTGCGGTTCTTCCAGCCATGCCATGGACTCGTTTGGCAAATGGGAACGAACAGTGCTGGAACATACCTATGATTATGTGGATTTCATCTCTTGCCATGCCTATTACCAGCCTCACAATGGCGATATGGAGAGTTTTCTGGCTTCCGGGGTTGATATGAACTCCTTCATCAGGGATGTATCCGCAGTGATCAACTCTGTGAAAGCCGAACGGCATAGTGATCATCAGGTCTATATCTCCTTTGATGAATGGAACGTGTGGTATCAGGATGGGGAGAAATCGAAGAATCCAGAGGGTATCGACAACTGGCCGATCGCTCCCCGCCTTCTTGAGGACACATATACTGTCATGGATGCCGTCGTCTTCGGCGACCTGCTGATCACCCTTCTGCAAAATGTAGACGTTGTTAGGTCCGCTTCTTTGGCACAATTGGTAAATGTCATAGCTCCCATCATGACGGAACCAGGCGGGGACGCCTGGAGGCAGACGATTTTCTATCCATTTGCTTATGCTGCAAGGTATGCCAAAGGTGGCACGGTATTGTCTGCACCGCTGGAAGGCTCTGAGCACCATACCAACCAGTACGGCACGGTGGCCGATGTCAATGCTGTAGCTGTTCAGCGCTCTGACGGCACGCTGGCGGTGTTCGTCGTCAATCGTTCGGTGAAAGGCGACAATCAATTTACCGTTGATCTCGGCGAGAGTGCCTCATATTCACAGGTCGAAGCCTTTACCCTCCATGATGATGATTCACAAGCCGCGAATACGGCTCAGAAACAAGAAAGGGTGGTCCCTTACCGGAACAGGACCGCAGTCATCGAAAACAATGGCAGGCAGGGATGCGTCACGCTTCCTCCTGTGTCCTGGACGATGCTGTTGTTCGCATGAATCAGGTTTGTCGCCCAACAAGGAAGTGGGCGGCACAGTTCAAAAAGGAGAAAAGATGAAAACAGCACGACTCATGGGTGCGTCGGTACTGGTAGCTGTGATGGCGCTGGCAGCAGGAGCTTGCGGTTCTCCCGGGTCGCCCTCTGGCTCGTCCAATAACGAGGCATCCCAGGTGCATAACGATGCCAAAGCCAACGATACTGCCAAATGCCGCAATACAGTTAAAAAGCCCAATGCCGAAAAGGTGACTGTGTGGGCTTGGTACCCTGCATTCGGCAAGCTGGTTGATCACTTCAACGAAACACATGATGATCTTCAGGTCTGCTGGACCAGCGCCGATCAGTCTGCCAAGGCATACTCTCGATTCAACACCACCATTAAGGCCAAGTCTGGTGCTCCCGATGTGATTCAGCTCGAGTATGCGGTTATGCCGCAATTCGCGTCAGGTGTGGAAAAGCATTTGGTGGATCTGTCGAAGTTCGGCGTAGATAAGATCCGGAGCAATTACACAGCAGGCGCTTGGAAGGATGTCCAACTGGGAGGTTCTAAAGGAGTCTACGGAGTGCCGGTGGATGTGGGTCCTGTGGTCATGTATTACCGCAAGGATATCTTCGACAAGTATCAGGTCAAGCCGCCAACGACTTGGGATGAGTATGAACAAGCAGGACGTGAGCTCAAGCAGAAGGGTTACACAGGACATATAGGCAACTGGCAGCCTAATGGCACGCTGTTCAACTACGCCTACTACGATCAGAACGGCGCTAAAGTCTTTAAGTATTCAGCCAATGATCCTGAAAATGTCGGTATCAAGATTAATTCCGACAAGGTAAAGAAAGTCGTCTCCTTCTGGCAGAAACTAGCCAAAGATGACATTGTTGCGACGGACGATACAGACACCGCAGAATGGAATAAGAAGAACGTCGACGGTTCCTATGCGACAATCATCCATGCCTCTTGGTTGGTCGGATACCTCAATGGTGTCAGCGGAGTGCAGGAGGGATCACAATGGCAGATTGCCAAAGCCCCTGTTTGGGACCAGTCAGATCCTGATGTCAATTGCGGCGGTTCGGGAATGGCTGTGACTGATCAGGCCAAGCATACCGAGGCTGCAGCGAAGGTGGCCATGGAGCTCTTTGGGGATGATGCCGCACAGGATATCGCGGTCAATGACAGCGGCCTGTATCCTACATGGACCAAGAAACTCAGCTCGGCAGCCTTCTTGGATAGGCAGGAGCCGTTCTTCGGCAACCAAAAGATCAACAAGATTATTGCTCCGGTGGCTCAGGGGTACAAGGGCTATCAATTCCTTCCGTTCCAAACATATGCCAATGACGAGCAGACCAAGACACTTTCCGCCATTCTCCGAGATGGGAAGAATGTTTCAACGAGCCTGGATTCCTTGCAGCAAACGCTAAGCGACTATGCCAAGCAGCAAGGATTCAAGGTATCTCAGTAAGTCTGGTCGGATCTCATGGGGGGAGCTGATCGCTCCCCCCGGGAGGATAAATCATGTCAGCAAAATATGTGTCTGCCAAAAGGCGTCGCCGGCTGAGCAAGGATAATGTGTGGGGTTGGTTCTTCACGTTGCCTTTCGGCATCGTTTTTATTGTATTTCTGGTCGTCCCACTAGTTTATGCCTTTTACGTGTCCCTTTTCACCTACACGCAAGTGCGTGGAAGTGTTTTCACCGGCTTGGAAAACTATCGACGGGCTTTCTCGGACCCTATATTCCTTAAAGGCATGGGCAGGGTCGTGATCTATACGTTGGTCATGGTGCCGATTCAACTTGGCTTGGCGCTGATTCTAGCCTTGGTCATCGATTCCATGATGACTCGCTTAGCATCTGCTTCCCGGCTTCTGTTCTTCCTTCCCTACGCCATCCCGGTGGTCATCGGGGCGCTGATGTGGGGATTCATTTACTCGAAGAACCTGGGTCCGTTTACTTCGATCTTTGCCTTATTCGGCCGTCAACCACCGGATTTTTTAAGTACAAACGGCATATTCGGAGCATTGGTCAATATGGTCACATGGCAGTGGACAGGGTATTACATGGTAATTCTCTACTCTGCCCTGAGGGCCATACCGCATGATCTATACGAATCCGCCAGGTTGGATGGCGCTTCGGAGCTGCAGATAGCTGTTCGGATCAAAACGCCTATGATCAGCAGCTCGTTGGTCATGGTCACGATCTTTTCGTTGATTGGGACCTTGCAGTTCTATACGGAGCCAATGGTGTTGCGCAATAATGCCAACTCGGCCATACCCCCGGAATACACGCCTAATATGTATGCTCAGGCGTTGGCCTTCAACTACAACCAGATTAACTACTCGGCAACGATCTCATTCGCTTTGGGGCTTCTGGTCGTTATTTTCAGTGTGATATTCATGCGGGTTACCCGCAAGCAGTCTGGGTTAGGGGATTAGCATGCTAAAGGAAAAGGATGCGGCTCGTAGAATCGCCCAGCCACATCGCGTGGGTTCGAATCTTCTGTTGATCGTATGCATCATCTATTTCCTGATGCCTGTGTGGTGGCTGGTTGTGGCCGCGACAAAATCCAATTCCGGACTGTTTATGGGTACGGGTGGATCCCTTTGGTTCGACAAGCATTTCGCGCTTTTCGACAATATCAAGGAGCTCAGCACCTACGAAGGGGGCATATATTGGCGATGGCTGCTGAATTCCTTCCTATATGCCTTTGTCGGAGGACTGGGGGCCACCATTATTTCGGTCATGGCCGGTTACGGGTTCGCAAAGTTCAGGTTTGCCGGCAGAAATGCCTATTTCGATATCGTGCTGGGCGCCCTGATGATTCCGACCACTGCCTTGGTCATCCCCACTTTCATTCTGATGTCGCAGATAGGAATGAACGATACTCTCTGGGCGGTTCTGTTGCCTTCGCTGCTGTCACCGTTCGGCACATACCTGATGCGCGTGTACTGCACGGGATCGCTGCCAGACGAAATGCTGGAGGCGGCCAGGGTTGATGGAGCCGGGGAAATCCGAACCTTCATTCAGGTGGCTCTGCCCATCATGACCCCGGCCATAACCACGGTTTTCCTGCTTTCCGTAGTCAACTGCTGGAACAACTATTTTCTTCCGCAAGTTGTGCTTGCCGATACCAAGCTTTTCCCGATTACAGTGGGATTGACCCAGTGGCAGGCCAAGTCGAATGCGGGCTCAGGGTCGGAGCAGGTATGGAACCTGATTACCTCTGGAGCCTTTATCTCTGTCATTCCTCTTGTCTTGGCCTTCCTTTTCCTGCAGAAGTATTGGGTAAGCGGGCTGACGGCTGGTGCCGTTAAAGAATAGGTCTTCCTCGCATGTTCCGCTTGTGCCCCTCGTCGTTTCGGCGGGGGGCACGTATATTCTCGAATAGGGAGTAATCGTTGCATCCATAAGGAGCGGCAATGCGGAGACGAGTGACCATCAAGGATGTGGCCAAAGAGGCGAACGTCTCCATAAAGACCGTTTCCAATGTGTTGAATCATTCAGGCAGTATGCGTCCCGAGACCCGGGAACGTGTCAAAACAGCCATGACCAAATTGGGCTATCAGATCAACATGTCAGCCAGATCGCTCAAGACAGGAGCAACAGGCATCCTAGGGCTGGGAATATTCGATTTCACCCAGCCCTTTGGGGCCTATCTGGCTGACAAGGTGATAGAAACCGCCCGTGAACGTAAGTATGGTGTGGTAGTCAGTACCTATAGCTCTGGCGGGTCGGGTATTCGAACCATTATCGATGAGACTTACCATCTAGCCGCAGATGGGTGGATATTCTTCGTTGAGCGGCCCTTGCGCGACAAGGGCATTTTGCTCTCGCAGACCTACCCACTGGTGATGACCGGGGACTATCGCCCATATGGCAAGGCAGACTTTGTCACCATGCCGAATACTGAGGCAGAGCGATTCGCAACGGGGCGGCTTCTTGACGCGGGTTGCAGACGCTTGGCTCTGGTCGGGGCGCCAGCCAAGTACAGTCGCAGATCGGTCTTTTCTGCGGTGGAAGGGACTCAGGAACTCCGAGTCAGGGGATATATCCAAGCTTTTGAGGAGCGCGGACTGGAGGTTGATTCCAATCTTATTGTCAGCCTGCCACGCCTGATGACCGACGAGGGGATTAAGGCAGCCGATTTCCTTCTGGATGACCATCCCGATGTCGATGGAATCATTTGCTTGAACGACGCGGTTGCTTATGGAGTGATGCATCAAGTTCAAAAAAGAGGTCGTTCGATTCCAGATGATATTCAGGTGGTGGGGTTTGACAACACTCCAGAGGGAAGCTATTCCAACCCTGCTTTGACGACGATTGATCCTTTGATTGACGACTATGCCCGGGTGGCGGTCAGCATGCTGATAGAGCGGATCAACGGATATGCGGGCCCTGTGCGTACTTATACCACAGGTTTTGAGCTTGTTGAACGTGATTCAACACAGGCCGGAAAAGATGCCGATAAAATGACTCCATGACTGGTCGCATCGCGGTATTTCCCAGTAGCTCCCGATTATATGGTACGCAGATCAATGGCGCACGCTTTGTTTTCTCGATGAATCCAGCCCCTCGCTGTGCTCCCATCATTCTTTACCTCCATGGCGGTCCGGGCGATGCCTGCATTCCGCTGACCATGCGCTACAACGCAGCCTTGGAGCGCGATTTCCGCTTCATCAACCTGGATCAGCGAGGTAGTGGGCTGTCCTACCATCCTTTTGCACCTGACGAGATAGTGACCATCGATTCGATGGTTGAGGACGTTCACCAATTCGTGCTTGAGCTTCTTCACGTCTACGGGCAGGATTCCCTGATCCTCATCGGTCATTCATGGGGTAGCGTCCTGGGACTGGAGATGGTGAAGCGGTATCCCTCGCTTGTTCGCTGTTATATCGGTCTTGGACAGGTTGTCAGCATGCGGGCCGCTCTTCGGTTAAGACGGCGTTGGGGGCAACAGAGTTGGGGCTCCCGGCTCGGTTCGATCGTCAGCAGAGAGAGTGGGGCTGCTGACGTGGTGCTGATGCTCGATGAGCTGCTGTCTCGTGGCGGGGTTGCCATGCTGTTTGGATCTCTGGAACGGATCATGACTTACCTGCGCTCGCCTTACTACAACTGGTCGCGACTGCTCAACCATGCTAAGGGGGTGGCTCAATCACGGGCACGCTTGGATGCTGAGTTGGAGCAGGTCGATTTCAGCGGGCAAACCTCTTTTGCGGCTCCTGTTTATTTCATCAGCGGCAAATATGACCGTCATCTGCCTGGCAGTCTGGTTAAGCAGTTTGCAGATGGACTGAAGAGCCCGCATCGGTTCATCCGTTTTAACCGGTCAGGGCACTGCCCACAATGGGACGAGCCAGAACGGTTCGCAGCAACGGTTAAAGCACTCTGCTTGTAGCGCGTGAGTAAGCAGGAACCGCAGCCTGGCTGCACGCGCTCATCCGCATGATAGAAATACCTCTTGAGGAGAACCAAATCTACTAATATGAGTAATTGAAGATATTGGTTTGAGCCTCGTTGAAGAGTGCGCGGGGCTCCTGGATAGGTGAAGGCCAATTGAGCGGGGCTTGGTCGGCAAAAACCGACACGCCGTAGAAACCGCGAAATCATTGGGTTCCACCGTGATTTCAGTATGCCAATTTGCGGGACAACCCAAGTTCGTGTAAGTTTACTTCTTGCTGCCCGGCAGTGATGAGAACTCTTCGGAGGGCTTGGAGCTGTTGGTGTGGTGGTGGTTTGAGAACTCAAGAGCGTGTTTGTGCTACTTATAGCTTTTTGATTGCCAGTCCGGTGCCTTCCCCTGTTGTGGGGTTTCGTGGGAGCGTGTAATTGGTGTCGGGGTTTTTCGTGGGTTGGTTTCCTCCTTATGGAAGCTGGCCCGTCAATTATTGATGTGGGCTGTTTCGGCCTTCTTCATGGTTTTTTGTGGAGGGTTTGATTCTGGCTCAGGATGAACGCTGGCGGCGTGCTTAACACATGCAAGTCGAACGGGATCCAGGCAGCTTGCTGTCTGGTGAGAGTGGCGAACGGGTGAGTAATGCGTGACCAACCTGCCCCATGCTTCGGAATAGCTCCTGGAAACGGGTGGTAATGCCGGATGCTCCGCATCATCGCATGATGGTGTGGGAAAGGGTTTACCGGCATGGGATGGGGTCGCGTCCTATCAGCTTGTTGGCGGGGTGATGGCCTGCCAAGGCTTCGACGGGTAGCCGGCCTGAGAGGGCGACCGGCCACATTGGGACTGAGATACGGCCCAGACTCCTACGGGAGGCAGCAGTGGGGAATATTGCACAATGGGCGAAAGCCTGATGCAGCGACGCCGCGTGCGGGATGACGGCCTTCGGGTTGTAAACCGCTTTTGATTGGGAGCAAGCGAGAGTGAGTGTACCTTTCGAATAAGCACCGGCTAACTACGTGCCAGCAGCCGCGGTAATACGTAGGGTGCAAGCGTTATCCGGATTTATTGGGCGTAAAGAGCTCGTAGGCGGTTCGTCGCGTCTGGTGTGAAAGTCCATCGCTTAACGGTGGATCGGCGCCGGGTACGGGCGGACTGGAGTGCGGTAGGGGAGACTGGAATTCCCGGTGTAACGGTGGAATGTGTAGATATCGGGAAGAACACCGATGGCGAAGGCAGGTCTCTGGGCCGTCACTGACGCTGAGGAGCGAAAGCGTGGGGAGCGAACAGGATTAGATACCCTGGTAGTCCACGCCGTAAACGGTGGATGCTGGATGTGGGGCCCGTTCCACGGGTTCCGTGTCGGAGCTAACGCGTTAAGCATCCCGCCTGGGGAGTACGGCCGCAAGGCTAAAACTCAAAGAAATTGACGGGGGCCCGCACAAGCGGCGGAGCATGCGGATTAATTCGATGCAACGCGAAGAACCTTACCTGGGCTTGACATGTGCCGGACGGCCGCGGAGACGCGGTTTCCCTTCGGGGCCGGTTCACAGGTGGTGCATGGTCGTCGTCAGCTCGTGTCGTGAGATGTTGGGTCAAGTCCCGCAACGAGCGCAACCCTCGCCTCGTGTTGCCAGCACGTTATGGTGGGAACTCACGGGGGACCGCCGGGGTTAACCCGGAGGAAGGTGGGGATGACGTCAGATCATCATGCCCCTTACGTCCAGGGCTTCACGCATGCTACAATGGCCGGTACAACGGGATGCGACATGGTGACATGGAGCGGATCCCTGAAAACCGGTCTCAGTTCGGATCGGAGCCTGCAACCCGGCTCCGTGAAGGCGGAGTCGCTAGTAATCGCGGATCAGCAACGCCGCGGTGAATGCGTTCCCGGGCCTTGTACACACCGCCCGTCAAGTCATGAAAGTGGGCAGCACCCGAAGCCGGTGGCCCAACCCGTTTGGGGGGGAGCCGTCTAAGGTGAGGTCCGCGATTGGGACTAAGTCGTAACAAGGTAGCCGTACCGGA
>NZ_NPOQ01000014.1:0-1281 GCF_003688305.1 Bifidobacterium sp. wkB344 | reverse complement strand
GGCCTTGTACACACCGCCCGTCAAGTCATGAAAGTGGGCAGCACCCGAAGCCGGTGGCCCAACCCGTTTGGGGGGGAGCCGTCTAAGGTGAGGTCCGCGATTGGGACTAAGTCGTAACAAGGTAGCCGTACCGGAAGGTGCGGCTGGATCACCTCCTTTCTACGGAGATTATGGAAATTCCTCTGCGCGGTCTGCGTGGGGGTCGTGCCTGCGGGCCGGCCGGTTGGCCGGTTGGCGTGGGCGTGCTGGCGTGGAACGGTCTGAAGGCTGTGGCATGGATGCGCTGTTGGGTTCCCGGACCGCCACCCTTGTTGGTGGTGTTCCCGTCGCCCGTCGGTTCCCGTGTGGGGTGTTGCCCCGTGTCGGGTGTCGTCGGTGCGCTGGTGGTTTGAGAACTGGATAGTGGACGCGAGCGGATGGCCGGCTGTTGTGCTGGCTGTCTGCTGTATTGTTTCGTCCGAGCCTATTTTTTTGAGTGGGTTCGGGTCGATCGTTTTGTGATCGTTTAGTGTGATGATTTGTCGTCTGGCAGTTCGCAGTTGTTGTTGTCGTGGCATGGCCTGTGGTCGTGTTGTCGGCAAGGGCGCATGGTGGATGCCTTGGCAGACAGGACCGATGAAGGACGCGTGGGGCCGCGATAGGCCTCGGGGAGCCGCCGACAGGGCTTTGATCCGAGGGTGTCCGAATGGGGTAACCCGCCGGCTGTTATGGGCCGGCACCGCATTCGTGCGGGGGGTACGCAGGGAAGTGAAACATCTCAGTACCTGCAGGAAAGGATATTCCGTGAGTAGTGGCGAGCGAAAGCGGATGATGGCCAAACCGGTGCCGTGTGAGACCCGTCGGGGGTTGCGGCATGGGTGTTGTGGGACTTGGCGTCCGGGCTCCGACGGGCCCGGCGGCAGTGATAAAGCGGCGTGTGAGGCGAACGGGATTGAATTCCCGGCCGTAGAGGGTGATGGCCCCGTAGCCGAAGGCGCGCCGCCTCCCGGTTCTTGTTCCCAAGTAGCGCGGGACTCGTGGAATCCCGTGTGAATCGGCCCCGACCGTGGGGTAAGCCTGAATATTCCTGTCTGACCGATAGCGTACGAGTACCGTGAGGGAAAGGTGAAAAGCACCCCGGGAGGGGAGTGAAAGAGTTTCTGAAACCGTGTGCCTACAATCCGTCGGAGCCTTTCGGGGTGACGGCGTGCCTATCGAAAAATGAGTCTGCGAGTCAGTGGTGCGTGGCGAGGCTAACCCGTGTGGGGCAGCCGTAGCGAAAGCGAGTCCGATAAGGGCGTT
>NZ_NPOQ01000008.1:0-182395 GCF_003688305.1 Bifidobacterium sp. wkB344 | reverse complement strand
TTTTTGCCTTCCCCCCCCCCCCCCCCCCCGCAGTCGCGCCTCTTGAGCCTCCGCAGGCACCCACTGACGCGAGCATGACAATCCCGGCCAGTGCACAAACCGCTCGTTTCCAATTGTTCATGATGGTTCCTTTCTTCGTTGAAGGGTTGCCTCCGACTTGTCCCCCTCGGCAAGCTGGATCTCTTCCGGCACACATACTAGCACAAAGTTTATTGATTTGACTATTTCAAGTAATTACGTAGGTTTTTGCCGCAGATTATCCTGGATTTAGCAATTTGTGAAGGCACATTAGTATGATGAATTAATGATATTGATCGAGACAAGCACGTTCTCGCTGAAAGGCGATCAAGCAAGGAGGCTGACATGAATGAGATCCTGGTGGCGGGAGTGGACACTTCGACACAGTCCTGCAAGGTGAGGGTCACCGATGCCCGGACCGGTCGGCTGGTCCGCTTCGGCAAGGCTCCTCATCCGGCAGGCACCAGCGTGGATCCCATGGCTTGGTGGAAGGCTTTTCAGGAAGCTTCCGCCCAGGCGGGTGGATTGGACGATGTTTCGGCAATCAGCGTGGGCGGCCAGCAGCATGGCATGGTATTGCTGGACCACCAAGGGCGGGTGATCAGGGATGCCCTGCTCTGGAACGATACACGTTCGGCTCCTGATGCCGACGATCTCATCATCCGGCTAGCCAGGTCTGAAACCAGCAAGACTAAAACCGCCAAAGCAGAAAACGACGAATCAAACAAGAACCCGGATTCAGACCAGGATCTGGCCATGCGGGGCAAGCAAGCCTGGGTACGGGCTGTGGGTTCCTCTCCCGTAGCCTCGCTGACCATCACCAAGGTGGCCTGGGTCAGCCGGGTGGAGCCGGATAATGCCAAGGCCATCGCGGCCATATGCCTCCCCCACGACTGGCTGAGCTGGGTTATCGCCGGCCATGGTCCCGCGGCCGACCCGGAGACTGAACCCGGGCTGGAGGATCTCTTCACTGATCGCTCTGATGCCTCCGGCACCGGCTACTACGACCCCGCCGCCGACAGCTACCGGCGTGACCTGCTGGCCATGGCCCTGCCCGACGGAATGGCCGAACAAGTCATCCTGCCTAAGGTTCTTGGCCCCCACCAGGTCGGAGCCAAGGCCGACCCCCGCATCGCCGGCAGGGATGTGCCCGGCGGCTGCATCATCGCGCCGGGCGGCGGCGACAACGCCATGACGGCCCTGGGCCTGGCCATGCAGGTGGGCGACGTCTCCATCTCCCTGGGAACCTCGGGGGTCGCTGCCGCGGTCAGCCCGGTCCCCGCCTATGACATGAGCGCCTCGGTCACCGGATTCGCCGATGCCACCGGCCACTGGCTCCCTCTGGCCTGCACCATCAACGCTTCACGCATCCTGGACGCAGGCCTGGCCGCCCTGGGGACGGATTATGACGGTCTTGCCGAATTGGCGGAGAAGTCATCGCCGGGGGCCGAGGGCATCACCCTGATCCCCTACTTCGACGGCGAGCGCACCCCGAACCGCCCTGACGCCCATGCCAGACTGGAGGGACTGACCCTGGCCAACACCACGCGCACCAACCTGGCCAGAGCATTCGTGGAAGGCCTGCTCTGCTCCCAGCGTGACTGTCTGGAACTGCTGAAACGACTGGGCACCACAGTCTCCAGGATCCTTCTGGTCGGCGGCGGCGCCAAGTCCCCGGCAGTCAGAGCCTATGCCCCAGGAATTCTGGGCATGGATGTGCAGTTGCCCCGGCCGGACGAGTATGTGGCCATCGGTGCGGCCCGCCAGGCAGCCTGGGCTCTAACAGGAGAAGAGGAACCTCCCGCCTGGCCGGTGGACATCGAGACCACGCTGACGGGAGCCCCCTGCGAGCAGGTCTACCAGCAGTACCTGCGCTGGCGGGGATGAAGGGCCCCGCCAGCCTGAGTCACTTGGAACGCACCCGCAAATGCAGTCCGAAGACCAGATCGGTTTCATCCAGACGATAGGCGGGATCCAGCTCAGGTCCGCAGCTGTTGGAGCCTATGCCGCTTGTGGCATAGTCCAGGCAGAGCACGGTTGAGCCGCATTCCTCCAGCTCATGGTCGTGCCCTTTCGCGGTCAGCTCCTCCTGTGTGTAGGGGGAGCAGTTGAAGCTGATGGGCCCATCCCCCGCCGCCTGCAACAGGGAGCGGTCATCCTCCACCAGAACGTAATCGCAACCATAATGGGAGCCGTTCTCCTGGGGACGCAGGTAGTGCTCGACCATGCCTGATGCGGTGCCATGGAAAACGCTATAGTGGCTGGCACGGTGCATGTCCCGGTAGCTCTCGTAGGGCCCGTAGCCGCAGTAGGTGACCCGCTGGAGGCTCTTGGGCAGGAAGAGCCGCAGACCAAACCTTGGCAGATAGGGAAACTCGGGATCCCGATGCAGCTCCATCTTGAGGTCCAGCCCACCCTGGTCGCTCAGAGTCCAGGTGGCGAGGATGCTGCCCATGGGTTGAATGAAGGGTGCCACCAAGGACAGTTCAGCCTTGATTGTGGTCAATCCCCTGTCCTGATCGGTCTGCAGCTGGCAGAAGAGGGCCCTGGTGCCAGCCCGGTCATATTCGGCCTTGCGCCATTCATTCTTGATGATGGCATCGTTGTCGGTAGGCGCCCGCCAGAGGTTGACCTCCATAGGGGCGTCCAGCAGGGAACGGTTGTCGATGCTCATGGATTCCACCATGCCGGTGCGGCGGTTGAAGACGTAGCGCCAGTCGGCCCCCTCCACGTCGAAGCGGGCATCCGTTTGCCTGACCACCGGACGGTGGGCGCCCCGGGACCCGCTGCCGGGGTCGGCACTGATGACTCTGGCCACGCCGTTGGGACGTTCAGGCATCCCCATGTCTGCGGCTTCAAGCTGATCGAAGCCCAGCGGATATCCTTGTGAAAGCACTGGATCGGCCTTGGCCAGGGCGTACTCCACCAGCAGGGTCAGGCGGCCGTGCTCGGGCGGATCCATGGCGGGCAAGCCAACGGTGCCCTCAGCATGGGGGGCGATGTGCAGGCCGGTCCCGCGATCCAGTTCAGGCGTCCCGGAGGCCACAGGCTCCCCATCACACAGAAGGGTCCACTTCAGGCTCAGGTATTCATCCAGGTAAGTGAAGTCCAGGTAGTTATGCAGGGTGAGCAGCCGGGTCTGGGGATCGTAGCCGACCAGACGGGCCGGACGGAAGACGTTCTTGAACTCCCTGAGGCCGGTGTGGGGCCGCCGGTCGGGGTAGACCAGGCCGTCCATGCAGAAGTTGGCATCATGGGGGTACTCGCCGTGGTCTCCCCCGTAGGCATAGATTTGACGGCCCTTGCGGTCCCTGCCCTGGTCGATGGCGTGGTCGGCCCACTCCCAGATGCAGCCGCCCAGGAGCCCCGGATGGGCCTGGATAACACGGAAGTAGTCCTCCAGGTCCCCGGGCCCCAGTCCCATGGCATGGCAGTATTCGCAGAGGAAGTAAGGCTTCCGGCCCCCGTCTCCGTCATCCCCGTGGCTGCTGATGCCGTGAGGACCCTCGGGCGTGAAGTAGTCCTCGATTTGCTTGATGGAGGGATACATTCGCGAGGTGATGTCCAGATTGCTGTAATCCAGATCCTTCCGGGGCGAGCCGTGGATGGCCGACTCGTAGTGGGTCAGACGGGAGGGGTCCCGAGACTTGGTCCAGGCCAGAGCCGCCTCGATGCCGCAGCCGTATCCGCTCTCGTTGCCCATGGACCAGATCAGGATGGAGGGATGGTTCTTGTCCCGCTCCAGGCTGCGCTGGACCCGGTCCACAATGGCCTTGGTAAAGAGCGGCTCGTCGGCGATGCGACCGTTCCAGTAATCGGGTTCCTTCCAGTCCGGACCGTGGTAGAGGGCCTCGATGCCATGGGCCTCCAGGTCGGCCTCGGCGATCAGGTAGAAGCCCAGCTGGTCGTAGAGGGCGTAATACTGAGGGCTGTTGGGGTAATGGGAGGTGCGGATGGCGTTGACGTTGTGCTCCTTCATCAGGGTCAGGTCACGCATGATCTGCTTCTGGTCGATGGCGAAGCCGGTACGCGGGTCCCCGTCATGGCGGTTGACTCCGTGGATTTTAATTGGCCTGCCGTTGACCTTGACCACCTGGCCGTCCACGCTGATGGTACGCAGGCCGATGTACTCGGTGATGACCTCATCCGAGTCGCCGGAGCCGGTAGAGGTGGCCCTAGTCGACAAGGTCAGCCGGTAAAGTTCAGGATCCTCGGCATTCCAGAGGCGGGGATGGCCAACCTCCATGGCAAATTGTGCAGGCTCCTTGCAACCCGTCAGCTCGGCCCGGGCCACCTCCACACCATCGGGGTCGGTCAGCAGAGCCTGGACGTCCAAAGCGTCATCATCCTGGCCCGACACCCCGGTCGGGTCCAGATCCAGGGTCACACTGGCATGGCTCATGTCCTTATCGAAGTCGGTGTGGACGAACCAGTCGCGCAGACGTGCCTTGGGCCGACGCAGGATGTAGACATCGCGGAAGATGCCACTCATGCGGAACTTGTCCTGGTCCTCCAGATAGCTGCCATCGCACCACTTGAGCACCAGAACGGCCAGCTGGTTACGGCCTCGCTGCAGGTGGTCGGTCACGTCGAATTCGCTGGTGGCGTGCGAGACCTGGCTATAGCCGATCAGATCCCCATTGACCCAGAGATAGAAGCATGAGTCCACTCCTTCGAAATTGAGCAGGGCCCGAGGCGCTGAGGGATCGGGCTCGTAGTCGAAGGCGCGCAGGTAGATGCCGCAGGGATTGTCGGCAGGCACCCTGGGCGGATCAAAGGGGAAAGGATAGCGCACGTTGGTGTATTGGGGATTGTCATAGCCCTGTGTCTGCCAGACTCCCGGCACATGGATGGGCTTGTACACCCCTCGGCCCGCATCCTTGGCAGGGCTGTAGTCCGCTTCAAAGAAGACCGGATCCTTGGCCTCGACCGCGGATTGGACCTCGGCATCCAACTGGTCGATGCTGGCATAATAGCGAAAATCCCAGTCCCCATCCAGGTCCAGGTAGCGATCGGAACGCCTGCGCAGGTCACCACGCGTGTCCATGGGGGCGCCGGCTGGCACGCAGTATGCACGGTTGGGCTCGGTCCCCACATGCAGCGTGGCTGGATCCTCGTAATAACGTGGTATGAACATGACTATTCCATCCTCCTCGGTGGCCATGGCAGCAGACGTTTCACAGGCGTAACTGTTTACGCTCACATGCGACCATGATAGCGGGGCCATGGCACAGAATTCCCGGAGGTTGTCACAGGCCTCATTGCACCGGACGCGCCGTGCTCTCACGGATGACCAGCTTGGGGGTAAGGATGCGGCGGTTACCCCCCACATGCTCCCCTCGGAAGATCTTCAGAAGCAGGTTGGCCACCTTGGTGCCGTAGAGTCCGGCATCACGATGGACCGACGTGATGGAGGGGTAGGTACTCTGGCAGATGAAGCTGTCCTCGAAGCTGACCATGGCTGGCAGACCCATGCAGGCCGACGCGGGAGCAGTGGTCTTCTCATCGGACCCTTGCACTGCCACGGATGTCGTCCTGCTTTCCAGCATCGCTCGCAGACTTGCCGCAGCCATGATCTCGTTCTCGTAGATAAAAGCGGTATATGGATTCTTCCCCGATGACAGACGAAGGGTGAAGGCAGCGGCCTTGTCAGGCGTGAAGTCCGTGAACTCCACTTTAGGCTCCCCCAGGTTCTTACTGCGGACGAACTCCTTGAAGGAAGAGACGCGGGCGCGGCTGTAGTCAAGGTTCTTATCCCCCGACAAGTAGGCGATCCGGGCATGCCCGCGCGAACTCAGATGATCCATGATCGTCGTCATGGTTCGGGAATCGTCGATGGACAGCGAGGGCAGGTAGTTGTCTGAGTCAGGTCCTCCGGCCAAGACTGCGGGCAGACCCAGATTGTGCAGGAGCCGAGGCCTGGGATCATCGGAAAGAAGATCCACCAGCACCACCCCATCGACCCGCTTGCGTCTGGCCCAGTCCCGATAGGTGTCCAGCTCCTCATCCAGGGTAGCGCAGGGGCGGAAGAGCAGGCCGTAGCCCGACCTGCTCAGGGAGGCATGGATGCCGGCCATGAAATGCAGCATGAAGCCTTCGGTCTGGAAGGCATCCATGGATCTGGCCGGGGCGAAACCCACTGTCATAGTCTTGGAACTGCCCAAGGCCTGAGCGGCATATGCAGGTTTCCAACCCATTCTGGCCGCCGCTTCGCGAACCCTGCGCTTGGTCTGGATGGAGACTCCGGGCTTGTCATTGATAGCGAAGGAGACTGCGGTCTGGGATATCCCCAGTTCGTTGGCTATGTCCTTGAGGCTGACCCTGGCATCGTCCATCTCCTTGTGAACAGACGAGTCCGTTCTGGCTTCTGTTTCTCCGCCAGCGGACTCGTCGCCCATGCGCCACCTCATATCAACCATCCTCGTCGACGCCCGTAATCCGGCTCGGTCGACTCATCAAACAAAACTGCCTGCCACACGCTTTAGGCGTATATGAACATCGGCCTTTAACCTTAACTTAGACCCTCATCCGCACAAAACCGTGGCTTACAACACATAGGGTTGCAGACGACCGTGCTTAAGATCGAAGACCTTGTTATCGTTCACATCTAGTCTCCGACGGCAGCTACAGCCAAATATGGTAGGCCAGAGATGCAGCGGTCAGGACTTCTCTCGCAGGAGGGATGGGTCAGATACGGCGCTGTAGGAGCTTCCGCCGACAGGCTTGACGGCGATGCACTCGCTGATGCCCCTGTCCTGCAGCCAGCTGCTATCCGCCGCGTGCAGGGAGGTGACCAGTGTCGGCCTTGCACCTTGACGGCTGAGTTCCATCCACTTGTTGAAGATGGACCCGCCGGGCGCACAGGCAGATCTGAGCAAGGGATCATCATGCTCATCCACATTCACGACAAGAGCCGTGGACCTGGGCTGAGAACCCTCCTTGCCGGAGTAGTCCTTCACCGCCTGGGCGAAAGCCTGGCCTATGGGCTTCAGGCGCTTCTCTTGATCAAACAGACCCAACTGATGCTCAAAGGGTGGAAAATCACCGAATTGCTGGTCGACGTCATGCGAACACCACCAGGTGATGCCGAACATATCGCTGCAATCGAGGGCATGTTCCACCGAAGTCCTGCAAAAGTCAGCAGCCTGCCCCGCGTCCATCACATTGAGCGGGGCACCGACCTCCTGCAGCCAAACCCGCCGGTGTGGCTGAGTGGCAAAGGCCTTCGACAGTTCCACCAGGTACTCGGCATGCCGCGTGCTCTCCTCGGCCAAGGGGCCGGACTCCTGGGCGGCGCCGTTGAAGACCCAGGAATGAATGCAGGTCATGTCTCCGATGTTGGACGCATATCTTGGCAGAAAGGCGTGGCCGTCCTGATACCAGGTCGCATCGTTTTCGGAATGCAGGAGCACACGGCCTTCCTGGGCCGCCCTCTCCTTCAAGGGGGTCAGCAGCTCCAGCAGCCAGTCTTCAGCCTCCTTGGAGGTGGCGGGCATTCGACGCGGATGGACACGATCGGTGAACTGGTTGCATTCGTTACCAATGGTCAGACCACGGAAATGCGGCAGATCCGCCAAGGCTTCATAAACCGAAACGACCAGACGGGCCTGCGCCTGAATAGCGTCCGGATCCGTAAACATATTGGTTTCGTGCCATGAGACCAGCCATGAGGGCACGAAATCAAAACTGGACATGTGTCCTTGAATCACATCCGAATAGACATCCAACCCTCGCTCATCCGCCAGGTCGGCCATATGCCTCAGGTCGTCCAGGGCGGCGCCGTTGATCCAGGTCCTGTTGGGCTGGAGCAGCGTCCACAGCGGGAAGATGCGGATATGATCCAGCCCAATGGAAGCAATGTCGTCAAGGTCTTTGGCGACAGCATCCCAATCCGGATGCAGCCAGAAATAGAACCAGTTGTGGGAGGGGGTGTAATTGACTCCAAATTTCATGATGATGCTATTCCTTGATGCCACCCTGTTCCAGACCACGGAAGAAGTAGCGTTGGAAGCAGGCGAAGAAGACCAGAATCGGTATCAGGGAGACCAGAGCCCCCGCTGCTATCAATCTGGGATCCGAAATGAACATGCCCTTGAGTCGGTTCATGCCTAGTGTGAGCGTGTAGTTTGACTCGTCGGAGATGACGATCAGGGGCCAGAGGAAATCATTCCAGGCGCCCACAAAGGCGAAGATTCCGACGACGGTCATGGTGCCTTTGACCTGAGGCACGCAAATCCGGTAGAACCGCTGCCAAAGATTGGCACCGTCCACCTCGGCCGCCTCCTCAAGCTCGTCCGGGATGCTCTTGAAGGCATTGGTCATGAGCAGAATGTTCACGGCGCCCACCATGCCTGGCAGGGCAACAGCCAACAGAGTGTTCTGCAGGCCGACGCTTCTGACGATCAGGAACTGGGAGATGACCACGCCCTCGACAGGGATGACCATGGTGCCCATGAAAATCGTGAAGAGCAGATTGCGCCCGCGCCACTTGAGCCGGCCCAGCGCATATCCGGCCATGGTCGAGAAGATGACGTTGCCACCGATCGAAAGAATGGCGACAATCACGGTGTTCAGCATGTACCGGAAGACCGGGACCTGCCTGAAAACGGATAGGTAATTATCCCAGGTGGGTGTCTTCGGAATGATATAGGGCGGAACCGCATAGACGTTGTCGCCCTTGCCCTTGAAGGAGAGCGACAGCTCCCAGACGAAGGGCCCCACCAGCAGGATGAAGACCAGTATGAGCACAAGGTACTGGACGACCTTGCCGACTGTGACTTTGGAGTGACCGCTTTTCATGAGTCCTCCCCCCGCTTCTGGATGATTTGCTGCAGAATCAGCATGGCTCCGACCACAACCAGGACAATCAGCGACAGCGCGCTGGCGTAGCCAGTTCTGGCCTGGATACCAGTGCCCTCCTTCTGGATGAGCATGGACATGGTGATGTCCTCGCCGCCGGGACCAGCCGTGCCGTTGGTGAGCACGTAGATCTCGTTGAACACGCGGAAGGCCGCGATGGTGGACAGCATCATGATCAGCACGATGGTGGATCTCACTCCTGGAATGGTGACATAGAGGAATTGCCTTACCGGGCCTGCCCCATCCAGCGATGCTGCCTCGTACAGGGAGGCGTCAATGTTGGCCAAGGCGGTCAGATAGATGACCATGTAGTATCCCAGGCCCAGCCAGATGGTGACGAACATGGATGTGAACAGTATCAGCCAGCGATCACTGAGGAATGGGATCGGGCTGTGGATGATGTGCAAGGACTCCAGAACCGAGTTGACCAGCCCCTTGGGATCCAGCAGGTTGGTCCAGATCATTCCCACCACCACGGCCGACATGACCACGGGAGTGTAGAAGGAGGTTCTGAAGAACCCCATGATCCTGGAGTTCCCCTTGACCAGGTTGGCCAGAATCAATGGAAGAATCACCATAAAGGGGACCACGCAGACCACGTACAGGGTGGAGTTGAGCAGCGCGGTCCAGAAATAGTCGTCATGCACGATCGCTACGAAGTTCTGGATGCCGATGAACTTGCCCGGTCGCAGCAGCGTGGAATCGGTAAAGGCCAGCCGACAGGTATTCAGCGCGGCAACGATGACGAATATGAAGACGATGGCAAAGGCCGGGAAGACGAACAGGTAGGGGGCCAGGGTCGTGGTCCAATGGGTCCCCTTGCCGCCTTGCCCCCCGGCTTGAGACCCGCCGGGCCGGCCGAGGGCAGAAGCCTTCGGCCGGACGGCGGAAGAGTCAACGCGGCTCATAGTTACTGCAGCTTCTCGTTGGCGTACTTGACGGCCTTGTCCAAGGACTCCTTAGCGGTCTGCTTGCCTTGCAGAGCCAGAGCGGCCTGCTGCTGCAGGTAATCCTTGCCATTGGCATCGGTGAACTCGGCAGGACGGCTTGAGTACCCGGTCTTTACGGAGTTCAGAGTGACCTTCAGCGCCTTGCCTTGAACATCACTGGTGTCGATGTTGGCGTAGTAGGGATCATCAAGACCGCCCTTGCTGGAGGGGAAGGTGTTGGACTTCTTGGCGAATGCCAGCTGGTTCTTGGCATTGGTCACATATTGGACGAAGTCCAGGGCGAGCGTCTTGTTCTTGGTCTGGGCGTTGACGGCCAGCATCTCATAGGCCAGGCTGGCGGACTTGCCCTCATCGCTGATCTTGGTACCCACGGCCAGATGCTTGTAGAGGTCAGGAGAGTTCTGCTTGAAGTCCGCCGCCGAGTAGGCGCTGCCACCCATGGCCACGATGGAGCCCTTCTGGAAGAACTCGCCCTGCTGAGACCACTGTGCGCTCAGGGCCTCCGGCGGAATTCCCTTCTTGTTGAACAGGTCAACGAAGCGCTGCAGGTGCTTGACGGCCTTGGGGGAATTGAAGATGTACTTGGTGTGGTCCTTGTTCATAATGGGGATGCCAGCCGACGCATAGTCATCGACAGCACCACCCAGCATGGTGGACATGTAGGCCCCGCAGCCGCTCTTGACCATGGTGTCCGCCTGGGAGAAGTAGTCATCCCAGGTCACCGGCAGCTTATTGGGATCCAGCCCGCACTTCTGCATGAGCTCGGTGTTGTAATAGGTGGGTCCATCGTTGACGTACCAGGGGAAGCCGTAGGCACCCTCCTCGATGTCCTTGCCCTTGAAGGTCACCGCATCCCAGGCGTTCTTGTAATAGTTGTTTTGGGCCTTGGGAGCTTCCTTGCTGATGTTCATCAGGGCCCCGGCCTTGGCCAGACCGTACATCAGGGAGGGACCGGCATCGATGATGTCGGGCAGGGAATTGGCTGCTGCGTCGGCGGAAAGCTTCTGCTCATAGTTGTCCGAGGGCTGGTCGATCCACTTGATGGTGGTGCCGGGATGCGACTTCTCGTAGGCCGAAATAAGGTTTTTGAAGTACGGCGTGTACTTGTCGTTCTTCAGGTTCCAGGTCTGGAAGGAGATCTCTCCTGACGGCTTGCCGTCTTTAGACCCGCCTGAACTGCTGTTGCTTCCACCGCACGCCGCCAGCGAACCCGCCATGGCAGTCGCGCAGATCAGTACTGCTACCTTCTTCAGTGCTCTCATCGGAGCTTCCTTTCTATTTTTACTACTCACTTCTTTGTGGAGCTTCCGGTCGATCCAAATAGACGAACGAACCGGCCGGACAGACACCCATGGTCAGGCGATTCAGCGCCTGGAGAGTCTCAAGGTGGTGAATTGGAAGGGAACCAGATCCAACAAGGCCCCGTCGGCTGGCGACCCCTGCTCGGAGCACAGGCCTGGCCGCACGCCCTCGGGCACAGGACCGTCCTCCAGAGAGTTGGTCTCCTTCACGGTCGCCCCCTGCAGGACGGACCCTGTGTGCAGCCTGGCTTTGGAGGGCGAAGAATCCGGGTTATAGACCCTGACAATCACATCGCCGCTGTCGTCATCAGCCGTCTTGATCCAGTCGATGACGGTGGTGCCCTGAATATCCTCGACTCCAGCCAGCGGCTCAACGGCAGGCAATCCATGATGGAAGACCGGAGCGTTGAGGGCGTAGGCTGCTTGCAGGATGTCGGCCTGGGTGTCCCCAGGGACGATGGACCAGGCAAAGCTGTGCTTGCCTCTGTCGGTATGCGGATCGGGAAAGACCGGGGCGGATAGCAGGGTCAGTCTGACCAAGGTGCCTGCCTCTTTGCCAGCCTTCTCGTCGTAGTGGATCGGTGTGGTGTCACCGCCGTATGTCGAAGCGTTGACCACTCCAACAGCAAGGTCGTCGTCGCTGATTCTGACGAATCGGTGCGTGCAGCTCTCGAACTGGGCCTCTTCAGCGGCGTTGTTCTTCTGGATGGGCCTATCGATGAAGCCATACTGGCACTCGAATTGCGCGTACCTGGCCTGAACGGCGACGGGGATGTCCACCTTGAGCAGCTGCTCGTCCTGATGCCAGTCCACATCAGCAGTGAAGTCCAACTGCCTGCCGCCGGGAGTCAGCCCAATCGTGGTGACGATTGTGGTTTCGCCATGCCGGCGCGATACCCGAACACCGGAATCCAAGGCCTCAACGGTGACTGGGTCATCGACCGGAGAAGCGGTCAGCAGGGCATCACGCTCCAGATCCCAGGCATCCCACATGTAGGGCTCGTCCTTGAAGAGCTCGTATCCGCCGACCGAGGAGCCTTGCGGGACCAGGTCCCTACCGGAGGTCCTGTCAAGAATGGAATGAACCTCGCCATCCGAGCCGACGACGGCACGGATAAGTCCGTTGTCCATGACGAATCCGTCGTCTTCTTGGCTGACTTGGACAGGCTTGATACCCTCGGGGCCTTCCTGGGCCTGTACTGGTCCAACGGGCTCCCAAGCCGTTTGGCCCCTGCCATCCATGGGCACCAGCCTGGCATCAGACACCATGGGTGCTTGCGGCTGGGCGGAGGCTATAACGCGGGCAGCCTCGTCGCCGATCTGCTCCAGACGGGCGATATCCCTGCGATAGTCCTCCCTGGCCAGCCTATGAACCCAGGAGATGGCGGACCCTGGAAGAATGTCATGGAACTGGTTGAGCAGCAACGTGCGCCAGATTTGGTCCAGCTCCTGACGGGGGTAGGTGTACGAGTCATCGAGCAATCCGGCATAGGCGCACAGGTATTCGACCGTGCGCAGCATGGCCTCCTCTTGACGGCAGCCTCGCTTCATATCCTGCTGGGAGGTCAGGGTCTTGCGGTGCAGCTCCAGATAGAGCTCGCCCTTCCAGACGGGCATTTCGGAACCGGCCTCCGCGCGGATCTCTTCCTCGGACTCGCGGAAGAAGTCTGCAGGAGCCTGATACCGTACCTTGGCCGATCCCTCCACGTCATGCAGGCGCTCATAGCGTCCCAGCATCTCCCTGGTGGTGCCGCCACCGCCATCGCCATAGCCGAACAGCACCAAGGCCCTGGTCGAGATGTCCTTGTCCTGGTAGTTTTCTTCGGAGTGGTTGAGCTCGCGGGCCGTCATGCTTGAGGCATAGGTATCCATGGGAGGGAAATGCGTGAAGATGGCCGTGCCGTCAATGCCCTGCCAGTCGAAGGTATGATGCGGGAATTTGGTCGTATCATTCCAGGAGATTTTCTGCGAAAGGAAGGATGTCATTCCTGCACGGCGGGCAATCTGCGGGAACTGGCCCGTGTAGCCGAAGCTGTCCGGTTCCCAGACCACGGTTGTATCCACCCCCAGATGCTCCCGGTAGTACCGCTTTCCATAGGTGAACTGACGGGTCAGCGACTCCCCTGAGGGCAGCATGCCGTCAGACTCAACCCACATCCCCCCGACGGGGATGAACCTGCCTTCTTGGATGCGCTGCTTGACGCGGGCGAAGAGATCGGGATGATCCTCCTCCAGCCATGCATACTGCTGGGGCGAGCTCATGGCATAGATGAATTGAGGATCGCGCTCCATCAGGGCGAGCATGTTCGAAACAGTCCGCGCCACCTTGCGTCTGGTCTCCCGCTTGGGCCAGAGCCAGGCAGAGTCAATATGGGAATGACCCACTGCCGCATGATCCAGGGCACTGGGGGTCGCCGGCACCGCCAGCACACCAGCCAGGGCCTGTCGAGCCGGCCCCAGTGTGGTCAGGTCACGCTCGTCATAGATATTCAGCGAACGCTGCAGGGCCTTGCCCAGACGCCAGTACCGTGGCTGGCTCTGGTCGCATTCGCGGATCAGCTGGGCCGTGACCTCAAGATCCATGTAGTAGTTCCATGCCTCATGGTCAAAATGGCAGACGTCCATTTGCTTGAGGACATTGGGCTCATCGGCGCGACCGGTGGTTCCCTCCCCCAGCTGTGTCTCCACGAATGCGGGGGTACCGAGCAGGAGTGGATTGCAGGCAGCTTCCAGGTAGATGGTAAAGGTTCCATCAGGATTGATAACCGAGACCTCGTCACGGGTCTGATTCCCATCCAGATCGGTCCCGTCGAGCGGAATCCAACGGTTGCGGGGATTGACAGCCTTGATGATCGATCCATCGCTCCTATAGGCCTGGGCTTCAAAATGGCCACCGGGCGCATCAGGATGCCAACCCAGATCGACCACCAGCTCAATCGGTGCCTTGGCGGCCCAGTCGGCATCGATGCGGCCGGTCACCTCCATCCAGGTGGTCCCCCAGGTCGTGCCCCAAGTGTCCCCTAGGGAGAGAGGCTGGAAGTCCACGCTCTTGCTCTGTAATTTTCCGAAGAACTCCGATGACGGTATCGGTTCCCCGGAAATGACGAAAGAGCGGACTTGGACCTGGCCCACAGGCCGCTCAATCTTCGGTAGCACGCGTTGACGCATGACACGGTCGCACTTGTCAAGCACGCGTTCTATCTTCAGCTGCATCCTCACAACCTCCTCGTAGGTCCGCTTCGCATCTCTACTAAAGCGGTTTAGTTCGATTATACTCCTCTCCGGTCCAGGCGATAGGGCTCAGATAAAATTGGCGTGTCATACCTGGCAAACATGTCTGCCTTAGTCAGCACATAAAAAAGCCCCGCGAGCTTTCACTCGCGGAGCTAGGAGACGACAGTCGTCTACAACTCAGGCCTGCGCCAGAGCCTCGACGATGTAGTTGTTGATGGTGGCCTTGACGACCTCGAGATGGTCGGACTTGTCGGCGGCAATCAGTTCGGCCTGCGGCTTGTCGAGGCTGTACTCCTCCAGGGAGGCCAGTGTGGCCGTGCCGTCCTTTACCGTCGAACCGATGCCGGATTCGAAGGAGGAGTAGCGCTCCTGCTGCAGCTGCTCGATGTAGCCGTCCTCGTGCATCTTGGCCGCGACCAGCAGACCGGCGGCGTAGGTGTCCATGCCCACGATGTGGGTCCTGAACAGATCCTCAGGCAGGAAGGAGGAGCGGCGCGGCTTGGCGTCGAAGTTCAGGCCTCCGCGGGGCCCGATGCTTCCATTGGCCAGCACCTCCCACATGACGGCGGTGGCATCGTAGAGATCCGAGGGGAACTCGTCCATGTCCCAGCCGATCAGCTTGTCGCCCTGGTTGGCATCCAGGGATCCCAGGAAGCCAGCCTCGCGGGCCACGCGGACCTCATGCTGATAGGTATGCATGGCCAGGTTGGCGTGGTTGCCCTCGATGTTGAGCTTGAAGTTATCCTGCAAGTCATAGGTGCGCAGGAAGTTGATGGTGGTGGCCGCGTCGTAGTCGTACTGGTGGAGGGTGGGCTCCTTGGGCTTGGGCTCGATCAGGAACTGCGCGTCGAAACCGATCTCCTTGGCGTAGTCCACGCACATGTGGAAGAGGGCGGCCATATGGTCCTGCTCCTCCTTCATCCGGGTGTTCCAGAGGGATTCGTAACCCTCGCGGCCGCCCCAGAAGACGTAGTTCTCGGCACCCAGACGCTTGCCGATCTCCAAGCTGTGCTTGAGCTGGCCCGCCGAGTATGCATAGATGTCAGCGAAGGGCGAGGTGCCGGCGCCGGCCTCGAAACGGGGGTTGGTGAAGAGCGACGAGGTGTTCCAGAGCAACTTGACGCCCGTGTCCTTCATGGCGGCCTCGATGCGGTCAACCACCTTGTCAAGATTGGCGTCGGTCTCGCGTAGGGTGTCGCCTTCGGGAGCCAGGTCACGGTCATGGAAGCAGAAGAACTCGACCCCTAGCTTGGTGAAGAGCTCGAAGGCGTAATCCACCTTGGCCAGCGCCTGATCCATGGGATCGGTGTAGCGGTAGTAGGGCCTCTGCGCGGTGGGATCGCCGAAGGGATCCACCAGACCCTGGTTGAAGGTGTGCCACCAGGCCACAGCGAAGCGCAGCCAGTCCTTCATGGGCTTGCCGGCCACCACCTTGTTCTTGTCGTAGTAACGGAAGCCCAGGCCCTCCTTGACACCCTGGCGACCTACGTATTCGATCTTGTCAACGTCCCACAGACCCATAATGCTCCTTTGCCTAATGCACTGCCTTTACAGTCTTCACAGGGGAGGAAACCAGTTCCTGCCTCCTGAACAATAAGAGTAGAGGGACGGATCGATTTTGTCAATTCGTTGAATTATATAGATGGCGATCACATCACCTGCGGATTGGAAGGCACAAAGCAGCCTTGCGATGACCGTCGGAAACCTTGAGTTCAAGCTGCTTGGGTACGTCCGAGCCGTCTGAACCTGCTGACCGATCCGCCTGCACCACTGCCAAGGCTTGTCCGTAATAGGTGCGCGTATGCCCGGTCAAAAATCCTTCGGGATTGTATGGGGCGGCACACCCAAAGGCCAGCAGTCGGCCACCCTCTACCTGAGCAGTCAAATCTCCTGATGTCATGGGTTTGTCAATGTCCTGCTGGTCGGTATATCTTGCCCTCACAAAGCACAACCCTCCCGGGCGAACGGTACTCCGATCGGCCTCCAGCTTGACCATGGTCTGGGGAGCGGCTGACCGCAACCGACTCCGTCCAATCAGCCTGCCCGAGCTGTCGTAGGCCAACGCCTCCAGCAGGCCGTGTTCATAAGGGCAGGAGAAACGGAATCGAGTGCTACCCCGCCAACGCGAGCGGCCAAGGCAACGACCATTCAGCATCAACACAACCTCATGAGCGCGGGCATAGACCTCAACCTGGGCTGTTCTGCCCTCGCAGCCGTCCCACGACCATGAGTCAAGGGCATCTGTCATCTTCCAGGCGCTGGGAGAATGCCTCTCCCCCGAATGATTGACGGGGCGGACAGCCAGATAGGGTCCGGTCTCGCCCCCTAACGCCACCCGCATGTACAAGGCCTCGCCCAGCGGCCTACCTGTCAGATCCAGACGGCCGGAACCAGCGGTCAGCCAGCCCAGCCCGCTGAACCGTGGAGCTTCCTGTCGATACTCCCAAGCGCCCACGCCGACTTCGCCCAGATAATCCATACCTGCCCAGACGAAGTCTCCGATCAGGCGCGGGCAATGGGAGGCCAGACGCATGAACTCGTCAGCGTCGCTGCAGAAGGTCTCCGTCCCCAGGATGAGCCGATGGGGGTATCTGCGGAGGTCTTGAAGGTATCGTTTGATCCCATAGTTGTATCCGGCCACGTCCATAAGTGCGAAGGCATCGCGGGTCAGGCGATCGCAGGATGGCAGGGTGGCACCTCTCTTCATGAAGTCCGCTCCCATGATTCCGGCCATCTCATTGAAGAATCGGCTCCCTACAGATCCATGGCACTCAATCGAAAGTGACACGCTCTTCTTTGACCCATCGTGCGCCACCTGCTTGGCCGCTTTCTTGCTCGAATATACCCCGAGCCCGATCGAACTCAGGAAGTTGAAGAAGATGTTGACCCCGCAGGTAACCGGTCGGCTCGCATCCTGACCGTGGAGGAAGTCAACCATGCGCCTGGTCAGCTCTACCCCCTTGGACTGGGCGGTTTCGCTGACCTCGTTGCCGATGGAGTACATGATGACCGACGGATGGTTGAAATCCTTGGCAACCATATCAGCCAGGTCCCTGCGCCACCATTTCGGGAGGTATTCCGCATAGTCGTGGATGGTCTTGTGGATGTACCACTGGTCGGCATATTCGTCCAGGACCAGCATACCCAGACGGTCGCAAGCTGCCAGAAGACTTTTCGAACAAGGGTTGTGGGCGCTGCGAATGGCGTTGTAGCCATTACGTTTCAGTAATTTCACCTTCCGCTCCTCGGCCTCGGGCCAGGCGCAAGCGCCAAGGATCCCGTTGTCATGGTGGACGCAGGCACCCTTGAGAATCCTGCGAACGCCGTTGATGAGCAGCCCCTGATCCCCCCAGGCCACCGTTCGTATGCCGAATGTCGCCTGAGCCTGGTCATGACAGCCCGATGAGGAGTCGAAGAGCACCTGGCATTCATATAGTGTCGGGCTTTCCGGGCTCCATGGTTGGGCGCCAGGTAGGTCGATATCGACCTGGGCTCTGCCCTCGGAATCCACAGGGACTACAACCTCAGCCAAGGGCCCAGATTCATCCTTGTTGTTGCACATAATGCGAACCTGCGCAGTCCCTCCTGACGATGCCCGCAATGAGACCCGGATGGCGCAGGGGTTGACCCCAAGCGTAGAGACTCTGATGCCGTCCGGGTACAGATACTGCGGGCCAGCACTCCAGAGCGTGACTGGCCGGTAGATGCCTGCTCCGGAATACCAACGCGAATTGGGTTGCTGGGCGTTGCGGGCGACAACACGGACCACGCCCGGTTCCCCCGGTCGGATTTTCCCACTCAGATCGACAAAGAACCCCGTGTATCCATAAGGGTGAAAGCTCAGGCGTTGGTCATCCAGCCAGACCTCGCTGTGTTGGTACACGCCCTCGAATTCCAGAATCATCGAATCGTGCTGCCTAAGACCGTCGGCACGTACCTGCTTGCGGTATTCGTAATCGCGTCCGACGAACCATCCACTGTTAGCCTCGGTCGGAGCATCGGCCCTTCTGGGTTCTGCCAGCATGGCATCGTGAGGCAGCTCAACGGGCTTCCAGGGTTCTTCTGACTCCTGTAAATGTCGATAGCGCCAACCCTGGTTCCAATCCGTTGCCTGCATACAACTCCTCCGCCATCGTTTATGATCTCAAGTGCATAGCCGACCTAATCAACATCGATGGATAGAAGACCAGACTACTCCCGCCTGGATAGTTCGACCTTGGCTACCAGCCGAAACCCCGCCCCTTGAGCAGACAAGTTCGACGGATGCAGATGGCAATCCCCTTCTCGGCACCTTGAACAGTTTGCGCAAGAATAATAAACAGTGTTAATATATAAACGCTGTTCATAAAGTGCGCGAGGATCGCGTGACGGAACCACTCAAGGAGGAGGTCGATATGCGCAGCAGCACCTACGCCAGCACGCCAAAGGCCCTCTCCGAGCTCAACCAGTCACGCATCGTCCAGTATCTGCACCAGCAAGGTATCAGCTCGCGAGCCCAGATGGCCCGGGACCTTGATCTGACACCGGCAGCCGTAGGCAAGCTGGTGGCCCGCCTGATGGATCTGGGCCTGATCAGCGAGACCGGCAGCATGGACTCAGAGGGCGGCCGTCGATCCATCGGTCTGGCCCTGAACGCTGACCGCTACCAGGTCATCGGAGTCAAGTTCGCCCGCAGCCTGGTCAGCATCGGACTGTTCGACATCAGCGGTCGCCTGCTGGACTCGGAGGAGCTGCCACCCGTCAACCCCGATGACATCCCTAAGGCCGTAGCCGATGTCCGAACCCGAGTGGCAAGACGACTTGAGGCGAACCCCGCCATCGTGGCTGTGGGCATGGCCGTGCCGGGCCCTTATCTGCGCGAGAGCGGACGCATCGCCCTGGTCACCAGCATGCCCGGCTGGCGTAGCGTGGACTTTATCCACGAATTCGGTCAGGCCTTCCGCGTACCCACCTTCATCGAGCAGGACGCTCGGGCCGGGGCACTGGCCCAGAGCCTATTTGACCCCCGCGTGAGTGCATCCAGCATGGCCTACTTTCTCGTGGGCGAAGGCGTAGGGCTGGGTGTCATCGACAGGGGCGCCCTGGTGGACGGCAGCCAGGGAGCGGCCACCGAGATCGGCCACGTCAGCATCGATCTGAATGGTCTGCCCTGCGAGTGCGGCAACCGTGGCTGCCTGGAATGCTACTGCTCGGCTGTAGCCATCCACCGCCGCATGTGTCAGCCGGATATGCGGGATCACTTCCCTGGAGTCGAGGTCATGACCCACGCCAAGGCCTGCGCGGGCCTGTTCGACCAGGCCCGATCCGGTCAACAGGCCGCTCAGGCTCTGGTGGATCAGATAGCCGACTACGTAGGCTATGGCTGCGTGACCATTGTCAATGCCTACAACCCCGCCCAGATTGTCATCGGAGACATGGTGTCCGCCGCCGGTACCCGCCTTCTGGAAAGGGTTCGGTCCATAGTCTCCCAGCGCGCCCTGCCCGGCCTGCGCGAGCACACACAGATCCTGCTTTCCCACCTTCCGATCGATGCCACACTGACCGGCGCTGCGGCAGTGGCGGCCAACCAATTTTTGGAGCACCCGGCCAGCATGGGCCGTACAGCTGTGAAATCAACAAGCACAAGGCGGGCGCATCACCCGTCATCAGGAAAGGAACACCATGACCAGTAAACCCATGGTCCTCAGCATCGGCGAGATCCTCTGGGATGTCCTGCCTACAGGCAAGCGGGCCGGTGGCGCACCGGTCAACTTCAGCTACCATGCAGCCAAGAACGGAGCGGAAGGCTATGCCATCAGCGCCGTTGGACGCGACGACCTGGGCCGGGAGCTTGAGGAGGCTGTTCACCAGGCCGGCGTCGATGCCGTGCTGCAACACAACGACCACCCCACCAGCACCGTCGAGGTCCAGCTGACCGAGGGCATCCCCCAGTACGTCTTCAAACCGGATGTGGCCTGGGATCATCTGGAGTACACGGATAACCTGGCCGGACTGGCCAGCAAGGCTGATGCCGTCTGCTATGGCACGCTGAGCATGCGCAACAGCCAGTCCCGCGAGACCTGCCTGCAAGTCCTGCGTCACACCAAGAGCCATGCCATGCGCTTCTTCGACATCAACCTGCGTGGCACCTTCTACAGCAAGGATCTGATCCAGGAGCTGCTGGATATGGCAACCGTCTTCAAGCTCAACGACGAGGAACTGGTCACCCTGCGCGACATGTTCCACGTTCCCGGAGCCACTGACGACGAGCTCTGCCGCTGGTTCATGGACCAGTGGCACCTGGACACCATCGTGCTGACCGCCGGCAGCGACTACAGCACAATCTACCTGGCAGACGGCCAGTCCTCACACCTGCCCACGCCTGAGATCACCGTAGCCGACACGGTCGGGGCCGGCGATGCCTTCTCCGGAACCTTCGCCATTAACCGCCTGCTTGGCGCCTCCCTGACCCAGGCCCACCGGGCTGCCATCAACACCGCCGCCTTCGTCTGCACCCAGCAGGGCGCCTGGCCCGAATATCCCGAGCACATCCCCGACTATCTGGGTCAGCAGGGTCAGTGATCCCTCGCTTTTAAACGTGATTTGGTCCCGCCCGGTCGAGCTGTCGGCTGGACAGGACCACAATTTTTATCTATGGAAGCAAGCATTTACCACCTGCCGACGAACCCCTGTCTACTGGGCTCTGCGGCTTGACCGGGATTCAAGTCAATGCCGAGGGAGAAGCGGGAATATCCGCAGCGTCCATCTGTTGTATACTGACGTGGCTGGTCCGCAATGGCACCAGCAGAGCTTGATAATTCAAGATTGGGGCTGATCGGTTTCGACGGTGACCTGTTCGTCGCAGGGAAGCGTGCCGAGAACGCGGGGGTCCGCTCGTTAATGTCCTCCCGCAAACAACAAGTGCTAAATCTAACCGCACTGAGTTCGCTCTCGCTGCCTGAGCTTCGCGCCAGGATTAACCAGTGAGCAGCTGCTCCGTTCACTCCCCTTCGCCTTCGGGGGGATGCTGAGCGTCATTAAGAAGACTTGCTTGAACTGCCGCGCCACAGGGCGGTTCGGGGACTTTTTCTGCGGCTATGCCCGCCACCAGTTGTCTGCGACATAGGTGGGGGCAGACAGATAGCCACAAAGGCCAGCAGACTACGCACGTAGAAGACTGAGGGTGCGGTCACCGGACCGGGGTTCAATTCCCCGCAGCTCCACAAAACAAGGGCCGGCCGAGGCAACTTGGCTGGCCCTTTTCATACCGCTTTTACGGTTCCAAGAGCCTTATTTCAACATTATGTGGTCCATCACATCTACTCGGTTGGTATTTTTGGATTACTACCACTCACGACCCACCTGAAACTTACCCAATCTAATAAGAACTGGGTTTTCAAATCCATAGGAGTTTGCTGAAGAGGTGATCCACTCTAGAGATAGCTGCATTACTTGGGCCTGGAATTCAAATAAGCAAAATGGCACAGAAATCAGCAGAACGGATTGATGAATAATTTCAACGTAAAGCAAAACAGTTATAGCCATTGCCTAAAAAGGTTCCTGCATCATAATCTACATAACTTTAATTCGAATCAGGAGCTCATCGTGATCTTAGATTAAAAACCGTGTCTCCCCTGCCAAGAGCTTCGATATATCAGCCGCGCCAATCCTAGTTGTTTTTATAAGCCAACTCAAAGAGTACGCTACAGGATCTCTATGAGATATTCCATGATTAATCTTCCGATCTACGAAACCGCTGAGACTCTCGTCGATAAGTTTGATCGTTTATGATGGATTGAGTTAGTTGTAATTATATCAGAATGTAGCGATTCCAGGACATAGATCGGCAACCTTACAGCTTTCAAGGAATAGGAGGCACAGCTGTGACAAGTCTGGAGCCCAAGAAGTTCATCGGGGACGACGGAACAATAATTCGACTTTATGATGACCTTATAGCTTGCGGAGACGAACAACATAAACTCGACGGTGTCCACGCGAGTGTGGAGGATGGCTCAGCATTGGAATCACGGGTAACGTTAACCAGGATGCTTGCAGTCGGTCTGTTAGCATTTGCTTTCAAAAAGAAAAGCGGAGGAGAGAAATATTTAACTGTTGAAGGCCCAGACTTCGCATGGGTAGCCCTTGCTAATCGTAAGCACATATCTAACGCGATGAGATTTGCAACTGCTATTAATGACTCTGCGCGAAAAACTGCTGCAGCTAAGCAAAAAAGGCCGACATCCAACCTTCACAAACCCGAATCGATGTCGCAGCGACACATATCCAAGGGTGATGTATATGACATGACGGCATTGAATAAGGCTTTCGAGGCTGGACAAATCTCGCTTGCAGAATTCTTAGCGAAAAAGAAAGAACTCGGATTCTGATTGAACGGTGACATTGACAGATATTTATCGGCTAAGACATGATGAGTCCAGCCTGCTTAAAAATACCAGTTTTACCAATACGAAAAGCGATACAGCCCACAGTGCCTTATCTATGCAGAAGTCAGTGTGTTCGCAAGTAACTGTTTAGGCATTCAGCCAAATGGCGCCATCAGACAATCAGCAACAAGAAAAAAGAAACCATTTACTTTAAAGAGGATTCTATTAACACGAATACAAATAAGAAAGCTCTATCATAATAGCTATAACGTCTCCACTAGTCCTAGACTTACCCGCAGCGACAATTATACATACAAGTTTTTTAGATAGTAGACCAAAAATTCAACACTAGAACACGAATGACTACCTATTCATAGGCCATACTCCGGACTGTCACAAGTTTTATCTCTATACGAAAATACATGCCAGAACGCGAGCCACTCAGGTTTACATTTCTTCCATGACGCGGTTAAATCTTTTTTATTTCTGGGAATTCTGGATAGACAGACACCCTACGCTGACGGCTGCGTGCTTCACATTTACAAGTATAATAATCAACGGTTGATGTCGCACATGATTGTGAATTCTTCATCCAGCATATTTCATAGCTCAAGCAGGGCAGCAGCTGTTTGACGGTCAACCACCAGATGTGTTACAAATCCGGACCTGAGCGCGACATGCAGAGCTTGGGCTTTACTGGGGCTGGCTACAAGAAACAACCTCGTTGCCACACTCATCAGCTCGGTGCGGTTCAATCCGGTCGATCTGCTGTTCAGGTCGATGTCACTGGTACTGCCATCAGCCCGGTAAAAAGTGGATGCAAGATTACCGATCACCTTTTGCTCATGCAGGACCTTGATGTCTTTACTGCTCAACAGTCCTGGCGTAAACAACGGGCTCGGGTCAGATCCGTTCGGTGTGCCGACAGAGGTAACCATCATATTCATGTGTTTCCGCAATTCAAGAATCTTACGTATGCTCGATTCCTGATACATGAGATTCCGGGTATTTTCAGAGTCGAAAATAGCAGGAAGCGGAAGAAGCCGCACTGACGCATCAAAGTTCTTGTGAAACCGCGAAAGAATCTGGGTGGCATAGTTCTCTCCGAAGGTCTGCGAGTTGCCGAACCCGTGCAGCTGAAGTATTCGCATGCCGGGCAAATGACGCTGTTGCAATTGCAAGGACATAGCCTCTATGGTGCGGCCCCAGGCAACCCCGATTGTGGTGTTGGAATGAACAAGGGTATTGAGCCAGATAGCTGCGCATTTTCCTACAGCCATTCTTTTCAATGTGTTGTCCGCATTGTCACTGGTATCGGCAACGACTACTCGGACATGGTATTTCTGGATGAGTCGGTTCTCCAACTCAAGTGCTGAATTCTTTGTTCTATGAACAACGAATTCAATGACATGCTCCTTTCTGGCCCTTGCAATGAGTCTGGAAACCGTTGAGCGTGAAATACCCAACTCCCGTGCCACTCGTTCTATCTTTAGCCCTTGGATCCAATACAATTCCGCCACATCGGCAAGTCGGTCATGAGACATTTCATTATCAGCTTTGTTCGTCATTTGTATCATCTTCGCCACAGTACTTTGACTTCTTTTCTCAAAAATACAGGATCAGGTTTCAAATCACAAGAACAATTGATATAAATTTTCATGTTTCAACCGAACTCATATTGCAAGGAAGCATATATGGCATCTACACAGAAAGCGGCACAACCGCACCGTAGCGGTTATCGCTGGGTTGTCCTTTCGACAATCTTCGTAGGCTACGTTATTTGCATGGCAGATCGCTCCAATATCGGCGCCGTTCTGCCAATGATGAGAAGCGAATTCCAGATTTCAAACTTTGAGGCAGGAGCAGTATCCAGCCTCTTCTTCCTGGGATATGCTGTTTCGCAAATTCCTGCCGGCTTGGTCATGGGTAAGTTTGGCACTAGGAAGATCGTTTCCGTGGCGATCCTAGGTTTTTCGATCGTCACATTCCTCATGGGCCATGTGGGTGGAGCGTTGGCGCTGCTGGTCCTGCGTCTGTTCCTAGGACTGATTGAAGGACCCACACCCGTAGGCATGACATCGACAATCAACTCATGGTTCCCTTTGAAAGAAAAGGGCATCGCGACAGGTGTCTACATCGGCTCTACCATGGTGGCCCCGATTCTTGTCCCAATAGTTTCCGTGTTCCTGGCACAGGCATTTGGCTGGAGATCCGTATTTATTTGGTTCTCGGTCCCCGGATTCATCATGGCCTTGGTATTTTATCTGGTCGTCCGTTCTCACCCCAGGGAGAGCAGGCACGTCAACAAGGCTGAGCTTGAGTATATCGAAGGCGACAAGAACGGAGGCAAGGCCACAGCGGTCGATTTCGGCAATATGGGCTGGATCGATAAGGTCATCAGACTGCGCCAGGGCCGTCGTCTCCGTCGTAACGGCGAAGTGCTCAAGTCGTGGAACATCTGGGGCGTTACGCTTGCCTACTTCTGCATGAACAACGTGCTCTATGGGATGATTACCTGGATTCCTGACTATCTGAAGAGCGCGCGAGGCTATGGAACCATTTCCATGGGCTGGATGTCGTCCACTCCGTACATCGGAGGTCTGATCGGTGCTATTCTTGGCGGCTTTGTCTCAGATCGTATTTTCCGAGGACGCAGGAAGCCTGCGATGCTGATTACGGCACTGATGACAGCAGTAATGATGGCAATTCTGCTGATTACGCCCAACAGCACCGCACTATTAGCAATCGTACTGATTCTTGCCGGTTTCTTCCTCAACATCGGTTGGTCCGGCTTTACATCCTTTGCAATGAATATAACAACCGATTCAACCTATCCATTTGCCATTTCCATCATCAACAGCGGCGGCAATCTCGGTGGGTTCTTCGCTCCGCTGATCGTCGGTGCGCTGCTCGATGCCACGCACAATTACACGGTGGCCTTCAGCTATTTCGTACTGATATTGGTCCTCGCTTTCTTCATTCTTCTCACATTAACCGAGTTCAAACCTGCCGTTGAACCAAGAAAGGACGAGGCCGTCAAAGTGGAAGCAGCTGCCGAATGAGTTTTTTCATCCCATCAGTACAGCTTTGAAGCAGTAAAGGAGTAATGATGACCGAACTTGGCATTGTGGCCGACGACGTCACTGGTGGAACTACCGTAGGAGCACTGCTGGCACGAGAAGGAATAGAGCCGACATTGTGCTACGACGCACGAACCATGGCGGATATCGTAAGCCCGGATGAAGACGTGATTATCACCAGCACTGATTCTCGTGCCATGAAGCCAGAGGAAGCATACAAAGCGGTTCGTGAAGCCACACAGAGTTTACTTTCACTCGGCGCCACACAGTTTTCCAAACGCATCGACACCACCATGCGCGGCAACATAGGTGCTGAAGTAGAAGGAATGCTGTCGGCCCTAGATGACGACTATGTCGCTCTGGTGGTGCCGGCGATGCCTCAATCGAAAAAAGTCATGATCGGCGGATATCTGCTGATTGACTCGATTCCCCTGGCAATGACCGACGTCGCACATGATGTGCGCACACCTGTGGTGCTTTCCGACGTGCGCAATCTGGTGCAGTCTCAGATGAAACAAAAGGTGGCTTATGTCCCGGTCGACGATGTAGTGCTCGGCGCCCATACCATAGCAGCTCAACTTCTGCTGCAACAGGCGAGAGGCTGCAGGGTCTTTGTGATTGATGCCGCTACATTGCAGGAGATTCAGTGGATCGCAGAGGCCGTCGTCGATTTGGGATGGAAAGTGGTTGCCGTGGATCCGGGCCCGTTCACACTGGCATTGGCTATGAAGCACAGCTCCATTCATCCAAGTCCTCGCCCTGATCGATCAGTACGTACCAAGGCTAGCAAATTCGACAAGGGCATCGTGCTTACCTGTGCCGGCAGCGCCACGAAGACCACTCGTATGCAGATGATGCGTTTGGCTGCGGAACCCGGCACAGCGGTTCTTTCAGTCGATCCCATGAAACTGATTTCGAATAAGCCTTCAGTATGCAGCGAGGAAATGCAGCGGGTCAAAGAGCAAGCCAGACAAATACTGTCGTCAAGCTCCCATCAGCCGAGGGTGGTACTTCTGGCTGTTGACAACGCCTTAGAAGACAAGCTCCCTGCCAAACCTGACGAATTGACCAAGATCAGCGGCCTTCCTGCCGAAGAAGCCTCGAATCTGATAACGGAAAAATTCAGTGAAGTCGCCCGCACGGTGGCCAATATAGTTACTCCCGAACGTTGCGCCGGCTTTTATCTGACGGGCGGCGACACCACGGTGCGTTTCTGCAAGGCCATCGAGGCGCAGGGGCTGCACATGGTCGACTACCTCATTCCTCAAGTAGATCAATCAGTTATTGTCGGCGGACCCTTCTCGGGCACGCCAGTCATATGCAAAGGAGGATTGACCGGCGTAGAAGAGACCTCCCTTCAGGTCGTCAACCGCCTTTTCGATGAACAGCATGTCCAAATAAACCAATCAGAGAAAGCAACTATTTGATATGAGCGAAGAATTGCAAAAGCCAGTCATGGCCATAACCCTTGGCGATCCAGCTGGAATCGGACCTGAAACTGTAGTCCAGACGATGAGATCCGCGATGATTTACGACATATGCAAACCATTCGTCATCGGGCATCGCGACAGCTTTGAGCAGGCTATGAAAGTATGCAATGTAGATGCTCTGAAGATCCATATGATTAATGATCCCAGCGAAGCATATTACCGCTATGGCACAGTCGATCTGTTACAGACCGATGTAGCAAATGACGCAAAGATCGAATATGGCTACCCTCAGCGTGATGCGGCTCTTCGCGCTTACTCATACATCACCAAGTCCATCGACCTAGGAATGGCCGGCAAGATCGATGCAGTCTCCACTGCAGCAATCAATAAGGCCGCGCTGAAAATGGCGGACGTTCCTTATATTGGGCATACCGAGATCTATCAGGAGCTCACGCATTCGCCTTATGCCTTGACCATGTTCAACGTCCATAAGCTGCGTGTCTTTTTCGTCAGCCGTCATGTTTCCTTACGCAAGGCTTGCGATCTGGCGAACCATGATCGCATTCTAGAGTTTCTCAAGAATATCGACACAGAATTCAAGAAACTCGGTTTTAAGCACCCGACCATCGGCGTCGCTGCCTTGAATCCCCACGTGGGCGAAGGCGGTATGTTCGGCACCGAAGAAATCACCGATATCCGCCCAGCTGTCGAAGATGCACAAAAGCTTGGAATCTGCGCAGAAGGTCCTCTTTCGGCTGATGCCATTTTCGCGCTGAACCTAGACGGACACAATGACTGCATTCTCTCGATGTACCACGATCAAGGCCATATCGCCTGCAAAACTTTGGACTTCGAGCATGCAGTGACGATAACGCTGGGGCTGCCCTTTATGCGTAGTTCTGTAGATCATGGCACTGCCTTCGATATTGCCGGGAAAGGGACCGCTCAGGGGCGCAGCATGATTGAGGCGACTCGGGTCGCTGCAGTGTACGCCAAGATGGGCATGGATTACAAGCGCTCGCAGGAACAGAATGCAGGGAAAGAGGAGTAGATATGAAGCTGGCTTTCGGTTGTGATCCCAATGCCACTGAGCTCAAGCAGGCCTTGATAAAAGAGGCTGAGCGGCTCGGTCATGAAGTGGTCGACTTCCCCTCTGGGGATCCTATTTATGCCAACACCGCCATAGCGGTCGCAAAGTCGGTTGCCGCCGGTGAAGAGGACCGTGGAATTCTGCTGTGCGGAACCGGTATAGGTGTGTCCATCGCTGCAAACAAGGTCCCCGGCGCTTATTGTGCATGCGTGACCGATATCTATCAGGCTCAACGAGCAGTGCTCAGCAATAATGCGAATCTGATCTCAATGGGAGCCCAAGTAGTTGGAGTGGAGTCGGCCAAGATGTTTATGGACGAGTACCTGAGTCATACCTTTGACCCCAATTCGCGCAGCGCTCCTAAGGTCGACCGAATTAACGAATACGAACGTGGGACGCTAGGAACCTGCTAAGACGGCTGGCCTAAGTGAATAGATGCGTTCAGGCGCGCGGTAGACAGCTCAAAAATGTCTCTGCGCGCCTGTGCGATGAGACGTTGCAGGAATAGTGACGTTGCTTCTGCCAAGGAGCTATGACTGCAAACAAATTGACAGTAGATACTAAATAATTCGATCATGCGGAAGTAGAAGTCATGGCAATCGTTGCCTTAAGCACCAAGATGTATTTCCCCCGAAAAAGGACGCTAGACTATTGTCGGCGTCTGAGTCAACTACTGAAGCCCATCCATGACGCTGATTCTGTCGTTATGGCCGTGCTTCCTGATTTTCTCACGATTGCTTCAGCGGCATCGTTGCTGAAACCGGCAGGGGTGCGACTCGGAGCCCAAGATGTCTGCCCCGACGACAGAGGAGCGTACACCGGAGAAGTATCTGGCTCAGATTTGGCTGCTCTGGGTGCTTCGATTGTAGAAATCGGGCACATTGAACGTCGCAGATATTATCACGAGGACGATGCCCTTATCTCAGGTAAGGTGGCCGCTGCTTGGCGCAACGGTCTGACGCCACTGTTGTGTGTGGGCGAACCAGAACGCATGGATGCAGGAAAAGCATCGCAAGTGTGTATCGAAGAGATCAATAACGCTGTAGATGGTCATAAACCAGGCCCGCTATGGGTGGCATATGAACCGATATGGGCGATAGGAGCCCAGCATCCCGCCTCAACAGAGTATGTGCGCGAGGTATGTACTGCTATTTCTGAACATTTCCGACAGTACGACGATAAAATATCCATCATTTATGGAGGTTCGGCAGGACCCGGGCTTCTGACTGAATTATGGCCAGCTGTCGACGGGTTGTTCTTAGGCCGATTTGCGCACGAACCCGAAGCTTTCATTTCAGTTGTGCAAGAGGCCCGCATGCTGGAGGCTTCCTGATTCTGTTATCGGAGCATGAATGATCATTCGGGCCCACTTACTACATTCAAACCCACAGAGCTTTCTATTTTTGCGCAAGGAAGGGGAACAGAACAGCTTGACAGGCAAAGAGGTCTGAAACTTCCCTAATGCATTTGCGACAATCAACAGTCCATAACCAAACCTCTAGAGCGATCTTTATAGACCTACTCCATATGCTTGGTGTGAATCATTCGCCTACGGCCCCTTGCAGAATGGCTATGGGCGAGCGCCGCAAAGCAGGCCGCGCCGTCAACATGGTCGCCAGCGAGCCGACGACGATGATCGGCAACCCACATATAAGGAGGAACTGCCAGGGAAAGACCATGGACAGACTGTGGACTAGTGGCCAGTAGACCATAGCTGTGCTCAGCCCGACCAGTCCGGTGCCGCCCGCAGCGATGATAATGCCTGTGGTCATCACGATGGTGCCGTCCAATATGGATATAGCAGTCAGCTGCTGCGGGTTTGCGCCTGCAATTGACAGGAGCGCCAAATCGAGGTCACGATCCCGAGCGGCGATGGCGAACCCCGCGATCACGCCGACCAGGGCGACCAGCAGCGCTGCCCAAAAACCATAGAGCAACTCCAAAGTTCCACCCGATGTGACGTTCTCTATTCCTGGCACCTTATTCATAGCGATGGTACTGGTGCCTCCGGCAGCCAACAGACCGCCAACCAGAAACATACAGGCAGTCAGAGCTATAACTGTTGAGCCGAATGTCGTATCTCGACTCCTGACCGCAGCCTGTGAACGCGCTATCCGCCAGACAGCAGATGACGAGGGGACCAGAGCAGTCCAGAGTTGAGTGACCCTGCTTATAACTGGCCCCCCAGAACGTGCCAAGGCAATCAGCAGCAAGAGAATAGCAAACAGCGGTCCACTTCCAACGGTACTTATGACCGCCTGGACCTGCTTAGGCTCTAAGGACCCGGAGCCGCTGTGCGAAAGATAGGCAAAGACAGGCAATGGCAATAGCAGCAAGGCCGACCCAAGAAAAAGGGATACAAGACCGCGTCCATGTCTCGGCCGTTCAACCGATTCGCTCTCCTCAGCACGGCGCACCACCCGGACGGGTGTCATCTTCCCCAAATCCCGCAATGTCCGGCTGGTCGCCAAGAAAGCTGTGGCTAAACCCACGGCAAGCCCAATCAAGGCAGACCTGGGAAAACCGTGCCAGGTAAAAGCGAAATGTACCGGTATTCGCATCCCGGTGGAATACCAATCGAGGATCCTTCCAGCCAGCGCAGGTGAAAGAGCCACAGCAACAAGGGAGGCTGGCAGAGCCAGAATCATCACCTGCAAAAGCGTGAACACCAGGATCTGCTTAGGCGTAGCGCCCAGCAGCGAAAGAAGGGCCAGCCCCTGCCGACGTTGGCGAATCGATGCCTGCAGGGTCTGTTTGATCACCAGACAGCCGAGCACAACGACCGTGAGAAAGACCAGACTCAGGACCGAAGCCAGGCTCTTGGCAGGATCCCTGGTTTTGGCCGACAAACCTTGGTAATAGCTGTTGACACCCATGCTCACGCTCATGGCACAGAGCAGGGTTTGGGTGACCACAAGAACGATAAAGACGCCAGCCCAGATGCCACTATTGGCTTTCAAATCACGTAAGGCCCAAGTCATGTTTCATTCACCTGCCACGTCCTCGTGCGTACACTCGACTACATTCCTCTATTACATGAATAGCCGACCGACGCGAAAGACAACATCCGGCAAACCCCTGAAACGACCCTGAATCAACCCTGATTCCCTCTCGCAATGGACCGTCGACCGCTCCCTTGCTATTCAACTATCAGGGTGCTGCCTCGTGCTATTCTGATATTCAGAATCTGACTCAGGTTCCCGGACGATGGTCAAGTACCCGGACAGCGACAAGACTTGCCGGAAGGGAGCCATGTCCTCGTGGATCATACTTATACTCGCTGGCGTCTGTGAATCGGTCTGGGCCACCGCCCTGGGCAAGTCACAAGGCTTTACCAAAATCGTCCCTGACATCGTTTTTATTGTGGGATTGATTCTCAGCATGATGGGTCTAGCCTTTGCCATGCGCAACATCCCTACCAGCACGGCCTACGCGGTCTGGGTCGGCATCGGAGCTGCCTCGACTGTCCTATACGCCATGGCTACGGGCTCGGAGCCTATTTCACTCGCCCGCATTCTGCTCATCATCGGTTTGGTCGCCTGCGTGGTCGGACTCAAGATCGTCAACTGAAAACAGTGCCTATCAAAGCAGATATATCCAAGCAGCAGAATCAACGAGGAAAGGAATCACCATCATGACCACAACAATACGGCAATGCACATCAGATGAAGCCGGACTGATACGTTCCTTGGGCATAACCACTTTCCGCGACACCTTCGCCGCCGACAATAGCCAAGAGAACATGGAAGACTACCTCCGGCACTCCTTCTCCCCCGAACTGGTCAAGTCACAACTGTCCGAACCTGAATCCGTTTTTCTTCTGGCCAGCGTGGATGGCACGCCCGCAGCCTACATGCAGCTCAACACCGGGAAGGCCCAAACAGAGCAGTTCGGCGACACATCCATGGAGATCGAGCGGCTATACGTCCTATCGGATTTCAAGCACCGCGGATTGGGCACCCTGTTGATCAATCGAGCCTTCAAACGTGCCAGGACTCAGAATTTGAACAAAATCTGGCTGGGTGTATGGGAGCACAATGAGCCCGCCCAACGTTTCTACCAAGCCATGGGCTTCAAACGAACCGGGGAGCACACCTTCACCTTGGGCGAGGATCTACAGACCGACTGGATCATGACCGCAGCAGTCAGTTGACGAATACGTCTGTATAATCCAGCGACGCCAACGGATCTGAGACGATCCAAGGGAAACCATGACTGACCAGAATCCGCCCGTCAGCGAAGTAAGTAGGTAATTCCTCATGACATCCTCCATGCACACCGATCAGGATTGCGCCGACGAGGCAGCCCGTCATATTGCCTTGGCAACACAGGCACCGCGGACTTCGACCTGAAGCTAGGCATCGTAAGAGTTGAGGGGACAGCCATCGACTGGACCGTTGACAGGAACCAGCCCTGCTACGACTACATTGAAGTGGGTGTCCTTCATGCCAGTCTTCGAACGGTTCTCTAGTCTGACTCTCACCAGGTACCGGTCCAGCTGTACACTGCGACACTACAACAACGCCTGAAGTCTTTAGACTGAAAGCATGAGAATCGTCATACAACGGGTCAGCCATGCCCGGGTCGATGTGGTCGACGAGCAAGGGCAGCCGGATCCTGATTTTCAACCCCAAAGTATCGGCAAGGGACTCTTGCTGCTGGTGGCCGTCCAGGATGGCGACGGAGCTGACCAGGTCAACTATGCTGTCCGCAAGCTGACCCGGATGCGCATCTTCGCCGACGAGGAGGGTCGGATGAACCGGTCGGTCCTGGACTGCGGCGGCTCCATTCTCTCCATTTCCCAGTTCACCCTCTATGCGGATCTGCGTCATGGCAATCGCCCCAGTTTCATGGCTGCGGGAGAACCCCAGCATGCCCAAAAGGTCTGGCAGGATCTGAACCGGGCACTGGCCGCGACCGGTGTGCCAGTTGCCGTCGGACAATTCGGCGCCCACATGCGGGTGGATCTGGTCAACGACGGCCCTGTGACCATCCTGCTGGACACCGACAAACTAATGAAGCCGGCAGCTTCTACAGTGTCTATTTGACGATGGGTCGCAGAGGCGCCGATACATCCAACTGATGCTTGTCGCCGATCTTGGACGGATCGTTGATAATCTTGTCAACCACGGCCTGTTTGAGCTTCAGATCGGAGCCGTCGCCCCAGATGATGACATGTTTGCCCTGGTCCAGCTCGGTGGTGATGGAGTCCTGGGTTTCAGCAGTCACCTTGGTCACCGAATGACGCATGGCCTCGGGCATGGTTGACAGTATCCGCAGGGTCTGCCTGACCGCCTGATCCTGCTGGGCACGATTGACGGTGGACACCTGGATGACCGGCACTCCCTTCACCGGCTTGGACACAGTATTGAGCACCCTACCTTGTCTGTCGACGGCCGTCAGTTTGTCCTGCGCATCCTTGAAGACCGCGGTGGGCTCCTGGGCATCGAAGGTCACTTCCAGACCGTGCGGAAAACTCTTGCGGACCTTGGCATCGGTCACCCCGGCCATACCGCTGATCTCCTCCTCGACGCCATTGGTTGAAATCAGCAGCAGCGAGCGATCCCCTTGATTGGCCACGATTGAGGCCACTCGATCATTGGACACCCAGGCATTGCCGCCGCTGACACCGATCTTGTCAGTCTGCAGGCGGAAAACCGGCGAGAGGAAGAGCAACCATGACAGTCCTGCAATAAGAGCCATGACCAGGAGAACGACAGCTGTCCGGATCAGAACCAGCCTGCGGCTGACCTTCTTCTTCTCGCGCACCCGGGCCTGAAAGTCCAGAACCTTGGGCCGAACAAAGATCCCCAGCCCCTGATCCTCCTGGTCGGTGCCTATCCTGCCAGAGACGGGTCGGTCCGGCGGTATGGTCCGGGCATCGACGAATCCGCCGGCCGAACTCGTCGAACGAGATTCCGCAGACTTGGATGCCACAGACTTGGAAGCGGAGGCACTGCTGCCTTTGACCAGCGAGCGGGAGGATGAAGAGGCCGACCTTGGGCTACGTGTCCGGGTTCCTCCTGCATTCTTGGCACGATTCGGACGACCCTTGAGGCGCTTGGACCGCTTAAGGCGCCTGCCCCGGCCGCCTGTTTTTTCAGCCTTGGACCGGTGACCTGCCAGTTCAGCAGCATCGGAAACGGTCGACCTGCCTGATCTGGAGGTTCTACCGGTCCTCGGTTCCTCTTTCGAAGACTTGGTGCGCCCAGACCGGGCTGTCCGTGCGGCCTTGGCAGCCCGGACGGCCCTGGTCCTGGAAGAGGCTCCACCTGAGGCGCTGCGACCCTTGCTGGTTTTCACTGCTCGTCCCGTTCAGCCAGCCTGTCAAGAATGACCGGCCCCATGGCGGTGACATCGCCGGCGCCCACAGTCAGGATCACATCCCCAGACTCCGCCCGCTCGGCCAGATCCAGAGCTGCCTGATGCATGTCTGGGCAGGCCCGGAAGACAGCTTCGGTCGACCTCTTCCCGGAATCCCGAGACTCCTGGTTGGATGCCTTGCGGGCAGCCGCGGGAATGGTCCCGGCATCCACGCCCGGAAAATCGCTGGCCAGCTCGCGGGCAGGGAAGATGTCGGTGACGGTCACGTCGTCCGCCAAAGATAAAGCATCTGCGAACCGGTCGGCGAAGATGGCCGTGCGCGAATACAGGTGGGGCTGGAAGAGCACCCTGATGGTCCGCCCCGGATAACGCCGTCGGGCGGCGGTCAACAGGGCGGCAATCTCCGTAGGATGATGGGCGTAATCGTCCACTACGGTGACCCCATGCTGGATTCCGCGGACCTCAAAGCGGCGAGAAGCCCCACGGAAGTCGGTGGCAGAAGCGGCGGCCGTATCGGGATCCATTCCCAACAGGATGGCGGCGATGATTGCCGCGGCGGCATTGCGGGCGTTGTGGATGCCGGGAATCGCCAAGTCCACCTGCAGATCGAGCGGCTTGCCGGCCTCCAACCCTGCGGCCTGGAGCACCTGCGCGGGGAGGGCCAGACGGCAATGCTCACGACCGCTGCCACTGCTTTCAGACTCGGATTCGATGCGGATCAGGCCCAGAACCCCGGGCAGGGAGTCAGTATTCAGCTGAGGATCCGAGGCATAGACGATGATCTTGGCCTGGCAGTCCCCATGCAGCCGCCGCAGCACCTCCAGGGCGCCCTGATCGTCCCCACAGACCACCAAGAAGCGGCGGGCATGCCGGGCATGTTCCACAAAGGCCTGGTGGAAGGCATCGGCCGTGCCGTAGTGGTCCAGATGGTCGGGCTCCACGTTGGTGATGATGGCGACGTCGGGAGTGTACTTGCCAAAGCTGCCGTCGGACTCGTCCGCCTCGGCCACCAGGACCCGTCCGGCTCCCACATGCCCTCCGTCCATAGGTCCCTGGTCGCTCTGAAGGCTACCCCCGATGGCGTAGCTGGGATCGGCCAGATCACCTTGACCGCCCTTGGTCAGCAGGTGGGCCAAGAGCGCACTGGTAGTGGTCTTGCCATGGGCACCGGCCACGGTGACCGAAATCCTGGAGTCCATGAGCAGGGCCAGAATGTCGCTGCGATGAACCAGCCGGGCGCCCGCGTCACGAGCAGCCAGAATCTCAGGATTGTCGGGCTTGATGGCACTGGACCAAACCACTGTGCGGGCCCCGGCCACGTTGCTGGCGTCCTGACCGATGGTGACCGGTATTCCCAGCTGACGCAGACGGCGGGTTTTATCCCCGTCGGCGCGGTCGGAGCCCGAGACCTGCGCCCCCTCCTGGTGAAGCATCTCGGCCAGCACGCTCATCCCGGCCCCGCCGATGCCGATGAAGTGGGTGGGCCCCAGATCCTTGGGGTCGCGCACTCCGGCCTGGACCAAGGCAGGCAGGCAGGGGTCCAGAACCGGCAGGGACCGGTCGCCGCCGTCCTGCCGACCGGGCACAGTATTCAATTCATGCTTGGGCACAGTAGTTGCATCTCCTCCAACAGTTCAGGACGGTCGCCCGTCGCCTGCCTCTATTATGCCCGATTAGGCCCTCCCAGAGTCCTTGCGGGCAAGGTGTTGGTCGGCCATGGTCAGGATCTGCTCAGCCATCACCTGTGCAGCGTCGCGAATCCCGTATCCCCAGGCCCGGCGGCGCATGTCAGCCAGCCTATCCTTATCAGCCATAAGAGCAGGGACGTGCTGGGCCACCCATTTGGCGTCCAGCGCCGCATCATCGACCATGAGCCCTCCCCCGGCCTGAACGACTGGCTGGGCGTTGAATCGCTGCTCGCCGTTGCCGATGGGCAGGGGCACGTAGACGGCGGGCACCCCCAGGGCGGCCAGCTCGCTGACAGAGCCGGCGCCAGCCCTGCAAACCACCAGATCTGCGCAGGCGAAGGACAGATCGATCCGCTCCAAGTATTCGGCCATGTGGTAGTCCCCCCGGCCCTGGTGGGCCGGGTCCAAATCGTTGATGACCGCATCGCCCAGATCAGCCGCCACCTGCTCTCTGACTTGGTCGGCCTTGCCGCGGCCCGTCAGATGGATGACCTGGGTTCGCTCCAATAGTTGCCGGGCCGCGCCAGCCACCGCCTTGTTCAGGCTGAGCGCACCCAGGGATCCCCCGGTGACCAGCAGGATGGGCCTATCGGGATCCAGACCCAAGGACTGCGCCGACTCCCGGCGAGCGCCCGAGGGATCAGCCTCCATCTGCTTGGCCAGTCGGGCGATAGCTGGCCGCAGGGGAAGACCCACGCGGCGCACAGGCACTCCGGCCCGGGCTCGGATGCCGGTATCCTCATAGGCTGTACCTACGAAATCAGCCCAGCGAGCGCCCAGCTTGTTGGCCATGCCTGCCCGGGCGTTCTGCTCGTGGACGACGATGGGCAGACCCAGGTTCCGCGCAGCCCTGTAGGCCGGCGCCGAGGCATAGCCGCCAAAGCCGACCACCAGGTCGGCCGACCGTTCCTGCAGATATTCTCGGACCCGCTGCACCTCATGCCGCCAACGCCGGGGAAAGCCCAGGGCGGCCTTGCCGGGGCGACGGGGGAAGGGCACCTTCTCAATCAGGTCCAGGGGAAGTCCGGCGGCCGGCACCAGGTCGTGCTCCAGCCCGACAGCAGTACCGATCACGCTGACAGCCGCCTGGGGGCAGCGTTCCCGAATGGCCGCAGCCACGCTGAGCAGGGGGTTGACGTGCCCTGCTGTCCCACCACCGGCCAGCACCAGATGGGGACCAGCGCCCTTACCGGCATGCTCCTGGTCGTCCCCAGGCATCCCGTTCTCGGTCCTCGTCGCTGTCGTCATCCCTGAATCCGCTTCCTTTCCGCCATATCCATTCCATATCTCATGACCCGTCCGTGGCCGCCTTCACGTCCGGCTGAGTCCGAATCATCTGCAGGGCCACCCCGGCCGAAGCCAGGCAGGAGATCAGGGCGGTCCCTCCAGCCGACACGAAGGGCAGGGGCAGGCCGATGACCGGCAACAGGCCCAGAACCACGCAGATGTTGACCAGGGCTTGACCCACCAGCCATACATCCAGGCAGATCAGCACCATGCCCGCATACCGGTTCCTGGTGGTCAGGGCGATCCTCAGCATGCACCAGCCCATGACCACGAAGACCAGAATAAGCATGGCCGCCCCTACAAAGCCCAGCTCTTCGCCGATGACAGCGAAGATGAAGTCATTGTGCGCCTCGGGCAGGTAGTTCCACTTCTCCCTGGAGTTGCCCAGCCCGACCCCGGTCAGCCCCCCCGAGGCCATGGCATACAGTCCGTGGATGGACTGGTAGCAGACACCCTGAATGTCATCCGCCGAGCACTTGCCATAGGCGGCCATGATTCGCTGGGTCCTGTTGCTGTTGCCATAGACCGAGAAGCCGATGACCGCCGCCATCCCCAGGACTGCCAGGCTGAGCAGCCAGCGCAGGGGGAAGCCCGAGACCAGGAAGGCCACGAAGCCGATGATGACGATGATCATGGCCGTTCCCAGATCCTTGCCCAGCATGATCAGCAGGAAACTGACGATAAAACCGGCGGCCGGCTTGGCATAGGCCTTGGCCAGGCTCTTCAGGTCGGAATCCTTGCCAGCCTGCCGTTGGGCTTCGATCAGGGCCTGGGGCAGCCACAGGCACAGGGCCAGTTTGAGCAGCTCGGCCGGCTGCATGGAGATGCCCCCCACCGAGATCCATCCCTCATTGCCGTTGGCGGACCGCCCCAGCGGAGTACGCGTCAGCAGCTGAACACCCTGGCTGACAATCAGAAACCCGGTACTCCAGCTCCGGTAGCGGTCGATGCTGATCCTCACGGCCAAAAGGGCCAGCAACAGCCCCACCACGGCGTATATGCTCTGACGAATAACCTGGCTCCAGGGAGAGCTGCCCTGGGCCACCAGATCAACAGCCGAGGAGGAAAAGACCATCATCAGGCCGAAAACCGTGGTGGCGACGACCGTGGCCAAAAAGCCGTAGTAGCACCAGAGCGGGTTGAGGATGGCCCGCCAGCCCCGGTAGTCCCCCTTGCCGCCAGACCCCCGGGAGGGAGCCTTGTGCGGATCAGTGTCGCGCTTCATGCTCGTGGACCCACTGTTCAGCCTGCTGGGCAAACTGGTCACCCCGGTCGGCATAGGAGGCGAACTGATCCATGGAGGCGCAGGCGGGGGCCAGCAGAACCACCTGGCCGGGCTTTGCATAGGAGCCGGCTGCACGGACGGCCCTGGCCATAACCTGATCGCCGGCACCAGGGTCGATCAGGGTAACTGGCAGATCGGGCGCCTGGTCCTTGATGGCCTGGGCCATGGGCTGCTGATCCCGGCCGATGATCACGGCTGCAGCCAGCTTGGACCTGCGGGACCGGACCAGATCGTCAAAGTGGGCGCCCTTGGCCAACCCGCCGGCCAGCCAGACCACCTGGCCGTCATGGTAGCTGGCCAGGGAGGCCTCGGCGGCATGGGCGTTGGTGGCCTTGGAGTCGTCTACAAAACGGATGGCCTGCGAACCCTGTCCCAGGGTCGCCACGGTGCTGATCCTATGGTCGCCGGGTGTGAAAGTACGCATGGCCTCGATGGCCGCGGCGACCTTGGCCCCAGCTCCCAGTGCCAAGGCCAGGGCACAGAGGGCATCAGCCAACAGATGGGGGTAGACCGTGCCGTCAGGCTCGCACAGATCCGTCAGATCGGCCACCCGAACCAGCCTGACACCCTCCTCAAAGTCATGACCGGTCAATCCGCTGCGGTCTATGACCCAGCCGTCCTCTACGCCCAACTGCCCAGGCTCGGGCCGACCCAGGGTGAACCCCACACGTCGGCAGCCTGGGGCTGGCTGCGCCTGCCTGGCCAGTTCAGAGACCCGGGAGTCGTCAGCGTTATAGACCAAGGCCTTGCGCACGCCCCGGTAGATGCGCGCCTTGTCGGCCGCATAAGCCTCAAAGCCCCCGTGCCAGTCCAAGTGGTCGTCGGCCAGATTGGTGATGGCCGCGCACTCCAGGGCCGGCGAGAAAGTGAAGTGCAGCTGGAAGGAGCTCAGCTCCACACAGAGCATGTCATTGTCGGGGTCCAGAACGGCTGTGGAGACGGCCTTGCCGATGTTGCCCACCGCAGGGGTCGTGAACCCACTGGCCTGCATCATGGCGGCGACCATCCTGGTGGTGGAGGTCTTGCCATTGGTGCCGGTGATTCCGATCCAGGGGGCTGGCCGGCCGGTCCGGGCTGCGGGCACCCGCAGCATCCAAGCCATCTCCACCTCGCTGACCACAGGGATGCCCCGACGCTGCGCCTCAAGGATAAATGGGGTGCGCGGATTGAAGACGGGCGAGGCCATGACCAGGTCCACCTGGCTCCAGTCCACCTGGTCGAAGTCATGAAGATCGGCCTGCGGGGCGCGCTGGTCCACAGTGATCACCCTGGCCGCCCGGCCTCGCAGGGCTGCGGCCACGCTCCGTCCGGAAATGCCCAGCCCGGCGACCAGTACACGCTTCTGGCTCAAGTCCATATCCATGAACACCTCATTCCGCTAGCTCCGGCATCTGCTTGGCATGATACCGGCTGCCGAAGTCCGGTACCGTGAATGGACGCACTCAGATGGGCAACCCAGAGCGGACCACCCAGTCTGCATAGAAGCAGACCAGGGCCAGCAGGACGAAGATCAGGTCCACCATCCAGAACCGGACAACAACCTTGGACTCCTGCCAACCCATCAGCTCGAAGTGGTGGTGGATGGGTGCCATCTTGAAGACCCGCTTGTGGGTGAGCTTGAAGTAACCCACCTGGATGACATCGGAGGCGGCCTCTCCCACGAAGAGCCCGCCCAGGATGACCGCCAGAAGCTCGGTATGGGTGGCGATGGACAGGGCTGCAAAGAGTCCTCCCAGGGCCAGGGATCCGGTGTCCCCCATGAAGATGGAGGCCGGATTGGTGTTGTACCAGAGGAAGCCGAAGCAGGCCACGGCGGCGCAGCAGGCGATGATGGCCAGGTCCAGGGGGTCGGAGACCGCGTAGGCATGCCCGGGATGGCCGCCACCCTTCAAGTGGTAGCTCTCCCAGATTGCAATGACCGTATAGCCCACGAAGGCGATCATGGAGGAACCCGAGGCCAGACCGTCCAGGCCATCGGTCAGGTTGACCGCATTGCTCCAGGCCGTCATCAGCAGATTGACCCAGATAATGAACAGCACCACGGACAGGACACTGCCCGCCATTCGAAAGTCGATAATAGGGTGCTCAACGAAGGATATGCCTGCCTGAGCGCTGGGATAGCCGTTTTTGGTGGGCAGCTTCAGGGCCAGCACCGCGTATATGGTGGCCAGAATGAACTGACCGATGAACTTGGCCCTGACCGACAGGCCCAGATTCTGCTTCTTACGCACCTTGGCAAAGTCGTCGATAAAGCCCAGGAAGCCCATGGAGAGCATGGCGAACAGAACCAGCATGGCCGACAGGGACACGGACTCCCCCCGGGACAGGTAGCGGTAGAGCGCCGAGGCTGCCCAGCCCAGCAGGATGGCCAGGTTGATGACCAACCCGCCCATAGTCGGGGTGCCACGCTTGACCAGATGGGACTTGGGCCCGTCCTGGCGGATGTACTGGCCGTAATGCAATCGGTGGACCAGCCGTATCAGCAGGGGGGTCCCTGCCAGCGTCACCACCAGGGCGACCAGGATTCCGATGATGAGGGCAATCACAGTGTGTACTCCAACTCTTGAATTCTGTCCTTGAACGTTCGAACCCGCTGCGGGTATACCAGCGCACTCATGGCTCAGCCCTGCCAGCGGTCGGCCAGACCGGACAGGCCGGACATGTGCGAGCCCTTGAGCAGGACAAGATTTTGCCGATCCGAATGCTTGTCGCATAGGCGGCGGACCATCTGATCGGCCTGGTCAGCATCCTGGGCGAAGAGGACGCACATGGCCCCAGACCGTTCCTCGCTGGGATCAGATAGGCCGCCAGCACCACGGACAAGGGCATGAACCAACCTGTCCATCTGCTGATCCCTGCAGCCCACCGCGACCAATGCATCGACGCCCAACCGACGGCAGTAGGCGCCGATCTCCTGGTGCAGCTGCTCCCCTCGATCGCCCAGCTCAAGCATGACCCCCAGGACGGCTATCCGATAGAGCGGGCCATCGGATCCCCTCCATGTGGCCAAGGCGTCCAGACCAGCCCGCACGGAATCGGGATTGGCGTTGAAGGAATCGTCGATCAGGGTGAAGGAGGCATCCGGCAACCGGACCGAAGACAAAGCCATCCGATGCGGGCTTATTTGCCGCTGCCGACCCAGCTCATCGGCGATGCGTTCTGCGTCCATACCCAGGGCGTGGGCTACCGTGGCGGCGGCCAAAGCGTTCATGACATTGTGCCGTCCCGGAATGCCCAGACGCAGCCGCACTGGTTGCTGGCCACGCAGACGCAGTTCGAAGGCCGGCCTGTCCAGACTGTCGCTGTCCAGGTAGCGAGCCGAGCCATCCAGGTCGCGGTCCTGCCCGCCATCATCAGCAGCCATGCCAAATCGCAGAACAGACCCAGAGGCCAGATCAGCCATGGCAGCCACCCGAGAATCGTCGGCATTGAGTACGGCGGTCCCGCCCGGCACCAGGCCTTGCACGATCTCACTCTTGGCCTGGGCGATGCGCTCCACGGAGCCAAATTCTCCCAGGTGGGCCACTCCCACCTTGAGGACCAGAGCCATGTCCGGCGGAACCATTTTGGTCAGCCGGGCGATCTCACCCACATGGTTAGCGCCCATCTCGGCCACCAGATACCGGGTGTCAGGCCCCACTTCCAAGGCGGTCAGAGGAAGGCCGATCTCGTTGTTGAAAGACCCGACAGGGGCCACCACCGGGCCAAGGAGTGCCAGCAGAGAGGACAGCAGATCCTTGGTGGTGGTCTTGCCGACGGATCCGGTGATACCGATCACAGTAAAGGGTTCTGCCGCTGCACGCCGACGGTCCATATTGGCCCGGGCAAGCAGCCCCAGGGCAGCAACCGTATCGTCCACGAGAATCTGCGGCAAGTCAGCGCCCGGAACGAGATGATCGACCAGGGCCGCGCGGCAGCCCTTGGCCCCCAGGCCGGGAACATAGTCATGGCCATCCACATGCTCGCCCTTGATGGCTACGAAGAGGCCATCGGCCCCCGCCTGCCGGGAGTCGGTCACCACACGCATGCGCACGGACCGCCGGTCAGGTTTACGACCAGAACCGACTTCAACCAGCCGACCGTGCACATATTCGACGACCTCATCCAGGGTCATGGGCATGGACCCGGCCCTTACAGACTGACTCATCCTCACCTCTCAGGACATCTCGCGGGAGACGCGCAGGGCGCTCCTGATGTTGTTGCGTTTGACGCCGGCGGCCATGGTCATGGCGATGCACAGGGACAGATCGTCACTATTCGCATCGGCGGGCAGGGACTGGCGGGCCAGCCCATCGGATTCCTCGTTGCGCTTGGCCACGATGGTATGCCCGCCCAGGTTGAACCCGTATCGACGAGCCCTGGAAATCAGCCGTACGTGCCGCATATCGCGGGTGGAGCCCTCCTGGGCGCCCAGGGCCACCACATCCAGGTCCACTGCCTGCAGAGCGTCCCTGGCCAGGGTCTGGTCGTCCACGGAGATGACCACGGCGGCCGCCCCATCCTCCAGGGCAATGGACAGACTGCGCTGCACATCGAACATGCTCAGGGGATATTCCAAGTCCAGTCGCCGGTCCAGCGAGTATGAGCCCTTGGCGCTGAGAATGCCGACAGGATTGCCCAGCACATGCAGGAAGTCAGCCAAGAGGTCCACCTGGTCCTGCACCTGGGAACCGACCAAAGCGAAGACAGCCAAGGCCCCTGAAGGGTCACCGGCGGCGTTGGCCAGCAACTGGCCCATCTGCCAGGCATGCATGGTGCCGAAGAGCAGGGGTATGCGGGCTCGGCCCACCTCTTGACGGGCCGAGGTCGGCAACAGGGCCGCATAGGCGCCGCGAAGCTCAGCTTCCTCAATCATGCCCTGGTCCACCTGCCGGTCTGCAGGCACGTAAAGGCTGCCGGGCCGCACTGAGGGCAGGTCGTCCACCAGTGAAGTCACTGTAACTGGTTCAGCGAAATCAGGGACCAAGGTCAGCCCGTAGCGCCCCTTGAGCTGACCCAGGGTCAATCGTCGGGAGATTGATTCACTCAGCGCACTCATGCTGCAATCTCTCCTTCGTCCGGGAACGCCATGATGCCTGCCGGTATCACCATGTTACCGGGATAGCATCGGTTCTGGGCGGGGACGTGGGGACCTGGTATTTCTGCATAAGGAATTCACCGATCTGGGCGAAGATGGGACCGGCGGTGATGCTGCCGAAAACGCCATCGCTGCTGTGGGGATTCTTCAGCACCACGGTGACCACAAAATGAGGGTCGTCAGCAGGCAGGATTCCCACCCAGTCGCTGATGATGCCGCCCAGGCCGCCAGAGCTGTCGGCCACCTCGGCAGTGCCCGTCTTGGAGGCCACCCGATAGCCCTCCACCTTGGCCGTATTCTGGTACTTTTCAGCCACCGACTCCATGCCGTTCATAACGGTAGCCGCCACCTTTTCGTCCACTACCCTCACCCGGTTGGCATTGACGGCACCCTGGCCGTGGATGATGGTCTGATCAGCCCGGACCCCCTTGTTGGCCAGGGTGGCGATGACGTTGGTCAGCTGGATGGCGTTGGTGGCATAGCCCTGGCCGAACAATACCGTATTGCGGGTGCGCCGATCCCAGGTCTGAGGCGAAGTCAGCAGGCCCTTGGACTCCCCCGGCAGACCTAGTGCCGAAGCCTGGCCGATGCCGAAGCGGGTCAGATAGTCGTAGCGCTTCTGGTCCGGGTAGTGTTCGCCTGCCATGACCATGCCCACGTTGGAGGAGTTCTGCAGAATGCCGGCAAGGGTCCAGTGCTCGGCTGGATGGTCGAAGGCATCCTTGTACTGCTGGTTGTCCACGGTGATGTGGTCGGGCACGGTGAAGCGGTCGCTCATGGAGTGCACCTGCTCTTGGAGCATGCCGGAGATCGAGATCGTCTTGCCGATGGAGCCGGGCTCGAAGGTCTCCGCCACCGCCCGCGAGGAGTTGACCTTGGCCTGGTCACTGCCCGCCTGATAGTCATCGGTGTCGGCCAGGGCCAGGATCTCGTTGGTGCGGGTGTCCTGGACGACAGCCAGAGCCCAGTCGGCATGAAAGCGCTGGCAGCCTGACTTGAGGGCTTGACGGACATACCACTGAACGTCTTGATCAACGGTCAGGGTCACATCCTTGCCGTTGACCGGATTGCGCTGACGGGTCACGGTTCCGGGGATCTCCTGACCAAGCATTCCCTGCTGGTAGACCGTGTAACCGTCAGTGCCGGTCAGCTGCCGATTCTCCATCTGCTCGATCCCTGCCACGCCCTTGCCGCTGTCGTCGATGCCCCCGATCAGGGCTCCCATCAGATCCGCATGCGGATAGGTGCGCTCACTGCTCAGTTCTGCCGTGATGATCCCCTGCAGCCCCAGCTTGTCGATGGAGCGCTTGACCTCGGGAGTCACCCGCTTGGCCAGAACCACGTACCGTCCAGGGACACTGAGCTTGCCGCCCAGCTCCATGGCGTTCATCCCCAGGGCCGGCGCCAGGAGGCGGGCCACGCCGGCAGCACCGTCAGCGCCCACCGGATGGCCTTTGATGCTGTGGCAGTCACTGCCTGTACGCTTGGTGCAGTTGACTGGTATGAAGGAGGCGGCCGCCTCGGGGTCGCCGATGATGTTGTACCGCTCCAGGCTCTGGGCAAGCACCCGGCCATTGACATCCAGGATGCGGCCACGCTGGGCCTTGATGGTGTGCGGCACAGTGCGGCCCGCCGCAGCGGCTTGCGCCATGGACCTTCCGTCGAAGAGCTGGATGTAGGCCAGCTTACCCAGGGCCAAGGCGGCCACCAGGATCAGAATCAGACCCACAGACAAGGAACGTTTGCAGAAAGACAGGTGCCAGGAGCGTTTGGTTCCCTTGCTGCTCATGGATGCCCCGCCTTGCCCTGGGCATCCTGAGGGGGCTTGTAGCCCTGCAGATCGATGGAGTTCAGGCCCTGCTGGGGCTGCATGCCCAACTGCTGGGCCTTGTCCGGCAGGGAGGCTTGGAGTTGGTCGAGCTTGTTCTGATCATCCTGGACGTCCTGGGTCAGATTGCTGATTTCATGCTGGACCCTGGTGGCCTCGAATGAATCCTGGACCATCTGGGTACGCAGCATCAGGGATCCGAACATGCAGGCGGCCAAAAAGATCACGGAGGTCATGATGCGCAAGAGGGGATTGCCGCGGGTCCGCGTCCAACCGATCAGACGCCGAGCCCCCTCAGCCAAAGGACCTCGTTCGGGACGGCGGGCCTTGCCTGCCTTGCCTGTGCCCTTGATCAGACTGAGCTCAGGCCTGGTGGGCATCTCCTGGATGCGAGGATGACCCTTGTCCGCAGATGTCTTGGAACGGACCGAACGTGCTGGCATGGTCATGACCGGCGCCTCGATTCCGAACCGTGGCCGGCATGACGACGGTGACCAGCTGAGCCCTGCCCACGGGCCTCGGCCTGAAGCCGACGACGACGCTCCTCGGGGATGGCTCCGATCATCTCAACAGCCCGCAGGCGCACTGAAGCAGACCTGGGGTTGCGTTCCCGCTCAGCAGGGTCGGCCTTGACAGCACCATGAGTCAGGTCCGACAGGTAGGGTCGGGCCTGATCGGGCACCACCGGCATGCCCGCCGGCAGGTCCACATGCAGCCCTGGCGCCATGAAACGCTTGACCATGCGGTCCTCCAGGGAGTGGTAGGACTCCACGACCAGACGACCTCCCTTGGCCAGCCGCAGGATGGCCTGGGGCAGGGTGCGCCTCAAACGATCCAACTCTCCATTGACCTCGATGCGCAGAGCCTGGAAGACCCTCTTGGCCGGATTGCCAGGAGGACGGTGGCCACGCGGCACTGCCCTATCAACCAGACGGTCCAGCTGGGCCGAGGTGGTCAGCGGTTGCTCCTGCCTGGCTTCAACGATGGCTCGTGCGATGCGTCCTGCATAGCGCTCCTCCCCATAGCGGGAGAAAATGTCAGCCAGTTGGGCCTGGTCGTACTCGGCCAGGACCTGCGCAGCCGTCAGCTCCTGGCTGGTGTCCATGCGCATGTCCAGCGGGGCGTCCTGACGGTAGGTGAATCCCCTGTCGCGCTGGTCGATCTGCAGAGAAGACAATCCCAAATCCATGAAAACCAGGTCCACCTGGCCTAGGCCAAGGGCATCCAGCTGCTGGTCCAGCTGATCAAAGGGGGCGTGAACCGGCGTGAAGCGGTCGGCCAGACCCTCGTCGCGCATCCGGCCAGTGGCCAGATCCAGGGCCTGGCTATCCCTGTCTATGCCAATAAGACGGGCCTCAGGGCAGGACTTGAGGAAGGCGGTGGCGTGACCAGCCAGGCCCAGCGTGCAATCCACAGCCACGGCCCCAGGGTGTTCCAAGGCGGGCCGAGCCAGCGCAAGGCAGCGTTCCAGCAGGACGGGACGGTGGACCTTGCCGCTGTCCACGGCCTCCTGGTCGAGAGGATTGCGTTCTGACATCAGGGCCTCCATCAGCAATCCACCGCCGGAAGAACATCATCGGCAATGTCGGCATAGCCCTGCTCCTTGCTCTCCAGGTAGGCAGTCCAGGAATCCTGATCCCAGATTTCAGCACGGGTGCCCACACCGATGACCACCACGGGGCCGGTCAGCCGTGCATAGGGGCGCAGCATGGGCGGGACCAGGATGCGCCCCTGCTTGTCGGGGACCTGGTCGACGGCGCCTGACAGAAATACGCGCAGGTAGTCCCTGGCCGATTTGTCACCCATTGAGGTGTGCTGGATGCGCACGGCCATCCGCCGAAATTCCTCGGTGGGCAGCAGGCTGACGCAGCGTTCCTGGCCACGGGCCATGACCAGGCCCTGACCCAGCTGAGCGCGGAACTTGGCGGGCAGAGCCAGGCGGCCCTTGGCATCCATCTTGGGGGTGTAGGTGCCCAGAAGCATGGGCGGCAGAGAAGGCGAGGCGGCATCTGCATCGTATGTATCGGCCATGCCCCACCTCCAATGCCAGTTTTGGTAACCATGGGACGGCCCCATCGGGTAGCGTCCCCTACGCAGTGCTCCCCACTTTACCCCACTTATCCCCATTGCTCACCACCTTGACACCACTTCAGGCCCAAACCCAACCATTCGCCCCGCCGAAGGGTCCACCTCGGCGTTTCGCCACCCGACAAAGAGGGCACGGCCGAGGGTCAGTTGAACCGAAAAAGTAGAGGACGGGCGGTATATTGGATCATCCGATTTTGAACATTCCACAGAACGGACGCACATGTCGAGCTATTCCTCACAGCTGCATGAAGAGCAGACGGCGGTGGACAGGGCCTACGGCCGTCTGGACGAGCTGCGGGCGCAGGCCAGGACCAGACTGGACGCGGTTCGGGCCGCCGGCTCCCACGGTTCCCCCACCCAGCGCACCGAGCGGGATTCCTTCGCCAACATGTACGAGGACCGGCTCACCCAGCTGCGGGCCGTGGAGGACCGTCTGGTCTTCGGCCGACTGGATACTGCCCAGGGCGGTCGGCGATATATCGGACGACTGGGCCTGCTTGACAGCAACCATGAGCCCATCCTGACCGACTGGCGTGCCGAGGCCGCACGCCCCTTCTACGAGGCCACTCCGGCGGACCACGGCGACATCGTCATGCGTAGGCACATCACACTCAACTTCCGCCAGGTCACCGGCATCGAGGATGAGGTTCTGGACCTGTCGGCCCCAGAAGTGGACAAGGCGGCCCAGGGCGGCACCCTGGCCGGCGAGGGCGCGCTCATGGCATCCCTGTCCAGCCGCCGCACCGGGCAGATGACCGACATCGTGGCCACCATCCAGGCTGAACAGGACCGGATCATCCGCTCCCCCATGACCCGTCCACTGGTGGTCCAGGGCGGACCGGGCACCGGCAAGACGGCCGTGGCCCTGCACCGGGCCGCTTATCTGCTCTACACGCATAGGCGCAGACTGGAGAGTTCAGGCGTGCTGATCGTCGGGCCCAGCAACGCCTTCCTGCACTATATTGATCAGGTCCTGCCCTCCCTGGGTGAGACCGGAGTGCTCAGCCGCACCATGGGCGACCTCATCCCCGGCATCAGCACTGAACGCCAGGAGGACCCGCACGTGGCCCGGCTCAAGGGGGACATCCGCATGGCCGAGGCCGTAGCCAATGCCGTCGCCTCCCGGGAGCGGGTGCCTGCCTCCCTGCCCACGGTCAAGGTGGATGGGGTGGCCGTCCCTATGCTGGCGGTCGACCTGGAACAGGCCCTGGTCGATGCCCGACGCAGCCACCAGCCCCACAACAAAGCCAGGAATACCTTCGTGCGCTCGGCCCTGAACGCCATGACCGCCCGCTATGCCGAAGGCGTGGACTATCAGCCTGGAGCCGAGGAACTCGCCCGGGTCACCTCCCTGCTAAGACTGAACGACCAGGTGCGGCGGACCCTCAATCTAGCCTGGCTGCCCATGAACCCCCGCTGGCTGGTCAATGACCTCTGGTCCAGGCCAGACCGTCTGCGCCGGTTCGCCCCCTGGCTGACTCCTGAACAGATTGATCTGCTGACCCGCCAGGACGGCGCAGAACTGACCGTATCCGACATCCCCATCCTGGATGAGGCCATGGAGCTGTTGGGCCCTGACCCCCGTCAGGCGGACCGCGACCAGGCTGAAAAGGCCCGCCGCGATGAGGAACGACGGTTTGCCAGCGACACCTTGGCCCAGAATGGCATCGGAACGGGCATCGTGACCTCGCAGATGCTGCTTGATTCCATCAACGGCCAGGACGAGAACCAGGCAGCCACACAGGCGGCCGCCGACCGCGAATGGGTCTACGGGCACATCGTGGTCGACGAGGCCCAGGAGCTGACAGCCATGGACTGGAGGATGCTGGTCCGGCGCTGCCCCTCCCGATCCTTCACCATCGTCGGGGACGTGGCGCAGACGGCCGCACTGGGTGGCACCCGGTCCTGGGCCTCCACCATGGATGCGCTTTTCGGTCCCGATGGATGGGATCTGCGGCAGCTGACCATCGACTATCGCAACCCCCGTCAGGTATCCAACCTGGCTTCCTCCTTTGCTGCCTCCGAGGGCCTTGAGGTTTCGACCCTCAAGGCTGTGCGCGAGGTGGAAGGATCGGTAAGCCGCCTAAGGGCAGAGGATCGGGTCAGTTTGTTGGATCAGCTGCCTGACCTGGTGCGCGAACTGGCGGAACGTCATCTGGGCAAGGACGGCACCGGACGCCTAGCCATCATCGTTCCCAGCGCCCTGGAAGCCGAAGTCAGCTCGCGCCTGCATATTGATAAGGCTCAGGAGCATCAGATCATGGTCACGACCACCGGCCACACCAAGGGCCTGGAGTTCGATGCCGTGATTCTCGTGGAGCCTGGTGCCATTCAGGATGAGGCTCCTTCCAGGCTGAGCGCAGCGTCTGACCTCTATGTGGCCATGACGCGCCCCACCCAGGAGCTGGTCATTGCCCAAACTTCCGGGGATCAGAAACTATTGAACCTGGGATGAAGTATCTAGTGCCGGGCCAGTATCAGGCCTGGCACCGCGTTCACTTCCAGTCACAGGCCAGCCCCGTCACACAATGACGGAAGCTGCTGGCCTGCTGCGGTGTGGACCTGTTGCAGTCAGAATGGCCGGTGCCCGAATAGCCGAATTCAGGACTGTGCAGTAGCAGACTGCTCTTCAGCTGACTGGTCTTCGGCGCGCAAGGTGTCGATGGCCTGCTGGAAGTCCTCCAGGTTGCTGAAGTTGCGATAGACCGAGGCGAAGCGCAGATAGGCCACCTCGTCCAGCTCCCGGAGAGGCTTCAGGATAGCCCTGCCGACCTCTTCCGAATCGACCTGTGCCAGGCCACGCGAACGCAGATCCTCTTCTACCTGCTGGCCCAAGAGTTTCAGGTCATTTTCATCAATGGGCCTACCTTGGCAGGCCTTCCTCACGCCAGCAATGACCTTGTCCCGATTGAAGGGCTCGGCATTTCCTGAGCGCTTCATAACCAGGAGGATTGAGGTCTCCACCGTGGTGAACCGACGCGAGCATTGCGGACACTCACGGCGGCGTCTGATGGCATGGCCGTCGTCGCTTATTCGCGTATCCACAACCTTGGTATCGGGATTTTGGCAGAAAGGACAGTGCATGTTCAATATCATAGCGCCAAAGAACTTCAAGACCCACGTATACCGGGCCTATCAGCGTATAACACTGGACAAACTCCTCAAACTCAGCTAGTTACCCTTTTCCAGTCAACAAGCTATTGAAGCCCCATTGGTGGTTCCCTGAACCGAAGATCGCTGCCTCACTCGTCGCTGGGAATCAGAATTCGGTCCCCAACGCGCAGATTGGGTGAGGACATATTGTTGATCTCCATGATGCGGTCTACGTTTTTAGTGACGTCCTCGCCTTGCGGCGTGATTGAGGCCGCATAGGACCAGACATTATCGCCCGGACGAACTGTACGGGTGACGACCTCCTGTGGTCCTGGAGCGGAGCTGGCCGGACGAGCCATCAATCCGACCCCAGTCAGGGCCAGGGCGCTCACTGCTAGGAAAACCACAGATCTGCGTATGGTGACGCTCGCAAAACCCTGCTCGGACAAACATGCTGTTATAGCTCTACGCAGACGAGCCATGATGGACGAGAACACATTACTGATACGGACCCGGCAGTCCGAAAGCACGTTCGAAGGCGCTGACATGCGGGGACTGGCGCAGGAACGAACAACCATGGCACACCTCTTTCGAACATTTGTTCTATCGAACAGATGTTCTCATTGTGGCACCGTAGTCGTCATTTGGCAAGACCGATTCGAACATTTGTTTGATTTTTCACTTCAGGCAGGTTAAGCTGGGTTCAGTTTCCAAGGAAAGGAGCCATCAGTGAGCACCATCCCCTTTGCCGGGTCTGCGACCATGAGCTCCGCCAGCCAGTCCACTACCACTGACAACGCAACCTCTCAGGAAAAGGCCGAGACCTCAGCCAAAAACGAAGCGAAAGAAAACGCTGTCAGCTTCGAGAGCCAAAATCAAGGATCCAGGCCTGAGCTCACCGATCGCCAGGCCAGGGTGTTGGAAGCCATCAAGCGTCACCTGTCAGAGCGCGGATTCGTGCCCTCCTACAGGGAGATCGGCAGAGACGCGGGACTGCGCAGTACTTCTTCTGTCAAGCACCAACTTCAGGTCTTGCAGGATCTGGGTTACATTCGTCTGACTGCTAACAAGGGCCGTGCCATAGAACTGGTCCAGAACCATCCTGAGCCGACCGCAGGAACCGCCAGAATCGTTCCTTTCCCTGACACAAAGGCCGACGAGGCCATCATGCAGTCGCGCGATGTACCCCTGGTCGGCAGAATTGCCGCCGGCCAGCCCATTCTGGCCGAACAGCATGTGGACGATGTCATGCGTCTGCCGGAACGTTTGACCGGATCCGGCGAGCTCTTCATGCTTGAGGTCCATGGGGATTCCATGGTCGATGCCGCCATCTGCGACGGAGACTTTGTCGTCGTCCGCCGTCAGCAGGAGGCCGAGAACGGAGATATTGTTGCAGCCCTGCTGGACGATGGTGCCACGGTTAAGACCTTCCGCCGCGAGGAGGGCCACGTTTGGCTGATTCCGCACAACCCGGCCTACTCCCCCATTGACGGCACCCACGCCGTCATCATGGGCAAGGTGGTCACCGTTCTGCGCAAGGTCTGAGGGTTACATATCCAAGTGCTCGCCGCTGCTGTTACGGTGGCCCTGTGGTTCTATCTGAAAGGTCGTGTGTTCGACCGAGACCGGGAAATGATCGCGCAGACAGCGTTGCATGCTGGTCAGAATACGTTCGTTTTCGACAGCCGTCGTGCCCTGACGCACTACCACATGTGCCGTCAGCTGCGGCAGACCAGTGGAAACGCTGTTGGCATGCAGATCATGAACCTCAAGTACGCCAGGCACACCCTCCAGGTGCTTCCTGACCTTGGCCATGTCGAGCTCCGGCGGGGTTTCCTCAAGAAGCACAGAGACGCTGCTGGCCAGGAGCTTGATTGCGCGGGGAATCATCAGCAGAGCGATCAGGGCTCCCGCCACGGCATCGAACCCGGCCCAACCGGTGATCATCATGACCACAGCTGATATCAGAACCGCCACCGAGCCCAATGCGTCGTTGACCACTTCGAGAAAAGCGGCACGCATGTTCAAGTTGTCCTTATGCCCGGAGGCCAGGACCAGGATGGACCCTACATTGGCAGCCAGGCCCAAAATGCCGAAGAAGAGCAGCAGCCCCTGCTGATGGACCTGATCCCGCCCAGGTGACCAGAGTCGCAAGACGGCCTCCACAATGGCGTAGATGCCCACAGCTAGCAGAACCAGAGCACCGCCAGCCGCCGTGATGACCTCCAGACGGGACCAGCCCCAGGTACGTCGGTTCGTGGGGCGACGCTCCATCAACACGGCAGTGACCGTGGAGGCGATCAGCACAGCCATGTCGGTCATCATGTGCCCGGCATCGACCAGCAGAGCCAGGCTACGGGTGACCACGGCGCCGACAACTTCAGCCACGAAGACCGATCCCGTCAGCGCCAGGGTCATCAGCAACTGTCTACGATGGGCGGATCCGCCACCACCCTGGACACCACCTTCATGAGCGCTCATGCATACCCCGATTCATCAGTCACCAAAGTATGTCACCAGGGGTCATAAGGCAAGAGTCTTCGAAGAAATACTCAGAAACCGAACTTGCTTGCCGTCTCCTTGAGGGTCTCGGCGGAACGCTTCAGAGCGGCCAGCTCGCCGTCGCTCAGAGGGGTGTTGATGTGGGTGTTGACCCCGTCACGGTTGAGCACGCTGGGCACCGACATGCACACGTCGGAGATCCCGTGGAAGTCCTCCAGCAGAGAGCTGACCGGCAGGATTCGGTCAGTGCCGTTCAGGATGGACTCGATGATGTCCACGCCGGACATGGCGATGGCGAAGTTGGTCGCCCCCTTGCCCTCGATAATCTGGTAGGCGGCGTTCTTCACCTCCTGGTGGATCTCCTCGCGCTTGGCCGCGTCCAGGGGCTCATGGCCGGGCAGCTCCATCCAGTCGCACATGGGCACGCCGCCGATGGTGGCCGAACTCCAGAGGGGGACCTCGGAGTCGCCGTGCTCACCGGCAATGTAGGCATGGACGTTCTTGACGTTGACCCCGGTCTGCTGGCCGATCAGGTAGCGCAGGCGGGCGGAGTCCAGGTTGGTGCCCGAACCGAACATCTGGTTGACCGGCAGCCCGGATAGCTCCAGGGAAACCCTGGTCACGATGTCGACGGGGTTGGTAATCAGCAGGAAGATGGCATTGGGGGCCACCTCGACCATCTGAGGAATGATGGACTTCATCATGTTGATGGTGGCGCCGGCCAGGTCAAGCCGAGTCTGCCCCGGCTTCTGCCTGGCTCCGGCAGTGATGACCACCATGTCGGCATCGGCGCAGATCTGCGGATCGTCCGAGCCGTCGATGGTGACCGTGGGGTAGAAGCTGGATCCGTGCTGCATGTCGCGGACCTCGGCCTCAACACGCTGGGCGTTGATATCCTCAAGGACGATCTCCCGAGCCACACCGCGCTGGGCCGCCGAGAAGGCCAGGGTCGACCCCACGGCACCGGCTCCTACGATCGCTAGCTTGGTTGGCTTGATTGATGATTCCGCCATAGTTTTATGGACCTCTCTTATCGGAACCCGGGAAACGGGTTTGCCGCTGACAACATACGTAGTTTACCCAGCATAGGTGACCTGGCGTGCACCTGCCCCTTAGGAGCCCAACCCGGCTGCTGGCGTGTCACCTGTTGAAGCCTGCAAGGGCTTCTCGTCGATGGCCTGATCAAGCACGGCAGCCGCCAGCCGGTCGTCCACATCAGCGCTCAGCGCAACCCCATCGGCCCGGTATTCCAACGAATTCACCCGTCCCAACTGCCGCACCTGTTCCAGCAGGGAGCCACTGGTGTAGGGCAGGATGGCCTCGACATGCACGGCGGGGGCGGGCAGCAGCTCCTCCACTCGTCTGCGCAGGGACTCAAGGCCCCGACCCTGCCTGGCCGAGACCAAAAAGGCATCAGGCTCAAGGTTGGCGAGCCGTTGCCGGGCATCCTGATCGATCAGATCAACCTTGTTGAAAACCAGCAGACGGGGAATGGACTCAGCGCCGGGGATGTCTGCCAGCACGGCATCCACAGCCCTGATCTGCCCAAAAGGATCGGGGTGGGAGCCGTCCACGACGTGCAGAATCAGGTCGGACTGACCCACCTCCTCCAGGGTGGATTTGAAGGCTTCGACCAGCTGAGTGGGCAGGCGGCGGACGAACCCGACCGTGTCCACGTAGACGTAGAGCCGACCGTCCGCCGCCTTGGTGCGCCTGACGGCCGTATCCAGGGTGGCGAAGAGGGCGTTCTCCACCAGTTCCTCGGACCCGGTCAACCGGTTGGTCAGCGAAGACTTGCCGGCATTGGTGTACCCCACCACGGCCACTGCCGGCAGCTGGTAGCGCCGACGGGATCCACGCTTGACCTGACGCGAGGGGGCCATCTGGGCGATCTGACGCTTCAACCGGGAAATCCGTCGTCTAATGACCCGCCGGTCGGTTTCGATCTTGGTCTCACCTGGGCCTCGAGAGCCTATGCCGCCGGCCTGCCCGGCAGCCTGTCCCCCGGCCTGCCGGGAGAGGGATCCGCCCCAGCCGCGCAGCCTGGGCAACATGTACTCCAGCTGGGCCAGTTCCACCTGGGCTTTACCCTCACGACTAGTGGCGTGCTGAGCGAAGATGTCCAGGATCAGGGCTGTCCTGTCGACCACCTTGACCTTGGTGACATCCTCCAGGGCCCGTCGCTGGGAGGGATGAAGGTCGTCATCGGTGATGATGGTGTCAGCACCCAGCCGGGCCACGATATCCGCCAGCTCCCGCGCCTTGCCTGAACCCAGGTAGGTGGCCGGATCGGGCTTGACCCGCTGCTGGAGCAAGCCATCCAGCACCTGAGCCCCGGCAGTCCGTGCCAGGGCGGCCAGCTCGCGCAGGGACTCCTCGGCCTGACCGACCGTGGTCCGCGAACCCGACCAGACGCCGACCAGGACCACCCGCTCCAGACGGACCTTCCGGTACTCCACCTCGGTCACGTCCTGGAGCTCGCCCAGCCCCTCGACATGGCGGAAGGCGTTGCGCCGGCTGCGCTCCTGCCATTCCTGATCCTGGTCCTGCCCGACCTGCCCCTCGCTGCCGGTCAGCACCTCGGACTTGTGGGCGAGCGGGTCCTGGTGGGCATCGACAACTGTTGGGCCAAGCTCTTGGGTGGGTTGTTCTTGGGTCAAAGGCACCTCTGCACTGGTTTATGAACTAGGGAACGAATCCGGTATAGGCGGAATCATGACACAGTCTTTATTATCATCTTCTTAGCAGACATCAGTGAGTGCCCGAGGGACGGGCAGGATTCGAAGACGGACAGGATGGACATGACGCACAGGGACCATGGCAGCAGCCGGGGACAATCCTCCAGGACCGGGACGGACGGAGGCGAACAGTACTTCGTAGCCCGTCCGGCCTCCCCCGACCAGCGGCGGACCATCCAGGTGGAGCTGGCCGGCCGTACCTGCCCGGTGGAGGTCTCCCACGGGGTTTTCTCGTCAGGAAGGCTTGACCTGGGCACTTCGGTCCTGCTCAAACGCGTCCCCCTGCCTCCGGCCGAGGGCGAATTTCTGGATCTGGGCTGCGGCTGGGGGCCCATCGCCCTGAGCATGGCCATGCAGTCGCCCAAGGCTGATGTCTACGCTGTGGACACCAACCTGCGAGCCCTGGACCTTACCGCCCGCAACGCACAAACCCAGGGTCTTGACAGGGTGCGCACCCTAACCCCGGAACAGGTGCCGGACGATCTGCACTTCGACCTGATCTGGTCCAATCCGCCCATCCGGGTGGGCAAGGCGGCCCTGCACGACCTGCTGATGACCTACCTGCCCAGGCTGAAGCCCCAGGGCCGTGCCTATCTGGTGGTCCAGCGCAACCTGGGTGCCGACTCCCTGATTCCCTGGCTGGCTGACACCCTGGGCTCCGGCTGGACGGCGGAAAAGTACGCCTCAGCCAAGGGCTACCGGGTCATCGAGGTGGGCCGGGCATGAGGTTCGAGTATCCAGCCGAGCTGCCCATCAGCGCGGCCAAGGAGGACATCGTCCATGCCGTGCAGTCCTCCCAGGTGGTCATCGTCTCGGGCCAGACCGGCTCGGGCAAGACGACCCAGATCCCCAAGATCCTCCTGGAAATGGGCCGTGGCGACCACGGCCACCAGATTGTGCACACCCAGCCCAGGAGGATCGCCGCCAGAACCGTAGCCGAGCGCATCGCCTCGGAGACGGGCACCAGGCTGGGCGACCAGATCGGCTACCAGGTGCGTTTCACCGACAAGTCCAGCCGAAGCACCCGCCTGCGAGTGGTCACCGACGGCATCCTCCTGGCGCAGATCCAGGGCGATCCGCAACTGCGGGCCTACGACACCATCATCATCGACGAGGCCCACGAGCGCAGCCTCAACATCGACTTTCTGCTGGGGTATCTGACCGCCCTGCTGCCCAAACGGCCCGATCTGAAACTGATCATCACCTCGGCCACCATCGATTCGGTCAAGTTCCGGGATCACTTCGCCAAGGCCCTGCACACCCAGGTGCCCGTGCTGGAGGTCTCCGGCCGCACCTATCCGGTCCAGACCCTCTACGAGCCTGCCGGATCGGCCCCTGCCCTGATGCGGCATGTCCCTGGGTTCGACTCCGAGGAGGAGGGCCAAGACAGGGAAGAGCCGGACATACCCAAGGCGGTGGCCCGGGCCTGCGCCGAACTGGTCATCCACTCCACCCATGTCGACGGCCCCAGGGACATCCTGGTCTTCGCCGCCGGCGAGCGCGACATCCGGGAGTACGAGACCGCCCTGCGGCGCCACTTCGGCCCGCGGACCTCCGACATGCGCCGTCCTGACGCCCTGGAGATCATCCCCCTCTTCGCCCGCCTGTCCGCCAAGGAACAACACCGGGTCTTCGAAAGCCACGGCCATCAGCGCATCGTCATCGCCACCAACGTGGCCGAAACCTCCCTGACGGTGCCGGGCATCCGATACGTGGTGGATCCTGGACTGGCCAGAATCAGCCGCTATTCCAAGTCGGCCAAGGTCCAGCGGCTGCCTATCGAGCCCATCTCCCAGGCCTCGGCCGATCAGCGTGCAGGCCGCTGTGGACGTGTGGCCGACGGCATCGCCATCCGCTTGTATGCCAAGGACGACTATGACACCCGTCCCAAGTTCACCGACCCAGAGATCCTGCGCACCTCCCTGGGGTCGGTCATCCTGCACATGCTCTCGGTGGGTGTGGCCCATACGGCCGAGGATGTCACCGACTTCGGCTTCATCGATCCGCCCGACACCAGAGCAGTCAGCGACGGTCTACGGGAGCTGACCGAGCTGCAGGCCATATCCCGCCAGCAGGGCCTCATCCGCCTGACCAGCCTGGGACGGCGGCTGGCCAGAATCCCCATCGACATCCGCCTGGGCAGAATGATCCTGCAGGCCGGTCAGGACGCCACCCCGGACACCCTGGCCGCCGTTCTGGTGGTCGTGGCCTTCCTCTCCCTGCAGGACCCTCGTGAGCGCCCGGAGGAGAAGCGCGAGGAGGCCGACCGGATCCACGCCCGCTACGAGGACCCCTCCAGCGACTTCCTGACCGCCCTGAACATCTGGAACCGATTCTTCCCACAGGACAAGGAGCCCTCCAACGGGACCCTGCGCAAGGCCTGCAAGCAGGAGTACATGGCCTTCCTACGCATGCGGCAGTGGCATGACCTCTACCGGCAGCTGGCCCAGATGTGCCGAGGCCTGCACATGAAGGTAGGCTCCCCCGTCCCCGTCAAGGGTCCGGACCAGGCTCTGCTGGCCCTGCCTATGGAGCAGCAGGCGGCACACGCCCTGGTCTGCTCCTGGGACGACCAGGGCATCCATCGTTCCATGCTGGCCGGCCTGCTCTCCAGCCTGGGCATGCAGGTGATCCACGAGCCCAAGGCCTCCGATTTCGCCGGCCTGCATGGCGCGGCCCGGGCCAAGGCCATGAAGCGGGCGCGCCGGCAGGCCAAGAACGACTACCAGGGGGCGCGCGGCACGCATTTCGCCATCTTCCCCGGATCTGCGCTCTCCAAGGCCAATCCGCCCTGGATCATGGCCGCCGAGCTGGTGGAGACCTCCAGGCTCTGGGCTCGCTGCTGCGCGGCCATCGATCCGGCCTGGGCCGAACCCCTGGCCAAGTCCCTGACCAGGACCACCTACGCCGAACCCCACTGGTCGGCTTCCCGTGGTGCCGCGGTCGCAACTTCCAAGGTCCTGCTCTACGGCCTGCCCATCGTGCGCGACAGGATGGTCCAGTGGGCCCGGATCAACCCCGGCCAGGCCAGGGACATGCTGATACGCCAGGGCCTGGTCGAAGGCGACGTGCGCGAGCGCTTCCCGCATGACGGCTTCATCCAGGCCAACCGGCAGGTGCTCAGCGAGGCTGGCGAGCGAACCAGCCGAACCCGCCAGGTGACCGGCACCGTCACCGAGGAGGACCTCTACGATTTCTACCAGGAGCGCATTCCCCAGGAGGCCACCTCCCTGGCCGCACTGGGCTCTTGGTGGCGGCGGCACCACGATGCGGACCCCCACCTGCTGGACTTCGACCCTGACAAGGTGGAGCGCCTGAACGACCAGTCCGCCTCCTACCGACCCGGAGACTACCCCGACCACTGGCACACCCTGGGCACCGACGGCCGGCCCATGGATCTGCCCCTGACCTACCGCTATCAGCCGGGAGAGCCGGACGACGGCATCACGGTCCACATCCCCCTGCACTGCCTGAACCAGCTGACGCCCGGACAGTTCAGCTGGACTGTGCCCGGCCTCCTGGATGACCTGATCACAGCCACCATCAAGTCCCTGCCCAAGGCCCTGCGGGTCCAGTTCGTCCCCGCCCCTGATGCCGCCCGAACCATCCGCGCCTGGATAGACGGCCACTATCCCCTGCTGCCCGGCGCCGATCCTGACTCGGCAGAGCAGGCCACCTACGGATCGGCTGACCAGCAGTCTGCGTCCGGGAACGAAACCGGTGCAGAAGTCATCCCCGCCGAGGGCTGGCCGGACTTCGAGCAGGCCTTCACCGCCGCGGCCATTGATACGGTCGGAGCCCAGCTACACCCAGAGGTCTTCACCCAGGCCAGGCTGGAACGACTGCCCGACTATCTGCGGCCCACCTTCCAGGTGGAGGAGAAACGGCGCCACGGCCATCCCAAGATCCTGGGCCGGTCCAAGTCCCTGACCGACCTGCAGCGCGACCTGGCCGGACAGGCCCGGCAGTCGGCCCGGTCCCGGGTTGACTCCCAGGCCAGCAAGGCCGCCCGACAGGGCCAGGTGGTCAAGAGCGCCGACCTGCTTCACCAGTCCGGCGCCACCACCAAACCGCGAGAGGAGCTGATCTGGCAGGCCGCCCTGGGCAAGCTCCACCTGCCTGCCCAAAGGATCTCCTCGCGCTGGCTGAGCCGGGAGGCCTTGATGCTGGCCTCGGCCCCCTACCCGGACACCTCCGCCCTTGCCGAGGACCTGCAGATGGCCGCTGTCAAGCGCCTGATCCCCCACACCGAGGCCATCACCGACGACCGGTCCCTGCAGGAGGCTGTGGCCGGCGTCAGCCAGGTCTACGAGGATACTGTGTATCAGGTTGCCAAGGATGTGGTCGCCATTCTGGAGACCTCGGCCCAGGTGGACAAGGCCGTGTCTGGCCCCGCCGATCTCCCCCTGCTCTCGGTCCTGCAGTGGATCCGCCAGCACGCCGGCGGATTGGTGGCCAAGGGCTTCATCGGCGCCGACCCGCCCTACGCCCTTCCCCGCCTGCGCACATATCTGAAGGCGGACCTGATGCGCCTGAACAAGGCCCGCAGGGACAAGGACCGTGACGTACGATGGGCATGGCAGGCGCAGACCGCCCAGGATCTGGTGGACCAGGCGGCCAAGGCGGCCCAGGCCCTGCCCGCCGGTCCCGGACGAGACCAGGCCATGGACCGTGCGCGAAGGGGACGTTGGATGATGGAGGAGTACTTTGTCTCCATCTGGGCCCAGGAGCTGGGGACGGCCATCCCTGTCAGCCTGCAACGGATCAGGAAGGTGCTGGAAGGAAAGCCATGAGCACAAAACCATCGGGACGATCACGCAGGGGCAGCACCAAACGCAGACGGATGACCCTCCGCCGCGCGCAGACCCTGGGGGCCGCCCTGATGGCCATAGTCCTGGTGGTCGCCCTGTGCATCCTGGCTGTCCGCTTCGTCTCCTACCGGCTGATGGTCGGCCGCGTCATCCGCCACCAGGAGGAGCTGTCCCAGGAGTACGTTTTCAATCCAGGCAAAATCATCACCAATCACCGCTTCCATGACACCGTCGATATGAACGCCGACGATGTCCAGGACTTTTTAAACAACCATGAGGCCTCATGCAGCGGATCCACCTGCCTGCGCAGCCTGCAGATGGATGTCCCCGACCGTCCCGGTGACGGTCTATGTGATGCCTACAAGGGCGGCAAGAGGCAGAGCGCGGCTCAGATCATCGACGGTGCCGCCCGCTCCTGTGGAATCAGCCAGAAGGTCCTCCTGACCATGCTGCAAAAGGAGCAGCATCTGGTGGCCACCAACCAGTCCCCCACACAGGTCCAGCTCAAGTCGGCCATGGGCCTTTCCTGCCCAGACGATGCAGACTGCGACACCCGCTATGCCGGATTCTTCAATCAGGTCTACGGGGCCGCCCACCGATTCCGCTACTACCAGGCCCATCGGGACCAGTATGCCTACCAGACCAAAGCCCTGAACGATGTGCGCTTCAGCCCCGATGCCTCCTGCGGCAGCGGCAAGGTCTACATCGAGAACGACGCCACCGCCCTGCTCTACATCTATACGCCCTACCAGCCCAACGAGGCAGCGTTGCAGGCAGGCGACGGCGAAGGCGACCGCTGCTCCAGCTACGGCAACCGCAACTTCGTCATCATCTACAACAACTGGTTCGGCCGATCGGACCAGTGAGCCCCGGTTTCAAAGCCTGGGCAGGTAGTAGGCCAGCTCGTAGGGGGTGACCTGCCGGCTGTATCCGGCCCACTCCCGGTGCTTGTTGCGCAGGAAATACTCAAAGGTCTGCTCGCCAAGCACCTGGGCCACGAAGTCCGACTTCTCCATGACCTTGAGCGCCGCGTCCAGACTGTCAGGCAGGGGCTCGATGCCCATGGCCTGCCGCTCGGCGTCGGTCAGCTCCCAGACATCATCGCTGGTGGGCTCGCCCAGGGTCATCTTCTGCTCGATCCCGTCCAGGCCGGCGGCCAGCAGCACCGAATAGGCCAGATAGGGGTTGGCCCCCGGATCCAGCCCGCGGAACTCCATCCTGGCCGAGTTGCCCTTGCCGGGCTTGTACTGGGGTATGCGCAGGAGGGCGGACCGGTTGTTGTGCCCCCAGCAGACGTAGCTGGGCGCCTCGGCCCCGCCCCAGAGACGCTTGTAGGAGTTGACGTACTGGTCGGTCACCGCGCAGATCTCGGCCGCGTGGGCCAGGATGCCGGCGGCGAACTGCCGGGCCGTCTGGGACATGTTGAACTCCTGGCCTACCTCGTAGAAGGCATTGGTGTCCCCCTCGAACAGGCTCAGATGGGTGTGCATGCCCGATCCCGGCTGGTCGGTGAAGGGCTTGGGCATGAAGCTGGCGTAGATCCCCCGCTCCAGGGAGATCTCCTTGACCACGGTCCGGAAGGTCATGATGTTGTCGGAGGTGGTCAGGGCGTCGGCATAGCGCAGGTCGATTTCGTTCTGCCCCGGTCCGGCCTCGTGGTGGGAGTACTCCACCGAGATGCCCATCTGCTCCAGCATATTGACGCAGGCCCGGCGGAAATCCATCCCCGGGCTGCGGGGCACATGGTCGAAGTATCCGCCCTCGTCGATGGGGGTCGGGGTCTGGGACCAGTCCTCCTGGTTCTCGAACAGGTAGAACTCAATCTCCGGGTGGGTATAGAAGATGAAGCCCTTCTCCTTGGCCTTGGCCAGGGCCCGCTTGAGCACGTGCCGGGGATCCCCGCTGCTGGGCTCGCCATCCGGGGTGAGCACGTCGCAGAAGATCCGGGCTGTGCCCTGCGGCCCTCCCCTCCAGGGAAGGATCTGGAAGGTGGACGGGTCGGGCTTGACGATCATGTCATCCTCGGAGACCCTGGTCATGCCCTCGATGGCCGAGCCGTCAAAGCCCAGCCCCTCCTCGAAGGCCACCTCCAGCTCGGTGGGCGCTATGGCCACCGACTTCAGGGTTCCCAAGACATCGGTGAACCAGAGACGAATGAACCGGACATCGCGCTCCTCGACGGTGCGCAGCGCGAACTCCTCTTGCTTATCCATAGAGCTTATGCTCCCATTCCTATATTTCGCAGACTTGCTTATAGCGTTAACAATGCCCCGAGACCAGATCCAGTGCCTGCCCCAGGGTGAAGGCCCCCTCATAGAGGGACTTGCCCAGAATGGCGCTGTCAACGCCCCGATCCACCAGATCCAGGATGTGGCTCAGGTCATCCAGGCTGGATATGCCGCCCGATGCCGTCACCCTGGCCGGGGTCCGGTCAGCCACCTGTCCCAGCAGATCCAGGTTGGGGCCGGTCATCATCCCGTCGCGGGTCACGTCGGTGACCACGTACCGGCTGCACCCGTCCCGGTCCAGTCGCTCCATGGCCTCGAAGAGATCTCCGCCCTGTCTGGTCCAGCCCCGTGCGGCCAGGGTGTGTCCGCGCACGTCCAGACCCACGCAGACCCTCTGCCCGTAGCGAGCCAGAACCTGGCTGGTCCACTCCGGGTCCTCCAGGGCCGCCGTGCCGATGTTGACCCGGGTGGCACCTGCATCCAGGGCGGCCTCCAGGCTGGCATCGTCACGGATGCCGCCGCTCAACTCCACCTTGACGCGATCTCCCAGCTGGCTGACCAGGGCGGCCAGCTTGTCGCGGTTGTCGCCAGTGCCGAAGGCTGCATCCAGATCCACCAGGTGGAGCCACTGGGCACCCTGGTCGACCCAGGCCTTGGCCGCATCGGCAGGCTCGCCGTAGACCTTCTCGGAGCCGGAGACCCCTTGCCTGAGGCGGACCGCCTTTCCGTCGCGGACATCGACAGCGGGTAGGAGCGTCAGCATCTCATTCACCTTTCTCGGAGGGGATTCCGGAAGCCCCGGGAAGGGTCCGCACCCAATTGGTCAGCAGCCGCGCCCCGGCCTGACCGGACTTTTCAGGATGGAACTGGGTGGCGCTCAAGGGACCGCATTCATAGGCGGCCACGAACCTGCTGCGCCCATAAGTGGCCCAGGTAACCAGCGGTTCGCCGAATAATGCGCCCTCTGTTGACCCTGGCTGCCTGTCGCTGTGTTCATTCAACGCCGATACTCGTAGGGACAGATCGGGGTGCGCCACGCCGGCCCGTTCATCCCCCTGCACCGCCATGGCGGCATAGGAGTGGACGAAGTAGAAGCGCTGGTCCTGGACCCCTGCCAACAGTCGTGTTCCCTGTGGCGCCTGGACATGGTCCCAACCCATATGGGGCACCACGTCAGCGTCCAGCCTGGTCACCCGACCGGGGATCAGGCCCAGTCCGGGCTCGCTGCGGCCGTCCTCGTCCCCGAACTGGAACATGATCTGAAGGCCTATGCAGACCCCCAGAACCGGCAGGCCCTGGGCCAGACGGTCCAGGATGATCCGGTCGCCGCCGACAGCGCGCAACCCTGCCATGCAGGCTCCGTATGCTCCCACGCCGGGAATGACCAGGCCGTCGGCCTTCATAGCCAGGTGCGGGTCGGCGCTGATCTGCGCATCGACCCCCAGCTGGGAGAGGGCATGCACCATGGATCTGACATTGCCGAACCCATAGTCAAGCACCTGTATCCTGGTCATGTTCCTCCTAGCAGGTCTTTTGCCTGAACGTTTACTCGACGCGGCCCTGGCGAGTCGATCCGCCGGCCCCGAACCTGGTGTGCGAGGCGATGATGCCCATGGCCTTCTCGCGGTTGTACTCCCCCGAGTCGAAGATGGCGGCCCCATCCTGGCGCAGCCTGTCCACCGTGGTGGTCCCGATCATCAGGTCCTCCACGAAGTCGGCGGTGGCGGCAAAGAGGATGGGCGGCGCAAGCGTCTGCCCCGACTGCCCGCTGATCCAGAGGGTCACTTCGAGCTTGTCGGCCCGGTTGACCGCCAGGATGGCGCTGAGCCCGGATACGACGGTGGTCAGATCGCGGATGGCTGCCTCGGGTCCGTCCCCGTCCAGGTTTCTCAGGACGGCCACGGCACCCTCACGAGCCTGGATGCACCAGGCCGAGATATCGGATATCTGGCAGAAGGCCGCCAGCAACTCTGCCGAAGCCAGGCGGGTCACCATGACAGCGGCCTTGGCCCGGTTGCCGATCAGACCTTCCAATTCTTGGTCGAAATCGGCCGCAACGCCATCAGCCCCGTCCGGTTCCACCGACGATTCGTCAGCGGGCCCGGAATCCAAACCGGCCTCGTCAGCCACGCCCGATCCGGAGTGTTCAACGGGCTGATCCGCCTGATTCTGGCCTTCATTGAACTCGGCCTCAAAGCTGGCCAGGGCCCGCTCGACCTCTTCCTCGCTCAGATGATGGCCGGAATCCGGCAAGCCCTGATCCTCGCTGTCATTCTTGTCGTGTTCATCAGCACTCATAGCGACCCCTTGGTGCTGGGGATCCCCTTCACCCTGGGATCCGGCTCCACGGCGAAGCGCAGGGCCCTGGCCAGAGCCTTGAACTCAGCCTCGGCGATGTGGTGCGGATCCCTGCCCGACAAGAGGGTCAGATGCAGGCAGATGCCGGCATGCAGGGCGATGGACTCCATGACGTGCCTGACCAGGGAGCCGGTGAAGTGCCCGCCGATCATGGCATACTCGAACCCCTCAGGCTCGCCGGTGCAGACCGCATAGGGCCTGCCGGAAATGTCGACCACGGCTCGTGCCAGGGCCTCGTCCAGGGGAACGGTGGCATCGGCGAAGCGCTTGATGCCCCGTTTGTCACCCAGGGCCTGGGCCAGGGCCTCGCCAAAGACGATGGCCACGTCCTCGACGGTGTGATGGACGTCGATCTGGGTGTCCCCGCTGGCCTTGACGGTCAGGTCGATCAGGGAATGCCTGCCCAGGGCCGTCATCATATGGTCATAAAAAGGAACCGAGGTGTCGATATCGGTCACTCCGGTGCCATCCAGGTCCAGACTCAGGCTCACCTTGGATTCACTGGTCTGGCGGGTGATGGTGGCTGTTCTGCCTGCCATTGCTGCTCCTCCGCTTTCTGCCGCGCTCTCCAGTTCGCACTGTGTCTTCTGCACGGCGTCTAGACCACCAGCATAGCCGTTCGGCTGGTCTGCATCCTCCTAGAACCGCTTGAGAACATGGACCAGGGTTTGACGGAATCGCTCCATCTCCGCGTCCGTGCCCATGCAGACCCTCAGGTAGCCCTGGGGGCCCACGGCCCGGATCAGCACGCCTTCATCCTTCATGGCTTCGAAGACGGCATCCCGGTCGGGGAAGATGCCGAAGAGGATGAAGTTGGACGCCGAGGGCACCACCGTCAAGGGCTGACCATGGAACTTCTGTCCGGCCAGCCACTGGGCGGTCCGCCGACGGGTCCGGCGAAGCTGATCCACCCGGGCCAGCTGGAGGTCCGTGTGCTCCAGGGCAGCCAGGGCCGCAGCCTGGGTCAGGGCACTCAGGTGGTAGGGCATTCGGACGATGCGGACCGCGTCGACTATTCCCTGTGATGCGGCCAAATAGCCCACCCTGGCGCCAGCGAAGGCGAAGGCCTTGGACATGGTCCGGCTGACTGCCAGATGGTCGTACTGCCCGATCAGACTGACCGCCGAGGGCGTGCCCGGATCCCGGAACTCGATGTAGGCCTCATCCACGACCACGATGGGCCGCGCGGACGGATCAGCGCCTGCTACAGGAACCTTGGAGCAGGCCTCAAGAAGCCTGGTCAGCTGATCCATGGGCAGGGGCGTCCCCGTGGGATTGTTGGGGCTGGTCACCAGAACCATGGCTGGCCTCAAAGCCTTGATGCGTTCGATGGTCGTATCCATGTCCAGGCTGAAATCAGGCAACCGGTGGGCCAGTTCCCAGTCGGTGAAGGTGTCCCTGGCGTACTCGGGATACATGGAGTAGGTCGGGTCGCAGCCCAAGGCGGTCCTGCCCGGTCCGCCGAAGGCCTGGAAGAGCTGGAGCATGATCTCATTGGACCCGTTGGCCGCCCAGATCTGCTGGGGTTGGAGCGAGGTCCCTGATTCCTTCTTCAGGTAAGCCGCCAGGGCCCGCCGCAGGTCCTCATGCTCCCTGTCCGGATAACGATTGAGGCCGGGGGCCACCTGGCGCACACGCTGGCAGATGGCCTCAACCACTTCTTGATCCAAGGGGTAAGGGTTCTCGTTGACGTTCAGGCAGACCGGGACATCCAGCTGGGGGGCGCCGTAGGGCTCCTCCCCCACCAGGTCCGTGCGCAGGGGCAGATCGGCTGGTATGGCACTCACCGCAGACCGGCCTTCTCTTCGTTGGCTTCCAGGTCGGCCTTGTCATAGGGGTCTTCCAGGAACCGGCTCAGGATGCACTCGCCATGGGCGGGCAGATCCTCGGCTACGGCGAAATCGTTGATCTTGGCCGCGATGGGCTTGAGCCCCTCCTCGTCATATTCGATGACTTCGACAGGCTTCATGAAGGTGTGGACGCCCAGGGCCACGTCGAACCGGGCGGTTCCGCCGGTGGGCAGGACGTGGTTGGACCCGGACATGTAGTCGCCCAGGGGAACAGGAGAGTATGGGCCTCGGAAGATGGCGCCCGCGTTTCGAATCCGGTCGATGACGGCATCAGGATCGGCCGTCTGAACCTCCAGATGTTCGGCTGCATAGGCATTGGCCACGTCGATGGACTGGTCGATCCCGTCGGTCAGGATGATTCCCGACTGGTTGCCGCCCAGAGAGGTGCGCACCCGGTCGGCATGCTCGGTCCGAGGCACCCTGCGCCCCAGAGCCTCCTGAACACCCTGGGCCAGATCCTGGCTGTCGGTGATCAGCACCGAGCCGGCCAGCTCGTCATGCTCGGCCTGGCCGATCAGGTCTGCCGCAACCCAGTCGGGGTTGGCCTGCCCGTCAGCCAGAATAGCGATTTCCGTGGGGCCGGCCACGGCGTCGATGCCCACCATGCCGGAGACCATCTGCTTGGCTGTCGCCACGAAGATGTTGCCCGGGCCGGTGATCTTGTCAACCGGATCGCAGAGAATCTCCCCGTCCTGGGGCTCGGATCCCTTGGCCCCGTATGCGAACATGGCCACGGCCTGGGCACCGCCCACGGCATAGACCTCGTCCACCCCCAGGATGGCGCAGGTGGCCAGGATGATGGCCGCTGGCAGACCGCGGGGATCATCAGAGGCGGGAGGAGTGGCCACAGCCAGGGAATCGACACCGGCAATCTGGGCGGGGACCGCGTTCATGATGACCGAGGAGGGATACAGAGCCTTGCCTCCCGGCACATACAGACCCACCCGTTGAACCGGGATCCACCGCTCGCTAACCCGGGCGCCGGGTGCCAGGTCGGTGGCCATGGGCTTGGGCACCTGGGTGGTGCAGACCTTGCGGATGCGGCTAACGGACTCCTCGATTGCCGCCCTGACCTTGGGGTCCAGCCCGTCCAAGGCCTCCTGCATGGCCGATGCCGGGACCCTCAGATCATGGGGGCGCACATGGTCGAACCTCTCCTCCAGGTCGCGCAAAGCCGCGGCCCCATGCTCACGCACCTGGTCCAGTATGGGCTGCACCTGGGCGCTGGCCTCCCGGGTACCCATATCGGCTCGGGGCATGGCGGCGAGGAGTTGGGCGCGGGACATGGTTTTCCCGCGCAGATCCATGGTTCTCATCATGAGCTTTGACATACTTTGATGGTAGTGAACTTTTGTGTCGCCAAAGCCAGCGACTCACCGCCGTCCCAAATGGTGAGACGGTTCCGGGCGCATCCTAGGCTGACGGCAGGCAGGAGGGCCCGAAGACGGACTTGATCTCGGCCATCATAGAGGTGTCGTGCCTGGTGCGGAATCCGTCGCCAAAGGTCAGCAAACGGACGTTGCCCCGGTCGTCGGTGACCGCCAGACGGACCTGGCAGTAGCCGGGATGGGATTTGAGTATCCGGGCCAGCCGCTCCATGTGCCCCCGATCCAGGGCCTGCCTGGGCAGGGTGATGGTCAGCGGTCGCTCGTCCGCCGACTCCAGGACGGGCACCTCCATATCGTTGACGCGGATGTTGGTGGCCTCGTCACGCAGCTCGACCACACCCTTCACTCGGATGACCGAGTCCAGGACCAGGTCGTCGGAGTGGGCATCGTAGACCTTGCCAAAGAACATACACTGGATGGAGCTCTCCAGGTCCTCAATGGTGACGATGGCCCAAGGATTGCCCTTCTTGGAGACCCGTCGGTCAACAGCCGTGACCAGCCCAGCCAGGGTCACCGCCTTGCCATCCATGCCTTTGGACCGGTTGAGCAGCTGGGCGATGGACATGTCCCGCATGCCAGCCAGAACCGAGGTCATGCCACTCAACGGATGGTCAGACACGTACAGGCCCAGCATCTGCCGCTCGAAGTTGAGCTTGGTGGACTTGTCCCACTCGTCGATGTCGGGCACGGTCACCTGGGCGTCGCCCAAGGCATCCTGCTGGGGCACGTCGTCATCGGGGTCGGCGAAGAGATCGAACTGGCCCTCGGCCTGCTTGCGCTTGATGGGCATGACCTGGTCGACGGCCTCGTCATGAATCTGGAAGAGGGCCCTCCTGTTGGGGTCGATGCCGTCGAAGGCGCCGCCCTTGATCAGTGATTCCACGGTTCGCTTGTTGAGCACCTCCATGGGCACTCGCTTGACGAAGTCCATAAAGTTGACATACTTGCCGCGGGGCCCCTGGCGTTCCTTGATGATGTCCGCCACCACCTTGTCACCCACATTGCGGATGGCTCCCAGGCCGAAGCGGACCACGTCGCCGACAGCGGAGTACTCGGACACGGACTCGTTGATGTCAGGCGCCAGGATGCGGATGCCCATCCTTCTGGCCTCGCCCAGGTAGAGGGCGGTCTTGTCCTTGTTGGTCTTCTCGTTCTGCAGCAGGGCGGCCATGAACTCCACCGGATAGTGGGTCTTCAGGTAGGCGGTCCAGTATGCGATCAGGGCGTAGGCCGCGGAGTGCGCCTTGTTGAAGGCGTAGCCGGAGAAGGGCACCAGGACGTCCCAGACTGCCTGGGCAGCCTCCTGGGAGTAGCCGTGCTCCTTCATGCCCTCGAAGAAGGGGACCTGCTCCTTGGCCAGGACGTCAGGTTTCTTCTTGCCCATGGCCCTTCGGAGCACATCGGCTCGACCTAAAGAGTAGCCGGCCAGAATTCGGGCTGCGGACTGGACCTGCTCCTGGTAGACGATCAGACCATAGGTCTCGTCCAGCACGCCAGCCAGGGGCTTGGCCACCTCGGGGTGGATGGGCTCGATCTTCTGCAGCCCGTTCTTGCGCTTGGCGTAGTTGATGTGCGAGTTCATATCCATGGGCCCTGGCCGGTAGAGGGCGATCAGGGCGGATATGTCGTTGAAGTTATCGGGTTTGAGCATGCGCAGCAGGGATCGCATCCCGTCGCCATCGAGCTGGAAGACGCCCAGGGTGTCGCCCCGGGACAGCAGCTGGTAGGTCTCCTTGTCGTCCAGGGGAACCTTCTCGATGCTGATGGGCTCCTTGCCGTTGCGCTTGATGTTGGCGACCGTGTCCCTGATGACCGTCAGGTTGGACAGCCCCAGGAAGTCCATCTTGACCAGCCCCAGGGTTTCGCAGGTGTGGTACTCGAAGGTGGTGGTCACCGTGCCGTCGGTGCGCTCCATCAAGGGCGAGGTATTGGTGATGGGGTTGGAGGCCATGATGGTGGCGCAGGCGTGTACGCCGGTCTGGCGGATGATGCCCTCGATGCCCTTGGCCTCCTCGGTGATCCGCTTGACATCCGGGTTGGACTCGTACAGATCGCGGAACTCCTTGGCCTCCGGGTAGCGCTTGGACTGGGGGTCGAAGATCTCCTTGAGGCTCATGTCCTTCCCGTTGACCGTCGGTGGCAGGGCCTTGGTGACCTGGTCGCCCACGGAGTACTCATAGTCCATGATCCTGGCCGAGTCCTTCAGGGCCTGCTTGGTCTTGATGGTGCCGTAGGTCACGCACTGAGCCACCTTGTCAGAGCCGTATTTGCGGCCCACGTAGTCCAGGACCTTCATGCGTCCCTCGGGGTCGAAGTCCACATCGATATCAGGTAGGGAGACGCGCTCGGGGTTGAGGAAGCGCTCGAAGATCAGCCCGTGCTTGAGCGGGTCCAGCTCGGTAATGCCCATGGCGTAGGCCACCATGGAACCTGCCGCCGACCCACGGCCGGGCCCCACCATGATCCCGTGGTTCTTGGCCCAGTTGATGTAATCGGCCACCACCAGGAAGTATCCGGTGAACTGCATCTGGCAGATGACCCCGCACTCGTAGTCGGCCTGGTGGGAGACCTCCTCGGGCACCCCGTCCGGGTAGCGGTTCTTCAGCCCCTCGTCCACCTTCTTCAGGAAGAGGGAGGTCTCATCCCAGCCCTCCGGGCAGTCGAAGCGCGGCATGAAGGCCCCGTCCTCGTGGTCGTCGAACATGACGTTGCAGCGCTCCGCGATCTCCAGGGTGTTGTCACAGGCTTCAGGGAACTCCTTGAAGATCTCGCGCATCTCCTGGGCCGAGCGGATGTAGTAGCCGCTACCGTCGAACTTGAAGCGGCCGGGGTCGGTCAGCCGGGATCCCGAGTTGATGCAGAGCAGGGCATCCTGGGCCGAGGCATCCTCCTTGCGCACATAGTGCGAGTCGTTGGTGGCCACCAGGGGCGCATCCAGACGACGGGCGATCTCCAGCAGGTCCTTGGTCACCCGATGCTCGATCTCCAGCCCGTGGTCCATAAGCTCCACGTAGTAGTTCTCCTTGCCGAAGATGTCCTGGAACTCCCCTGCGGCCCTCAGGGCCTCGTCGAACTGGCCCAGCCGCAACCTGGTCTGGACGATGCCCGAGGGGCAGCCGGTGGTGGCGATGACCCCCTGGTGGTAGGTGGACAGCAGGTCCTTGTCCATGCGGGGCCATTTGCCGACCAGGCCTTCCAGATTGGCCACCGAGGAGGCCTTGATCAGGTTGACCAGGCCCGTGTCGTCGCTGGCCCAAAGGGTCATGTGGGTGATGAAGCCGCCGCCGGAGACATCGTCAGAACGCTGCTCGTCGGTTCCCCAGTGAACCCGGCTCTTGTCCTGGCGAGCCGTCTCAGGGGTCACGTAGGCCTCGATGCCGATGATGGGCTTGATGTCGGCATCCACGGCCGTCCGCCAAAGCTCGTAGGCCCCGTGCATGTTGCCGTGGTCGGTGATGGCCACGGCCGGTTGTCCCAGCCGTCCCACCTCGGCAACCAGGTCAGGGATCCTGCTGGCCCCGTCCAAGGTGGAATAGTGGGTATGGGTGTGAAGATGAACAAAATCTGACCGGGTTGAGGACATATCTCCAACTTACCCAGGACCCTGGCCGAATCGCCGGAGTCCGCTAGCTGCGTATACCAGTGGCGCTCTGACGCTCGATCTGCAGGGAGCGGCGCAGGTCGGCCGGGTAGGAGGAGACCACTGTGGTCCAGATCTTGGTGCGGGGATGGCGGAATTCCAGACGCATGGCGTGCAACCACTGCCGCTTCAGGCCCAGTCTGTCCGCCAGGTCGGGGTTGGCCCCATACATGTGGTCGCCCACCAGGGGGTGGCCTATGGAGGAGAAGTGCACGCGTATCTGATGGGTGCGCCCGGTCTCCAGATTGACGCTGACCAGGGTGGCCGAGCCGAAGCGTTCCAGCACATCCCAGTGGGTGATGGCCTCCTTGCCGGCAGGAGTGACCGTGAAGCGGAAATCCGAGACCCGGGCCCGTCCGATGGGGGCCTCAATGGTGGCCTTATCCTCGGAAAGATTGCCCTGAACCAGTGCGTGGTAGATCTTGACCACCTCATGCCGGGCGAATTGCCGACGCATCTCCTTGTAGGCCAGGTCGGACTTGCAGACCAGCATGAGGCCGCTGGTGCCCGCGTCCAGGCGGGAGACGATACCCTGACGGCCCTGGGCCCCCATGGAGGTGATGTGGGTGCCCCGCTGCAGGAGGCTGCCTAGAACGGTTGGTCCGGTCCAGCCTATGGAGGGATGTGCTGCCACCCCCACTGGCTTGTCGACGACGACCACGTCCTCGTCCTCATAGACCACGGGCATGTCCTCGGCCACCGGTTCCACCTGTTTGGTTGGCTCGGGCTCGTCCAGCTCAATCAGATCGCCACTCATCAGGGTGGTGGCCTTGTTCACCCGACGGCCCATGATCCGCACATGGCCCTGGGCAACCAGATCGCTGGCCTTGGCCCTGGACAGGCCCAGCATCTTGGACAGGGCCATATCCAGGCGCCGACCCACCAGGGCATCCGGCGCGGGAAGAAGCCGGGTCACTTGGCCGCTCCCCCATGTTCTTTTGGCTTGTCCCTGTCGCTGAAGCGCACATTGCAGGCAATGAGCACCACCACGACAACACCGGCCAGAGTCAGATAGATGTCGGCCACATTGCCCACCGACCAGCCGTAGTCCAGAAAGTCGACCACGGCACCGTCAAGAAAACCTGATGCATAGGCCACCCGGTCGATCAGATTGCCTGCCGCCCCGGAGAAGGCCAGGGAGAGGGCCATGATCCAGACCATGGAGGTGGTGCGCAGAGCCAGAGCAATAATGAGCAGACAGGCGGCCAGGGCGATCAGGGATATGACCCAGGTACTCCCGGACCCCAATCCAAGGGAGGCCCCGGGGTTCCGTACCAGACGCAGTCCACGCAACGGTCCAGGCAGAGCCACTCTGACACCGTTGCCCAGCCGGGCCAGGGCCAGGGCCTTGGTTACCTGATCCAGGGCTATGGCCACTGCCGCCAGAGCGACGAAGACGGCCACGCGCCCGCGCAGCCGTCTCTTGTATGTGTTCTTGGTCATTACCGGATGGAATCAGTGGGCCTGTTCGGACTTCTTTTCCATGGACTGGTAATTGCTGGTGTCCGAGATCTGGTTGATGAGCTGGTTGAGGAACTCGGTCAGCTTGCTGCGGTAGCCCGCCTCGAACTGCTTGAGTCCCTGGATGTTCTCCTCCAGAACCTTGGACTGATCCATGAGCTTGTTCTTGACATCGGCGGCATAGCGGTCGGCGCTGTCGCGGGTGTTCTTGTCGTACTCCTGCGCCCGGGTCTGCACCTGGGTCTCGTACTCGTCGGCCTGGGTGTGCTGACGCTTGGAATAGGCGTCCGCATCCGAACGGGTCTTGACCGAGTACTCGTCGGCCTGGGAACGTACACGCTGCGAGTAGCCATCAGCCTCGGAGTGGACTCGCTTGGAGTACTCGTCCACCTCGGCGCGCGTCCTCTTGGAGTAATCCTCTGCCTTCTTGACGATGTCGTCGTGCTGGGCGTGACCCTCAGCAACCAGCTGGGAGGCGTTGGCCTTGCCCTTGTCTACGTACTGGTCGTGCAACTGCATGGCCAGGGTGAGCATGGCGGTGGCCCTCTCGGGTTCGCTGCTGGCCTCGGCGCCGGCGCCCGCGATCCGCTGCAGGCTGCCCGTTTCGGTGGAAGGCTCGGCCTTGGAGACCTGCTGGCGCAGCTGCTCCTCGCGCTTGCGGGACTCCTCCAGCTCCTTGTTCAGCTGCTCGGTGCGCTGTTGCTGCTCCTGAGAAGCCTTCTGCGCCTGGGTGACCTGCTGGCGGGCCGTGGCCATGCTCTGCTGGGAGGCATTGAGCTGGTTGGTCAGCGCCTGGACCTGCTGGCGGGCCTGGTCGCGCTCCTTTTGCATGGCCGTCAGCTGGTTGGTCAGCGCCTGGGTGTTGTTGCCCGCAGCGGCCTGGGCGGTAAGCTGGTCGATCTGGGAGTTGAGCTGCTCGACCTGGCGCTTGAGCTGATCGTTCTGCGAGGCCAGGGTCTTGACCTGGCTCTGGGACTCGGCCAGCAGTCGCTTGGTCTGGGCGTCCACGGCAGGCTGTTGCTGAGCGGCTGAACCCTGGGCCTGCTTCAGATCCCTGTTTTCCGTCTGCAGGGATTCCACCTGTGCCGTCAGGTCGGAAATCTTGGAGTTCAGCGAGGCCACATCGGTACCCAAGGACTGGGTGGAAGCGGCGTTGCCCTGCATGGCCTGCTTACCCAAAGCTTCAACTGTATCGGTGACCTGATCCAGGAAGTCGTCGACCTCGTCGACGTCGTAGCCTTCCTTAAACCGCACTGTCTGGAAGGTATGCTCCCTTATGTCATTAGGCGTCAATAGAGCCATATGTTTCTCCACCTCGCTTCAGGCCAACCAGCCCGATTGTGTTCTCTTACTGCATGCTAGCACGGAGTCTGCCGTATCCGCGGTCTTGCTCTTACCCCAGCAGCACCTGGATGATGATCAGGGCAGCGTAGAGCACCATGAAGGAGACGTCAAGCTGGATCCTGCCCATGGGCAGAGGCGGAATATACCGACGCAGCCAACGCAGGGGCGGCTCGGTCAAGGCATAGATGACCTGAATGAGCGAGGCTACGAAGCCACGGGGGTACCAGCGTGGCGACAAAACCATGACCCAGTCAAGAATCATCCGTACAAAGAGAATCAACAGGTAGGTATCGATGAAGATGTCTACCAGATATCGAAGAAAAGGAACAAGCATGCGTCTTTAGGCTCCTGCGGACACGTCTATCGGGGCATCGCTCACTGGGCGAAAAGCCCCTTGGCAGAAGAGCCTGACTCGGGCTCCTCCACCTTGATGTTGACCTGTGCAGGACTGAGCAGGAAGACCCTAGGGGTGACCCGCTCAATGGACCCGCGTACCCCGAAGACCACGCCGGCGGAGAAGTCGACGATCCTGTAGGCCACCGACTCGGACACGCCGGTCAGGTTGAGGACCACCGGCACCCCGTCCCGCAGGGCCCTGCCGACCATCTGGGCATCCTCGTAGGACTTGGGATGGATGGTGGTGATGCGGTTGATCCGGCTCTGGAAGGGCGTGGACTCGGTCTCCTGGCTGCTGGACGTGGATTGCGGAGCCATAGGAGTCACAGAGTGATCGGTGTCGAAGCCATCGCTGGCCTCTTCATCATCGGCCAGGTCGTCGTCATCGTCGTCCACAACGTCCGACATGCCGAAAAAGGACATTGCGTTCTTCATCAATCCTGCCATACCTGCTCCTTCGCCTGATTACCGCAGAAAGTCAGGGATATCCAGATATCCCGGGTCGGAGGTGCCGTCGTCGCCGGAGGCTGGGGGCACCACATCGTGTTCGGAGGTCTCATCGGATTCCGTCTGAACGGAAGGGGTTGTCAGCGGCTGCTGGGGCTCTTGGACCGGGGTGGCCGCTGCCGGTGCGGCGGTCGTGTCCACTGCAGTGACCTGGGTCTCGTCCTTCTTTGGTGTGGGATCGAATCCGGCGGCGATGACCGTGACCCGCACCTCGTCCCCGTAGGCGTCGTCCAAGGCCAGGCCCCAGATGATCTGTGCCTCGGGATGGATGGCATCCTGGACCAGCTGGGCGGCAGCGGATGCCTCCTGCATGCTCAGGTCGGTGGGGCCGGCCACATTGATCAGGGCCCCATGGGCACCCTCGATGCTCTCCTCCAGGAGCGGGGAGGAGATGGCGATCTCGGCGGCCTGGGTGGCTCGATCCTCACCCCTGGCTGCGCCGATGCCGAAGAGGGCGGTGCCGGCATCCTTCAAGATGGCGGTGACATCGGAGAAGTCCACGTGAATATAGGAGTTCATGGTGATCAGGTCGGTGATGCCCTGAACGCCGGCCAGCAGAGCCGTGTCGGCGGTCTTGAAGGCATCCATGACCGAGACCGTGCGATCCGAGAGATCCAGAAGCCGGTCATTGGGGATAACGATAAGGGCATCGACCTCCTTGCGCAGGTTCTCGATGCCCGATTCGGCGGAAGCGGAGCGCCTAGGTCCCTCAAAGGTGAATGGCCGGGTGACTACGGCGATGGTGAGCGCACCTTGCTGACGGGCTGCACGCGCCACCAGTGGGCTGGCGCCAGTGCCTGTGCCGCCGCCCTCCCCTGCAGTGACGAAGACCATATCGGCGCCCTTGAGAACCTCTTCAATGTCAGACTGATGGTCCTGGGCAGCCTTGGCGCCCTTCTCCGGATCGGCTCCGGCCCCCAGGCCGCGACTGTTGGCATCAGAAAGGGAGATCTTTACATCGGCTTCTGAGCGCAGGAGATCCTTGGCATCGGTATTGATGGCAACAAACTCGACATTCTGCAGACCCTCGGCGATCATGCGATTGACAGCATTGCCACCGGCTCCACCAACACCAACGACCTTGATGTTGGTCTTGTCATTGAAATTGTCATTCTGGGCAATCTCGCTCACAGTATGCTCCCGTCACTCACGTTACGCTCAACTCTAGCGCAGGTCGTATACGCCAACACGCATTTGCCCACAGGCGTTCCGACCCTCCCTGACGGCCGTGGGCCTAGGGTCCAGGAGGTCAGAGCCAACCGCCCTGGCCTTCCGAAAGAACCTCCACGCCGTTCTGTCCGTATTCTAAACCCTGATTCTAGACCCGGATGCGCATGGTTGGCGACGAGAATATTTTCGGCTTCAGTAGGAGGCATCCATGGGGTCATTGCCGAAGAGCGTCTCGCGCTCCTGATGGGTGGTGGTCCGCGAATCCAGCCAGCCATAGGGCAGACGGACCTTCTTGGCATAGCGGACCCGACCCCGGGGCTTGCCGGCCACGGCCCGCGGATAGGGCATGTCCTGATCCAGATCGGCGATGCAACGGTCCAGATCCTCCAGGCTCTCGCAGGCCATGAAGTCGCGGCGCACCTGGCCACCCACGGCGAAGCCCTTGAGATACCAGGCCACATGCTTGCGCATATCGTGGACGGCCATGCGCTCGTCGCCGTCGTAGAACTCGACCAGAAGCCGGGCATGGCGGGCCATGATGGCTCCCACCTGGCCCAGGTTGGGTTCCTGCCGTTCCGGGGAGCCAGCCAAGGCCGCCGCGATGTCGGCAAAGAGCCAGGGTCGGCCCTGGCAACCCCGGCCGATGGCTACGCCTGCGCAGCCGGTCTGGGCAAACATATCCAAGGCATCCTCGGCGGTCCAGATGTCGCCGTTGCCGAAGACGGGGATATCAACGGCCTGGACCAGCTGGGCGATCCGGTCCCAATCGGCATGGCCGCCGTAGTACTCAGCCGTGGTTCTGGCGTGCAGGGTCACGGCGGCGCACCCCTCGTCCTGGGCGATGTGGGCCGCCTCCAGGAAGGTCTCGTGCTGATGATCGATGCCCACCCGGATCTTTGCGGTGACAGGGATTCCGGCAGGCGAGCAGACAGCAACCACCCGATGGACCAGGTCGGCGAAGAGGTCGGTCTTCCAAGGCAGGGCGGATCCGCCGCCGTGCCTGGTGACCTTGGGTACCGGGCAGCCGAAGTTCATGTCGATATGATCGACCCAGCCGGCATCAACCACCATCCGGGTGGCCTGCTCCATGATCTGAGGGTCCACCCCATACAGCTGCAGGGAGCGCACCTTCTCCTGGGGAGCGAAGCGGCATAGCCGGAAGGCCTTGGGGTTGCGCGCCACCAGGGCCCGGGCCGTCACCATCTCCCCCACATACAGTCCGTCGGGTCCGTACTCGCGACAGAGCAGGCGGAAGGGCCAGTTGGTCACGCCCGCCATGGGCGAAAGCATGACCGGAACAGGCACGGTTATCGGGCCCAGCTGCACCGGAGCAACCTTCGGGGTCGGGCGATCAGTCTCAGTACCGGCCACCGGCCTCGGCCACCTTGATGGGTTCGCTCTCGTCCGTGCCCGGTTCGCTAGCCAGGTCCGTGTAGCCGTCAGCGGCACGTGAGCCGGTCAGGTCGGATGGGCCCATGGGGTAACGCACCCGCTGCTCACCGACGACCCGGCGCACATAGTCCTCCACCTGGTCCAGGGCCACCCGATCCTGCTGCATGGAGTCGCGGTTGCGGATGGTGACCGCCTTGTCATCCAGAGTGTCGAAGTCCACGGTGATGCACAGGGGCGTGCCGATCTCGTCCTGGCGACGGTAGCGGCGGCCGATGGCGCCGGACTCGTCGTAGTCCACCATCCACTCGTTCTGGCGCAAATCGGCGGCCAGGTCATGGGCGATCCGCTGCAGATCAGGCTTCTTGGACAGGGGCAGGACGGCGGCCTTGACCGGGGCCAGCCTTGGGTCAAGACGTAGCACGGTGCGGCGGTCAACCCCGCCCTTGGTGTTGGGTGCCTCGTCCACGTCATAGGCATCGACCAGGAAGGCCATCAGCGAGCGTGTCAGACCGGCCGCAGGCTCGATCACGTAAGGAATATACCGTTCCCCGCTGGCCTGGTCGAAGTAGCTCAGATCCTCGCCCGAATGTTCGGCATGGGCCTTGAGGTCGTAGTCGGTACGGTTGGCAACACCCTCCAGCTCGCCCCACTCGGAGCCCTGGAAGCCGAACCGGTACTCAATGTCCACAGTCCGCTTGGAATAGTGGGCCAGCTTCTCCTTGGGATGCTCGTAGTGGCGCAGGTTCTCGGGCTTGACGCCCAGGTCCACGTACCAACGTGTCCTGGCATCTATCCAGTACTGGTGCCACTGCTCGTCGGTACCGGGGTGGACGAAGAACTCCATCTCCATCTGCTCGAACTCACGGGTACGGAAGATGAAATTGCCGGGCGTAATCTCGTTGCGGAAGCTCTTGCCCATGTTGGCGATGCCGAAGGGGGGCTTGGAGCGGGAGGAGGCCATGACGGACTTGAAGTCCACGAAGATGCCCTGGGCGGTCTCGGGACGCAGGTAGTGCAGGCTCTTCTCGTCCTGGACAGGACCCAGGTGGGTCTGCAGCATCATATTGAAGTCGCGCGGCTCGGTCCACTGGCCCTTGGTGCCACAGTCCGGGCAGGGAATGTCCTTGAGGCCGTTTTCCGGATCATGGCCGTGCTTTTCGACGTAGGCCTCCTCCAGGGTGTCGGCCCGGTGCCGCTTGTGGCAGTTCAGGCACTCGATCAGGGGGTCATTAAATACGGACACATGGCCCGAAGCCTCCCAGACCGCCGTGGGCAGGATGACCGAGGTATCCACGCCGACCACGTCGTCGCGGGTGACCACCATGGACCGCCACCACTCACGCTTGATGTTGTCCTTGAGGGCCACGCCCAGGGGGCCATAGTCCCAGGCCGAGCGTGTCCCGCCATAGATCTCCCCTGCGGGAAAGACGAATCCTCGGCGCTTGGCCAGGGAGATGACCTCATCCAGTTTCGATACTGCCACTGATCACACCTTCTGCTCGGGAGCCCCTCCTGGGGACATACGACCTGATGACCGGCCTCCAGCATACCTTCGGCGGGTGACCTGCTGTCAGCGTAGAGGCCTACCATCGAGGCAGGTACGGGAGGCCGCGCAGGTGACCGCAGAGGGGACACCGGGCATCCTGCCTGCCAACCCCAGTCGACGAGGAAAGGTTCCCGATATGCCCGACATAAATGACCCATCCTACCTGAACACCGTAGCCGAGGTCACCATTGCGCCCTCTGGCCAGGGTGAGGAGCTGTCCACCTATGTGGCCCAGGTCATCAAGGTCATCAGGGATTCGGGGCTGCCCAACCAGACCAATGCCATGAGCACCGTCGTCGAGGGGGATCTGCATCGGGTCATGGAGGTCGTGGAAGAAGCCACGCGGGTCTTGGCCGAACAGGGATACAGAACCGGCGTCAGTCTCAGACTGGACATCCGTCCCGGCAAGCGGGATCAGATCCACGAGAAGGTGGAGCGGGTCGACCGGATCCTGGGCGGGAAAGACCGCTGAAAGCACCCTGTCACTGAAGATCAGCCGGGCTGAAATCGCCTGAGCAAGTTAAGGTATGCCCATGATCACGATGAAGCAGATCGCCGAACGCACAGGTGTATCCGTCTCCACTGTCTCTCTGGTGCTCAACGGCCGCGATAAGGGCAGAGTCAAATCGGAAACTGCCCGAAAGGTGCGCAGCACAGCCAAGACCCTGGGCTATCGGCCCAATCCCATGGCCCGGTCGCTGCGTACCAGCAAGACCGGCATGTTGGGCTTTATCAGCGAAGAGGTGGCCACCACGCCCTACGCTGGCGCCATCATTCAGGGTGCCCAAGATGCGGCAGCCGAACGTGGTTACATGCTTCTCACTGTCTCCACCGATGGGGGCGCTCGGGAAGCCGAGCAGATCCAGGCCCTGAAGCGCTATGGAGTGGACGGATTCCTCTTCGCCAAGATGTACGACCAGGAGGTGGACCTGCCCCAGGCTCTGCGTTCCTGCCCTGCTGTGGTCGTCAACGCTTCGGAGCGGGTCAACCGCTGTCCCAGCATCGCCCCTGACGAATTTCTGATCGGCTACGATGCTACCCGCCACCTGATCGAATCAGGTTGTCATCGGGTAGCCTACCTGGGCACCACACAGGATCTGCCGGCGCAAGAAGACAGAATGCGCGGATATCACACAGCTCTCAAGGAAGCTGGCTTACCCACAAGTCAGGCCTTGACCCGACTGGTCGGGTTCAACCAGGACGCCATGGATCAGGCAAACGACCTGATGGATGACCAACACCCCGATGGGGTTTTCTGCTTCAATGACTCGCGTTCCTTCTACCTCTACCAGGCCGCCGCTGCGCGCCATCTGATCATCGGCAAGGACCTTAATTTGGTGGGCGTGGACAACCACCAGGTTATAGCCGAAACCACGGCACCACCCTTGACCACCGTCGAACTGCCCCATTACGAGATGGGCTTCTGGGCGGTACGGCGACTACTGGCGCAAATCAATCCCCGTCGCGTTTCCCTGCCCCTGCCCGAAACTCGTGCCACCCTGCCCCCGCTCGATCAAGCTGGCGGGGTACGTATCCATTGCGCGCTTATTCGCAAGGGCTCCACTCGCCTTGATGCCGCTTTGGACACGGTTCCAACAAGCCACTAAAGCCGTACACACCCCTCCTCATCGCAAGATGGTGAAACAAGGCCGAAGTCTGGAGGGCTTCGTGCAAACTGCCAATAGGCCGGCATCCCCCTGCTAGTTGCTAATCGTGCTCACAGGCACCCACAGTATCCGTCAATCGTTTGACGTAAATCGATTGACGACCTACTATACCTACCAGGATTCGCTCTGCACACAGGAAGTGCATCGAACCAGGAGGCACTGCGGAGAAGCGGTGCACAACAAGTGAGGGAGGGGCAGCATGGCCGCCAAATCATCAGCATGGAGGAATCCATCATATTTGGAATCCTCTACCGGAATATTCTTCTTCTTCTGTGCCTGGGGCATCTGGTGGTCCTTCTACCAGCGGTGGCTGGTGACGGGCCTGGGAATGAACAACACGCAGGTAGGCAAGATCTACTCCATCAATTCCGTGGCAACCTTGATCATCATGTTCGTCTACGGGGTCATCCAGGACGAGTTGGGCGTCAAGCGCCGTCTGGCCATCTTCATCGCCGCCATCGCCGCCCTGGTGGGACCTTTCGTCCAATTCATCTATGCTCCGCTCATGCACACCAACATGATGCTGGGCGCCATGTTGGGCGCAGTGGTCCTCTCTGCAGGCTTCATGTCTGGCTGCTCCCTGATAGAGGCCATCACCGAACGCTACTCACGCAAGTTCGGCTTCGAGTACGGACAGTCCAGGGCCTGGGGCTCCTTCGGCTACGCCATCGTAGCTTTGATCGCCGGCTTCGTTTTCAACATCAACCCCATGATCAACTTCTGGCTGGGCTCAGCCTTCGGTCTGTGCATGCTCCTGGTCTACGCCTTCTGGATCCCCGACGAGCAGCGCGAGGAGATCAGCCGTGAATCGACTCCTGAAGGAGAGAAGTCCCAGCCATCCCTGAGAGATATGCTCCACGTGCTGGGCATGCCAGCCCTCTGGCTGCTGATCGTCTTCATGATCTTCACCAACACCTTCTACACGGTCTTCGACCAGCAGATGTTCCCCACCTACTACGCCAACCTCTTCGCCACGCCTCAGCTGGGCAACCAGGTCTACGGGATCCTCAACTCCTTCCAGGTCTTCCTGGAGTCGGCCATGATGGGCGTGGTTCCCGTCATCATGCGCAAGATCGGCGTGCGCAACTCACTTTTGTTGGGAGCCACGGTCATGTTCGCCAGGATCGGCCTGTGCGGTTTCTTCCACGACCCTGTCATGGTCTCCATCGTCAAGCTCTTCCACTCCATCGAGGTCCCGCTCTTCAGCCTGCCGGCCTTCCGCTACTTCACCCTGCACTTCAACCCCAAGCTGTCCGCCACCCTCTACATGGTGGGCTTCCAGATCGCCTCCCAGGTCGGCCAGGTGGCCCTGTCCACTCCGCTGGGCATGCTCCACGACCGGGCTGGCGACCGGGTCACCTTCTACACCATCTCATTGGTGGTGCTTGCTGCCCTGATCTACGGTATCTTCGTGCTCAAGCGCGACGACCAGCAGGTTGACGGTGATCCCTTCATCAGGGATTCGCAGAAGTCCGCCGTGACCCAGGGCTGATCCCCACATCTCCATCATCAGCACCCATCCAACCCGAAAGGATTCAAGGATGAACCAGTCAGTAACCAAGGAAAACGCCGATATGAGCGCTCAGCTGGACAAGGCCCAGAAGAGCATCGATCGGCTCTTCGCCACCCGCAATGACCGCTGGTATCCCCAGTGCCACATCGCCTCCAAGGCCGGATGGATCAACGACCCCAACGGCCTGAGCTACTACAAGGGGCGCTATCATGCCTACTTCCAGCTCAACCCCTACGGGAGCGAGTGGGGAAACATGCACTGGGGTCACGTCTCCAGCGCCGACCTGGTCACCTGGCGGCGCGAGCCCCTGGCCATGGCGCCCACCCTTGAGGTCGAGAAGGACGGAGTCTTCTCCGGATCGGCCGTGGTGGGCGACGACGGCCGTCTGACCATCTACTACACCGGTCACCGCTGGCGCAATGGGGTCAACGATGATGACGGCAACCTCCAGGAGCAGTGCATGGCCGTCTCCTCCGACGGTATCCACTTCGAAAAGAAGGGTGTCGTGGTCCCCTGCCCCGACGACAAGATCCTGCACTTCCGTGACCCCAAGGTGTGGAAGATGGGCGGGCTCTGGTACATGGTCTTCGGAGTCAGCACCCCCGCCCACCGGGGCGAGATCTGGATGTATACCTCCAATGACATGGAGCACTGGACCTTCGACCGTGTGATCTATCGGCACCCCGACCCCGAGGTCTTCATGCTGGAATGCCCCGATATGTTCCCCCTGGAGGACAAGTGGGTGATCTGCTACTCGGCCATGGGCTTGAAACCCCATGGATTCGAAGCCCGCAACCACAACAACGCCGGCTATGTGATCGGCAACTGGCAGCCCGGGGGCGACTTCCATCAGGAGACGGACTTCCACCTCTGGGACGACGGCCACAACTTCTATGCCCCGCAGACCTTCCAAGCCCCTGACGGCCGCAGGCTGGTCTTCGGCTGGATGAGCCCCTTTACCGAACCCATCCCCATGCAGGATGACGGCTGGTGTGGCCAGTTCACCTTGCCCCGCGAGGTCACCCTGGCCGGTGATCATCTGCGCTGCCTGCCCATACGCGAGTTCTCCAACCTGGATCAGGACCAGCAGGACTTCGGCCCCATCGAGCTGGAGGTCAACGGCAGCCAGGATCTGGTGGACGACGCGCAGACCGCCGACATCACCATGGAAATCGACCTGGCCAAGTCCCAGGCCGAGCGCATCGGTCTGGAGATCCATAGGACACAATCCGGCGACCACACACTGGTCTGCTATGACGACCAGCTGGGCCGCGTGGTGCTGGACCGCCACTGCAACACCTACGGGGATCGGGGTTACCGCACAGCTCCCGTCGACAAATCCTCGGGCAAACTCAAACTGCGTATCATCGTGGACCGGGGCTCGATCGAGGTCGTCGTCAACGACGGGCTGGAGATCATGTCCTCCTACTCCTTCCCCGCCAATGGACCGCGCGGCATCCGCCTGATCGCCGAGTCCGGCGAGGGCAAGGCCCTGATCGACTCCCTCTCCATCGCCAGACTGGGCACCATCTGGGAAGAGCCGGATCGCTGATACCACTGTCCTAGTCGGCACAGGAAAGGCCCGCTCCCTGAATTACTCAGGGGGCGGGCCTTTTACTTGGTAAGCATCGCCTTCAAGCATCCGTGGTGAGCGCCAAAGAATCGAAGATCCCAGAAGAGGTACCACCTCTTTGACACTGACTCCCTGCCATGGACCAGCGGCCGTGACTGCGCCACAGCCGCCTAATCTTCGAGACCAGAAGCCATTGATGTGGCTGATCCGGCCCAGGCTTTACTTGCCGACCTTGACCAGCAGAGCCATCAACCCGGAGGCAATGGCCGCCGCACCCATGAAGAGGAAGGCTCCGACGAAGGAACCGCCGGCCGCCTTGACCAGGTAGCCGATGATCATGGGGGCCAGGAATCCACCCAGGGTGCCGCCGGTGTTGATGATGCCGATGGCGGAGCCGATGATATGCGGATCCATGATCTTGTGGGGCCAGGTGAAGATGCCGGTGAAGGCCACCACAGAGACGCAGGATACCAGGATCAGCAGCAGGAGGGAGAGCCAGATATTGCGCGAGAAGACGAAGCATACGACCAGGACGGCGCTGATCACCCCGGCACCCAGGATGGCCAACTTCTCCCTGCCCAGGAAGAGCTTCGAGAGTAACTGACCGGCGTAGATGGTGGCAACGGTCGTGAAGACCGCATTGACCGCTAGCAGGATGCCTGCCTGGCCGATCGAGAGTCCGAAGGTGTTCTTTATGAAGGTGGGCATCCAGGAGATATTGCCGTACAGGAGGATGTTCAGCAGAAGCATGGCCACGAAGAGGACCAGCACGTTCCGATTCTTCAGAACCTCGAGGAACCCTGCCCCCTTGGCTCCGGGCTTCTGGTCAACCTCGGGCTGGCGGGGCTTGGAGGGCACGAAGATCAGGATGCAGACAAAGGCCAGCAGGTAGAGGGTGCCCAGCACAGCGTATGCCAGGTGCCAGTTGATGGCGACCAGGTTGGCGCCCAGGACGAAGGCCAGGATGCCGCCGATGCCCGAGGTCGACAGGATCAGGGACTGGACGAAGGTGCGCCGTTCCTGGGGGAAGTTCTCCGCGATCGACTTGGAGCAGGAGGGCGGATAGCCACCGTGGCCCATGCCAGCGAAGAACCGGACGATGATGAAGAAGGCCAGACCATTGGCCAGGCCGAACAGATAACTGAACAGACCGATGATGATCATGGAGGCCATCAGCACACGCTTGGCCCCAAGTCGGTCGGCCAGCCAGCCGCTGGGAATCTGCATGAGCGAGTATCCCAGGAAGAAGGCCGACATGATGATGCCTGTCTGCCCCGAGTCAAGGTGGAATTGCTCGGAGATGGGGATGATGGCGGTCGAGATCATGTTCTTGTCCATGTACACGATCGAGTAACCGGCCATCAGGGAAAAGATCAGCGTTCCGCTCGCCGTTTTTGAGGATTGCTTGATTGCCATTGGTCTGTCATCCTTCAGTAGAAACCGGCCGCCGCCGGGCAAGGTGATCCGCAAGGATCACAGGGCCTGGCGGCAGCCGAACAGTAGAGGTCAGTGGGGCATCACATCGTCAGGAATGACGACCTTGTACTCCTGACCGGCGAAAGTCTTGTCGAAGTCCTCCTTGGCGGCCTTGACCAGATCCGGATCGGTAAAGGCATCGTAGGCGGTCAGAGCCAGGGTCTTGCCCGCAGCCAGCAGGCCCTTGTGAGCCACTGAGGACTTGCCGTTAGCCGCCCACTGCCAAGAGTGAGCAGAGGTGCCCTGGGGCTCGAACCCGCCGCTGAACTGGGCGGTGGGCGTCTGCCAGCTGACATCGCCGACGTCGGTGGATCCCGATGCCGTATCGGTGAAGACCAGTGGATACTTCTTCAGGGCCATGGTCGACTCGGCCATCTTCCTGACTTCCTCATCCGTCAGATCAGGGAAGGCCTCCTTGGTGCGGCTGAGCACCCGCTGCTTGCCCGCCTCGGGGACCGTGTCCGTGTAGCGGCGCTCGTAGTCCAGCTCCTGCTGATCCAGGGGCAGTGGGCCGACGAGGTCCAGGTTCCTGTCTATGGCCTCGGTCAGCGGATGGTTGGGAATGAAGTTGTAGCAGGCCGCGTCGAACTCCTCCTTGACCTGGGTCTCGGTCATCAAGGCCGCACCCTGGGCGATCTTCTCAACACGCTTGAACAGATCCTGCGCCTGATCCATCCTGGGAGCGCGCACGAAGTAGTAGAGACGGGCGTGGGACTGCACCACGTTGGCCGACTCGCCGCCTGCGTCGATGAAGGCGTAGTGCACGCGGGCTGCATCGATCATGTGCTCGCGCAGGAACTGCACGCCCACGTTCATCAGCTCTGCGGCATCCAGGGCACTTCGGCCCAGCTCGGGAGCCGCAGCCGCGTGCGCCGGCACGCCGGTGAAGTCGAAGTAGGCCTGCAGGACCGCCAGGCTGGAGGAGCCCCAGGCCTGGGTCACATCCGAGGGATGCCAGGACAGAGCCAGATCCAGCCCGTCGAAGACCCCGTCCCTGGCCATGAAGGCCTTGCCGTAGCCCGACTCCTCAGCTGGGCAGCCGAAAACCTTGATGGTCCCCTTGAGGCCCTTCTCCTGCATGAAGGTCTTGATGCCGACTCCGGCCGCGACGGCCGCCATGCCCAGGATGTTGTGGCCGCAACCTTGCCCGTTGCCGCCCTCGACCAAGGGCTTGTGCTCGCCCAGGTCGGCCACCTGGCTGAGGCCTCCCAAGGCATCATATTCGCCGGTGATGCCGATTACCGGACGGCCCGAACCCCAGGTCGCCACATAGGCATAGTCCATATGGCCCACGCCCTTCTCGATCTCGAAGCCCTCCTGCTCAAGCACCTTGTAGTGCTGCTGGACCGACTCCTTGACTGCAAACCTGGTCTCAGGGGTGCCCCAAATATGATCGGCCGCCTCGATGAACTCCTGTGACTTATCCTCGATGATCTGCATGATGCGTTGCTTGTCGTCCACGCCTGTCGACTCCTTCGTTTCGTTTGCTGCGCTGATTTCCACGGCGGACATGGCCTGCTCCGCTGTGATAAGTCACAGACTACCTTTTATGGGCGTTACGAGGATGTTCAGGCGCGTAAATTTGGACGACTATGGCTAACCTCACAAAATGGGAGGGCCTGCTTTCTCAGGTATTCTGCACGCCGCCAAAGCGCCTATCCCGGTGGATGTAATCGTCGATGGCCCGCCAGAGCACCTCGCGCCCACAGTCGGGGAAGAGTTCGGGCACAAAGGCCAGCTCCGCATAGGCCGCCTGCCAGGGCAGGAAGTTGGAGGTGCGCTGCTCACCCGAGGTGCGCAGGACCAGGTCGCAATCCGGAATGTCGGGGTTGTAGAGGTGCTGGGCGATCATCTTTTCGGTCACCTTGGAACCCTTGATCTGCCCGGCCGCAACTTCTCGGGCGATGTCTGTGGCCGCATCGGCCAGCTCAGCCCTGCCTCCGTAGTTGATGCAGAAGATCACATCGATCCTGGTGTTGTGGCGGGTGCGCTCCATGGCCGCTTCCAGCTCGTCGATGACCGACTTCCAGAGCCGGGGCCGACGGCCCGCCCAGCGCACGCGCACTCCCCAGTCGTCCATTTGGGCCACCCGACGGTGGATGATGTCTCGGGAGAAGCCCATCAGAAAGCGGACCTCGGCCGGCGAGCGCTTCCAATTCTCCGTGGAGAAGGTATAGAGGCTCAGATATCGGACCCCGGCCTCAATGGCCCCGGCTATGGTGTCGAAAACCACCGGCTCGGCGGCCCGGTGACCCTGGGTGCGCTCCATGCCCCTCTGCTTGGCCCAGCGGCCATTGCCGTCCATGATCACACCCAGGTGCCGCGGGACTGAGCCCTCGGGGAACTGCGGAATACGCGCGGGATCGGAGAAGGGGGCTGCGGGCACATCCAGGGAGGTGTAGTCGACGGGGTCAAAGCTCATGCTTCAAGAATCTAATAGCCGCAGAGATCTGATGGGCCGCTCCAGGTAATATTCGCCCCATTTCTCAACAAGACCATCGCAGAGAGGGGTGGAGCCCTTGCCGTCCAGCTTGGACCAGTCCCCGCTGCTCAGGGCCCGGAAGCGTGCCAGGGTGGCGGAATCCACTGCCACGGCATCAGTAGGTCTGTCCCTACTGCAGACCACCCCTCCGCCAGGTACCGAAAAATGGGTCAGCTGGTCGGTTCGCCCGCAGACGATGCAGGAATCCAGCCTGGGCCTCCAGCCAGCCAGCGCCAGGGACCGCAGCAAATAGGAGGCACCGATATCCCGGGGATCATGCCGGTGACCAGCCAGGCTGGCCAGGGCGGAGGCCAGCAGACGGTATTGCTCCGGAGCCGGCTCATGCTCGCCCACCACCAGCTTGTCGGCGGTTTCAAGCATGACGCCCCCGTTGGCATAGAGGTCATAGTCGGCGCATATGGCATCCGCATAGGCGGCTATGCAGACCGCCTGGGCGACGATGTCCAGGTTGCGGCCGCGGGAGATGAGCAGGTCGTCACGCATGAATGGCTCCAGCCGGGCCCCGAAGCGGGACTTGGTCCTTCGCACCCCCTTGGCCACGGCCCTGACCTTGCCGTGCCCCCTGGTCAGAATGGTGACGATCCGGTCGGCCTCACCCAGTTTGACCGTTCTGAGGACCAGGCCCTCGTCACGATAGATGGCCACGACGGTCCCGTCCTTTCATTGGTAGATGAACAGACCCCAGAAGGCGAAAATCAACAGGACCCCGAACATGGCCAGGGTGGTGACGATGAAGAGTGCAACGCCAAAGCGGGTGGAGGCCAGAACCGGCCTGGGATCCAAGTTGCGCATCTGCTGACGTAAAGTGGGGCCGCCGGCCTTGCTTGTGCGGACCTGGTCGGGTAGCCGGTCCAGTCCCCTGAGCGAGGCGACCTCGACCATGCGGGCGAAGGTACGCGACCAGGCCCAGATGACCAGGGCGCAGACCACCTGGATGACCGGCCAGCTCCAGTAGCTGACCCCAGCCTGGTCGGGCACGCCGCCCCAGCCCAGGCGCACCACGGCCATGATGACCTGACCAAGGCCAGCTCCGAAAAGGACCAGGGTAGCCAGGGTGGTGCCGGTGATGGTGACCAAGGTGCCGCCGAAGCCATGGCTGAAGCCCAGGATCTGATCCTTGCGTCGGCGCAGATGGAACAACTTCATCAGACCGGCCACCAGGGCCATGACCAGGGCCGCCAGCAAAAGCACCAGGGTCAGCAGGTGCAGGACCAACATATAGATGGTCAGCGAGCGCCGCCCGCACAGGTCAGTAGGCACGGCAATGGACTGGTGGATGGTGGCCCCGCCCACGCTGGGGCTGGTCTGATGCAGGCCATGGACCTGGCCCACGGCCCAGTCGACCATGTCCTGCTGGTAGTGGTCGGCCAGGGGCGTGCCGGTTCGGGCCTCATCTCCCAAACGCAACACATGGTTGGAGACCGGGTAGGACCGCACAGTGACGTTCTCGTTGCCCGAGGCATGGGCCTGGGAGAGTACGCGCTGCACACCCTCCACCTGGGCGGTCATGACGTCCTTGGCCCCGTAGGCCAAGAGGGTGGGAATGGCATAGGTGTAGCGGTCGGTGGGATCGATATCCAGATTGTTCAGGCCCAGGAGGGAGGCATCAGTGCTGAAGAGCCGGCGGACCACCGACTGGTAGCCCTGGTTGGCCCCGGCAATGGCGAAATCCTGGGCCACGAAGAAGCCCATGGCGTGCCGCGGGGAATAGACCATGGGGCTCAGCAGGATCTGGAAGGCGATCCGGTGATCCATGGTCAGCAGCATGGCGGCGATCCAAGTACTCTCACTGGTGGCATAGATGCCTACCTTGGATGCATCCACATCATCCCGGTCGCGCAGCAGATTGGCAACCCGTTCGTAAGCCTTGGCCGAGGCGGGATAGTCCCGGTCTGCATCCGTGGTGGACCAGACCGGCTTGTCCAGCACGGCGGTGACGAACCCGGCAGAAGCCAAGGTACGAGCCACGTCCCCGAAGGAGTTGTCGCAGGTGCCGTAACCGGCGCCATGCATGAAGACCACAGCGGGCCGATGCCCTGAAGCCTCCTTGGGAGTGCGAATCAGTATTCGGATGCGTTGATGCTCGCCGGTGGAGGGCCGCTCCACGTTCAGTTCCTGGTGACGGGATTCGACCTGGTACTGCCCCACGGTATCCCTGTCAACCCCGGTAGGCCAGTGGAAGGTAACCGCGGTGTCCGAAGTCAGGGTGGGAAAATTTTGATCCACCGGTTCGTATTTCCAGGGGACGGCGGTCAGGTGAGAGACAGAGGCCAGCAGACCCATGAGGATGATGAAGACGGGCAGGCTGGTCATTAGCCGCCTGACCCTGCTCCACCCACTTACAGGGAGGGAACGCTCAACCTCTTGGGACACGTCGGTCATTGTAGCCGGTGGCGGGGATGGCGCTTACGCCCTCAGCTGGCACGACCGGTGACCGGAACCACCATGGGCCCTGCCTCCGGTAGGATTTCGCCCTGGGCCGCCGCCTTGGCATCCATCTGGGCGGCGATTTCCTTGGCCCGTTCCAGCAGCGTGGGGACAATCTGATCCTCGGGCACGGTCTGCACCACCTTGCCCTTGATGATGATCTGGCCCTTGCCGTTGCCCGAAGCCACCCCCAGGTCGGCCTCCCTGGCCTCGCCGGGTCCGTTGACGATGCAGCCCATGACAGCCACCCGGATGGGGGCGGTGATGTCCTTGAGCCCCTCGGTGACCTCCTTGGCCAATTCGATCACATCCACCTGGGCCCTACCGCAGGAGGGGCAGGAGATGATGTCGAAGTGGCGCTGGCGCAACCCTAGGTACTCCAGAATCTTGCAGCCCACCTTGACTTCTTCCACAGGCGGCGCGGACAGGGAAACACGAATAGTGTCGCCGATACCCTCGGCCAGAAGTGCGCCGAAGGCCAGGCAGGACTTGATGGTCCCCTGCCAGGAGGGCCCGGCCTCGGTCACGCCCAGGTGGAGAGGCCAGTCACCCTTGGAGGCCAGAAGCCTGTAGGTCTGGACCGTGGTGACGGGATCGTGGTGCTTGACGGAGATCTTGAAGTCGTGGAAGCCCACGTCCTCGAACATGTGGGCCTCTTTCAAGGCCGAGGCGACCAGGGCCTCGGGGGTGGGGCCGCCGTAGCGAGCGTAGATGTCCTTGTCCAGGCTGCCGGCGTTGACGCCGATGCGCAGGGAGATGCCTGCATCGGTGGCGGCCTTGCAAATCTCAGGACCGACCTGATCGAACTTGCGGATGTTGCCCGGATTGACCCTGACGGCTGCGCAGCCTGCGTCGATGGCCTGGAAAACGTACTTGCTCTGGAAGTGAATATCGGCGATGACCGGAATGGGCGACTTCTTCGCAATAATAGGGAGCGCGTCCGCATCGTCCTGGCTGGGCACAGCCACCCTTACGATGTCGCAGCCGGCGGCGGCCAGCTCGGCGATCTGCTGCAGGGTGGCGTTGATGTCAGCGGTGACCGTGTTGGTCATGGACTGCACCGAAATGGGGGCGCCCCCGCCGACCGGCACAGGCCCCACCATGATCCGACGGGAGCGGCGACGAGGATGCAGCGGAGTCTGGCTGATGGCCTGCTCGCCTGTCTTGCGGAATCCCTGGGAGGATGTTGACTGTTCGGTCTTGGGAATGCTACTCACGCTGTCATGTCTATCAAAGCATCGGCCCTTTGGCGTGCCTCATGCTCGACTTGCTCCATTACCTCCACGGATGTGAATGTTCCCGGAAGATGCGTTTCCATGGCATCCATGACTGAACGGATAGTTTCGACGATGTCCAGGTAGGGCAGCCGGTGATCCAGAAAGGCCCGAACCGCCTGCTCGTTGGCGGCATTGAAGACCGCGGTCATGGGCTCGCAGCTTCCCAGAGCCCGCCTGGCCAGGTTGACCGCCGGGAAAGCCTGGTCGTCCAGGGGCTCGAAAGTCCAGGTGCTGGCCTTGGACCAGTCGCAGGCCGCAGCCACATGGTCAAGACGGGTGGGCGCCGACAGGCCCAGGGCGATGGGCAGACGCATGTCAGGGGGCGAGGCCTGGCTTATGGTGGCCCCGTCCTGGAACTGGACCATGGAGTGGACCACGGACTGGGGATGGACCACCACAGTGATCCTCTCGGGCTCAATGCGGAAGAGTCGACTGGCCTCGATGACCTCCAGACCCTTGTTGACCATGGTGGAGGAGTTGATGGTGACCACCGGCCCCATGGACCAGGTCGGATGGTTCAGGGCCTGCTCAGGGGTGACCTGGCGCATGGCATCGCGGCTCCAGCCCCGGAAGGGACCGCCTGAGGCGGTGACCACCAGACGGGCCACCTCTCCGTGCTGCCCTGAACGCAGGGACTGCCAGATGGCCGAATGCTCGGAGTCGACCGGGTTGATCTGGCCAGGCCTTATCTCGGCATCAAAGAGCAGATGGCCACCGGCCACCACGGACTCCTTGTTGGCCAGAGCCAGCTGGGATCCGGCCTGCAGGGCCGCAATGGAGGGGCGCAGACCGACTGATCCGGTGATGCCGTTGAGGACCAGATCACTGCCGGAGCCGGCCAGAGCCTGGACAGCCTCCATACCCGCTTCTACTTGGATACCAGTCAATCCCAAGGCCTTGAGAGCCTGCTGCAGGGCCGGAAGCCGGTCCTTGTCGGCCAGAGCCAGACGGGTCACGCCAAAATCTCGGGCCTGACGGGCCAACAGTTCGACATGTGCGCCGCCGGCAGCCAACCCAGTCACCTGGAACCGGTCCCTATGACGACTGATCAGATCCAAGGCCTGAGTGCCGATGGACCCTGTGGATCCCAGGATGACCAGACTGCGAGACTGATCGGCATCGGCCCTGGGCGACCAATCCGCCAAGGTACGTTCACGCTCGGCCGAGAAACCAGCCTGCCCGCCTTCATTTACCACTGCCAAATGACTCATCGACCGCCTTTATCCTGCTCTCCCTCATCACCGAAAGCTGGGAACGAAATATCGGGAATATCCAGATCCATCTTGGGCAGATCCTGGTTGAGCAGGGAGTTCAGGTAGGAATCCGGATCCTGGTTCTGCTTATTCCCCTGCGTGTTTTGCGAGTACCGAGGCTTGGCCCAGTCGGGCGTATCCGTGCTGCTTTCGGCTGTTTCGGCCCAGGGACGATCCTGGGTCTCAGGCACTGCTGGTGCCGGCTCCTCATAGCTGCCCAGAGGCCCGCCTGCGCCCAGAGGGCCGTCAACGAAGGGCGAGGAGATAACTGAGGTGGATCCCGGCGTAGACGAGTCTTCGACGTTGGCATCGGTCGAAGGAGACACCGGTGATTCCGGTCTTGTGGAAGGAACGAAGGCAGCCCCTGTCGAAGTGGACGGGGCGGAGACGGCAGGTGTCGAAGAGGTCGGCTGGAATACCGCCGGCTCGGGAGTCTGCGGCGCCGGGGAAGGCGAAGAAGAGGCCGTCGAGTTGAAGGGCATGGATTGCGCAGCCGACGCAGGTGCAGCCGATCCCGCAGCGGGGACTGCGGGAGTATGGCTGGCTGGCACTGAGGCGGGCATGACCGATTCAGGCCGAACTGAGATAACCGGATTTGCGGGAGCAACGGCCGCTCCGCCGCCAACATCGACTGAGGATGCAGACCGGGCTGAAGCTGCCGAAGGTGTATCAACACCTGTATCCACGGCCGCTCCAGCGCCTTCCTGGGCCAGTCGCTGGTTGACCGCCGAAGCCAGAGCACTTAAAGAGCTGTTGGGTTGCGCCGTCGGCACTGTCTGCGTGCTGGCGGCAGGAGCATCGAAGATGGCCCGTTCTGCCTGGTGCAGTTGAGCGAAATCATCCTGGCTGCTCTGGCCACCCGCAAGAGCAGAGTCACTGGGGATGCTCCAGGCAGGTTCCTGACTCTGTCCGATCAGCGGCTGAACCCCGGAAGCTGAGGAGTCCTGCACTGGAAGCTGCGATTGCGCGGGAGCAGCGGCAGGCGATGTTGAACTCGCGCTTGCCCTTTTGGCCCTCTCGCTGACCCTGGCGAAGGATTCCAGCTGTTCCAGAAGCTCGACGGCCTTGGCCAGGAAGAAGTCCACCTGGCGCTCGTCGTAACCCTTGGGTCCCCGCCGCTGGGTGAAAATGACATTGGAGACGCGGTCAGCCGTGATGTCGGTATTCTTCGACTTGCCCGAGTCCGTCTTCCGCCCCTCCTGCAGGTTGAGCTGGTCAGAAGTCTTATTGAGGACCTGCTCGATCAGCCGCTCCACCTGCTTGCAGTCGTATGAGGGCATGCCGGGATCCCCGCGCTTGAAGACGCTGCCTGAGGGCCTGCCGGCATGAGTGGTCAGCTCGGATTGCAGACTGACCATTCTGGTCGTCCAACCATCCACGCCCACCCGGGCTATCTCCAGGCTGGTCTGCCTGTCGGAAATCACCCTCTCCAGTCGGGAGAGGGCTGCATCCACCTGGGTGATGATGTAGCCGTTCTTGCACAGGTCAAAGGAGGCGTTGGCTATCTCTTCCTGGGTCAGATCAGGATCCTGGCTCTCATAGAGCGAGTGCGCCCGCTCCAGGAAGGCGTCCACCTGCTTGGTGTCATACCCCCACTTGCGCTTGCCCGAGCGCGCGATGGTCGCCTCGGTTCCACGGGCATCAGGCTTAGCTGACATCAGGCATCGACCTCCTGACCTTTCTTGCCAACGATCGTCGTGCATCGATTCTACGTGAGCGCTAAGACGCGACTTCGGGCACGCCCCCTCAAAAACCCTGTGGTCCCGCCCGGACTCGAACCGGGGACATCCACCGTGTAAAGGTGGCGCTCTAACCAACTGAGCCACGGGACCAGCACACTACCTTAGCAGAATACACGGTGACAAGGCCGCACGGTGCGGCTATAATCCACTAGGAATTCGCGGGCCTTGTCCGCAAAAGAAGAGAAATACACCATATACACCATCTAAGAGGGGGTTCGGGTTGTCACAGACAGTCGATACAGGCAGTGGCAGGAAGACCAACCGCACCCTGGTGACGGTGGCGGTCTTCATCGCCACTTTCATGACGGCCATCGAGGGGACCATCGTCTCCACCGCCATGCCCACCATCATCGGTGACCTGCATGGGCTGTCCATCATGAACTGGGTCTACTCCATCTATCTGCTCATGACGGCGGTCACCACGCCCATCTACGGCAAGCTTTCAGACCGCTTCGGCCGCAAGCCGCTGCTGACCATCGGTCTGCTGGTCTTCGTGATCGGGTCCACCCTGTGCGCGCTCTCCCAGTCCATGCCCCAGCTGATCGGCGCCCGTTTTCTGCAGGGCCTGGGGGCAGGTGCCATCCAGCCGCTGACCTACACGGTCCTGGCAGACATCTATCCCCTGGACAAGCGGGCGGGCATGATCGGCCTGAACGGCTCGGCCTGGGGCATCGCCTCCATCATCGCTCCCCTGCTGGGAGGCTTCATCGTCCAGCAGATAAGCTGGCACTGGGTCTTCGCCATTAACGTGCCCATCGGCCTGCTGGTCATCATCATGATCCAGATTTTCCTGAGCGAGCATATCCAGGCGCGTGAAACCCGCGTCGACTACATCGGCATCGGACTGCTCAGCGTCTGCCTGATCTGCCTGATGCTCTGCCTGCAGAGCCTGGGATCGGCGGGTGATGCGCGGATCACCCTGATCCTGGCTGCGGCCACCGTGGTCACTTTTGCCCTGCTGCTTCATGTGGAGGGGCGCCAGGAGGATCCCATCCTGCCCCTGCGGCTCTTCCGCATCAGGACCTTTGTCATCCAGAACATCTGCATGCTCCTGGTGGCCGGATTCCTGATGGGCTTCGACACCTACATGCCCATCTGGATGCAGTCTGTTTTGGGCATGAACCCCTCCCTGGGCGGCTTTGTGGTCACCCCCTCCTCCATTCTTTGGCTCCTGGGCGCCTACCTGGCCGGACCGCTGACCATGCACCATCCGCCGCACCGGGCCACCAACATCGGACTGGCCTTCATTCTGACGGCCTGCGTCTGCTACATAGCCGTTCCCCAGGCCACCGCCTACTGGGTCTTCCTGGTCATCTCGGCCGTGGTCGGCTTCGGTTTCGGCCTGACCATCACCACCTCGACCATAACCGCCCAAAGCGTGGTGCCCGCAGGCGATGTGGGCGCCTCGACCAGCTTCAACACCCTGGCCCGTTCCCTGGGACAGACCTTGATGGTCTCCATCTTCGGCATCGTCATGAACACGGTCATCGCCCGCGAGGTACCTCAGCATAAGGGACTGACCGAAGACATGATGAACAGCATGATCAACCCGGCCACGGCAGGGAGCATCCCCTCACGCCTGCTGGGACCGGCCCGCACCATCGTCTTCGACGGCCTGCATTGGATCTTCCTGGTGGGCCTGGTCATTCTGATCATGGCCCTGGTGGCCAACCTCTGCGACATCCGCTCGCGCACCCTGCTGGCCGAATATCAGAACAAGGCCACGACAACGTCTCCGGCTATTGCTGAAAAAGGCGAACAGTAAAGGCCACTGGCCACAACTGGATTCCTGAGGGAATTCCTCATGAAAGACAGCGAGGTGGTGGGCATCGGTTGATCCCGGTGTCCACCACCTCATTCATTGACGCTTGTGCAGCCAGAAGTCTTACTTGCCCTTGCCGAAAGCCCGTAGCTGGGTGGCGTTCCAATCCTTGCTGACGGTGGTGGGCATCAGGGCGTTCATGCCTGCGGTCTTGGCCGCATTGGAGACGACTCCTGGCGCCGATGCCCCCGGTCTGCCGGGTTTGGGAGTCAGCACCCAGAAAGGCGCACCCTTGTTGACCATGGCCGAGGCATCCATGATGGTATCTGCCAGATCGTCCTCGGCATCGCCGTCCCGCCACCAGATGATGACTCCATCCACGGCTGCGTCATAGTCCTCGTCCACCAGCTCTTCGCCGGTCAGATCCTCGATCCTGGTCCGGATCCCGTCGTCGACATCATCGTCCCACATCCATTCCTGGACGATATCGCCGGGATGAAAACCGAACTCTTCCGCTGTATAGGTTGTAGTCTCAGCCACGGCTTCAGCATAACAAGACTGCCGGAATTCACCAATTGGGCCGGCCTTGTCTACCTACCCTTGGTGGCTGTGCAGTGGGGAAGCCCCTCCCCCTGGCCATGACCAATGGCCACCAGAGCCTTATAGGCCTCGTCCAAGGTGGATACCCGCACATCGCGCAGCCCCTGTGGCACATGGCCTGCCACCTGTGAACAGTTAGCCGCCGGGGCCAGGAACCAGGTGGCGCCGTCCCGCCTGGCGCCCAGCATCTTCAGCTGGATGCCACCGATGGCACCGACTCGTCCCTTCTGATCCATAGTGCCGGTTCCTGCGATGGTCAGACCTCCGGTCTCCTGCTCCGGAGTGATCTTGTCGATAGCCCCCAGAGTGTACATAAGACCGGCCGAGGGACCGCCGATGTCGGCCACCCTCATGCTGAACTGCAGGCCTGATACGTCATATCCTCGGGCCTTGAGAAAGGCCAGAGCCTGGGCCGAGGCAGCCTTCTGGGAGCCATGCATATCGCCCTGCTCCTGGCGCTTGTACTCCTCTACACTCTGCCCGGGAGGCACCACGGCCTCCTGCGGCAGAACCGTAGCGTGGGGGTCGGCCCAGCTCACCAGGGCATCCAGGTTGGAGGCCGGGTAGCCAGGGATTCCGCGGGCATTGACCGTAGTCATCAGCAGGTGGCCCTTGTCATGATGGACCTGGCCGCCCTCAACCTTGATGACCGGTGAGCCTTTTGAACTGCCCAGCACATCCTGGGTAGGGCCAGGTGTCTCGATGGTATAAGGCGAAGGGAGAAAAAGCGCCAAGAGGGCCAGAATGACCAGAAGACCGCCGACCAGCATTTTGCGGGTGGGTCCGCTAGGCGTCCCGATCTGCTTTTCGGGTGCGCCTGTGGCGCAGTGATCCGATTTCCCGTGCGGAAGTGTCATAGCTCCAATATTATGGTTGTTGAAGACGATAATCCCGGCAGACGTCAACCTTGATGGCGGACGACCTGCCTTGGCGAGGACTGGAAACAAAGCAATGGACGAGAATGCAATCCACCAATGGCTCATTGAGTGCTTCGGCCCGGTGCAGGGCGAGCTGGCCTGGAGTCAGTTCTCACAGCTGCCTGAGTCCATCCGCTCGCAGATGGCGGCCCAGGGAGCCGATCAGCTGCCCAAACCCGCCGAAGTCCAGGCTCTGATTCAGGCTTTCACGGCCGGAGGACTGAACACCCCGGCTGACATGCAGGCCCAGGCGGATCAGGGGCCCATCAACGTTGCTCTGGCCAAGAACATCGCTCTGGGACGTACCAGGGCCGACCAGTCCGATACCACCGTCACCGCCGAGGACAGCGACCGGGTGGCCCGGGTCATGAGCGAGGCCAACCTCTGGCTGGACACCGTCTGCGCCTTTGACCCCGCCCCAGGCCAGACCGACGCCCTGACCCGTGCCGGATGGATCGAGGGCAGCATAGATGCCTGGGTCCAGTTCGCCTCCCCGGTGGCCCAGGCGGTCAGCGAAGCCCTGACCTCCGTCATAAGCCAGCGCTTCCAAGGCTTCGACCAAGGCGAGATTTCGGGGATGTTCGCCGGACCTGTGCCCATCCCCCTGCCCGACAACCTCAAGGATCCGACCACGCTGATGAAACTGCTGGGGAACACATCATTCGCCATGCAGCTGGGGCAGGCCGCCGGTGAACTGGCCAAGGAGGTCCGCGGGGGATTCGACCAAGGCATACCACTGCTCAAGAACCCCGCCGGAGCCCTCATACCGCAGAACATCAAGGCCTACGCCAAATCATTGGAACTGGACTTGGACGAAGTCACCCGTTACATGGCTCTCAAGGAAGCTGCCCATGCCCGGCTCTACGCCGCCGTCCCCTGGCTGATGCCGCGCTTCGAGGCTCTGATCGGCAAGTACGCCCGGGGAGTCTCCATCGACCTGGACGCTGTGGAGGACCAGCTGCGCGACGCTGAGCAAATCAACCCTGAATCCATCGCCGGCGCCATCAACCTCAGCAACGTCGGCATCGAGGACACTCCTGAGCAGAAGGAGGCCCTGCACAGCCTTGGTGACCTGCTGGCCCTGGTGGACGGCTGGGTGGATTGCGTGGTCTGGAATGCCGGCATGGCCCACCTGCCCCACCTGGAGCAGTTGCGGGAGATGACCCGACGCGAGCGCGCCGTGGGAGGACCGGCCGAACAGACCTTCGAGTCCCTGCTGGGTCTGCATCTTCACCCCAAGCAGCTGCGTGAGGCCGCCGAACTCTGGGAGCACATTACCGCCGACGAGGGAGTTCAGGGCCGTGACGGCCATTGGTCCCATCCTGACCTGCTGCCCTCCCTGCCCGTCAAGGACGAGGACGAACAGGGTGGAACGTCAACCTCGGCAGATGGACAATCGGAGCAGAAGACCGCCACTTCTGCCACTTCGGTGGACTGGGATGCCGAGCTGGACAAACTGCTGAATGCCGAAGACGGGGATTCCTCTGCCGATCAGGCCACCCCTACAGACTCTGAAACTGCTGATCCCAGCACTTCAAATGACCAGGAACATTCGGATCAGGAAGCTCCGGGCAACCAGAAAAGCACCGGCACCGATTCCAAGAACACCGACGACAGTCACCCAGACCAGAACGACCCAAACAGCGGCGATTCGGACGGCGACCAAGCCTGAATCGCACTCAGCGATGGATGAACCGGCTGGGGGCGCGTCGAACGAAGGCGCTACCGTCCTTGTGCTCCGCATAGGAAAGGTGCAGGGTGTCCTCGGCCCGAGTCACCCCCACATACATAAGGCGGCGCTCCTCCTCCAGAGCATCTCCCTCGGGCGGTGAACCAAAGGGAATCAGCCCCTCGGCACAGCCCACGATGAATACATGGGCGAACTCCAACCCCTTGGCGGCATGAATGGTGGAGACCGTGACCCTCCCCTGTCCTATGCTGCCCTCCAGCTGCTCCAACACTTCCTGTTTGCTCAGATCGACCGACTGGTTCTGCCAGCCCGACTCCGTGCGCACCCGGTAACCGATTCCGCGTTCGTGCAGGGCACGGCAGATCAGGGTCTGCTGGGCATTGATCCGCGTCAGGATTGCAAACTGGCCGGGCCGGGCCCCCTTCCGGATCATGGAGGATATACGGGAGGCCACCGCCCCAGCCTCATCACCATCGTCCTCGTAACGGGTCATCGCGACCCTGCTGCCCTCCTCACGGGCTGATGTCAGCTTCAGGTAGTCGTCACGCACCGGCGAGTGTGCCAGAATGCCGTTGGCATAGTGAACCACCCTTCCCGTGGACCGGTAGTCGGTGGACAGGTCCAGATCGGCCTTGATGCCCGGAAATTCCTGGGGAAAGTTCAACAAGTAGTAGGAGGTGGCCCCCGCAAAGGAGTAGATGGTCTGGGCTGGATCCCCCACCACGCACAGGTTCTGCCCGTCGTTGAGCCAGAGCTTCAGCAACCGATGCTGCAGGGGCGAGACATCCTGGTACTCGTCCACGGTCAGCCAGCCGATGCGGTCTCGGATGTCAGCAGCGGCCTGGCCGTCCTCTTCCAAAATGTGGCAGACCAGCAGAAGAATATCGTTGAAGTCCATCTGATTGTGGGCGGCCTTGGAGCTCTCGAAGACCGTATACAGGTCGGCCATTCGATCAGCCTCCAGACCGGCCGGCGGCAGACGGTGACTGGCCGCGCAAACCCGCACATAGTCCTGGGGGGCGATCAGCCCCACCTTGGCCCAGTTGATCTCCGCGGTCAGGTCCCTGACCTGGCCCGGGTCGGCCTCCTGTCCGCAGACCCGCTGGTAGGCGGACGACACCAGGGGGCCCAGATCCTCAATCAGATCGGGAGGGTAGGTCTCGCTGACCTGTGGCCAGACCCGCCTGAGCTGGTGCAGGGCCGCCGAGTGAAAGGTGGCCGCCTGCAGGGAGGCCGACACGCCAAGCTTGGTCAGTCGCTCACGCATCTCTGCCGCGGCACGGACCGAAAAGGTCACTGCCAAGGTTCTGGAGGGCTCCCAACTTCCACTGGCGCAGGCATAGGCCATCCGCCGGGTGATGGTCCTGGTCTTGCCAGCTCCGGCCCCCGCAACGATCCGCACAGGCCCATCAAGCACGGTGGCCGCCTGACGCTGGGCGGGATCCAGACCCTCCAGCAATCGTTCCTCATCCTCATGCACACCCCCATTGTGTCAAAGGGCGGTACCGGAACTAGGTGCGGCGTGCCCATGTGGTCAAGTGGACAACCGTATCCACAACAGTCCTTGTATTATCCTTGAGAATGTGAGTGAACGAACGAAGCTGACCCTGGCCGCCCTGGCGTCGGCCGCCATGCCCGAGGTGCCCATGACCGGCGCGCGGGACTGCGACCAGCTCAGCAGCCTGGACCGTGCACAGGGCGTGGACTGCGCCGTGGTCCAGGACGCGACCGGCAACGTCTACGACGTCTGGGCCACCAGTTCGGAAGCCGGCAAGCGCCGGCTGGCAGCTCGGGTCAAGGCGGCTCAGGCTCTGGCCGATGCCAAGGAGATGGCGGCCATGGGCTTCAAGGTCGAGCACATCCTGGCCTACCAGCCCGGCGAGAAGGCCGATAGTCCGACCGGCACCACAGCTGTTGCCGTCATGACTCATTGCCCAGGCCGAATCCGTCCCCTCCATCTGCTGACCATGAACGAATGCACCGCCGCAGGCACCGCCATCGGCGCCATCCACCGGGTGCGATCTGATTTTTTGAAAACCCACGGATATCCGGCCTTCTCCACAGCCCAGATCGCAGCCCAACTGCGAGGATGGATCAAGCGGCTGCGCATGGATGGCCACGTGCCCAAGGAAATCACTGATTCCTGGGCCTCCATCGTGGCAACCGACGGGCTCTGGTCCTTTGAAACATGCACCGTGCACGGAGGCTTCTCCGACGGCGATTTGCTCTACGCGGGCTCCGGACTCAGCGGGGTCTACGGCTGGCAGGACATGCAGGTCAACGATCCTGCCCGTGACCTGGCCTGGATCTTCGCCAAGCTGGACGGGTCCCGCCGCAACGCCGTCATTGCAGCCTACGGCAGGATGATGGGAGCCCGGCTGGACGACCTGATCATGCTCAGGGCCAACCTCTGGCTGCAAATGGAACAGGTGGGCGACTTCATCACCGCCCTGGATCATGCGGATAACGAACGGATCATCCAATTCAAGGCCCAGGTGGAGCGCCTGGCCCAGCAGCTGGGCGACCACGAGCAGGATCAACGCGCCCGCCGACAGCAGCAGACGCCGAGTCCGTCACCCACTGGCGCACCCTCCACCATCACCGTGGGCACCCTGCTGGGCGACGACAATGCCGAAGATCCCTCGGCAGCGAAAGCACAGGAGAATCCGGCGTCAGAACAGAGCCCCGCCGCAACAGACGCGACAGCCTCACCTAAGGCACCCTCCTTTGAACCAGCAAATGAGAGTTCGGCCACCATCGCCATCAGCAGGGTGGAAATGGCTGACCTGGCCCAGACGCAGACTGCCATGGATCATTCCGATGCCAGAAACAAGCCCATCAGGCAGGCCCGGAGCACAGACATCGGCAGCGATGATCAATCCAAACCACCAACTGTTGCTCCCCTCCACCAGGAGGAGGAGTCAGGCCTCAGCGATCACTTCCGCGGCATCGGCAATCCGGCCGGCAGCGACGAGGATGCGGATGGTCAAGCGGATCCGAAGGCCGCAAGCAGCGACCAGCCCGTAGACCAGTCCGGAGACAAGCATCCCTCGAACGCCGCTCAGACAGGAGAGGCTGCTTCCCAGCCGGAAGATGCTTCGTCAGCGCAAACGCTCACAAGCGATCAGGCTGAGACTATCGTCATTCCCAGAAAGTCCCTGCCCGAGCAGACTTCGGCATCACCGTCGGAGAGCGGCTCTTCCCCGGAGGTGCATCAGGGAGACGCTTAGAGCGTAATCACCCGGGCCAGCGAATAATGAGACCGGAAGATCCGTGGACCGGCAGGTCTGGGCGACGGAGAACAACCTTGGAGGTAGCAATGGATATCGAATTCGGCATCAAGAACGTGGCCCGCACGGTCAACTTCAGCACCAACGCCAAGGCGGATGAGGTAGCTGCACACATCGCCCAGGCCTTGAATGAGGGCGGACCCATCGATCTGGTGGATGACAAGGGCCGACACATCATCGTTCCCAAGGAGTCCCTGGGCTACGCAGTGGTTGGTTCAGACACCACCCATCCGGTCGGTTTTGGTGTCCTGGGAGGTTCCTCCGACTGAGGCCGTGATCGCCTGACGGGGGCGGCCGGGTCCTTGTGGTCCGACCGCCCCCAATGCGTATCCGCTAATCCTCCCAAGCCACAGGACGGCTCCCCCGGGCCCTGTCCACGATTCGGGCGACTACCTCGTCACTGGTGCTGTTCTCCCCCATGCGATTGGGCTTGCCTTGGCCGTGCCAGTCCGATCCGCCGGTCACCAGCAGTCCCCAGCGCTGGGCCAGGGCCAGCAGCCGTCGGCGCTGCTCTGGCGGATTGTCCCGGTGCCAGACCTCCAGGCCTCCCAACCCTTCCTGGGCCAGTGCGGCGATCTGCTGGTCGGAGAGCAGGACGGGATTGCGGTTGACTGCACCGGGGTGGGCAATGATCAGCACGCCGCCTGCATGGTTGACGGCTGCCAGCACCTGGTGGGTAGTCGGCGAGGGAGTAGGCAGGTAGTAGGCGCTACTGGATGAGCAGACCCCGGCGAAGGCCTGGCTCCGGTCGGCATAGACACCGGCCTTGACCAAGGCGTCGGCGATATGCGGGCGGCCCACCGTGGTCTTCGACCCCTCCTTGACCTGATCCAGCACATCCTGCCAGGTGATCGGATAATCCCGGGATATCCGCTCGACCATGGTTCTGGTTCTGGTAAGCCTGGCCTCCCTGGTCTTGGCGAAGAGCCCGGCGATGACTGGATCCTTGGAATCGTAGAGGTAGGCCAGCATGTGAACCGAGACACGGCCATCCTGCGCGGTGATCTCAGTACCCGGCAGCAGGGGCACTCCCAGATCCCGGGCCGCCTGACAGGCCTCATCCCAGCCCGCATTGGTGTCATGGTCGGTGATGGCCAGACCTTCCAGTCCCAGCTGCTGCGCCTGCTCGACCATCCCCCGGGGCGTCACGGTGCCGTCGGAGAACACGGTGTGGCAGTGCAGGTCCCAGCCAGAGGCCGTGCCAGTATCCTCATGCGTCATGCCTCCATCCTAAACTCGTGAACGCGTTCCCGTCTCAGAGAACCTTCCCGACCATTGAGGTGATGGACCCCATGAGCGAACCGACCTCGTCATCCACTTCCAGCTATCTGATTGCCGCCCTGACCTCGCTTGCAGCGCTCTACGCCAGCCTGGTCCTGTCAGCGGAAACCCTTCAGCTGGCACGCCACCCCCAGGGCCAGCTCAGTTGTGACATCAACTCGGTGGTTTCCTGCTCAGCCGTGGCCCAATCCCCCCAGGCCGAGCTGATCCGCCTGGGCACCCTGCCGGTACCCAATGCCTTTCTGGGACTGATAGCCGAATCCGTCTTCCTGACGCTGGCCATAGTGGGCCTGTGCCGGATCAAGATGCCCGCACTGCTGGCGGCAGGGACTTGGCTGGCCTCGCTTGCCGCACTGGCCTATGCGCTTTGGCTGTTCACCCAGTCGCTCTTCGTCATCCACGCCCTCTGCCCCTGGTGCCTGGTCATGACCTTCGCCACCAGCCTGCAATTCATGGCCTTCAGCCACGCCACTGTCATCCAGCAGGGTCTGCCGCGCAAGCGGTCAGAATGGCTGCAGACATACTATCAGCGGCACTTCGATCTGATGGTCGACCTGGTCTGGCTGGTCGCCCTGGCCACTATCGTCCTGGCTGTAGAAGGATCCGCCCTCTTCGGCTGATTCAGCAGCCGGGAACATGCTCCAGGGTCAGACGGGCCACCATTCTGGCCGGTCCTGTCAGCCAGACATCCTGCGGATCCACGTCCACCTTCAGACGGCCTCCACCTACCTGAATGGTCCAGTGATCGACCCCGGTCAAAGCTCGAAGCAACACACCGCTAGCGCACAGACCGGTCCCACAGGACAGGGTCTCGCCCACGCCACGTTCATAGACCCTCATGGTGGCCCGACCGCTGCCATTGTCGGCATCCAGGGCATCCAGACGCAGGAATTCCACATTCTGCCCCTCAGCCAGCCCGGGCCTGACCCTCGGCGGGGCCGACAGGTCCAGATCGCCCGGATCGGGCAGATCGGTCCTGGCCAGCAGGTCGGTCACGGTTTCAGGCAGTCCACCGGCCTCCAATTCGGCAGCGACTGCATTAAGAACGACTGCATGAGGATTACCCATATCCACCATGGTGCCAGGAGCCGAGCCGCCTAGGGCACCGCCGTCGACCAGCTGTTGCCCCACCGGGCCCATCCGCCAGGCCCCGACCTTGACCTTGAACACATGATCGCCGTCGCACTTCAGCGGACTGCGCGAAACTATCCGCTTGACCCCGGCCCGGGTCCCCAGCAGGAAGGAGGAGCCCTCCATGGTCGGCGTCAGCCCCTGCTTCTGGGCGAAGAGGGTGACAGCCCGGGTCCCGTTGCCGCACATCTGAGCCAAGGAACCGTCCGCGTTGCGGTAGTCCATGAACCACTGACAGCCGAAGCGGTCGCATGCATCCACCTGGTCCTGATCCAAGTCGCTGACATCGGCCGGGTGGGTCAGCCGGATGACCCCGTCGGCCCCGACCCCGAAATGACGGTCGCACAGCCAGCGCACCTGGTCGGCCGTAGGCTCCAGATCCCCCCGGGGATCGGCGTAGACCACGAAATCGTTGCCGGTGGCTTGCATTTTGTAAACAGTCCGGGGAATACTCATGCTTGTAGCGTACGGCCCTTCGGCGACAGGCTAGGCTGGTTCTTCGGCAGTGAAAGGAGCGGATCAGATGACATCAGATGCACCGATCGGGATCTTCGACTCCGGACTCGGCGGTTTGAGCGTCACCGCAGCCATCCGCAACCTCCTTCCTCAAGAAAACCTGCTCTACTTCGGAGACTCCGCCTACGCCCCCTACGGCACCAAGGAGCCAGCCCAGATCGCCCAGCGCTGCCAGGTCATCGGCGACCGGTTCATGGACCAGGGCATCAAGGCCATGGTCATCGCCTGCAACACCGCCACCAGCGTCTGCGTGGATGAGATGCGCCGACGTTACCCGGTCCCTGTCATCGGCATGGAGCCGGCCCTGAAGCTGGCCTGTACACGTGGAGGAGGCCGACCCCAGCGGGTTCTGGTCACGGCCACCCCGCTGACCTTGAAGGAAGCCAAGTTCTCGCATCTGATGGCGCGGTTCTCCGGCAGGCATACCATCCTCACCCAGCCCTGCCCGGATCTGGTGACCATTGTGGAGTCTGACAGGCTGAATGACCAGGCCCTGGTCGATGCCACCCTGCACCGTTATTTGGACCCCTATGATCTGCAGACCCTGGATGCCCTGGTCCTGGGCTGCACCCACTTCGTCTTCTTCCGCCAGTCCATCGCCCGCATCTGCCCGCCGAGCCTGGCACTGATCGACGGCAACCCTGGAACGGCCCGTCATCTCAAGGATCTGCTGGCCCAAGCCGATGCCCTCAACCCGGGCCCGGGCCCCGGCAAAGTAGAGATCGCCAACTCTGATTCCTCACCGGCCATGCTGGATCTGTCCAAGCGGCTGCTGGCCTCCTGCCGCCCCTGATCGGCTTGTCCAACGTTCACGCATAAGCTGTCATCAAGCGCGGATATCTGTCAGGAATCGAGGTGCCCATGGCACGCAAAAGAACAGCCGTCATCGACGTAGGCGGTGGTTACCGGTCCATCTTCGGCGCCGGAGTCTTCGACCGTTGCATGGAGCAGGGCATCACCTTCGATCACTGCTACGGGGTATCGGCCGGCAGCGCCAATCTGGCCTCATTCCTGTCGGGCCAGCTTAGACGCTGCTACCGCTTTTACACGGTGTACTCCTCCCGCAAGGAGTACGCGAGCGTGAGCAACTTCCTGACCAAGCACACCTTTGTCGATCTGGACTACGTCTATGGCAAACTGTCGGCCCACGATGGGGAATGCCCGCTGGACTACCAGGCTTTGAAGGCCAATCCGGCCCTATTCACTGTGGTGGCCTGCAAGGCCACTGACGGATCCACTGTCTACTTCGACAAGTCCGACCTGGCCCAGGACAACTACGATATCCTCAAGGCCTCATCCACCGTGCCCGTGGCCAACAAGCCCTACATGATCGATGGCGTGCCCTATCTGGACGGCGGTATCGCCGATCCGGTTCCGGTCCGCAAGGCCATGGACGAGGGCTACGAGCGTATCGTCCTGGTTCTGACCCGTCAGAGAGATATTCTGCGCGAGCAGAAGAAGGATGTCCTGCCGGCCCGAATCCTAGCCAGAACTTATCCGGCGGCCGGCGAGCGCCTGATGGAGCGCTACCGCACCTACAACGACGAAGTGGCACTGGCCAAGCAAGCCGAAAAGAAGGGCCAGGTGCTCATCCTGGCCCCGGACAGCCTGTGTGGGCTGACCACGCTGAGCAAGTCGCTCAAGGGACTCAACGCCATGTATGACAAGGGCTACCGGGCAGCCGAGGCCATAGCCGACTTCCTGGAAAGCTGAGCAAGGCCTTACAGAACCGGCATCTCGGCCCCACCCTCTGTGCCCGCGCTCCTGCGGCCATGGCGGGGATCCGCACTCCCCTGGGTGCTCTGGGCGGTCATCAGCGCTGCGGTCATCTGGTTGAAGAGCTCGTTATAGCCACCGGGGGTCGCCGCTGGCAGAACCAAGGTCTTGGCATTGTCGGACTCGGCCAGCGAGCGCATCACATCCAGATATTGGTTGAAGAGCACCACATTGTTGACGGCATCGATATCCATGCCCACGGCCCGCAGACTGTTGATCTGATCCACTATGCCGTTGGCGATCTCCCGCCGGTAGTTGGCCTGGCCCTCGCCTTGCATCCTGGTCTTCTCGGCATCGGCCCTGGCCTGAGTCTCGATCTCGATCCGTCGGGCTTCGGCACGCTCCCTGGTGGCCTCCTTCTCACGCTGGGCCGCATTGATGGAGTCCATGGCCTGCTTGACCTGGGTGGAGGGGTCGATGGCCGTGACCAGGGTCTTGATGACCGAGAACCCGAAGCGCTGCATCTCCTGGCCCACAGTCTGCTGCACATCGGAGGCGATATCGTCCTTGCGGGCGAAGGCGTCATCCAGGCTCAGGGCCGGAATGGCCGACCTGAGGGCGTCCTCCATGTAGGAGCGCAACTGGCCCGCCGGGTCGACCAGCTCGTAGTAGGCCGTGGATACGTTGGCCGCCTCCACCCGGAACTGTGCGGAGACCTCGACGGTGACGAAGACGTTGTCCTTGGTCTTGGTCTCCAGCTTGACGTTCAACTGGTTGACCCGCAGGTTGGTCTTGGCGACTATCCGGTCCACCAGGGGAATTTTGGCGTGAATACCTGCCAGCGCCACGCGGTGGTACTTGCCGAAGCGCTCAATGACGTCCGCCTGCTGCTGGGGTACCACGAAAATCCCCAGAAGGAAGATGATCAGCGCCAGAACCAGCACGACGATCACAATGGCGATGCCCAGATGCATGAGTGTTCTCCTTCGAGCTTAAAACCCTTGGGGCCGGACTTGAAAACCGCACCATTCCGGCCTTTCCTCCCATCACCATACATGATGGACTCGTCTGAATACTCGGTTCGGGCACACAAAGGGTAATAGACTCGGCTTAACAAGGCTTCAACCCGAAAGGATGAATATGGCAAAACTACGCGGCATCGACGCCGATATCTTCCCCTTGGTTCTGGGCGGCAACACCTTCGGATGGACCAGTGACGAGTCCGAATCTGACCGGGTCCTGGACGCCTACACGGCAGCCGGAGGCAACCTGATCGATACAGCTGACGTCTATTCGGCCTGGGCCCCAGGCCACTCCGGCGGCGAGTCCGAGATCGTCCTGGGCCGCTGGCTGGCCAAGAACGGCAACCGCAACAAGGTCCTGGTGGCCACCAAGGTCAGTCAACACCCCCAGTACTCAGGCCTGTCAGCCAAGAACATCGAGGCCGCTGCCGACGCCTCCCTGCTCAGACTGGGCCTGGATGTGATCGACCTTTACTACGCCCACTTTGACGACAGCTCCACCCCCTTGGAGGAAACTGCGGCAGCCTTCGACAAGCTGGTCAAGGAGGGCAAGGTCCGGGCCATCGGAGTGTCCAACTACACACCGGACCGGATCCGTGAATGGTTCAGCATTGCACGCAAGGAGGGCCTGACTCTGCCGGTAGCCCTGGAGCCCCAGTACAACCTGGTCTACCGCAAGACCTATGAGGGTGGCCTTATGCAGGTCGCCAAGGACGAGGATCTGGCAGTCTTCCCCTACTTCTCGCTGGCTTCAGGCTTCCTGACGGGCAAGTACCGGACCATGGACGACCTCAAGGGCAAAAAGCGCGAGGGCATGGTCAAGGACTTCTTCACCCAGGAGGGGCTGGACGTGGTCGCCGCCATGGACGACATCGCCAAGGCTCACGGGGTCGAACTGGCCACCGTAGCCTTGGCCTGGCTCAACCACAGGCCCGGGATCGCGGCACCCATCGCCTCTGCACGCACCCCTGAGCAACTGCCAGCCCTGCTGGCCGCCGCTCATCTGGAACTGAGTGACCAGGATATGCAGACCCTGGATCAGGTCAGCGACAAGGTCAAGGGCTGATCAGCAGCCGGTACCCCATCGCAGTTGCCAGCAGCAGAGCTTACAAAAGGGCTTCCATCCGATACGGGATGGAAGCCCTTTTATGCAACGATGATCAGGCCTTAACCAGGTCGACCCGGGGCTGGTCCACATCGCCAGCGTTGACGGTCAGGCTGGTGGCCAGGGTCTCGCCTGCGATTAGGTCGCTGAACTGCTGGGCCTTGGGGGCATCCTCCCTAGGCAGGGTCAGGGTCAGCCGGATCCGGTCGGCGATGTCCAGGCCAGCGGTCTTCCGGGCATCCTGAACCTGGCGGATCAGATCCCTGGCATAGCCCTCGGCCAGGAGGTCGTCGTCCAGCTGGGTGTCGAGGATGACGAAGCCACCGGTGGGCAGGGCTGCAGAGGCCGACCGGTCAGCCTGGGAGCCATCCTCCTGCTCGATCCGGTTGTCCAACTCGTATTCACCGGGTTCCAGGGTCACCGGTCCATCGGGGGTAGTGACGACCACATGACCGTCCTGCTCTGACCAGTCGCCCTGCTTGGAGGCCCGGATGACGAACTGGACCTGCTTGCCCAACCGGGGTCCGGCCGCACGGGCATTGACCTTGAGATCGTGGATGATTCGAAGACCATGCTGGCCGGCCTGATCCAGGGTGCAGAACTCCACATCCTTGATGTTCAGCTCGGCCTTGAGCACGTCCACATAGGGGCGGGCCGCATCGGGGTCACGAACCACCACGGTCAGCCGGGACAGGGGCTGACGGACGCGGATCTGCTCGGCCTTGCGCAGGGCCAGAGTGGCCGAAACCACCTCGCGGACCTTCTCCATGGCAACTACCAGGGCAGGATCGTCACGCAGAACCTGTCCCAGTTCGGTCTGCTGACCGGTGGCCTCATCGGCCAGGAAGGGCCAATCGGCCAGATGGACCGACTCACCGCCGGTCAGGCCCCGCCAGATCTGCTCGGCCTCCATGGGCGCCAGGGGGGCCAGAACGCGGGCGAAGGCCTCCAGAACCGTGTAGAGGGTGTCGAAGGCCTGGTGATCCTCGCTCCAGAAGCGGTCGCGATTGTTGCGGATGTACCAGTTGGTCAGCACATCGATGAAGTCGGTCACCGCATCGCAGGCCTCGGAGATGGCGAAGTCGTCCAGGGCCTTCTGCACCGACTGGATCAGCCGACGGGTGCGTGCCAGCAGGAAGCGGTCCATCTCCGGCAGGCTCGCCACCCGGTCCGGCGTCAGCGCCTGGGCCTGGTAGCCGGCGCCCTTGTTGGCCGCGTTGGCGTAGAGCGTGTAGAAGTAATAGGAGCTCCAGACCGGCAACATGACCTGACGGACCGTGTCGCGAATGCCATCGGCGGTGACGACCAGGTTGCCGCCGCGCAGGATGGAAGAGCTCATCAGGAACCACCGCATGGCGTCGGATCCGTACTTGTCGAAGACCTCGTTCACATCCGGATAGTTGCGCAGGTGCTTGCTCATCTTCTGGCCGTCGGAGCCCAGGACGATGCCGTGGCAGATCACATTCTTGAAGGCCGGGCGGTCGAAGAGGGCCGTGGACATGATGTGCATGGTATAGAACCAGCCACGGGTCTGGCCGATGTACTCCACCACGAAATCGCAGGGATCCCTGTCCTCGAAGTACTGCTTGTTCTCGAAGGGGTAGTGGAACTGGGCGAAGGGCATGGAACCCGACTCGAACCAGCAGTCCAGCACATCGGTGATCCGGTGCATGGTGGACTTGCCGGTGGGGTCGTCGGGGTTGGGCCTGGTCAGCTGGTCGATCCAGGGCCGATGCATGTTGATCTGCCCCTTGTCATCGGTCGGATAGCGACCGAAGTCCCGCTTGAGCTCATCCAGGGACCCGTAGACATCCACCCGGGGGTGTTTGGGATCGTCCGAGACCCAGACCGGAATGGGCGAGCCCCAGAACCTGTTGCGGGAGATGGACCAGTCGCGGGCGTTGGCCAGCCACTTGCCGAACTGACCGTCCTTGACGTTTCCGGGGATCCAGTTGATCTGCTGGTTGAGTTCCAGCAGACGGTCCTTGATCTTGGTCACGGAGACGAACCAGCTGGAGACCGGCTTGTAGATCAGCGGGGTGCCGCAACGCCAGCAGTGGGGGTAGGAGTGGACATAGCTCTTCTCCTGGAAGAGGAGGGCCCGGTGCTCGGCCGGGATCTGTGCCAGTGGGCCGTCGCCGGCGCGTAGGTTGCGCACAATGGGCATGTTGGCCTCGAAGGCCTGCAGGCCCTGATAGTCAGGGCACTGCTCGGTGAAGACGGCCCCGGCATCGAGCACGTCCACACTGCGGATGCCCTTGGCGTTCAGGGTGTTCATATCGTCCTCGCCATAGGGAGCCTGGTGGACCAGGCCGGTGCCCTCCACGGTGTCGACGTAGTCGGCCGTGTAGATGGTATAGGCATTGGGGCCAGGAGTGCCGCCCTCGGATTCGGCCTGCTCTCCGGCGAAGTAGGGGAAGACCGGCCAGTACCGCCAGCCTTCCATCTGGGACCCCTTGAGGGTGCGGACCACCTGGTAGTCCTCCCCCAGCTGCTTGGCGTAATCGCCCAGGCGGGCCGTGGCGATGTAGAAGCGCTTGCCGGCGAAGGGCCCCGACACCGGGCTGACCTCCGAGTACTCGATGTCAGCGCCTACCACGATGGCCAGGTTGGTGGGGACGGTCCAGGGGGTGGTGGTCCAGAAGACCGCATAGGCGTCCTCGTCCCTGAGCTTGACGGCCACGGAGACGGTGGTGTCCTGCCGGTCCTGGTAGACATCGGCATCCATGCGCAGCTCATGGTTGGACAGCGGGGTCTGGTCCTTCCAGCAGTAGGGCAGCACCCGGTAGCCCTCGTAGGCCAGGCCCTTCTCGTAAAGGGTCTTGAAGGCCCACATGACCGACTCCATATAGGAGACGTTCAGGGTCTTGTATCCGTGGTCGAAGTCCACCCAGCGGGCCTGACGGTGGACATAGTCCTTCCACTCGCTGGTGTACTTGAGCACTGAAGCTCGGCAGGCGTCATTGAACTTCTCGATGCCCATCTGCTCAATCTGATCCACGCTGTCGATGCCGAGCTCGCGTTGGGCCTCCAACTCGGCGGGCAGACCGTGGGTGTCCCAGCCGAAGACCCGATTGACCTTGTGACCCTTCATGGTCTGGTAGCGGGGAATGACATCCTTGACGTAGCCTGTCAGCAGGTGCCCATAGTGGGGCAGGCCGTTGGCGAAGGGCGGGCCATCGAAGAAGACGAACTCGTTGTCGGCATGATCGCCGGATGGACGACGATCCACCGATTTGTTGAAGGTGTCGTCCTGATCCCAGTAGTCCAGAACGGACTCCTCCATATCGGGGAAGGAGGGATTGGGCTTCACCTTGGCCAGAGCCGGGTCCACCACCGCCTTGGGATAGACTTCCCCATCCCGATTTGTCGCATCTGAGGTATCAGTGGTCTGATTCACCGTTCACGCTCCTCGCTGGTCGTTCATATCGCCATGCCGAGGACGAGGGACCCAGGGGGCCCACCGCGGTACCACCTCGCTTGCCCGGCCAATGACCCGCGCCGGACCGCTTGATCTGGGCTATGCGGGCCCACCCGTCGGTTCTACTGAGGATCGCCGCAAGCAGTCCCGTTCTTCCGAGGGCTCCCCGCTGATGACGGATCAAGGCCCATTGGTGAACAGATTATACCATCTTCAGGAAACCGGACCCGCACGTTCGCATAACGAAACAGTCGTCAGGACTGGAAGCGATCGGGATGGCGTGGATCACCCGGCAGGTTATCCAGAGTGTCCTCGGCACCTAGTGCCTGCCTCCAGAAGTCCAGGGAATGGCCATAGGGGCTGGCCTGGCCGCCGCGGACCTGCAAGTCGGCCTTGGCCTGGAGTACATCCTCCTCGCTCACCCCGTCCAAAAGTCCGACAAGCCTGGCGAATCGATCCGAGTCGTAGAAGATACCACCGACAACCTCAAGAAGTCTGCTGGCCCGTTCCATGGGCAGGGAATCCCAGTGCCTGAGCTCGATATAGTTCTTCAGGCGGACGTCATTGAAGTGCGTGGTCAGGATGTGCGCTATCTCGGCGTCGTTGAGCCGGCGGTCAGGATAGATTTCCCCGGCGTTTTCGTGCCAGGCGATGAAGACCTGCTTCCCCTGCGGTCCATCCACCTCAGGGGTGTGGGAGACATCGGCGACCATGAGCGGGGTGGAGAGTACGTCCACGGCATAGTCCTCCCAGCCGAAGCCACCCTCGAACAGCCCAGGAATCAGGCCTGTGCGCTGGGTGTCGAGCCAGTCCCAGATCCGCTGGCGCCGTAGGGGCATGCGGTTGGGCTTCCCCTCAAAAATTGGAGTGTTGCGGAAGAAGTAGGCCAAAATGGGACCGATGGCCGTGCCCAGACGGATCTTGGCGATGGCATCCTTCTCGTCCTGGTAGTCGATGCTGATCTGGGTGGAGGCGGTGCTGCGCATCATCATGGGTCCGCACTGGCCAATGCGACCTAGGTAGGTGTTCATGACCGCATAGCGCTCCTTGGGATTGACGCCCACATCAGCGTAGGACCCAGCCGGACGGTACCCGTACTCGACCAGCCGGAACCCCAGGCGCTCGGCAATGGGGTCGACCTCGGCACGGAAGCGACGGTAGAGGTCCTCGAATTCTCGGCTGTTCCGCACCACACCCAGGGAGCACTCCACCTGGCTGCCGGGCTCCAAGGAGACCACGCAGCCCGGCCTGCTCAGCCCCACCAGGTGTCCGTCCTCCCGGTACTCCTTATCGCCGTCGTAGCATGGCTCCAAGGCAGACAGCAGGGCCTCGATGCCCCGCTCCCCCTCATAGGGAACCGGGGCATCGGATCCGTCGTTGCGGACCGGCAGATGCTCAATCTCGATGCCGAACCGCCACTGGAACCGCGGCTTAGACCCGCGCGAAAAGTAGTCGACCAGGCTGGCTACATGCCGCGGATTAGGGACCGTCAACAGGTGCGCGTACCCAGCGCCTACGCTTTTCCTCATGCTGCAATCGTAGGAGCGGGCGAGGGCCCTGGGCAATCAACACGCGAGGAGTTCCGCTACCGGATGGCGGTCAGTCAGCCCACGGTCACCGTCACGGCCTGCAGGTCTTCCCTTCGTGAGGAGGACCCCACCAGTACCTGGAACTGGCCGGGCTCGACCCTGCGGTTGCAGTCGGCATCGACCAGGGTCCACTCGGCCACCGGAAGGTCGAAGACCACCTTCTTGGTCTGCCCTGGATCCAGCTGAATCCTTTGGAAGGCCTTGAGCTCCCGGTCAGCCCAGCTGACGGAGGTCACCAGGTCGCTGATGTAGACCTGAACCACCTCGGTGCCTGGCCGCTGGCCGGTGTTGGTCAAGTCTACAGTCACCCTGACCGTATCTTCGGGCCCGACGGTATCCGGTCCATCGACCTGGGGCCTTCCGTAGGCAAAGGTGGTGTAGCCCATGCCCTGGCCGAAGGCGAAGGCAGGATCCTGGGCCAGATCGGCATAACGGTCACCATGCTGGCCCCGGATCTGGTTGTAGTAGACCGGCAGCTGCCCTGCGTGCCTGGGGAAGGTGACGGGCAGTCTGCCTGTGGGCTCGACCTTGCCGGTGAGAATCCTGGCCAGGGCACGGCCGCCCTGCATGCCCGGGTCGGGCTGCCAGATCAGAGCCCTGGCCGACTGTGCGGACGGAGGCAGGATCAGCGGCTTGGAAGACATGAGCACAATGACCATGGGCTTGCCCGTCCGCTCCAGGGCATCCAGCAAATCACGCTGAGGACCATAGAGCTCCAAGGTGGCGGTCGAACGGCCCTCGCCCACCAGCTGGACCACGTCGCCGACCACGGCAACCACCAGGTCGCTTTGCCTGGCCAGGTCTACGGCCCTGTCGAAGCGGCGCTGATCAATCCTAGCCGGGGCCGCCACCTTGGGCCTGGGCTGGCCATCAGGGAAGAGTTTGCCCGCCGGGTCGTCAACCAGACGAACCACGTCAACGCCCTGCTCGCAGCTAAGCCGCCAGTTTTTAGGCAGTTCCTGTCGCAGACCGTCGACCACGGTCGAGATCATCTCCCGCGGCTGGTCCTTGATCCAATCGCACTGACCCGAACCGCCGGCCCAGTCCCCCAGCTGGTTCTGGGCATCATCGATCAGCGGACCCACCAGAGCAATGCTGTGCGGCGAATCGTCGCTAGGACGGCCATCAGCATCCACACCTCCGAACAGGGGCAGGACGCCGTCATTCTTCAAAAGAACTGCAGACTCCTGGGCCACCTGGAGGTTGAGCTCCTGGTGCTCCGACGAGTTGATGACCGCTTTCTGGATCTCGCGGTCGGGCAGACGCGGGTCCTCGAAGAGCCCCATGCGGAATTTCAGGGCCAGGATGTGCTTGACCGCCCGGTCAAGATCCTCCTCGTGCAGAAGCCCTGCGTCCAGTGCGTCCAAGGCTCCCTGGTAGAAGCCTGGCGTGGTCATGACCAGATCGTTGCCAGCCTTAACGGCAGCTGTAGCGGCTCTAGTGTAGTCAGGCTGGACCTTCTGCTCCCAGACCATCCGGCCCACGTTGTCCCAATCCGTGATCAGGGTGCCTTGGTAGCCCCACTGTCCGCGAAGCACGTCGTTGAGCAGCCAGTTGTTGATGGTGACTGGAACCCCGTCAATGGACTCGTAGCCCAGCATGAAGGTGGCCACGCCCTCCTTGGCCAGACGCTCGAAGGGCGGCAGGAACCAGGAGAGCAGCTTGCGGTGCGAGAGGTCTGCTTCGGAGGCGTCACGCCCGCCCTGAGTCTCAGAGTAGCCGGCGAAGTGCTTGGCCGTGGCCAGCACGGCATCCTTAGGCAGGGTCCCAGTCATGGCTGATCCGCCCTGGTAGCCGCGGACCATGGCCGAGGCCATCTCGCCTATCAGAAAGGGATCCTCGCCGAAGGTCTCGTCCACCCTGCCCCAGCGGGTGTCCCTAGCGATGCAAAGCACCGGAGAGAAGGTCCAATGAACACCTGTCGCGGCGATCTCCTCGGCTGCAGCCCGCCCCATCCGCTGAACCAGTTCAGGGTCGAAGGAGGCTGCCATGCCCAGCTGTTCTGGAAAGATGGTGGCCCCACGGAAGAAGGAATGTCCGTGGATGCAATCGTCACCGATCAGCAGGGGAATGCCCAGACGAGTGCGATGAACGGCCTTGTCTGCCTTGATCATGTTCTTCGGAGAGACATGCAGCAGGGATCCGGCGTGCTGATCCACCACCTCCTTGTCCACTCCCTGGCGGGCATCCAGCTGCATCATCTGGCCCACCTTCTCCTCTCGAGTCATCCGGCCCAGCAGGTCGGCCACCCGCTCATCCACGCTCAGGTCGGGATTGCGGTAGGGCAGGTCCTCTGTCAACTTCCTCGATGCCATCTGGACACCTTCCTTTCTCATTGATAACTCATAAACTGATAGCTTTGCAGTCAGTCAGACTGAAGACGGTTTACCGAACAATGATCGCCAGGTCCCAGGGGTCGATGGTCATGGACTGGCCCTGATCCACATGCGCCTGAGGATCAGCCTGCCCGTCTGCCACCAGCAGATGCCCACCATAGGGTGCGTCCAGCTTGACCTTCTTCGATGAATAATTGAGCAGGTAGGCGACCTGCTCCCCCAAGGCGTTGGTGCCCTCACGCACGGTGACCAGGCCGGCCAGATCCCGGGCAGGACCGCTCAGGCCAGCCACATCCGCCGCATCCGACAGCAGCAGCCGCATACCCTGGGCCGACGGTAGAGTGCCAATCCACTCCGCGCTGCCGCGACCGTAATCATGACGGGTCACAGCCGCATACCGCCCCCAGACCGGGTGGTCATAGGATGCCAGAATCTGAGTGTCGGGACGCGGATTCAGCAGCTCAATCAACCCCTGGCAGGCCGGCCCGGCCTGGTCGGTCCCATGCAAATCCAGGGTAAGACCCTTGCCGGGACGTGTGAACTGGTTGTAGTCGATGCCGAACACGTCGGTCAGCAGATGCGGTGCCTTGTCATGCCAGACTTTGAGATTCTCGTCCGCCACAAAGGAGCGCAGCGTGGTCACCAAGTGACCTCCCTGATGGACGTAATCGGCCAAGACCCTCAGCGTATCCTCATTGGTGCCGTACAAGGCTGGAACCACGACCATGGCATAGTGGCCCAGCTGGGACTGGTCAGCCTTGTCGCTGATGAAATCGCACTCGATGTTGAGCTCGAAGAGGGCATCGTAGACCCGTCTGACCACATCGTTGTAGGAGATCTGCCCCTGCTGACGGGGGAAACCGGTCTCCAGGGAGAACCAGTCCAAGGCGGTCAGGGAGTCGTTGCCGACCATGACGGCGACCTTGTTGCGCTTTTGAAGGTTGATCAGGCGCTCCCCCACACCCTTCTCCGCTATTTGCCTGCCGAACCGCCCGGCCTCCTCATAGGTGGGGTTGGGTTCCATGTCCTGTGAAAGCAGACCCTTCCAGTAGGTCTCGAAGGAGTTGTGGATGGAATGCCAGTGCCAGTACATGACCCCGTCAGCGCCCGAGGCCAGATGGCTGTATGCCTGAAGCCGCAGCTGGCCCGGGTAGGGCAGCCAGCCATTCTGCCCCTGGGCTTCGGTTTCCAGGACCAGGTAGTTGGCGCCGCCCTTCAGACTGCGGGTCATGTCCCCGCCGAATGCGATCTCCTTGCCGGTCAGGTCATCCTCCGTGGGATGGTAGATGTCCACACCGGCCACATCCAGACATTCGGCCGCCTCGAAATGATCGACGGCTGGCTGGATGCCGTATGACCAGCCCGGGCCCCAGTCGAAATCGAAGTTGTGGGTGACGAATTGGTCCTCGCGGGCATATTCGCGCACAATGCCAGCCTGCCAGGCCAGGTAACGACTGACCTGGCTTCGGCGGAAGCGGTCGAATGCCGAGCCCAATGACGCATTGATGGTCCCGGTCAGGTCGGGAAAGTCCTCCCAGGAGTCAATTCTGTTGGACCAGTAGTCCAGGCCAAAGGCAGCATTGAGACGATCCAGTTCATCATCAAATCGCCGTCGCAGATCCTTGACGAAGAGCCGCTGCATGTCGGGCGATACACAGTCGTAGTACTTGGTTTCGTTGTCTACCTGGTAGCCGATCACCTGGGGGTTATCGGACACATGGCTTATCAGTTTGCGTATGACGCGCTCGCCATAGTACCGGTAGGAGGGGTTGACAATGTCCATGATCTGGCGAGCGCCATACCGATTGTGGCCCTTGGGGGTGTCCGCCAGAACATCCGGATGCATGGCAGCCAACCAGGAGGGGACGGCATAGGTGGGCGTACCCACGATGACCTGGATGCCGAAGCGTCCAGCGGCATCCAGCACCCGGTCCACATGGCTGAAATCGAATACGCCAGGTTGGGGCTCCAGAGTGCTCCAGGTAGATTCAGCGATACGAATGGTGGTAATGCCAGCGGACTTCATCATGGACATATCCTTGTCCACCCGCTCATAGGGCATATATTCGTCGTAGTAGGCGCACCCGAAGATGAGCCTGTCCGGAAGGCGCGTGCTGCCCGCATTGTCTGACATGATGAACTCCAATCTTGATTTATAGGACTCAATTCAAAGAACGATGATGCTGAAAGATCGCGGCTCCAGCTTTGACTGGAAGCCTTGGCTTTTTTCGCTAGTCCATTCCAGATCGGTTGACGGCTCCGAGGAGACCTTATGCACCTGCAGCAGTTCCCAATCGTCCAATGCCAAGGTTGTTGAGTCGCTCATGGTGTCGATATCTTTCAACTAGTCTTCTCTGACACTCCAATGGCGGAAAAGCCATATCTACTAATCATTAGATAATGATATACCTAACAGGTATTCAATGGTTCTGTCAAGTCATCGACTCTATGCAGGTCCGCGGGTGCCACGACTTCTTTTCTCTCCCCAGACGAGCCGGAACCCTTGTGCTGTTACCAATACGCCCCCATGTACCATAAGTATCAACATGTCCAAGAGCAGTGAAAAGGAGCCGCAAGACCAGACAATGACGAGCCGTACCAGGAAATCACCGGAGGTGAGAAAGGCGGAAATCACGCAGGCCGCCGCCCACCTCATCAGTCAGCATGGGTACAACGGCATATCGCTCAAAGACGTCGCTGACATGGTAGGGATGTCGCAACCGGGCGTCCTCCATTATGTGGGCAGCAAGGAAGGCCTGCTCTCACTCCTGGTCACAGACATCTACGATGCCTATGGCACCCCTGAGGAATTCCTGCAGACAGGCCTTCCAGGATCCGACCCCGAACATCCGCATCTCCCGGCCTATTTTGACTATTTGGTCGCCCACAACGCCAGCCAGCCCGAACTCACACAGCTCTATACAGTCCTGGAAACTGAAGCTGTAGCGACCGACCATCCCCTGCATGATTATTTCATCCGCAGGCCGGCAGAGGTCTGGGAGCGCTATTCTGAATTCCCATGGCTGCTTCCCAAAGGCATGGAGTGGGCAACAGACATGCGGGTCAGGGTGAGGATGAGTCTGGAAGTCATGGACGGCATACAGATACGGCTGCTGCGTGAGCCGAAAATCGACTACATCCAGGAATGGGACCGGTTCAAGGCGCTGATCTTCCCCTCACCACTCTGGGATGGATATCGCTGATCAGCGCAGGCATTGCGGTGGCCAAACGACGGCTGCCGGACACCAGCCGACAGGGAGGGCCAAAGAGTCAGCAATCAGTCAGCCAGCTTGATCCATCTTGAAGGGTCGGGCATCATAGGGCGCCTGATACCGACGATCCCTCCAGAAGTATTCATAATCGTGGTCATTGATGGGACGGACGACCTTACAAGGGTGGCCATAGGCGACCACGTTGGCGGGGATGTCCTTGGTGACCAGGGACCCCGCCCCGATGACCGTGTTGTCTCCGATGGTCACTCCCGGCATGACGATGGCGCCTGCCCCTATCCACACATTCCTACCTATGCTGACCGGGACCGAGAACTGGGGCGTTCCATATACGCGTATGTCGGGGCGAATGGTGTGCCCAGTGGTGACGATAGTGACGTTGGGTCCGAACATAGTATGGTCGCCTATATCAATGCGTCCATCGTCTACCAGAACCAGGTTGAAGTTGGCATAGCATTCGCTCCCCCAGTAGGTATTACAGGCCCAATTGGCCCGCACTGGTCCCTCAACCCAACTGCCTTGGCCGAAGGAGCCGAACATCTGTTTGCAGAGGTCCTGCTTTTGCTCCACCTGGCTGGGGCGGCAGGCGTTGAACTCGAAGACCAGATCCTGCTGGGCATCCTGGACCTGCTTCATTTCAGGCGTATCGGCAATGTAGATCTGGTCGGTATCCAGCAGAGCCTTGATCTCTTCGCGGGTGGTCATGGGAAACCCCTCTTTCCTTGATCTTCGTGGTTCAGCAACTCCGAGGCCGGCGGGGTTAGCCCCAAAACACCGACCTCGGTCTGACTACAGGCTCTCCAGAACCTTCTCCTCTTTCTGGACGGATGCTGCCTGCCCCGCATCCAGGCCGGTCGACCCGGATGCCTGGGATTCAACGGCAACCTTGTGGCCTTGGGTGGCATTTTGCGGATCGCCCGGCTTCTTGGCGGCGGCGATCATCAGCTTGATCCTGTTGAGCTGGTTGGCCTCCGAGGCACCGGGATCGTAGTCAATGGAGACGATGTTAGCCTCAGGATAAGTCCTGCGGATCTTGCCGAACATGCCACGTCCGGTCACATGGTTGGGCAGGCAGGCAAAGGGCTGCGCACAGACGATGTTGGGGGCACCAGACTGGATCAGCTCGATGATCTCGCCGGTCAGGAGCCAGCCCTCTCCGGCCTGAACGCCCAGGGAGGTGACCGAGGCGGCCTTCTCCCTCAGGTCGGTGATGTGAGCGGGAATGTCGAACTTTCCATGGGAGGCCTTGAAGCCGGCGATCATGGGCGCTCGATAAGCGTCAGCCGCCTTGAGGACGATCTTCTTGACACCGACCTGGCCACCGGTGCCCAGCATCTCCTCGTTCCACTCAGCGTTGGAGATGCCATTGACCATGAAGTCGCAGACACCGGGAAGCACGGCCTCGCAGCCCTGGCTCTCGATCAGGTCGACCACGTGGTTGTTGGCATCGGGATGGTACTTCACCAGGATCTCGCCTACTACGCCCACCCGAGGCTTACGAGGGATATTACGCAGCGGCAGTTGATCAAAGGCCCGAATCATCCGCTTCATCAACGTGCCATAGGGCAGATAACCGTGACCATAGACCTTCTTGGCGGTCTTGGAGTACCCGTGGTGCTCAATGGTCTCCTTGCAGATCGTGTCCCAGAGCTTGTAGAGCCTATTGGCTGCTCCGGGCTCCTGTTCGTAGGGGCGGACCCTGAGCAGGCACTCAATCATGGCATCGCCCAGGTAGAAGGCCTTGACGGCGCGATGCAGCAGGGCCGGGGTTACCTGAAGGCCGGGATTGGCCTTGAACCCCTGCACGCTCAACGTGATGATCGGGACGTAACCGTAGCCCGCATCAGCAAGAGCCTTGCGCAGGAGGCCATAGTAGTTGGTGGCCCTGCACATGCCGCCGGTCTGGGTGACGATGACCGCGCACTTGTGTGGGTCGAACCGGCCGGAGAGGAAGGCGTTGACCAGCTGCCCCACCACGATGATGGCGGGGAAGCAGGCATCGTTGTTGACGTACTTGACACCGGTGTTGATGTCTTCGGCCGTGGCATGCTTCAGGAGCTCGAAGTGGTAGTCGGCGCTGGAGAAGACCGCCTCCAGGAGGGAGAAGTGCACAGGCGACATCTGCGGCGCGACCACTGTAAATTTGTGCCCCATCTCTTTGGTGAAGCGATGCTCAGTGGCGTACTTGGATAGGGTCGGTTTGGCGGCGGCTCCGCTGGGCTTGACTTCCTGGCCCTGTTCGGCCGGGCGCTCTGCCGACTTGCTTTCGGCTTCCTGATCCTTCTGCCGCGAGGCCATGGTCTCCCGGATGGGCCGGATGCCCATGGGGTGAAGACCTATCAGACCCTGATCGCTCTTGTCGTGCAGAGCCACGAACCTGGCCAGAGCCACAATGTCGGCCTTGCGCTGGGACAGGCTGATCTTCTGCGCGTTGGTGGACCGGAACCCTTCGGATGCCGGCTTGTCAGACGCATTCGCATCCACTGCTTCAACGCTGTCTGCAGGCTCTTGAGAGCCCTGAGAATCAGATAATTCCTCCGCCTGAACCAGGTCAGGCAACGGGCCAGCATCCTTGACCGCAACCTTGGCAGGCGCCTGCTCTTTGACGGGGGCTTCCTCCTGGGCCAAATCCCGTTGATGGCGTTCGTCCATGGCAGCCTTCAGCGAGCGCAGACGAATCTTGGCAGCACCCAGGTTGGAGACCTCGTCGATCTTCAGCTGCGTGTAGACATCGCCCTTGTCGGCCAGGATCTCCTGGACCTGGTCGGTGGTGATGGCATCCACGCCGCATCCGAAGCTGACCAGCTGGACCAGCTGCAGGTCGGGATACTCTGAGACGAACCTAGCCGCGGAATAAAGCCTGGAATGGTAGGCCCACTGGTCAGTCACCCTCAGAGGCATCTTCTGATGGTCATCACCGAAGCCAGGCACGGTCTTGCGGAACTTGGCAGCCGTGGGGTTGTTGGAGGCCAGGGCCCGCTCCCCCGCCGCCGGAATGATGTAGTCGCTCAGCTTGGGCAGGTCATGCACGTCCAGCTCGCAGATGGAGTCCTCGGAGAGCACGGCCATGCCCAGGGAGCAGATGGTCTCGGGAATGCCATGGTTGACCTCGGGATCCACATGGTAGGGGCGCCCTGACAGGACCACGCCCTTGACCCCGTACTCCTGCATGTAGGCCAGGGCACGAAGTCCCTCCTGGCGCACATCCTCCTTGAACCGGGCATCCTCGCGGTAGGCCTCCTGGACGGCCGTACGGGCCTCATCCTCGCTCACCTTGGCCCAGTCGAAGACCTTGACGATCCGCTCGACCATCTTCTCCTTGTTGGACAGGTTGAAGTAGGGTCGCATGAAGCGGACGCCGTTCTCCTTGAGCTCGGCCATGTTGGCCTCGATCACCACCGGGTAGTTGGCCACGATGGGGCAGTTGTAGTGGTTGTCCGTATCGGGAACCAGCTCCTGCTCATAGGTGACGCAGGGGTAGAAGATGGTCTTGATACCCTTGTCGACCAGAGAATGGATGTGCCCGTGAACCAGCTTGGCGGGGTAGCAGATGTTCTCGGAGGCGATGGACTCCATGCCGCTCTCGAAGAGCTCATGGTTGGAACGCCCGGAGATCATGACCCGGAAGCCCAGGGAGGTCAGCAGGGTGAACCAGAAGGGGTAGTCCTCATACATATTGAGTACACGGGGAATGCCGATATCACCCCTGGTGGCCTTGTCCGGGGTCAGACGGCGGTAGGCGAAGGCCCGCTTGTACTTGAAGTCGTAAAGATTGGGCCTGTCGGAACGCTTCCTGTTCTTGTCGCCACCGCGTTCGCAGCGATTCCCGGTCACGTAGCGGCCGCCGTCCTCGAATTCGGTGATGGTCAGCTTGCAGTGGTTCTGGCAGAGCTTGCAGACATCGTGGGTGGTGGTCATGGACAGGTTGTCCAGATCATCCCCGGCCAGGATGGAGCTGACCACATGGCCAGCCTCCACCTTCAGGTCAGGCAGGGTCGTCTTGAACCCCTGGTCGTTCTTGGAGGCAATCTTGTTGACGGCGGCCGGCGACAACTGTGACTTGGTGGGAGTCGGAGTCATATTAGGGGTTGTGGGCGTGCTGCCCACGGACTTCACCCCGTCGGCCATGTGGGAGCTGGCCGCAACGAAATCCTCGACCTCGTCATTCTGCGGGCAGTGCATCCGGGCCGTCAGAGCGGCGCCATAGGCCCCCATGAGCCCGGCAATGTTGGGCCTGGTCACCTTGCGACCGGTCAGGAGCTCAAAGGCCCGCAGGACGGCATCGTTGAGGAAGGTGCCTCCCTGGACCACGACCACGGGCCCCAGGGCGTTGGCGTCACGCAGCTTGATGACCTTGTAGAGGGCGTTCCTGACCACCGAGTAGCAGAGTCCGGCGGCAATGTCCTCCGGGGAGGCACCCTCCTTCTGAGCCTGCTTGACCGAGGAGTTCATGAAGACCGTGCAGCGGGAGCCCAGATCGGTCGGAGCCTCGGAGGCCAGCGCCTGCTTGGTGAACTCCTGGATGCTGATACCCATGGACTGGGCAAAGGTCTGCAGGAAGGATCCGCAGCCGGCCGAACATGCCTCGTTGACACAGATCGAATCGATGACCCCATCGTTGACGGCGATGTACTTCATATCCTGCCCGCCGATGTCGATGACCGAGGTGACTCCGGGGCTGATCTCCTCGGCTGCCCGGTAGTGGGCCATGGTCTCGACCACGCCCTCGTCAACATGCAGGCCGGCCTTGACCAGGCCCTCACCATAACCAGTAGCGCAGGCGCGGGCAATGTAGGCGCCCTCCGGCAGGCACTTCCGGACTTCCTTGACGATGTTGGCGGCGGCGATCAACGGGCTGTCCTTATGCACCCCGTAGGTGGACCAGACGATGGTCTTGTCGTCGTTGATCAGCACGGCCTTGATGGTCGTGCTGCCTGCATCGATGCCCAGGAAATGCGGCCCCTTGGCTCCGGACAGGTCACCGGTGGGGATGACCTGGGCCCCATGCCGGTCGTTGAATTCCTTGCGTTCGTCTTCATTCAGGAAGAGCGGGCGGATCGTTCTGGCCGTGGAGGGCATGTTCTCCAGGCCTTTCAGGGCGGAGAGAACGCCATCCAGCGAAGTCAGGTCAAAGTGCATGTCTTGATCTTGGCGAGCATCCTTGGCGGTTTCGGCCGGAGAAGCCTTTTCCTCACCATCGACCAGTGTGGTGGTGCGGCCGTCCTGCATGGCATCCTGCAGAGCCATCTTGTCCAGGTTCGAAGCCTTCTCGGAGCGTGCCTTGTCGACCTCCGCCTGGTCCAGCCCCCAAGCCGGACCAAAGGGGTCGTTCACATCGGTTTCTGGCGAATAGTCGGTCTTGACCTGCGCTGCGCTGTCCTGGTCATCCTGCTCGTGGCGACCAGCCATGATGGCGGCACCATAAGCCACATAGAGGTGCGCGTTCTCGGGAATGATATAGCGGCTGACCCTGTCCTGGAGAATCCGCTTAAAGGCTTCCCTGAGCTCGCTCATGAAGAAGAGAGGTCCGCCCAAAAAAATCACATTGCCACGGATGGGACGTCCACAGGCCAGACCGGAAATGGTCTGTGTGGCAACGGCGTTGAAGATAGAAGCGGCCAGATCCTCCTTGGCGGCTCCGTCGTTGATCAGTGGCTGGAGGTCGGACTTGGCGAAGACCCCGCAGCGTGAAGCAATAGGATAAATGGTCTTGTACTTGGAGGCCATATCGTTCAGGCCGGAAGCATCGGTGTTGAGCAGGGTGGCCATCTGATCGATGAAGGCTCCGGTCCCGCCTGCGCAGGACCCATTCATCCGCTGCTCCGGCGTGGGCTTCAGATAGGTGATCTTGGCATCCTCGCCGCCCAGTTCGATGATCACATCCCCCTCGGGGTAGGTGGCGTTGATGGCCTCGGTCTCGGCGATGACCTCCTGGGCGAACTCCGCCTGAAGCTGACTAGCCAGTTCCAGCCCGCCCGAGCCGGTGATCACCAGGCTGATGGGGTTGCCGGCCAGACCAACCCGTGACAGGGAAAGCTTGATGTCGGTGACCAGTTCCGCCACGCACTGGCGCACATTGGCGTGGTGGCGGCGATAGTCGCTGAAAAGCGCCTGATCCAGCCTGTCACCTGTGCCAAGAACCACGGCCTTGACTGTGGTGGATCCGATATCCAATCCCACACGCAGGAGATCCCGCGGTCCTGTGCCCTTATATCGACCCGTTATGTCGACGCCATCAGACATGAAACAACCTCAATCCGTGAGACCGCCGCTTGATGGGTTCGAAAAGCAGACACCACATCATATCCGGCTTACTCTATTTATGCTACCGCCAGAGCGTGAATAACTTTTGCGATGTCAAGGAATCAAGACTGTCACCTTCGACACATCTACCAGCAAAACTGTCTCTGCTGCAGGTAAGCCGCGGACCAGGGCAGGTACATTAGGGCGTTGGTTTCAACCCTTGTCCTCCACACTTTCGCCTCAATTCGAGCCGGCTCGTACATGGAAGAAAAGCCGCTGTGCCCTTGGCGTAATCGGCTCAGGATCAATCGACAGAGGGCTTTCAGGGAGCTTGAAGAGTATACAGAATTGTCCCCGTATTGAGAGACCCTGAAAGAACGTTTCCTTCGCTGACCAACCCGAATGCCATCCTGTACAGGCTATGCCAGGTGAGTTGGTCAGGCTGGCGGAACCGATGGTCAGGAGGCATCAGGTGCGAGCATACATGGGTTCGAACATGCGCGGGTCGATGGGGGCGCCGACCGGCCCAGCACCTTCAGGACTGTCTCCCAAACCATTGGATCAGCTGCCCCGCCTGGCACGAGATACCACCGAGGAAGACCCCTGGCCGGTCAGCGTGCTCAGCCAAAAGTACCACGACGCCGTGGCCCGCTGGCCCGGAGCCTGGGTGGAGGGTCAGATCGTGGAGATCAACACCCGCCGTACAGGTTCGGCATATCTGACCCTGCGTGACAACTTCGAGGACATCTCCATCAACGTCATGGGCTTCCGGGCCTTCGCCACCCAAGCCAGGGAATTCCGCCAGGGCGACCGCGTGGTGGTGCACGGGCGGCCCGACCTGTGGATCAAACAGACCCGTCTGAGCTTTATGGCCGACCGGATCAAGCGCGTCGGTACCGGCGACTTGAAGGAGCAGATCGACCAGCTCAGGCGCAAGCTCAAAGGCGAAGGCCTCTTCGATGCAGAAAACAAGGTTCCCCTGCCCGAGTTTCCCCGGCGTATCGGCCTGATCTGCGCACCCAAGGCCAGAGCCGAGGGGGACGTGATCACCAATGCTCGCCTGCGCTGGCCTACCATCGAATTCTCCGTGGTGCATGCCCACGTCCAGGGACCTCAGTGCCCGCCCGAGGTGGTCGAGGCCATCCGGAAGCTGGATGCCGATCCGGCTGTGGAAGTGATCATCGTTGCCAGGGGCGGCGGCAGCTTCGAGGATCTGCTGGGCTTCTCGGACGAGTCCGTAGTCCGGGCCACGGCGGCCTGCGTCACTCCCATCGTCTCGGCCATTGGCCACGAGGATGACTGGACCCTGATTGACCTGGCGGCGGATCTGCGCGCCTCCACTCCTACCGACGCAGCCAAGCGGGTGGTGCCCGACCTGGTCGAGCAGGAGGGGATCATTCAGGAGGCCCGGATGCGCATAAACGCGCGCATCGAGAATATGGTCGAAGGCGAGACACGGCTGATTGAGGGATACGCCAACCGCCCCAGCCTGACCAAGCCGCAGACCATGCTGGACAAGCCCCAGCGACTGGTCGACGACTCCCTAGTTCGCCTGGACATCGCCCTTCGGCGGATCGTGGACGATGCCTCCCTTACCGTGGAGAAGCTCCAGTCCTCGCTGACCGCACTCTCTCCCCAGTCAACGCTGGACCGCGGATACGCAGTCGTGCAGACCTTGGACGGGAAGGTGGTCGTCAGCCCACAGCAGGTTCAGGCCGATCAGGATCTGACCCTGACCGTCAAAGAGGGCCGGATCGAGACCAGGGTCGTCAGCGGGCAGTGACCGATCCCACGTGGTCAGCCACATATAATCATCCACGTCATCAGGATTTTTGATTAACACACCGTATAAGAAGAGGAGCAGGCATGAGCGACACCGACGAGGAGCAGACCCAGCAGAAGGAGAAGGAGCAGGGCAAGGAAGAGCCGGTACTGGCCTCGGCCCTGAGCCAGAAGGAACGCGAGACCATCGCCAAACTGCCCTATGAGCAGGCTCGGGATCAGCTGATCCAGGCAGTTCAGGCTCTGGAGGCCGGCGGCCTGGACCTGGATGCCTCCATGCGACAGTGGGAGATCGGCGAGGCCTTGGCCAAGCGTGCCCAGGAGCTGCTGGGCCAGGTGCGGGCCAAGCTCGATGCCGCCCAGCAGGAGCAGGCCAGCGCCGGCGCACAGGCTGGCACCCAGTCCAACTTGGATGCCTGAAGAGCCCCCTATTCCACCATCACCGTGGCAAGCAGAGCTGCATGATCCGAACCATCGATGGGTATGGTCTGCAGCCGATTGGCCCTGATGCCGCGGTCCACCACCACATGATCGATGGCCACCAACCTGGGCAAGGGGGCCCTATTGGCCGGCCAGGTCATGCTCATACCATGCCCAGCCTGACGTGCCCCATCACTGAACCGCTCCCCCAGCATGTCTCGGAAAACTGCATGATCGTAGGTGGCGTTAAAGTCCCCCAAGAGCACGTATCGCGTGTGCTCGTGCTTCCGCAGCTTTCCCAGGTCGGACACGCTGCGTCGCCAGGCATTCCAACTGCCCGGTTGCGGCGAGGTGGTATGGACCGAGACGAATCTGACACTGGTTTTGCCCCTGTCGAAGTCAATGCTGGCCGCCGGCATCATGGAGGAGCGAGAACCCACGTCGTCCTTTGATGGAGACTGCATTGGCGCGGCCGTCCAAAGACCGTTGGCGTATTCCTTAGAAGATGTGGAAAGCTGCTCGTGGGGCAGATAGCGGTCGATGCCGGCCTTGTGCAGACGGTCCACAAAATCCTTGCTGACCTCCTGCAAAGCCAGCACCTCGACCCGGTTGTCGCTGACCGTCTTGACTACCTGATCAGCATCAGCCTGACCCTTGTAGACGTTCAGGGTCATGACCCGGGCCACATTGTCATACCGGTCAGGATGCTCAAGGGACATGAGCTGATCCGCTTGCCCATTGAGCTCGGATCCCTGCTGGTAGAAAGGGTACTGCCAGTAGACATTCAGGGCCAAGGCAGCGATAAGCACCAAAGCCGTAAACCATCGCGAAGCCATCAGAGCCAGGACCAGGGCCAGCAGGCACAAGAAGATCAACCAGGGTGTCAGAGCAGCCAGATCAGGCAGGTAGGGTATCGCGGACAGCCATGCCGGGCAGGCACGCGCCGCTAGGGCCAACAAGCTGACCAACGTCAGCAGTCTGGCCGTCCACCCAAAGACATGCTTCACCAGGAAGGACTGTCTGAATTTCGCCATGGTCTCCTCCCAAAGGATACACAGTCAGCTTGACCGTTGAGCAATTGTAAACCATGACCGTATGGCAGGCAGGGATAGGAAGCTAACTTCTGCAAGAAGCGCATGGCGCTAGCCCGCACACCGGCGACCTGCCCGAGTCGCACTTCGTGGTACAGTAGTTTCCGTTGCCCCGGTAGCTCAGGGGATAGAGCACTTCTCTCCTAAAGAAGGTGTCGTGCGTTCGAATCGCATCCGGGGCACCACAGAGGTCCGGCATAAGGAAGTACCTGGCTCTGCTCTCTGCAATCATTTTCCGGCCCAATGACTTCTGTATCCTGACGCGTCGCCTCAAGCATCGCCCGTCCTGGACGAGGTGTCGGTACTGTTAGTCAGACTTATACGCAGTTCGGCTGACACAGGTGCCAGGCAGACCATCGAAGTCAGAGCAGCCAATCAGGCCCGGGCTGACTTACACTATGTACTGATTGCTGTGCTTGTTTGACCGTCCCAAGCCGAAAGAAGAAGAGGCTATAGAGTGGGGCTGTCCATCTGCATTCCGTGAGTCTGCTCAGGGGCGGCGAACGGCATTTCATCTTCGTTATCTCTCTGCTCGGCCAGCAGTGCCTGCTGCCGGTTCCACCTTGCCAAATGACTAATAATCGTCTGATCATTGTTGAGATAATAAGCAGCCAGCTCCCGGTCGAACCAGGTCCTGTCCTTATCATTGGTAGGCACGGTGAGCGGATGCCGGTTGCCATGCGCGAACAACAGCCCATTACCGGCGAACAACGCAGTCCTCTTATTGCCGTCGCCAAATGGCTGCATCTTGGCTAAGCCAGCGAAAAGGCGCACCGCATCCTCCAAGATGTCTTCCCCAGTTGCTCCCTCAACAGTGCTTCTTATCAGGGATGTGAGAGCGACTGCATCAGGCACGGGCGGCTCATACCCTCCCAAAGTGGTATTGACCATGACAGGGGTGCGTTCGTCGCGCAGCTTGCCGGGTTCCATGGCGGCAGTCCTTGTCAACCGCGCGTTAATGGACTTCACGTACGCCATGTCAATCGGCTCGTGAGCATAGTCGTAGTGCAGGGTGTGCTCTGCGGCCTGCCGCAGGTCAAGCAGAAGGTTGTAGTCGGCTTTGGAATTGACGACCTGGGGATTGCCCGTGCGCAGGAACTCCTCAGTGGCCATGAATGTCGACTGCAATCCATCAAAGGTTCGGCCCATGGAGTACAGAAGCCGGGCAACTTGTTTGGTGCTCAGTGATCCATACTCGCTCATGTACGTTTCCTTCTGATCCTATGCTGCTTAAGATTCTCTCATGCCAGTTATGCTTTGCATCGGCTGTTTTTACCTGACTTCCGACCAACTGGCTGGCCGTGAGTTGCATATAGCTGATTTAGCATTGACCTCTTCGGCGACATCAATCGAAAAGAGCTATACAAAATAAGTTGTGTCACCACACACGCCAGTTACGGTTATCGAAGAACACCCTCGTATTGCTCATCGGTACATAAAGGCAGGAATGGAGCCACAGTCTTCAATCTGATTCTCACTGCCATAAGTGTAAATTGAATACTGCAGGCCTACACCACGATACGTATGCAAGAGTCGGCCAGGGAAAGACCATCTCTCCCTGGCCGACCATTCATTACAGAACTACTCTGCAGAGCCTGGCTTGCTACTTTTTCACCGTGTAGCCCTGTTGCTTGGCGTAGTTCTGCAGATCCTTCTGCCAAGCAGCGATCCCCTGATCCAATGTGGCCGACTTGGAGGTGAAAGCGGTCATCTTGTCACCGTAGATTCCACGTGCGTAGACCTCAAAGGGCAGGAATTTGTAGCCAGGCAGGACGTTCTTGGCGGCCTGCGACAGGACCTCATTGAACTTCTGGCCGCCGAAGTAGGCGTTGTCCTTGCCGTTGGCATCCTTCAAGCTGGTCATAGAGAGGAACTCGTTGGACTTCAGCGTGTTGTTGTCAGCCGGGAAGGCGCCGCCATCGACACGGGTCTTAATGCCCTCGGCGTTGTGGCAAGCGTATTCCAAGAACTTATATGCGGCCTTGCTCTTGGAATCGTCCTTGGTCTTGATCATAGCCAGGGAAGACCCGCCGTTCTCGGAATTCTCTGTGCCGCCCTTCTCCCAGGTAGGCATCTGCGCCACACGCCACTTGCCGGAGGCATCAGGGGCACCAGACAGCAGGTTGTAGGGCATCCAGGCGCCGGTGAGCAAGGAGGCGATTGATCCGTCGTTGAGGCCCTTGTTCCAGTCGTCCGACCATCCGGGAATCTTCGTGTTGATCAAGTCCTCATTGATCATCTTCTGCCAATAGTCGTCCCACTTCTTGACCTTGGGGTCACCGGTCAGATTGATGGTGACGGTCTTGCCATCCTTGCTGGTCGCAAAGGGCTTGGCGCCGGCCTGCCAGGTCATGGAATCGAAGAATCCTGCATCGCCTGAGTCCGAGGTAATGTAGGAACCAACAGCCTTGATCTTCTTGGCTGCCTCGTAATACTCATCCCAGGTCGTTGGGACCTCGGTCACTCCGGCCTTGTCGAACACTTCCTTGTTGTAGAACAGAGCCATGGGGCCGGAATCCATAGGCAGCGCGTAGACGCCCCCATTCAAATTCACTGAATCCCAAGTGCCTGGCGTGTAGAAGCTCTTGTACCCGGAGGCGCCCATGTCGGACAGATCCTGCAGCTTGTCCTGAGTGGCATATTCAGGCAGTGCATAATACTCGACCTGTGCAAGGTCAGGGGCGCCCTTGTTGGCGGACAGGGCATTGTTCAAGGCCGTGTACTCTTTTTTGTTGGTGCCGACATTGGTGACCTTCACCTTGATGTCGGGATTCTTGGCTTCGAATCCCTTGACTGTCCGAGGAAGAGTCGAATCCCAGGACCAGACCAAGATTTCGGTCTTCCCCCCTTTGCCCGACGCAGAGGAACCGCTGCCCGATCCGCCGCAGCCGGCGAGTCCGAACGCCATGGCCACAGCACCTGTCAGGGCTATGACCTTCGTCATCTTTTCGAACCTCATTGTCCCTATCTCCTTTTCTGTTGTCCTTGGCAACAACACATGACTACTGATATCTTTCACTGTCCTATGGCTCAAGGCCTATAGCACGGTTTGAGTTTCTTTGGTTATTCTTTGACGGCTCCTGCGGCGAGGCCGGATTGCCAGTATTTCTGCAGGAGGAGGAAGGCGATGACCAGGGGGATGATGGTGATCAGGCTGCCGGTGATGACCAGGTTCTGGATGGCCTGCCCGCCCGCGGTGCTGGCCTGGTCCTTCCACTGGTTCAGGCCGATGGTCAGCGGGTACCAGTCCGCGTCCTTGAGCATGATCAGGGGCAGGAAGTAGTTGTTCCAGGTCGCCACGATCGTGAACAGGGCGCAGGTCACGATCCCCGGCGCCAGCAGGGGCAGGCTGATGGTGCGGAAGGTGCGCCACTCCGAGGCGCCGTCCACGCGCGCCGCCTCCAGCAGCTCGCCGGGCACGGCCTGGTCCGAGAAGATCCACATCAGGTACAGGCCGAAGGGGCTGATCAGGCTGGGGATGATCATCGCCCAGGGCGTGTTGGTCAGCCCCAGCTTCGCGAACAGCAGGAACTGCGGCACCGCCAGCGCGATGCCCGGCACGCTGATCGCGCCCAGCACCACCGCGAACACCGCCTTGCGGCCCGGGAACCGGAACTTGGCCAGCGCGTACCCGCCCATCACCGCCAGCAGCGTGGCGCCCCCAGCGCCCACCACCACGTACAGGAGCGTGTTCGCCAGCCAGCGGGCGAAGATCCCGTCCTGGTAGGAGAACACCTCCCGGATGTTGTCCCACAGGGCGAACGAGCGTCCCGGCCCCAGGCCGAACGTGCTCGTGAAATCCGCCTGCGTCTTCGTCGCGTTCACCAGCAGGTAGGCGAACGGGAACAGGCAGTACACGGCGAACACGCCGCACGCCAGCGTCAGCCACACCGACCGGCGCGGGTTCGACGGGTTCGAGAACCCGCTCGACGCCGCACGACGCCGCTCCGCCCGCTCGTCCGCCGCCACGCGGCGCGCCCGCGCACGCTCCGCCGCACGCACCCGGCGGCCCTCAGCATCCAGCACGCTCATCGCATCTGCTCCCTCATGCTCCGCAGCTGCACCGCATACGCCACCAGCATCGTCAACGCCGCCATCACAATAGCCAGCGCAGCCGCATAATTGGACTGATTGCCCGAAAAACTCAGATTATACGCATACATGTTCGGCGTGTAATACGTCGTGATCGCATTGCCCGGCACCATGTTCTGCATCACGCTCGGCTCGTTGAACAGCTGGAACGAGCCGATGATGCTGAAAATCACCGTGATCGCCAGCGAGCCCCGCAGCTCCGGCAGCTTCACCCGGCGCACCACCTGCCACTCGCTCGCCCCGTCGATCGCCGCCGCCTCATACAAGGAACGCGGCACCGTCGACAGCGACGAATAGAAGATCAGCATGTTATACCCCGTGAACTCCCACGTATTGATGTTCCCGATCGACGCCAAAAGCACCGACGGCTGCAACACGTCCACATGCGTGCCCAGCCACGCGTTCAACGAACCCACCAGCCCGTACTTCGCCCCGTACATGAACCCCCACACCAGGGCCGACACCACCGCCGGCACCGCATAGGGCAGAAACGTCGAAATACGGAAGAACCGCATCCCATGCAGACGCAGCGAATCCAAAGCCAAAGCCATCAACGCCGACAGGCACAACATGATAGGCACCTGCACCACCGTGAACACCACCACCCGGCGCACCGACGACCAGAACTGCCCATCAGCCAGCAGACGACGATAATTCGCCAACCCAACAAACACCGTCCCGCCGACCATCCGATGCTGGAACAAGGAAATCCACACCGCATACAACACCGGCACCACAAACACCACCACAAACACCACCGCAAACGGCCCCATAAACAACCAACCACGCCAACGAGAACCCATGTGGCCCCGGGGCGCACTACTCGATTGGGTAGCAGCGCCGCTAGTGACAGCAGCCATATCTGACCTTCTCCCTCGAAGCTCTGCAACAACACAAACAATCAAGCTCCGACCATATCGAACTGCAATGGACGTTCACCGGATGTTTTCGTTACCATAATAGCATGAATCAGAGAATCCAGTATTCTCTCAATCTTTGATATACTGGTGTTTATAAAATGGTGTCGCAAACATATTGTCTGCTACCAAGGAGCAACCGACGCTAAGGACGGCAAGCTCCCATGAGCTGGATCAGGTAGGCATGGGACGGAAGAAACAGGTATCGATACAGGACGTTGCACAGTTTGCTGAGGTATCGCCGCAAACGGTGTCGCGAGTCGTCAATGACAGCACGGCTGTGCGCCCCCACACCAGGCAAAAAGTGCTGAACGCCATGGAAGCCTTGGGCTATCGACCGAATTATGCCGCCAGGGCATTGAAACACGGCCGGTTCAACAACATTGGCATCGTCCTGTTCAACATCACCACATTTGGCAATGCACGCATTCTGGACGGCGCTGTGGAAGCCGCATCAGAATTCGGATATGCGGCGACCGTGCACGTCGTCAACCACTCATCGGAAATTACCTTAGCGGACATCGTAGAGCAGATGAAGCAGTTGCCTGTGGACGGCGTCATCGTGGTGCTTGAACAAAGAGTCGGCGATTTTGATCGTTTCAGACCCAGCAAGGAGCTTCCCGTCGTGCTCATCACCGAGAAGCCTTCCCCTCATTGCCCCACTATCGATGCCGACCAATACGGATGCTCGACTTCGGCTGTCGAATATCTGCTCAAAAAAGGCCACCGCACTGTTTACCACATCTCAGGCCCCTCGACCTCACGAGCTGCGGAAAGCCGGGCCAAGGGCTGGAGAGACGTCCTTCAGGCTCACGGCATCCCAGTGCCGCCGACTTATATAGGTGATTGGGAAGCAGACAGCGGGTATGAGGCAGGACGAGCCTTGGCGCATGAAGCTGATTGCACAGCCATCTATGCAGCCAACGACCAGATGGCCTATGGGGCCATTGAAGGCCTCAAGGATTCCGGCAAAAGAGTACCTGAGGATGTCAGCGTGATCGGTGTCGACGATTCTCTGATCGGGACAGTCCCCAGATTGAGTCTGACCACCATGCGCATGGATTTTGAGACCATCGGGCGTGAGGCCTTTGCCAAGGTCAAGCTCCAGTGTGAGGGAGAATACGTTCCTACAAACACCAAGACGCTTATTCCGGCAAAGTTGATCCAGCGCGGCTCGGTCATCGACATCAGCCAGCGTCAGGAATAATCAGGGTAAGGTCAGCGACCCCCTCCCCTAAACCATCCCGATTCAGCATCATTGCCTTGGCCCAAGTAGATGTCAGATCACTGGTGCCTAGACGGGCAGCAAACAGCCATGGAACGCCGGTTCGACCAACGTGATCTGGCTACTTTCGACCGCATGCTGGCCTATTTCATCACTCTGAACTCCCATGATTCCTCCCTGGCCGGGAAGGAGTCTCGCTCATGAGCGCAACCCAAGCACCAAGCACAGCAATCCCCCGCAGAGTCATCGGGGCGGTGGTAGCCACTAGCATCATGTCCTTCTGCGGCGTGATCGTGGAAACGGCTATGAACATCACCTTCCCAGCCCTCATGAGCCATTTCGGTATCGTGACCTCCAGCTTGCAATGGATGACTACCCTCTACCTGCTGGTCGTCGTCTCCATCACCCCGCTCTCAGAAACCGCAGTGGAATTTAATATCCAATACCCGAATCATGTCGTGCAGACCAGGGAAAGCCGAGCCCCTCGGGCATCGATCCCAAACAAGCAAGCCAAGTAAGGTTAAGCCTCCGATTCTGATATCAATACTAAGGCGGAGCAGGAGCCATCATGCCCCTGCCCCGCCTTGGAGACCCGAATCGTCAGGATTCCTGCTGCCCATTCTGGTCCGTCAGGTCACCACGACCAGTGACGACCGCGTCAGCCTGCGAGCGCCGACGCAGATAGCGTCTAATGAATAGAACCTCGGCGGCAATCGCGAGTATGGCCGTGAGGACATCCACGCCGATCACCATCTTCTTCCATGCTGGCATGGCATTCGCCTTGGCTCCACCGTCGTCATAGGCGCCGCTGTTCACCACCGTGTAGAGGATGTGCTTGCTGGCTTGACGCAGATACTTCACCGATGACGGGGACTTGGGATTGTCGACCACATTGGGGCCATTCCCGTACGTCGAGAGCATGGCATCAACTCCATTGGGCAGAGCGTTGTCCGCATTCATGAAGCCACGGCCGTCAGCCCCGAAGGAGTCCGTAAGAGCCATGCCCTTGAAACCCCATTCGTTGCGCATGATCGTGTTGATCCACCCCTGCTCTCCGGACCACTTGGTGCCTACGTAGTCCCAGCCGACCATGGTCGCGTCGGCCTTGCCTTGTTTGACGGACATCTCGAAGGGCCGCAGATAGACCTCTCTGGCTGCCTGCTCATTGGACCAGATGCTGACCATCATCGCATTCGAATCATAGAGGGCGAAATGCTTGATATAGGCGTATACACCCTTGGATTTGGCCCCTGCCACTGCATTGGCACCAATGACTCCGGCAAGTTCGCCATCCTCTGAGAAGTACTCAAAGTTTCGGCCGCCAATGGATGTCCTATGAGTGTTCATCGCCGGCGCATACCAGCCAACGATGCCCATCTCACGTGCCATCTTCCCCATGATCTCGCCGTACTGCCGCGCCAGGTCCGCACTCCAAGTATTGGCCAGAACCACGGCTACTGGGAATCCGAGCGAACCCTTCTTCGTGAAGTTGTTATTGATGGCTGCAGGACCATCCGCATCCGTCGTCGCCACCTTGCCGATGGAGTCGACAGCAGCCGTCTGGAAGCCAGCCATCGAGGTGAGATCGGACATGTCCTTGACTGACATCTGATCAAGCAGCTTGTCCCAGCGGGGGTCATCAGCCGACGCGCCGCGCAGCTGGGCTAGCTTCAGATTGTTCCTAGCACCTGTGGTGGGCATGGCATCCTGCTTGCGGGTGTATGTAGCCCTGTCGAAGTCAGCGTTCGTATGGTACTGGTCGACATACTTCTTGGGCAGCTCCTTCAGCGCAGGGGCAGTAGTCGCCTGCTCATAGTTGGCGAAATGATCCTTGCGGGACAGGTAGTGGACGTCACCGGCAACTTCGTCGATATGATTGGTCGCCACTGTCTTGTCGCTGGGCCTGGGATTTCCTTTTCCATAGACCACGTCCTTATCGACTGCATACTCCTTATGATCGATCACGTGATGTGAGTCGGTCTTGATGGAGATCTCGTAAGCACCGCGCTCAAGCACATAGGCCTTGTGACCCAGATAGTCATAGGAGGCCAGCCGTTCCTTGGGAATGGACACCTTGATGGTCTGGGACTGCTTGGGATCCAGCAGACGGGTCTTTTTCAATGCGATCAGGTTGGCTGTGGCTTTCTCCAGGCCGCCGTTGGTGTAAGGCGGATTGGAGTACACCTCGACCGTATCCTTGCCCGAAGCGGATCCGGTATTGGTGACGGTGACGGCGAACCCGAGCGAATCGCCCTCGTCTTTGATATCGGACATTTTCTGGCTGAAACTGGTGTAGCTCAGGCCGTAGCCGAATGGGAACTGAACTGTGGAGTCGTAGTCGATGGCACCTTCGGAGGCGGCCGTCTCGTAATACTTGTACCCGACGTAGATACCCTCCACGTAGTTGATGTATGAAGGCTTGAGCTTGAAGGTGATGCCCTTGGCCACCGGCAGGCTGACAGCCTTGCTTTTCAGGTTCTCATAGTCCGTGGCTGCGGCATTGTTCCACCACGGCGCCTTGCGCATGTCATAGAGGAAGGTGTCGGTCGTACGTCCAGACGGATTGATGCGACCGGACAGGATTTCCCCCAGGGAATCGAATCCAACATTGCCGGGAGCAGGAACCCACAGGGCGGCACGAATCTGAGGATGGTCTTTAAGGAAGCCCAACTGCATGGGGTTCGACCCGTTGTAAAGGAAAATGACCTTGTCGAAGTTTCTGCAGACCAGGTCGATCATGTCGCGCTCGGTACGGGAGGTCTGCAGATACGATTCACCTGATTGGAAGTCGGCATATTTGTCGGAATTGTTGCGATACTTGTCAGCAGGCAGCTGGCTCATATCCTGGGGCATGTCGTTGTAGCCCTCGCCACCGACTCTGGCCAGTGTGATCACCGCGGTATCCGAGAAAGCCTTGGCCTTGGTCATGATTTCATCGGTGTAGCGGTCTGCGGTGACTTCGGGCAGCGACCAACCCTTGTTGAAGGTGCTGTTTGAGGAATCCCGCTTGCCAAGTTTGGAATACAACGCGCTCAAGTCATCATTAGTCTGGAAACCGGCCTTATGCAGACCATCCTTGAGGGATTGGATGTCATAGCTGGCATTGATGGCGCCCGAGCCTGTGCCTCCGTATACGGGATTCTCCGAGGCCCAGCCAAAGAGGTTGAGCTTCTTGGTATCGGTGAGCGGCAGAAGGCCATCATCGTTCTTCAGCAGTACGAATCCTTCTCCTGCGATGGATTTGGCCACCTTGCCAGCCTGGGCAGTGGTCGCGTCCGAAATCGTCGCCTTTCCTGCCGCATCCGAGTTCATGGACAAATTCAACAGCGTGGACATGGGCCCTGTCAGTATCATGCTGACCACAGCAACCAGGGCCACCAAGGGCACGGCTATGGCGTTGGACCGGACCAGTTTGCGGACCGGAACAGACCAAAGATGAGCGAGCGCCGCAACAATAATGGCGGCAATGACGATGAGCGCGAAGACCACCAGATACCATTTGATGGCATCTATGACTCCCACCACGTCTGACCATGCTATTTGAAGCATGCTGTTAACCTCCTCGTTGAAATGAAGCTCCCATGCGGCCGGACCAATGCAATGTCACAGCCCCAAAGCCATCAACACAGATGGCCAGGAGACTTCGAAAAGTTATGTCTGTAGAAGCCAACACTATCGGACGCGCATACGTCCATCAATGCCCAAGCACAACCTGTCGTTATGCATGCATGATCTGCGAAGGACCCGGCTGATATTGATGGAGCTGCTCATACTGAATCTCTCACTCATGCCGCCATCTGCCTCTCTATGCGACGGCTGAAAACTCAGTGCCAGTGCAACGGCCACCAGGGCCACAGCCATGATGGGGAAGAGATAGATCTGCTGGTCGGACAGGTCTATGAAGGCATGGTGGTAGAGCATCAACCAGAGGGAGTAGCCGGAGGATCCGCTCCCACCCAGAATCAGGGCGGGCATGGTCGGCGTGAAGAAGGCGAAGGTGATGACGGCATTCAGATTGAAATGTTTGGTCAGCGCCAGGCCTGCGATGACCTGTGCCAGCCAGAACCAACCCGACGGCCAGACCCTTGAGCAGGCGCTGTGACTTCGGGTCTGCAGACGGTGGAGATTGAACGCGTCATGCTAATACCACGCAAACATAGCCAGCATTCGACCACTGATGATACAAGTCGGCTAATATTTGTATACTTTAAATAAAGACTTAAACCTGCTTCAGCTAATAATTGCTCTTCTAGGTTATGAAACTAAATCTAACTAACAGCGTCGTGAACCCTCCTCACCTCCCTAAGGAGAACTGATGAAGAAGACAAAGGCTTTTGGACAGACGGACTTTGATCCGGCAGAGGCATCTCAGGGGGATTCCCATGGACGCATGGAACAGTTGGCGACATTGCCAGCCCGATTCCATAGCGAAGCAAGTACGGCTGCGGCTATTTGGAAAAAACAAATAATTGCCCTGATAGCAGTATTGATGAGCGTGGCCCTATTTTCGGGCTGCCAGGGGGCGAATCAGTCAGAGCCGTCAGTGGAACAGGCCTCCGATTATTTTTCATCTTTGACAAAGTACGACGTTTCTGGTGATGGCAGCGTCAAAACCATCTCTGCAAACAAATCAGGAACCCTGTATGTACTTGCACGGCGGGGCGATTTTAAGCAGGCAAAACCCCCGCAATGCAAGGTAAATGGGCAATCCATGCAGCGATCTTCTTCAAACTTGAATTATCCTGCAGGCGACGGGCAGAATTTCTTCCCATTTGCACAAATCGACATTAAAAAGGGCAACTCGCACAAGCTCTCATGCAACCAGCCGGATGGTGTCGAAATGATTGCATTGCTCGATCCTCACGTTCGGAGCCTGCCAAAGCAGGCCGCATAATTCCGGTTATTGCTTTTCCGCGCTGTTACGACACGTCGATTCCGGCTTTAATCGTTGGACTCCTAACTCCTATTAGTAAGTGCCTCCTAAGCAACGAATCGTCTTGTCGCTTGGTCTTTTCCGATTCATAGACCGATCAGTTTGCTTCGACTAGGCCTTCCTGGATCACGGCTTCTGGTAAAAACGAGATAGGTTCTGAAGAACCAGTCAAGCGTAAATAATCCATACTTGGCACATTCACACCTGAACCGAACCACATTGCATTCTCCGGCCAATACGGCAAAGAATGCTTGAACTCCTACCGCGAAAACCAGACTGGCAGCTCAGCACCTGCATGGCCCCGGCGGTGGCCACAGCCACTACCCTGTCAGCCTATCCGAATCCAAGACGCAGAAGCCGACCGGCCCAGCGGCCGATCTTTCCTGGTGTCATCGTTCGTATTCCCCTTCCAGAACCATGAAGGGGATAGCCGACCAATTTGGTCGCACGCAAATAGATCCAGCGGGATAGGAGACATACCAAGCAACCAGTCCCGCTGGCAAATTCTTTTACTTATTCAATCATTCAGCCGATACCACAAGAACCATCTGGATTGCAGCCGTGCATTGAAGTATCCGGACGATTTAACCAGTCATTCCAATCAACCCCTCCGCCTTGAGATGCTGCCGGCGCGGGCTCTGGTACGTATCCGCCTCCACTGCCACCTCTGTTGGCGGACGGCCGGTAGGAGGGCGTGTAGCCGCTTCGGCCGTTGGTATTCGAGGACGCCGCCTGCTGAGCGGCCAGCTTGTCAGCCTGGCTCTTGGCCTGAACGGAGGCGTTCACCTGATTGATAGCCGACTGCAAGGCGTCCGCCGCATCCTGGTACGCCTTCGCTTCATCCCCCTTCACCTGGCCTGCCTGGTCGATGGCCTTCTGCAGGCCGTCACGAGTCGCATTGTCAGCCACCTTCCCATCCGAATCATCCAGCAGCCTGGCCGCCTCGTCCTTCTTCGCATTCAAGGCCACCTTCGCATCATCCAGGACCTTCGCATCCCGGGAAGCCAAAACCATCCTGGAATCCCTGCCCACAGCAGCATATGCGCCGCTCTCCTTGCCAGCCTTACCGGCGACAGCGTTCAAAGTATCCGTGGACATGGAAGCCTTGCATTGCACAGTCTGCGGTCTGAGCCCACCGGCCGCCTTCACGCTGCTGGCCAAGGCCCTGACGGCCTGAGCATCCTTGACCTGATTCTCCTTCACTCCGGATGCTTCACGGTAAACAGCCATCCGGGCCGAGCTGGTCTTCCCCTGCAGGGCCTTGACAGCCCGGCTGCAGGAGTCCAGCGCCGCATCATGCCGGCGGGACTCAAGCACGCGCCAGCCCACAAGACCAGCCACAACCACAACAGTAACGATCAGCGGAACTATCCACTTCGGATGATGCCTTTCACCCGAAGAGTCTCCCCCATCCTCTGGCACAATCGCCGGCAGGGCCGAAGTCTCGTCTTCCACAGGATTGGACACGTTCTGCAGGCCTGTGTTCCCGTCCTCCCCCTGATCCGCCATAAACACTCCTTCTTGCCCTCAACCCCTGTCTCATTTCAGGATTGGTAGATCCTGATTTCTGCTGACCATATGAATGCGAAATAGCTAATCAGTCTGTCCATCACGCGTAGAAGCAATAGACCACGACGGACGGATCAACCATCCCGCATTCATCATATGATTGGCAGAAATATGCCAAAATCTAATGGTTTTAATGCAGGCCGGCGATCTTGCGCAACTCGTTAGGCATGGTGATGACCAGATCATCAGGGATCAAGTAGTGGCCGGAGTCCGGCCCTTCGCGCACGTCGACGCCGTGGTGAATGAGCACCTCGTAGCGGGGACAATCAGAACCGCGGACAATGTCCCAGTCTGGCTCCTCGAAGGGGACTAGATAGCCACCGTAGTCAGGATTCCTCCAGTTGGAAGTAAGCACAATGGCCCCTTCCAGAGGAGTCGTCTTACCTTTAGTAGCCAGAGCCCGCCCGACGGCGATCGCCGCCTGCCCTTTCCTGCCCAGCGCCTTGGCGACCGCAGAGTATGTAGTCAGTCGTAGATGCTTTTGGCAAGCTAGCGCTTTCACTACCAGCGATACGTTTTTCCAGGACAAATCCATATCTTTAACAACTCGTTCCACCTCAGCTTTTGACAGATCAGCGGCTTCGGCAATACTCTCGATGGTCGCCCGCTCCTCATACGCCCGCTTCATGGCTTCATTGAGGCGGTTCCTTGACTCTTTCACAGCCTCATTTGCATATCCCGCTGTTGACGATAATATCGATATCATCGTTTTTCCTTTCAATTAGAATTAGTATAATTGCCTTTAGCAAAGCTTGCTAAACATATTGAATCAAACAATGATGATTGTTGCAACTGTTTTTCACTGTTGGCTGACTTCAGCTCTGGAAGGAAAGCGCAATCATCCCTCATGACACGACGATAAAGACCTCACCAAGATCGCAGAAAACAAATTTGTTAAAGAACGGAGATCTGCCGAGCGGCTATCTTAGAGCGCCGAATTTAGCCACGGCAAAGACTATAGAGCCAGTAAGGCTCCTCAGCTGATCTGAAGAACAGAAGACAATTTCTGGGAGCAGTTCCTAGAAAACGCTGACCTTAACCGGATGCCAGAGCAGGATTCCCAGTCAGTCGCTGATCCACGGCCGGATGCCGGCACAGACGATGCTCAGGTCCAGTTCGCCATGGACGAGATCGACCATGGCCGTGAATTCGAGCAAGACAACGAAGACCAGCCTGGATTCCTAGAGGGCACACCCGCACCCACCCAGCTAGGCATCGCTAGCATTCCCACCCCATGAATCACAAGAACAGCACCCGCGCATGTAAGTCATCACCACTGCCCCAACTCTGGCCGCGACGAAGCTCTGCGGGTCGATCACCCACTCTTCCCTTCGGTGGCATTGATGCCGGAAGCGACCTGATTAGTCACCTTTCGCACGCGTTGAAGCTCCTGGAGCAACGTCTCGGTGGTGACTGTTGGGCGGGAATCTCTACGCACTTCGAACTGGATGTTTGCGTCAACTATATCTGGATCCATGCTGTAGAACACCATTTGACCCGGGGCATTATTGATAGCTTCTTTGGAAAAGTAATCTCTTAAGAAGAAATTGCTCATACCATTCGCTACTCCTATCCAACCAAGATGCTGGTGACCCCGTGCTTTCACCCTCGTAGGTATTTGTTTCGGTGACATTGAAGATGGCCTTGTGATTCAAGTTCTCAGCAGTAAAATGTACCCTGGCAAAGTACTGACCTACCGATATTATCGTTGCCATCAGGAAAAGACCATAGTCCCTGAGCTGAGTCCCGAAACTCTCTTAAGCGAAGAGTATATAGGACAAATCACATCGTCAAAGAGCGTTAAGGCTTCTAGTCATTCTTTACTCTAGAATTCCAGACAAAACATCAATCTGTGAAGCAGCATTCAGACCAACCTTAAGTCAAGGATGAACTCGCTTTATCTCAAAGGTTAACGAATAGAGAGCAGGTTAATTTGTTTCTGCTTGAATTTATCATCTTTAAAGGATAGGCGCTGTTTGATGATCTGTGGTAGAAAGCCGACAACAAGCAAAGAAATGAGGACAGAGCAAATATTTGAACTATAAACGCCTGCTTCCCCCCTATCCTCGAACAATATCCAGAAGACCATCAAGAGTATTACACCCAAAAGGGGGTAAACAGCAGTCTGAATCCACCACCTATCCCATGACCGCCCAACTCGACCATGAACGACATCATAAAGACAGCAAAACAAGGCGACCATTTCGACCAACTCCATTAACGTAAAACACATGCAAGGCGCCAGTAGATTCAGCAAAGCTGCAGATTCCTTTTGATGATTCAATTTTACTAGCTTGTCAGCAAATAGATTAACAAAATCAATCCCAGAAATTGTAAGGCAAAAAGCATAGAGGCTATGGGCAGCAAAAGACAAATTGACAGTCAGGTCCATAGGCGTTATGAGGGTTAGAAAAAGACAAACTAGAAGAACTAGCGGTAAAAGATAGGTTATTGCGATCATAAGACGGTAGCTCAGCTGCGAGACCAAGCTAGCTTGCAAGATAAACATAAATATAATCAAAATACCTGCTAGAACGGCGATCACAATGTCGTTGATAAAGCTTATCGCCTCTGCTTTTTCCGAGCGACTTTTCCCCTTCAACTTCACGCTATCCCTGAATCGATCAAGCACTCGTCCTTGTACGCTCGGTACGATCGTCCTGCGTGCTCCCCATTTTCGTGCAGCCCTTCTTCGAGCTTTTCTGCTTCGTACTATCTTTCTATCCATACACTTACGATACGTTGATCAATTATTTGGGAATAGACAAACCATATTAACGGACAGATATTGTTCTCAAGAGTCAGATCTTGCGCAAAATGGTGATTCAAAGGCCGCCGGACTCGGCGGATCGGCAGGCACGGACACAGCTAAAACGCGGACACACATTGAACGCCACCACGCGCGCAATCAATCTTTTATCCACTTCAACCAGGACAGCGCCGAGGGTACCAAGCAAACAACACCCCAGAACTTTTCGAGAGGATGCATCAGCAAAAACGGCGTGTGAGAAGTTGACTATCGTAACCAATTAGGCATCAAAAGGATGAGGGATACATCAGTGTCTGAAGAGGAGTGCCCCCCCCCCCCCGCCAGTCAACTAGTTCCCAGCAGCCATTATCAGCGTAGGATGCTTACAATCTGGGCCTGTGTTGACAACTAGTACAGGCAAATTTGGAATCGGGAATGCAGCGAACAGCCTTATGCCCGCCCAAGCAATATTCGAAATGACACCTGTGGTTCTCACTAGTATCAAGTTCGGCGGCATATCTGGTACCGGCCTTTACCGAAACACTGACGGTACCCGGAGCATCACCGACCCGCCCCACGACGCAGGATCTGTCGGCATGACCATCGACTGAACCTTAGACCGAGCCTTACAGACGACCGCACTAATGGGATACATCTACGAAGGTATCTTGGTATAGGCATCTCCTTCAACTTCTCACGACGGAATCGGCGATATCGGAAAAGAAGCAGATTAATACCGGTTTCCCAATTGAAGAGCTTCAACTCGATGCAGCTACTTGGCATAAACGGAAATGCGTTCATCTACATGTTTGCCTGACTCGGCCTCATCCACCACAGCAATTGCATAATCGGCCTAGCTGACGTAACTCTCCCCCTTGGCATTTGTCGTCAATTCTTCGCCTGCACCCGTATGAACCGGTACGTTTTCCATCGGCTTGGAAATCAGCGGCAGGGCTTGATGTAGGTCCATTTAACATCGGAACGGTTGTGTAGGCCTTCAAGCGCCTTGCAATCATGCTCCAGCCCAATTAGCCTTATGCCTAGGAGGGCAACGGGCCATACGGACAGCATCGGAATCCTTCTTCAGCTCCTTTTTGGGCTTCTCTCCGTGACTGTTGCAACAGCCCGCAGCTACATCAAGTAAGCGGTCCGACCAATAGGATGGATCCATAATCGCTAACAACTTGAAATCACGTATTCATTTACACATAAGAAGCAAAAATACAGTCATACACCGTATGACTGGCGATATTTTTCCATGTTTCATTTTCACTCTGCCTTCACATATATGGTAAATTTGTATAAGTAGCCAAGGTTGTCTTCGGCGCATGTCTCGCCGAATGTTGGGGATTCGTGACAACGCGGCTGCGATTCCTGGGGAAGGGGATCTACTTATGCCTCGTCAGCACTCGAATATAATGGCTCGACCGGCCTTGTTGGTCAGCCTCCTGCTGGCCATCGTCCTACCCGCAAGTCTCCTAGCCTGCACCTATGCCACGGCAGACAACACTGCAAACGAGTCCAGCGCGACCCACACAGTAGCACCGACCACACAAGCAAACAGCGGGGAGGAGGCGGATCGTGAAGCTCAACAGCAATCCAGTAACTCTCCCAATATCACCACCCAGCCAACAGATACAGCAACAACTCCTACTTCGCCATCCCCCCTCGCCACATCTTCCCCGCTGAATCCCAAACAGCCGACCCCCTCCATCGCTCCCACGCTAGACAAAGACAACGCCAAGCTACAGGCACGCGCCTCCACACCGCACACCGTCACCTTCAGCAGTCCCCAAGGCACCGACACGACACAAACAGTAATGGACGGAGAACGTGCGAAGCGCCCAGCAGATCCGACTCGAAACGGCTATCTCTTTGACGGCTGGTTCATTGGCTCAACACCCGTCGCCTACGATTTCAGCCAGCCCGTCACCGGAGATCTGAAACTCACCGCCCATTGGACCAGGGCAGATGTCTGGAGCATGAGCCCTGTGCAGGGGCCGGTAGCAGGCGGCACAAAAGTCACCCTGACCCCGCCGGGATCCCGAGGAGTTCGTTTCAGCCAGGTCAGCTCAGGAAGAGGGCACACCCTTGCAATCGCCTCGGACGGCAACCTTTACTCTTGGGGAAGCAATGATCATGGCCAACTCGGCGATGGGACCACCACTGAACGTCATGAGCCGGTCCCGGTAAAGAAACCCCAAGGAGTATCCCAGGATTTTACCTGGGTCCAGGCCTCAGCCGGATACTTGTTCTCTGTGGCTCTGGGATCAGACGGCAAGCTCTACAGCTGGGGTGACAACACCTATGGTCAGTTGGGGAACAACACTACAACCGAGCATCACACCCCCCAACCTGTTAATATGCCACAAAATGCTCCATCTGGGTTCACATGGAAGCAGGAAGCGGTTGGTAGCCTACATGCTCTTGGCCTAGGATCTGACGGCAACCTCTACAGCTGGGGCAGCAACGATCATAACCAACTGGGGGACGGCACTGCCACTGAACGGCATGCCCCAGTCCTGGTGAAGATGCCAAAAGGAGCGTCCTCCGGGTTCGTATGGAAGCAGATGAGCGGATGGGGATGGCATTCTCTGGCCTTGGGATCGGATAACTGGATCTACGGCTGGGGCGCAAATACCCGTGGTGAAGTGGGCACAGGATCAATCACCGATAATAAGATCACGCCCGTCCGAATTGCCTGGCCACAAGGGACTTCCTCTGGATTCACTTGGGGACAGTTCCAAATGGGGGACTACTACTCGCAAGCTATCGGATCCGACGGCAACATATACACATGGGGTTACGGCGGAAACGGCAACGTTGGCAATGGGTCCACCGTTGACGTGTACGGGCCAACTCAAGCACATAAACCCAATGGAGTGCTACCTAATTTCTCTTGGAAACAAGTAAGCCTCCTATCTGTTGCATCACTGGCCATTGGCTCAGACGAGAACCTCTACTCCTGGGGCGCCAATAACAATGGCCAGCTGGGCGACAACACCACTACGCAGCGAAACACCCCTATCCGGGTTGCTGCGCCGCAAAACGCGCCAACAGGACTGACTTGGGTCCAAGCAAGCGCCGGTTGGGACAACAACTCCTTCGGCTTGGCCTCAGACGGAAACCTGTACTCCTGGGGCAAAAACGCCAACGGCCAGCTGGGCGACAACACCACCAACGAGCGTCATATCCCCGGCCCAGTGAACCTGCCCGGCACTACCACAGTCACCGCGGTAAGCTTCGGTGGAATGGCAGGCACGAACATAAGCAAGAACGCTGACGGCACATGGAGCGTCACTACGCCCGCACATGCGCGAGGAAAAGTGGACACAACCGTCTCATGGACTTTGAACGGCCAGCAGCCGGACGCCCACCTGGCCTACAGGTACCTGGACTCCTACACCGTCGCCTTCACCAGTGCGGATAGCTCCTGCCCGACACCCTCGGGCATGCCTCTAAGCCAGACCGTCACCGAAGGCAAACAGGCCAAACGCCCCTCCCCTGATCCGAAGGCGGACGGCTGCCTATTCGACGGATGGTTCATCAAAGACGCCAGCAACGACTCCAAGATCGCCTACGACTTCAGCCAGCTCGTCACCGGCAACGTCATCCTGGCAGCCCACTGGACCAAGATGGACAACCACTGGGCCCTGAACCCCGAAAAAGGCAACGTGCTCGGCGGCCAGCACGTGACCATCACCCCGCCCACAATCAACCGAGGCATCCGCTTCAGCCAAGTCAGCGCCGGAGGCTACCAGACCGCGAGCGCCAACAGTTTCTCCATAGGAGTCGCCAGCGACGGAAACGCCTATGCATGGGGAAGCAACAAGTACGGGCAGCTGGCTCAGAAACCGTCCGATGCCAGCATGCAGAAGGGCCCTGTCAGAGTTCCCCTGCCCGACGGGGCGGATTCCGGCTTTACCTATACCCAGGTTGTAGCTGGCGACTCGCACGCTCTTGCCATCGGATCCAATGGCATCCTCTACAGCTGGGGACGCAACGACCACGGTCAGCTTGGTGACGGCACCACCACGGATCGGTACCAGCCTCAGCCCGTCAAGGACACCAGCGGCCAGCCATTCAAAGCTGTACAGGTCAGCGCCGGTGTCGCCGACTCGGCCGCCATCGACTCTGAAAACCGCGTCTACACCTGGGGCAGCGAAAGCACGGGCAAGGGGCAGACGCCTGCATACAGCACAACCAGGAAGAACCCGACACCAGCCGCTGACCCGGACAATCCGGGACAGACCTTGCGTGCGGTCCAGGTCAGCCTCAACTGGAGCTTCGCCATGGCCCTGGATGCCGACGGCAACGTGTACACTTGGGGATACAACACTAATGGCCAGCTCGGCAACAACACCAGTGACAGCACCAATTACGCATCCAATCCGGCCCGACTGCCCAACCAGTCCTTCCAGGCCGCCCAGATCAGCGCGGGAAGCTGGAATGCTCTGGCCATCGATACGGAGGGGAACACCTGGACCTGGGGATACAACGGATACGGCCAGCTGGGCGACGGCAGCACCAGCGATAAATACAAACCTCAAACCGTGCAGAACCCCACTAATACCAGCCAAGGCCTTAAAGCCGCCCAGATCAGTGCGGGCGTGAATCACTCCCTTGCGGTCGGCCAGGACGGCAGTCTCTGGGCATGGGGATTAAACAGCAACGGACAGCTCGGCATCGGCAACACCGTCAATCAGACAAAGCCCGCGCTCATCAAGGACCCCGCCAACAAGGCCCAAGCATTCAAGGCCGTTCGAAGCAGCGCGGGGCAACTCCATTCACTGGCCATCAGGCAGGATGGCAACCTCTGGGCCTGGGGCGACAACCAGTACGGGCAACTGGGCAATAATCAAACGGCAGCCAAAAGCACGACCCCCATGGCGGTTGCTTTCGATCCGACGCCTTTGGTTCTCACTGGCGTCAAGTTCGGCGGCATCCCCGGGACCAGCCTGTACCGGAACGACGACGGCACCTGGAGCATCACCAACCCACCACACGACGCAGGACACGTCGATGTGGCCGTCGACTGGACCATCGACCAAGTCGCGCAGACGACCGCACACCTGGGCTACACCTATGAAGGCATCCTGCCCATGGCTGGCAGCACCGGCCTGCTTGTCCTACTCGCCACAGGACTGCTGGCCGCTGCAGGCGCCACAGCAGCAGCCTCCCACCAGCGGGAAACCAGCAGCCGCCGCCACTGAGCTCTTTGCCCGAGTAAGCGGGGTGGCCCCGCAAACCCCCAAGATTGCGGAGCCACCCCCATTTCTTCAATCTCCTGCTTTGTTCCCCAACTGGAGCTTCCTGACAAGCAGCACCAACAGTCTTCTGCCATATTCCAGCTACTGTATACACCAGCTATTGCCACGCCCACCGGGACCCTGAAGGCTGGCGCCTGCGGAATCACTAAGCCAAGGCTACGGCCAACCAAGGCATAGCGGCATAGACAGCATCCTGCCCCGCTCGTACTTGAACAATCCCCCGGGTCTTCTTCGTTGAAGAGAAATTATCGGATTCCCAACACTGCTGAGGTAAGCATAATACTTCCAAGACGATGCGAGGCGTATATCCCCACCACGCCACGTCAGAATATCCGAGAGCTGGCGCAGTCCACAAGAATCATGGTGAGACTGAGTTGTTAACAATGTTATTATAGTTTACATCGTTAACTACCAACAATCGTCAGGAGGTATACCTTGCAACCTGCAAAAAACGACTCAGGGGAATACGCCCTGTCCTGTCGCCAGGTGCGCAAATCATTCGGAAGCAGGCAGGTGCTCAAGGGTGTGGATCTTGAAGTCAGGCGCGGAAGCATCCTGGGCCTGCTGGGCAGGAACGGAGCAGGCAAGTCAACCCTGATCTCAGCCTTGACCGGGCTGGGCGAGCCGGACTCAGGCCACATCACAGTCGAGGGGCACAACCCCTATCGCACCCCTTCGCGCATCTTCGGCCAGGTCATCGGACTTGCTCCCCAGGACCTGGGCATCTATCCCCATCTCAGCGTCCGAGACAACCTGCGCGGCATGGCCGGCCTGCAGGGACTGAGCACCAAGCAGAGCAGCAAAAGGGCCGACGAACTGATAGAGCTCATGGGATTGGGATCCCAGTCAGGAACAGCAGCCGAGGATCTATCGGGAGGGCAGAAACGACGCCTCCACACTGCCATGGCCATGGTCCACAATCCCCCGGTACTCTTCCTGGACGAGCCGACAGTCGGAGCGGACGTGGAGGCGCGCGCCAGAATACTGAACATGGTCAAGGCCATGAGCCGGCAGGGCACCACCATCATCTACACCACCCACTACCTGAAGGAGCTGGAAGAGATGGGCGCGGACCTGGCCTTCCTGATCGACGGGCGGATCCAGGTCCAGGGCTCCCTGCAGGAGGTGCTCCACAAATATGCCCGGGCATCCCTGCGCATCTCCTTCGTCGGGCAGACCCCAGGCCAGGTCCCCGGATGGCAGATGGCAGAGGGCTTCCTGGAACCCGACCACGCGGTATCCAGTCCAGAGCAGGAGCTGGCCCGCCTTTTGCAGGAGCCAGTCATGAAAGAGGCCCGTCTGGCGTCGATCACCATCGTCCAGCCGGACATCGAATCGGCCTACATGACCGTCATGGGTACATCCTCAAGCGATCCCGCCGGGTCACGAGCATGGGAAGACAGGTGAGCGTCATGCATTTCAACGGATACTTGGCGACATTCCGCCTGAATTTCAAAATCGAGCTGCGAAGCATCTGGCTGCAGGCGGTCATCGTCGCCATTCCCCTGATCATCATCCCCTTCATGCTGCCCTCCTATCGGGATTCACTGCGAGCCCAGGGGCATCTGGGCGCGAACGGATCCGAGCAGGCGCTTCCGGGGTTCGCCATCCTCTTCTCCATGTTCTCCCTGCAGCTGGTTCTCCAACTCTTCTTCCAGGAGCACGAATGGCACACCTGGGACAGAATGCGGGTGTCGGCGGTATCCCTCCTCGACCTGGTCATGGCCAAACTGAGCGTGTCCTTCATGGTGCAGGTGGTCCAGGTCTCTCTGGTCATGCTGGTTGGGACGGCGCTCTACCACTATCGACCCAATGGATCAGTCCTGGCCCTGGCCGCAGTCTGCCTGGTCATTTCGATTGTGCTGACCCTCTTCGGCCTGCTGCTCTACATCTTCTCGTCCTCGCAGAACATGGCCATGTCCTTCAACAACATTCTTGGCATGCTCCTGGCTGGCATGGGCGGCGCGCTCAGCCCTGTCTCCGGATTCCCCGACTGGGCGCAGAAACTGGCCAAGGGCAGCCCCGTCTACTGGGCCATGGATGCCGTAGGAAAAATCAATTTCGACCATGCCGGAATGGAGGATGTCTGGCCGGATCTGCGCATCCTGCTGGCCTTCCTGCTCGCCCTGGCTCTCCTGGCAACGGTACTATTCAAGAGAGGAGTACAGCGGAAGGAGTGAGAAAGCATGGCTGACCCACCCAAGGCACCCGTCAAGACGACGCTCAACCGCGACTACGTTCTGCGTTCCGCCCTCTATTTCGTCGACGAGCACGGACTGGAGGCCCTGAACATCCGCGCCCTGGGCAGGCAGATGGGAGTGTCGGGGCCGGCCATCTACCGCCATGTGCCCAGCAAGGCTGCTCTGCTCGATGGGATCGTCGAGCTCATCTGGCAGTCAGCCACCGACCTGGACTCCATACCCCAGGGCATGGGATGGCGGCAAGCCCTTGAAGATGTCATGCTACAGGTTCACCGAACGCTGCTTTCGCATCCCCGGGCACTCCCGCTCATGGCCACGCACCCCATCAACACGGACCAGTCCTTCCACATGGTCAGCACCTGGTTGAACCAGCTGACCGCCCACGGGCTCAAGGTCGATTCAGACACCATCCACCTGCTCAACAGCTTGGCCGGACTGACCCTGGGCAGCGCCATCGCCCAAGCCTCTCCCCCGGTCGGCGGTGCGGGCGGCCAGACCAATACGGATCTGGCCAAAAGACTGGCCAAAGACACCCAAGGATTCGATGACCTGAAGACGCTCTTCGCCTCTACGGATGACGGAATAGGTACCCTTATGGAGACCAGCTACCGCAAGGGCCTGCACGCCCTCATCGCCGGTTGGCCTGCCTGACCCGGGACTGCCAACCAGTTCAGCAAAATCACCGCACCATTAATCCTGCCTAGGAGTGCTTCCCCGACATTCCACCTGAGAGAACCTTATCAGCAGGTAGTATAGTTGAGAGACGCAAGGCTTCCTGCTCGCACCCTCGCACAGAGGGATGGGGATATGCGCTATGTCAGGAAGCATCCAAGGGTATCTCTACCGGTAGGGGCCGGTTGGTCAGCCTTTGGGGAAGGGGATTTTGCTTTATCATGCGTCAGCATACGAACATGCCAAGCCGTCCAATAAGGGCTGTCAGCCTACTGTTGGCCGTTATCCTGCCAGCCAGCCTGGCTATCTGTGGATTCGCCGCAGCAGACACGGCCACCAACGAGTCTAGTGTCGCCAGCGCGCCGGCGACACTAGAAGGCACCGGGGGGGGGGGGTCGTCAGACCCCTCGCGTAGCTGAGCAAAATTCCGGCACTTTCCCCAGTAGCGCGACTCCAACATCAGCGCCAAGTACACCACAATCCCCCTTATCCACACCATCTTCCCTAAACCCCACGCCGACAGAATCCACTAAAACCGATCAGACCCCGGACTCTCAGTACACCGTCACCTTCAACGACCCCGACCAGCACACCAGCATGAGGCAAAACGTCAAGGCTGGTGAACTGGCGGAGCGACCCGCTGATCCGACCAGGAACGGCTACGTTTTCGAAGGCTGGTTCAAGGATGGCGCACACCTTGCCTACGATTTCAATCAGCCAGTCACCAGCAGCATCATCCTTAATGCGCATTGGACCAAGCAGCTTCCCCAATGGACCAGAGGATCAAGCACATGGTCCATCAACCCTGATAATGGGCCAACAGCCGGAAGCACCAAAATCACCATAACCCCGCCGGCAGCAAACAGCATCCACTTCACTCAAATCAGTGCAGGAGGGGCTCATTCCCTCGCCATTGCCTCAGACGGCAACCTCTACAGCTGGGGAAGCAACGGCGGCGGGGAGCTAGGGCGCACTGTTACCAATGAAACACCAAGTGGCGAGCCAAATCTGGTCGCAAGGCCCAAGGAAGCATCCTCCAGCTTTACCTGGGTTCAAGCGGAGGCTGGAGGAGATTATTCCTTGGCCATTGGTTCCGACGGCAACCTCTACAGCTGGGGATACAACGATTACGGCCAGCTAGGGCGCATAACAGACACAGATGATTCAAACACCATGAAGGCTGGCCCTACTCCCAAACCAGTCGACAAACCGACAAAGGCTGATTCAAGTTTCACTTGGACCAAGGTCATTGCTGGAGCTGACTTTGCTCTGGCCTTCGGCTCTGATGGCAAGCTATACAGTTGGGGAGACGCCTACACCGGTGAACTAGGACGTCCTACCTCCAGCAGTGAACCGTCCAGCAAACCTAGCCCAGTCACTATGCCTTCAGGAGTTCACTTCACCCAGGTAAGCGCAGGCTTCCAACACGTTTTGGCTATTGACACGAGCGGAAAACTGTACGGCTGGGGATGGAATGGATTCCCTGGGGTTCATGCACCTTCAATGCCAGGTCTCAATTACGAAGCAACGATACCAACCCAAATAACCGAATTCGGTCCTTCCGGAAGCACTTGGAAGCAGGTCGCGGCAGGATACGCACATTCCCTGGGCCTTGTTGCAAATGGCCAGCTATACAGCACAGCAAGTTGCGATACAACCCATGTCAAGTGCAATATTGCTCATCCATCTGACACGGCAAAAGACTTCGCTTGGAAACAGATCAGTGCAGGATGGGAATACTCACTCGCGATCGGATCTAATGGCATGTTGTATGGCTGGGGAGACAACAGCAAGGGCCAGCTGGCAAAAGATCCAAATGACTATAGCACTGTTGCTGACCCTACCAAAATATACACGCCCGTTGGAGTCACCTATACCCAGGTCAGAACCGGAAACCAACACGTACTGGCCCTGGACTCAGACGGCAACCTATATAGCTGGGGAGATAACAGCAGCGGCCAGCTGGGACGCGACACTGGATCAACCAAAAACAGCATATGTGCGAGCAAGATTCCTTTCCCTGAACAGCCAGAAATCTCCGATATTAAGTTTGATGGGATATCCGGTACCAACCGGTCCAGAAATTCAGACGGTACATGGAGCGTCTCTACTCCGTCACATCGCAAAGGCCAAGTAGATGTTACCGTCTCCTGGAGTATGAACGGCCAGCAGCCTGACGCACACCTGCTCTACACTTATACCAGCCCCAAATACAGCGTCGGGTTCACTTCCAAGAACGACTCCTGCCCGGTACCCTCAGGCATGCCCGGAAACCAATCGGTCATTGAAGGCGAACAAGCTAAGCGTCCCTATCCCGATCCAAAATCAGACGGCTGCATGTTCGACGGCTGGTTCATCAAAGACACCAAAGGCGATTCCAATGTGGCTTATGACTTCAGCCAGCCCGTCACCAGCGGCATCAGTCTGGTCGCGCACTGGTCTCCAGTCGACACGCACTGGTCGATCAACCCTAGCCAAGGCAACGTGCTTGGCGGCCAGCAGGCGACGATAACCCCTCCTGATCACAGCCGTGGCATCCGCTTCAATCAGGTCAGCGCCGGCGGCGAGCAGGCCAGCGTCATCGGCTTCTCCGTAGGCGTGGCCAGCGACGGGAACGCCTACGCCTGGGGCAACAACCAATACGGGCAACTGGGTCAAGACCCAGCCAAAACAACTATGCAGAACACGCCTACTAAAGTTCCTTTGCCTGACGGCGTGGCCGCCGGCTTCACCTACACGCAGGTTGCCGCAGGCGGCGCCCACACCCTGGCCATAGGTTCAGACGGAATCCTCTACAGTTGGGGCCGCAACGACCACGGGCAACTGGGCGACGGCACCACCACGGACCGGTACAAGCCCCAGCCCGTCAACAACCCAGATACCGGCCAATCGTTTAAGGCCGTGCGCATCAGTGCGGGAGCCTTCGATTCGGCCGCCATCGACGACCAAGGCCGCGTCTACACCTGGGGATGCGAGCATAACAGCTACTCTGACTACGGGACGGATAAGAAAGCGCCGACCTTGGCCAAGGATCCCAACGGCTCCAGCCAAGGGCTTCACGCGGTCCAGGTCAGCGTCAAATGGAGCTTCATCCTGGCCCTGGACGAGGACGGCAACGTATACGCCTGGGGATACAACACCAACGGCCAGCTCGGCAACGGAACAGCCACAGGAGACGGCAACGCCAGCTACGCCAACGACCCGAAGCCGGTCCAAGATCCGAAGGATGCCAGCAAGATCTTCAAAGCCACGCAGATCAGCGTAGGCACCAGGCACGCCCTCGCCATCGGAAAGAAGGACGGCAGCCTGTACACCTGGGGCAAGGTCAACGACACCAACTACACAAGACCCACGAACGACCCCGCCAACACCGGCAAAACCATCAAAGCCACCCAGATCAGTGCCGGCACATGGCATTCCCTGGCCATCGACCAGGACGGCAACGCCTGGGGATGGGGCTGGAATCAATACGGGCAGACCGGCAACGGCAACACCCATTCGCAGGATACCCCTACGAAAGTGATCGGTCCGAGCAGCACAGGCCAGGGGTTCAAGGCCGTCTGCGTCAGCGCATCCCACAACCACTCCCTGGCCATCGGCCAGGACGGCAACGTCTACGCATGGGGCAAGAACGACTACAACCAGCTCGGCAACACCAGCATCCCCACAACAGGCAACAGCCCCAAACCCATACAGACCATGTTCGACCCCACACCCCTGAACATCACCGGGGTCAGGTTCGACCAGACAGTGATCGGCGCCCTGCGGCAGAACGCCGACGGCTCCGTCACCCTGGCCACTCCTGCCCATAATCCGGGGCGGGCCGATGTGATCGTGGATTGGGCCCTGGGCGGGATCGTCCAGACCCAAGCCCACTTGCCCTACACCTACGAAGGCATGCTGCCCCATGCCGGCAGCAGTGGGGCCATAATCCTGCTGGCCGCAGGACTGCTCGCAGCTGCGGGTGCCGCAGCTGCCGGACGCCATCGGCGGGAGGCCCGCAGTCTGCAAGCCTGAAGACTTCGCACGAGTAAGCAGCCAGGCCGCATCCCAAGACAGCCCGGCTAAACAGGGTGGCCCCGCACTCCCCCAATACGGCGGAGCCACCCATTCTCTCTTGCAACCGCCCGCCCAGAAGGACTGATAAGTCCGACAGAACGAGCAATCCTCAAAAGAAGCGAGATCAATCTCCTGGAACACTACTGGCCTAAGTGAAGTGTAGATAGGCATGTCCAACGGGGTGATAAAGTTATTTCAGATGAGGCCGGGGTTGTGCCCGGTGTGCGGCGGGGGATCCGGACTGGGGAGTTCCGAGTATGTAGCCGCAGGTTCCGGGGAAGGGGATCATGCTTAACATGCGTCAGCATCAGCACACGTCTATCGGACCGGCTATGGCCGTCAGTCTTCTGCTCGCTATTATCCTGCCTTTAGGCCTCCTCGCCGGCACCAGCGCCGATGCCAGTACCGAGGCCAGCGCGCCAGCCATAGCAGGAGGCACCGGGGGGGGGGGGTCGTCAGACCCCTCGCGTAGCTAAGCAAAATTCCGGCATTTTCCCCAGCAAGGCAACGCCAACAGCCACATCAGAAACACCCCAATCACCACTAGCCACCCCATCGCCTTTAAACACATCATCGCCCCTAGAACCAATTCAACCTACTGCATCCGCCTCACCAAGCACGAATACCGAAAATCCCCAGACCCGCTCAGCCGCCCAGTACACCATCAAGTTCACTGATACAGAGGGCGGGACCACCACGCCTGATCAAACCGTCAATGAAGGCGCCCAAGCGCTGAGGCCTGCCGATCCAGCCCGACCCAACTATTCGTTTGATGGCTGGTTTATCAGCGGCACATTGACCGCTTACGACTTCAGCCAGCCTGTCACCAGCGACATGACTCTGGAAGCCCGTTGGACCAAAAACGGTGATGTCTGGGACCTCTCCCCCACTCAAGGACCCACAGCTGGCAACACTTTAATCACCCTGACTGCACCTCCGGCTCGAACCATCCGCTTCAGCCAGTTCAGTGCAGGATACCAATATTCAGTGGCAGTGGGATCAGACGGCAGCATCTACCACTGGGGAGAAATGTATGGCTCCGACTACAACTGGCAACCAAGCAGGGAAGACACCCCAGCCGGACTTCGCTTCATCCAGGTCAGCGCAGGTTACGATCACTCCCTAGCCCTTGATTCAGAAGGGAACCTGTACAGCTGGGGCAGCAGCAGTTATGGTCAGCTTGGGCGTAACACCTACACCACACCAGCCGATACTCCTGGAAAAGTGGACGCCCCTGCAGGAATTCGTTTCACCCAGGTCAGCGCAGGAAAGTACCACTCAGAAGCATTAGCCTCGGACGGCAGCATCTACAGCTGGGGGTACAACAGCGACGGCGAACTGGGACGCGGGACCATCACCACGCCGACCACCAGGCCAGGCAAAGTGGACACCCCGACGGGAATCCGTTTCACCCAGATCACCTCTGGATATGACTACTGCATGGCTTTCGACACTGATGGAAACTTATACAGCTGGGGAGGCAATGGTCATGGTCAGCTGGGCCGCGACGCCAGCACCACGCCGACCGGCAGTCCGGGGAAAGTGGATACGCCTGCTGCCGGAGTCCGCTACACACAAGTAATCGCCAAAGGCATGCACTGCCTGGCCTTGGATTCGAATGGGGTGCTCTACAGCTGGGGATACAACAATTTCAGCCAGCTGGGTCGATACACCGGCAGCACAAAGATCAACCCACGAGGCAAGGTTAACGTACCTACAAAGACACGCATAATCCAAATTAGTGCGGGAGACTGGAATGGTTTCGCCTTGGACGATCAGGGGATCCTATATACGTGGGGAAACAACAGCCATGCACAACTAGCACGGCCATACTGGGGTGCGACAGATCCCCAACCAACCAAAATCGACCCTCCAGCGAAGAACGTTACCTACATCCAGGTTATCGGAGGCGGTGATCATGCTGTGGCAATCGGCTCCGACGGCAACCTCTACAGCTGGGGACGCAACTCCAATGGCCAATTAGGACGAGACACCAACAAAAGGGATTCCTATCAGCCAGGTACGATTCCCCTGACCAACCATGCCGCGATCACCAGCATCAAATTCGGCGGGACACCCGGCACAGGATTGACAGCCAACCCGGACGGCACCTGGAACGTCACCACTCCGCCGCACAGCAAGGGCTGGGTGAATGTCACCATCACCTGGAGCATGAACGGACCTCAGCCGGACGCGTACCTCTCCTACACATACACCGGCCCCAAATACAGCGTAGGATTCACGTCCGTTGATGCTGCCTGTCCGGCGGCTTCGGGTATGCCAGGAGACCAGTCCGTCACAGAGGGCAATCAGGTCAAGCGCCCTTATCCAGATCCAAAAGCAGACGGTTGTCTGTTTGATGGCTGGTTCCTCAAGGATGCCAAAGGCGGTTCCAATGTGGCTTATGATTTCAGCCAGCCGGTCACCGCAGACATCACGCTGGTCGCCCACTGGAGCCCTGCCAACACCGGCGGTTGGTCGATCAGCCCGGTCAAGGGCAGCTCGATGGGCGGCCAGCAGGCGACCGTCACGCCGCCCAAGATAAGCCGGGGCATCCGCTTCAGCCAGGTCAGCGCCGGCGGCTACCAGGCCGGTGACTTCCACGGCTTCTCCGTGGGCGTGGCCAGCGACGGGAACGCCTACGCCTGGGGCAGCAACCAGCACGGCCAGCTCGGCCAGGGCACCGCCGACAGCAGCACGCAGAAAACGCCGGTCAAGGTTCCACTGCCCGACGGCGTGGCCGCCGGCTTCACCTACACGCAGGCCGTGGCAGGCGGCTACCACGTGCTGGCCATCGGGAGCAACGGCATCGTCTACAGCTGGGGGGCCAACGACCATGGGCAGCTGGGCGACGGCACCACCACCGACCATTCCAAGCCGCAACCCGTGCCTGACCCATCTGACAAAAGCCAGCCCTTCAAAGCTGCCCAGGTGAGCGCCGGCGCCTACGACTCGGCGGCCATCGACCAGCAGGGGCGCGTCTACACCTGGGGCAGCGAAAACAACAACTACACCGCATACAGCGCATCCAAACTGACACCGAAACTGGCCAAGGACCCCAACGGATCAAACCAGGGACTGCACGCGGCCCAGGTCAGCCTCGGCTGGAGCTTCATCATGGCCATTGACACGGACGGCAGCCTCTACGCCTGGGGATACGACAACTACGGGCAGCTCGGCAACGGCGCGGCCACAGGAGAATACAGCACCACATACGCCGCCGATCCGGCACCCGTGCCCGACCCTGCGAACACCAGCAGGACTTTCAAAGCCTCGCAGATCAGCGCAGGAGCCAACCACGCCCTGGCCATCAGCCAGGATGGCGCCGCCTGGGCATGGGGATACAACGACCACGGGCAGCTGGGCGACGGGACGACAACCAGCCGGCCCTCGCCCAGGCAGGTGCCAAGCCCCACGGGCTCCAGTCAAGGATTGCAGGCCGCACGGATCAGCGCAGGTGTGCACCACTCCCTGGCTGTCGACCAGAATGGCGCATCCTGGGCCTGGGGATGGAATAGTGACGGTCAGCTCGGCAACGGGAACACCAGCGACCAGCCCAAGCCCACGCGCGTATCGCCGCCCGCCGGCCAGGGCAAGGCCGACGGCGGGCTCACAGCCGCACGCGCCAGCGCAGGACGAAACCACTCCCTGGCCATCGGCCAGGACGGCAACGCCTACGCCTGGGGAGACAACACATACAGCCAACTCGGGAACGGGGGTACAACACAAAGCAGCACCCCGGCCCTGGTAGCCTTCAACCCGGTCCTGTTGATCACCGGTGTCAGTTTCGACCAGACAGTGGTTAGCGTCTTGCGGCAGAACTCTGACGGGTCGGTAACCCTGTCCACGCCTGCCCACAACCCAGGACAGGCTGATGTCATCGTCGACTGGACCCTGGGCGGGATCGTCCAGCCCCAGGCGCATCTGGCCTATACCTACGAAGGCATGCTCCCCCACGCCGGTAGCAATGGCACCATGATCCTCCTGCTTGCCGCCGGACTGCTCGCCGCGGCCGGCGCCGTCGCGGCCGGACGCCACCGGCGGGAGGCACGCAGCCTGCAAGCCTGAAGACTTCACACGAGTAAGCAGCCAGACCATACCCCAAGGTGGCCCGGCCAAACAGGGTGGCCCCGCAGACCCCAACACAACGGAGCCACCCATTTCTCTTTTGCTTCCGCTCGGCCGGAAGAATCAATAAGCCAGACAGAAGAACCAGATAGAACAAAACTCCTCAGGCAGCACAAGATCAATCTCCCTGGACTTGCTAGGACCTCGATAGAGTTTTGAATAGGCATGTCCACCGGGGTGATAAAGTTGTTGCAGATGAGGCCGGGATTGTGCCCGGCGCGCGGCGGGGGATCCGGACTGGGGAGTTCCGGGCATGTAGCCGCAGTTCCTGGGGAAGGGGATCATGCTTATCATGCGTCAGCACCAGCACACGTCTATCGGACCGGCTATGGCCATCAGCACACTGCTGGCTGTCATCCTGCCTCTAGGCCTGCTTGCCGGCACCAGCGCCGATGCCAGCACTGAGGCCAGCGAGCCTGCTGTGTCCGGCGCGAGCGCGCCTGCCACAGCAGGAGGCACCGGGGGGGGGGGGTCGTCAGACCCCTCGCGTAGCTAAGCAAAATTCGGGCATTTCCTCCAGCAAGGCAACGCTTCCAACTCCAACCACACCCCTATCTACACCATCACCCCTAGCTACATCCTCCCCGCTCAACACAACGCGGCTGCCGTCACCCACCATCCCAGAGCCCAATAAAAGAATCGCTGCAGATGAACATGTAAACGGCCGACCACAACCACGCTCATCCGCTCAACATACCGTCACCTTCAACAACCCTGAACAGCAAACCAGCACAGAACAAAAAATCACGGATGGAAATCGCGTAAGCCGACCTGCCAATCCCTCAAGAATCGGCTATATATTCGTCGGATGGCTCATAGGTGACACACCCGTGGCCTACGATTTCAGTCAGCCGGTCACCAGCGACATCACCCTGACAGCCCACTGGATAAAAGGCTCCAGTACCTGGAGCATTGATCCCGTCCATGGGCCAGCGAGCGGCAACACCAAGGTCACTCTTACTCCACCCGTCATACCTAATATTCGGTTCAGTCAATTCAGTGCCGGAGATAATTTTGCCGTGGCCTTGGGATCAGACGGCAACCTGTACAGCTGGGGATTCAACCAGGAAGGCCAGCTGGGACGTATAGCCAGCAGTAGCCTATACGATCCAAATCCCACACCCGGTAAAGTTGACAAACCCGCAAACGTATCATCCGACTTCACCTGGGTTCAGGTCAGCGCAGGAGACACTTTTGCCCTGGCTCTCGGTTCGGATGGCATTCTCTATAGTTGGGGTTCCAACGAATTCCGTCAGCTTGGGCGGGACGGGGTTTTCAATATCTTCGGCGGTGATCGGACGCCGAGGCCTGTAGACAAGCAGGAGACCATCAAATTCACCCGCATCAAGGCAGCAGCAAATCACGCTATGGCATTTGATTCCCTTGGAAATCTCTACAGCTGGGGATGGAACGAGTATGGGCAACTGGGTCATGATGGGGGAACTCAAGAAGTCAAAGAACCAACCAAAGTCGACAAACCTGCAAACGCTTCATCCAATTTCACTTGGATCGAGGCAAGCGGAGGGTTCTACGATACAGTGGCAATCGGTTCAGACGGCAACCTCTACAGCTGGGGGAACAACGATTTCGATCAACTGGGCCGCGACACCACCGATGCGACGAACAATCCTATTCCCGGCAAAATCGACAAACCTGCAGGTGTTCCCAGCGACTTCACATGGCTCCAGACAGGATCAGCCCATTACAATTCCATGGCCCTTGGCTCAGATGGGAACATTTATACCTGGGGATCGGATGAGCAAGAAATTATGCTGGGGCGCGATCTGAGCCTCAAAGTCGCCAACCGTCCGGCAGCTGTCTATAAACCCGCCAACGTCAATTACATTGACTGCATGACGACTGACTACCACTCCATAGGGGTCGGCTCAGACGGCAACCTCTACAGCTGGGGAACCGACGGTGACGGCGAGCTTGGGCAAGCTACACCAGTAAACGGCCCGGGAATTGTGTCCAAGCCTGACAGCAATCAGGATGACTTCACCTGGAAGCAGGCCAGCATAAACAATGGCTACACCATGGGGCTCGGCTCAGACGGCAACCTGTATACCTGGGGCTTCAACTATTACGGTGAACTCGGACACGGGGCCGTCAACGACGAAGAGCGCGGAGTGGTGTCAGCACTCGGCACACCCAACCTCACTGGCATGAAGTTCGACGAAACAACCATTACAGATCTGTCGAAGAACACGAATGAGGACACCTGGAACGCCACTACCCCGCCACATGCAAAGGGAAAGGCGGACGTGACTGTTCAATGGACCATAAATGGGGCGTCACAGCCGGATGTGCATTTGACCTATCGATACGACGGACCAAAATACACCGTCTCCTTCAGCAACGAAGACAACTCCTGCCCGGCATCTTCCGACATGCCCCAAAACCAGTCCGTCACTGAGGGAGAGCAGGCCATGCGCCCGTACCCCGATCCGAAGGCGGACAGCTGCCTGTTTGATGGTTGGTTCATCAAGGATGCCGATGGCGATTCCAAGGTCGCCTATGACTTCAGCCAGCCGGTCACCGCGGACATCACGCTGGTCGCCCACTGGAGCCCCGCCGACAACGGCAAATGGTCGATCAACCCGATCAAGGGCAGCTCGATGGGCGGCCAGCAGGTAACCATCACGCCACCCAAGACCAGCCGGGGCATCCGCTTCAACCAGATCAGCGCCGGCGGCTCCCAAAACAGGGAGATGCGCGGTTTCTCAGTAGGCGTGGCCAGCGACGGGAACGCCTACGCTTGGGGCAACAACAGGTACGGACAACTGGGCACCGGCGACAATAAACAGCAGGACAAACCAACCGAGATTTTCAAGCCGGAGGGCGTGAAGAAAGACTTCACCTACACGCAGATTTCGGCAGGGGGCGCACACACCCTAGCCATCGGCTCCGACGGCATCGTTTACAGCTGGGGACACAACGATTTCGGCCAGTTAGGCAATGGCAGCACGGATACGAACGTCCACGCCAAGCCGGAAGCCGTCATCAACCCCAGTACGGATCAGCCGCTCCAGGCCATCCAAGTCAGCGCCGGAGCCTGCGACTCGGTCGCCATCGATACTGCGGGCAAGGTCTACAGCTGGGGAAGCGAGGCCACAACCCTGGGCGACAATGTCAACACTGCAAATTCCGACTCTAAACCGAAGCCCACCCCGGTAGCCGACCCAGGCGGCACCAACCAGGGTCTGCATGCAGTCCAGGTCAGCGCCAACTGGAGCTTCATCATGGCCTTGAACGCGGATGGCGACATATACGCCTGGGGCTACAACAACTGGGGGCAACTCGGCAATGGCTCCTCAACCAACAATACTTGGACCGTCTACTCCTCCGACCCCACGCTGGTGCGCGATCCCACGGATACCAGCAAAGGACTGCAGGCAACCCGAATCAGCGCAGGCGCATGGCATGCTCTGGCCATCGATAAGGACGGCACGGTATGGGCATGGGGAATGAACAACAGCGGTCAGCTCGGCTTCAGCAGCGACTATCAGGCATCGTCCAAGCAGGTGACATTGCCTAAGCAGGTGCCCAATGTCAAAGCCCAGCAGATCAGCGCAGGAACATGGAATTCTCTGGCCATCGGCCAGGACGGCACTGCCTGGGGATGGGGCAACAATGCTAACGGCCAGTTGGGCGACGGTACCACAAGCAAGCGAGCCACGCCCAGGCCAGTCTCGGCACCCTCAGATCAGGGCAGCGTCGGCACCGGGTTCGCATCCGTACGAATCAGTGCAGGATGGAGCCATTCCGTGGCGATCGGCCAGGATGGCATGGCCTACGCCTGGGGCGACAACCGCTACAGCCAGCTTGGAGCCGAGCAAAGCATGACACAGAGCCGCACGCCGACTCTAGTGGCATTCAACCCGGTGCTGCTGATCACTGGTGTCAGATTTGACCAGACGGCCGTAGACACCCTGCAACAGAACTCTGACGGATCCGTCACCCTGACCACCCCCGCCCACAATCCGGGACAGGCTGATGTCATCGTCGACTGGACCCTGGGCGGGGTCGTCCAGCCCCAGACGCACCTGGCCTACACCTACGAAGGCATGCTCCCCCACGCCGGTAGCAATGGCACCATGATCCTCCTGCTTGCCGCCGGACTGCTCGCCGCGTCCGGCGCCGCAGCCGCCGGACGCCACCGGCGGGAGGCACGCAGCCCGCAAGCCTGAAGACTTCGCACGAGTAAGCAGCCGGACCATACCCCAAGATGGCCCGGCCAAACAGGGTGGCCCCGCAGACCCCAACACAGCGGAGCCACCCACCCCCTCTTCACCTCATTTCCCTCTCACATCAACCACAGCACCAAGCTAAAAGGAAAAACAAAGCAATTTAGACACCCGCAAGGCAGCAACTAGTTGCCTGCAACCCCGCCAAATTGCAGTCCGGCAGTCAATGTGTGTAGACCGTGGTAGCATAAAGACCTATAAGCCGGGGAAGTTCTCGGCGGACAGCTCGTTTTTCTTGGGGTTTTTATTGGAGAGCTGCTGATTTTGAGGAAGGGGATCGCACCCATCATGCGTCATCGTCGGAAAAAGCAGATTCGGTCATCCACTGTTGCTGGCCTTCTACTCGCGATTATCCTGCCTACCAGCCTTCTGACTGGCCTTGCTGCCAATGCCGAGCCAGTCACGAATGAGTCTAGAGCAGCCAGCGCGAGCGCGCAGACTGCTCTAAATGGCACCGGGGGGGGGGGGTCGACCGACCGCTCGGGTAGATAAGCAAAACCCCGGCACTTCCTCCAGCACCGTAAACTCGCAGAGCCCGTCAACAAAACCTGCGACACCGTCTTCACCTACAGCAACCCCAAACACCTCAACAGCGCCTTCCACCGCTCCAGGCACTTCAGATTCCCCGTCGGGTACTACCGCGCCCCAGAATCCCACCAAGCCGAATCCTTCTTCCGACTCCTCCCCAGCTCCGACGACCACCCCGTCTGAAAATAATCCCAAGGATTCTGACAAGGCCAGCAAAAACAGCGGAAACTCAGTCCAGCCACGCTTGTCCTCATACAGAGTAACTTTCGACAGCACGATAGGTTCGTCAGTATTACCGTCAACACTCGACCCAGGAAGTAGAGTGGTACGTCCCCCAGACCCCTACTGCAAAGGTTATACCTTTGTCGGCTGGTTCATCGGGAATACCGCCTATGACTTTACCCAGCCCGTCACCTCAAACCTCACGCTGACAGCTCACTGGGTCAAGGGCCTCAAATCCTGGAGCCTTAGCCCTAGCCATGGTCCTGCCGACGGCAACACAACAGCCACCCTGACCCCACCGGCCATAGGAGATATTCGCTTCAGCCAGTTCAGCGCAGGAAAAGACTTTTCGATAGCCATCGACTCGCTCGGAGTGCTATACAGCTGGGGGAACAACAGCGAGGGGCAGTTGGGACGCATACCAACCGCCAGCGAACCTGCCGATCGGCCTGGACGAGTAGACGTGCCAGATGGCACCCGCTTCATCCAGGTCAGTGCAGGAGACGAATATGTTGTGGCCATCGATATCAGTAACCATCTATACAGCTGGGGAAGCAATGAAAAAGGCCAGTCAGGACTAGGGTCCGTCCACTCATCAAGCCACGTGCCAACTCAGGTGATCCCATTTGCAGATTCCTCCAAAACTTTTGTTCAAGTCAGCGCAGGACCAAACTATGCGCTGGCTACATCCTCGGACGGAACTGCGTACAGCTGGGGAGACAACAGCAGCGGCCAGCTTGGACGAGATACCGACGGACTCCATGGTGAGAGTTATGGGAACGCGTACCCGAACCCGGTGTCGCTGCCAAAAGGTGTGAAGATCACCCAGGTAACGGCAGGCGGCAAGTCCTCCCTTGCGCTCGCATCTGACGGTAGCGCCTACAGCTGGGGAGACAACAGCAGCGGCCAGCTGGGACGTACACCCACCGCCAGCGAACCGGCCAATCGGGCATACAAGATAAATACGGCGGACGGCATGCGCTTCAGCCAGATCAGCGCAGGATACCGCCACACACTGGCTATCGATTCAGATGGCAATGCATACAGCTGGGGGTACGGCGGCACCAGCCAGCCCAGCAAGGTAGCTCTGCCCGACGGCATCAAAACGAAGCTTGTCAGCGCGGGATACGACTATTCCCTGGCGACTGGTTCCGACGGCAACATATATAGCTGGGGAGACAACAGCAGCGGCCAGCTGGGACGAAATACTGGTGGTGAGACCACAAACCAGCCGGACAAAGCGAACATGCCCGACGGCGTCACCTATGCCCAAGCCATTGCAGGGTACAGACACACCCTTGCCCTTGGCTCAGACGGCAACCTCTACAGCTGGGGTGACAATAGCAGCGGTCAGCAGGGCACCGGCACCTCCAGCGGTGTGCCAGCAACGACCCCCAGCAAGGCAGACTACCCACAAGCATGCAAATTCGTCAGCGCCAAACTGGATGGAACCCCGATTACCGACTTGACCAAAAACCAGAACGGCACCTTGAGTTTCCGCACCCCTGCGCACGAAAAGGGCCAGGTGGACGTAACAGTCGCCTGGACCAGGAACGGCCATCAGCCCGATGCACACCTGCCTTACAAGTATGATGGTTCAACGTACTCGGTCACCTTCGACAGCGCGGGTGGTACACCAATACCAGATACCCAGCAGGTCATGGATGGCGATCAGGCTGCTCGCCCGGACAAGGATCCAGCCAAGGACGGCTATCTGTTCGACGGCTGGTTCCTCAAAGACTCCAAGGGCGACTCCAATATAGCCTACGACTTCAATCAGCCCGTCACCGGGGACATCACCTTGGCCGCCCACTTCAGTCCCGTCTCGCACTGGACCATCGACAAGAAAGAGGGACCAGAAACTGGCGGTAAGAGCGTCAAACTTACCCCACCGCAAGGCACACGCGGAATCCGCTTCTCTTGGATCCAATCAGGAGATAATTTTTCTCTGGCTCTCGGTTCAGACGGCAACCTTTACAGTTGGGGTGTTAATTTTACTTACCAACTCGGACACACCACCTCAGGTAAGCCTGTCGTGGTGCAGACCCCCGCTGGAGTCCGCTATACCCAGGCCGCTGCAGGACAAAACTTCGCCTTGGCATTAGGCTCAGACGGCAATGTGTATACCTGGGGAGACAACACTAATGGACAGCTGGGACGCTACGTCTTCGGCATCAATGGCAATGCCCCCGACAAAGTCGCGCTGCCTGCGGGCATCCACTACACTCGAGTCTATGCGGGCGATGGCTTCGCCTTGGCATTAGGCTCCGATGGCAACCTCTACGCCTGGGGAGACGATAGAGGAGGCGCACTAGGGCAAGGCAGATCCGTATTCAGGAGCACAGACCCCCGTAAAGTAGCTGCACCCGAAGGCATCACATTCACCCAGGTTTTCACAGGTCCATTCAGCAAGCATGTCCTCGCCCTGGGCTCAGACGGCAACCTCTACAGCTGGGGATACAACGATTCGTCCCAACTGGGCCGCCAACGTACTCCGAGAACTGGGCTATATGACCCTCTGCCCTACAAAATAAAGGCACCAACCGGTGTCACTTTTACGCAAGCCAGCACGGGCCTGAACTTCTCGCTGGCTCTCGGCTCCGACAATAATCTCTACAGCTGGGGAGGCAACAACAAAGCTCAGTTGGGAAACACGGAACTGCTTTCTGCGACCCCTTCCAGGGTCGTCATGCCTTCAGGCGTTCACTTCACCCGGTTTGCGGCGGGAAGTTACTTTGTCCTCGCTTCAGGATCGGACGGCAGCCTCTACAGCTGGGGATATAATGATTGCGGACAACTTGGACGCACCACCAGTGGCATATCCGACTACCTGCCCACCAAAACGTACGCTCCAACGGGCATCACCCTCACCCAGCCTCAGGCAGGAAGAAACCACTCCTTGGCCATAGGATCAGACGGCAACACCTACAGCTGGGGAAAGAACTACCAAGGTATACTGGGACGCGACATCAGCGGCAACCAGGATCCGCATCCGGGCAAGATCGTCTTCCCCGGAGTCGGCATTCCCAATCTCGTTCAGTTCGGCAATACGAGCGGAATTTATCCGACCGACAACAATGACGGTACCTGGAAGGTGACCACACCGCCTTACACTCCAGGGCCGGTTACGGTGACCATCAACTGGACGCTGAACGGGGTTAAGCAACTTCCTGACACCAGCAACACCTACCTGTACACCTCCATCAGCGTCCTGCCTCGGGCTGGCGGCACTGGCATATTCCTGCCCCTAGCCGTCGGTCTGCTCATCATCATGGCAACCATTGCAGCGCGACGCCTGAGAAAGGCTAGAAGCCAGAAGCAGTAGACTTCGCACGAGTAAGCAGGTCCGGATTGCGTCTATCCCCCAAATCATGACGATCCGGACCTACAAGGGTGGCCCCGCATTCCCCCAACAGAGCGGAGTCACCCTTCTTTTTTCATTCGGGTGTTGCTCCCATTCTGACCCGTCCGTGCATGATAGCCTGTCAGCTAGCTGTCGGGATGGTCCCCGGCACACGTCTCGTGAAGCGACTTGGGGATTTTCATCATCGAGCGACCTGTTTGGGGAAAGGGGTTCGCAGCTATCGTGCACCATTGGGATGCTTCTGCCCGGCTATGCATTGCCGTGAGCCTTTTGCTTGCCATCATCCTGCCCGCAAGCCTGATCATGGGTAGCCTCGCCACAGCCGACACCGACAGCGAACCGCTGGAGCAGACCGCACCGACGACACCCCAGTCCCCACTGGCCACGCCCTCGCCACTGAACACAACCACGCCCCTGGCGCCTGCGCAACCCAGCCGGCCTCAGGCACGCTCAGCAACGCACACCGTCACCTTCGACAGCGCTGGCGGCAGAGGCGTCGACCCTCAAAGCGTCGATGATGGCGCACAGGCCAGCCGTCCCGCCGAGGATCCGACCAGGGATGGCTACTTGTTCGACGGCTGGTTCACCAAAGACGCCAAGGGCGACTCCAAGGTGGCCTACGACTTCAACCAGCCCGTCACCGCAAACCTCACCCTGACCGCCCACTGGTCCAAGGGAACCAGCGCCTGGAACCTCTCCCCCACCTCAGGGAAAACCACAGGAGGCGACAAGATCACCCTGACTCCGCCCGCCAAACGCGGCATACGATTCAGCCACATCAGTTCAGGCCAATGGCAGGCGCTGGCTACAGGCTCGGACGGCAACCTCTACAGCTGGGGAGACAGCGACAGTGTGGGACGCGACGACAAAACCGGCACGCCTTACAGCACACCAGGCCTGGTCCCCGCACCGCCAGGCGTCCGCTTCACCCAAATCAGCGGAGGCCTGAGCCTTTCCCTGGCCCTGGGCTCAGACGGCAACCTCTACAGCTGGGGATGGAACGGGTTAGGTCAACTAGGACGCGACACCACAAGCACGCCAGCCAGCATGCCAGGTCTAGTCACCCCGCCGAATGGCATTCACTTCACCTATATCCAAGCTGGCTATACGCATTCTCTGGCTTTCGGCTCGGACGGCAACCTCTACAGCTGGGGAGCAAACGATCACGGTCAGTTGGGACGCGACACAGGATCGGCCACATACAGTGCCACGCCAGACAAAGTGCCCCTGCCGGCCGGCGTTACGAAATTCACCCAGGTCAGCGGAGGAGTCTACTACTCCATGGCTATGGGCTCGGACGGCAACCTCTACAGCTGGGGAAACAACAACCAAGGCGAGCTGGGACGCTACCCCAGCAGTACAGAGCCACGAAACCGGCCGGGCAAGGTGCTTTTGCCGGCAGGAGTCACGAAATTTACCTCATTCGCTATAAATGGATGGCGTTCTCTAGCTATGGGCTCGGATGGCAATCTATACAGCTGGGGATATAACGAAGATGGCGAACTGGGACGCGAAACCAGTAATTCCATGAGTAACGTCATGCCAGATAAGGTAACGCTGCCGGCGGGCGTCACAAGATTCACCCGGTTCACCGCAGGAAACGAACACGCTCTGGCCATGGGCTCGGATGGCAATCTATACAGCTGGGGAAACAACAGCGATGGCCAACTGGGACGTGACACTGGCAGTACGAGGAACGTCATGCCAGACAAGGTACCCCTGCCGGCAGGCGTCAGTTGCACCCAGACCAGCGTTGGAGACAATTTTTCCATGGCCATTGGCTCCGACGGCAACGTCTACAGCTGGGGAAGCAACCGCTACGGGCAACTGGGACGCGAAATCATCGGCGGATCCGACAGCAATCCCGGCATGGTCAAGTTCCCCGAGGATCCCAGGCCAATCAGCGTAAGCTTCGGCGGCACGCCCAGCGCAGATCTGACCGCCAAGGCAGACGGCACTTGGAGCGTCACCACGCCCCAGCACGCAGCAGGCAAGACCGACGTCACCGTCACCTGGAACATGAACGGCCCCCGACCCGACACCCACCTGACCTACCAGTACATGAACGCTTACAATGTCGTTTTCTCTTCCGACAGTGACTCACCTCCGGCGCCCTCGGGCATGCCCGGGCCCCAGTCCGTCACCGAAGGCAAGCAAGCCACACGGCCGACCGCAGACCCGACCAGAGACGGCAGCCTGTTCGACGGCTGGTTCCTCAAGGACGCCGACGGCCATTCCAATGTGGCTTATGACTTCAGCCAGCCCGTCACCAGCAGCATCACCCTGGTGGCCCATTGGAGCCCGGCAGACATCGGGAGCTGGGCAATCAGCCCGAATAACGGCGATGCCCGGGGCGGTCAGCAGGTGACCATTACTCCGCCCAAAATAGGCCGGGGCATCCGCTTCAACCAGATAAGCGCCAGCGATAATTTTACCGGCTTTTCCGTAGGGGTGGCCAGCGATGGAAATGCCTACGCCTGGGGCGACAACGAGTACGGGCAACTGGGTCAGGATCCGAGTACGACAGCCACACAGAATGCGCCGACCAAGGTCCCCATGCCTGACGGCGTACCCATCGGGTTCACCTACACGCAGGTGGCCGCAGGCGGAAGCCACGTGCTGGCCATTGGCTCCGACCAGACCATCTACAGCTGGGGCCAAAATCAATATGGCCAGCTTGGCGACGGCAGCACGCAAGACCGCTCCAAGCCACAACCCGTCAAGGGTCCGGATGGCCAACCCTTCAAGGCCACTCAGGTGACCGCGGGCTTCACCGACTCGGCAGCCATCGACCTGAATGGGCGCGTCTACGTCTGGGGCAGCGAAACCAACGGCCAGAGGACCTATAGCGCGTCCAAACTGACGCCGACCCTGGCCAAGGATCCCAGCGGCTCCGACAAGGGGCTGAAGGCTGTCCAGGTAAGCGCAAGATACGGCTTCCTCATGGCCCTGGACTCCAACGGCAACGTATACACCTGGGGATACAACAACCACGGACAGCTCGGCAACGGCCAAAGCACAGGAAAATACAGCACCGCATATGTTGCCGACCCAGCTCCCGTGCCCGATCCCAAGGACGCCAGCAAGACCTTTAAGGCCAGGATGATCAGCAGCGGTGAAGTCCACGCACTGGCCATCGGTCAGGACGGCACAGCCTGGGCATGGGGATTGAACGCGGATGGCCAGATCGGCGATGGCACGCTAACCGACCGGTCCACACCCACGCAGGTGAAAAACCCTGCTGATCCCAGCCAGGGATTCAAGGCCGCCCAAATTATCGCCGGAGGCACATCTTCGCTGGCCGTCGACCAGAGCGGCAAAGCCTGGGGATGGGGAGAAAACATTTTTTATCAGTTGGGCAGCAATCAGGACACCTTCGAACTGCTCGTTCCCTCGCAAGTGTCACCCCCTGCCGGACAGGGCAACGCAGGCGAGGGGTTCGCGGTCGCGCGGATCAGCGCAGGATCGGCTTGTTCCCTGGCCATCGGTCAGGACGGCAAGAGCTACAGCTGGGGATACGACTACCGTGGGCAACTCGGCATCGGCAGCAACAGCGGTACGAAGATCATTACGCCGACGCTGGTGGCGCTATACCCGCCGCCGCTGATTACCGGCGTCAAGTTCGACCGAACAGCAGCCAACAGCCTGCAGCAGAACGCGGATGGGTCGGTCACCCTGACCACGCCAGCCCACAACCCGGGACTGTCTGACGTGATCGTGGACTGGTCCCTGGGTCCCGCCAACCAAGCCCCGACCCACCTCAGCTATACCTTCAAAGGCATCCTGCCCCTCACAGGCAACACGGGGGTACTCCTCTTGCTCGCCTCCGGCCTGCTTGCCGCCGCCGGTGCTCTGGCAGCCAGACGCCACAGGCACGAATTCACTTCGCTCGAGTAAGCGGTCGGGCCGCATCCCAAGAACGGCCCGACCTTGATGGGTGGCTCCGCACCCCCCGCTAACATCAGGGAGCCACCCATTTTCATTTTTATCTCTGCGCCTAGAGGAAAATATCTGCTTCCCAACTTGACATAATATTTTTTACTCGTTTTATCCGAGTGTTGCTCCCCTTCAGACCCAAACCTGCATGCTAGCGTTCTTTCTAGCAACCGGGAACGTGCCCGGCATGCAGCCGATGAAAAAACTTGGGGTTTTCATCATCGGACCGCCTTACCTTGGGAAAGGGGTTTGTAGCGATCATGTGCCATCCGGACGTGTCTTCCCGGTCAGCCATTGTTGTAGACCTTTTGAAGGTCATCGTCATTCTTCCAGCCAGCATGATCATCGGTGGCCTCGCCGCGGCCGACGCCGTCGCCAAACCGATCAGCCCACCCCAGCAAACTGACGCTTCCATCAGCACGGCAACCAGCCGCGCTCAGGCAGGCTCAACCTCGTACCAGGTCGTCTTCGACAGCGACAACGGCAGCAGTATCGACTCACAAACCATTGCCGAAGGCACCCAGGCCAGTCGTCCCGCACAAGACCCGATCAAGGACGGCTACCTGTTCGACGGCTGGTTCACCAAAGACGCCAAGGGCGACTCCAAGGTGGCCTACGACTTCACCCAACCCGTCACCACAAACCTCACCCTAACCGCCCACTGGACCAAGGGCACCAGTGCCTGGAACCTCTCCCCCACCTCAGGGAAAACCACAGGATACGCCAAGATCACCCTGACCCCGCCCACCACACCAGACATACGCTTCAGCCATATCGTCCCAGCAAAAGAAGAAGGCTCCCAGGCCATAGCCTCGGACGGCAACCTCTACAGGTGGGGAAACACCAACTACAAATTGGGAACTCCTGAAGAAGAAAAGCGCACGCCAAGCCTGGTCAACCCGCCGGCCGGCGTCCACTTCACCCAGGTCAGCACGGGCAACTTCCATTTCCTGGCCATCGGTTCAGACGGCAACCTCTACAGCTGGGGACACAATGCCGACGGAGAACTGGGACGTGAAACTGTCAGCACAACACCAAACGACAACTCCCAGATAGACAATCAGCCGAGGCTGGTCACTCCACCGGCCGGCGTCCACTTCACCCAAGCATGTGCAGGCAAATGGCATTCCCTTGCGCTGGGATCGGACGGCAACCTCTACAGCTGGGGACAAAACAAGTACGGCGAACTTGGACGTGACACGGGTTCTGCCATATACGACGTCAAGCCAGGCAAGGTGAACTTGCCGAAGGGCATCACAAAAATCACTCAAATCAGTGCAGGAACCTTCTACTCCATGGCTCTGGACTCGGACGGTGACCTTTACAGCTGGGGTGACAACACTTATGACGAGCTGGGACGCTACGCCGGCGGATATCCCTTCCGTGACCGTTCACCGCGCAAGATGATCATGCCGGCAGGCGTCAAGAAATTCACTTGGATCAAGGCTGGAGAGTGGACATCCCTGGCCACCAGCTCAGACGGCAGTCTCTACAGCTGGGGATGGAACGAATATGGCCAGCTAGGACGCAACACCGCCCCGGCGAGGCAAGACCGCACACCGCGCAAAGTGACCATGCCGGCAGGCGTCACGAAGTTCACCCAGGTCAGCACAGAACACAGGCATTCCCTGGCTTTGGGTTCGGATGGCAACCTCTACAGCTGGGGACTAAACGATTGCGAACAGCTAGGCCGCGACACCGGATCAGCCAAATACGACGTCAAGCCGGGCAGAGTGCCTACACCAGCAGGTGTCGCACAATTCACCGAGGTCAGCGCCGGCTATTCCCACTCCCTGGCCATCGGCTCCGACGGTAACCTGTACAGCTGGGGACAAAACAAGTATGGCGAACTGGGACGCCCCACCAGCGGCAAGTACGACAGCAGCCCCGGCATGGTCGCATTCCCCGAGGATCCCAAGCCCGTTAACGTGAGTTTCGGCGGGACGCCCGGAACCAACCTCGACCCCAACTCGGACGGCACCTGGAGCGTCACCACGCCCCCACATGACCATGGCAGAGTAGATACAGTCATCACCTGGAGGATGAACGGCGAGCGTCCAGACGCACATCTGTCCTACAGGTACCTGGGCAATTACCTTATCGTTTTCGACCCCGACGGTGGCAATGGGTTCGGTTTCCAAATCGTCACTGAGGGAAACCGAGTGAAACGCCCTGCCAAGGATCCTACCAAGGATAAACACCTGTTCGACGGCTGGTTCATCGGCGACACAGCCTATGACTTCAGCAGGCCGGTCACCGACAAGGTGACCCTGACCGCCCACTGGAGCAGTGTCGACAGCAACAGGTGGAAGCTCGACAAGGACAACGGGCCCGAGTCAGGCGGCCAGACCGTCACGCTGACTCCACCGCCAGCACGCGGCATCCGCATCAGCCAGGCTGACGGAGGAGACCTCCATTCCGCAGCCGTAGGTTCCGATGGAAGCCTCTACACCTGGGGAGACAACAGCCGAGGCCAGCTAGGCCGCGACACCGCCGACAAGCAGGACAGCCATCCAAGCAAGGCGGATACTCCTGCGGGCGTCAACTTCGTCCATGTCAGTGCAGGCTACGGATTTTCTGTGGCCCTGGCCTCGAATGGCAGCCTCTACAGCTGGGGAGACAACAGCCGAGGCCAGCTGGGCCGTACTGTCACCAGCAACACCCCCGCCAACAGGCCCAACAAGGTGGAAACCCCAGCAGGCATCACCTTCGTCCAGGCAAGCGCAGGCGGATCCCATGTCGTGGCCCTAAGCTCGGATGGCAACATCTACACCTGGGGAGACAACAACGCTGGCCGGCTGGGCCGTGCCGTCACCAACAGCACCCCCGCAGACAAGCCCGGCAAAGCCGACACCCCAACAGACGTAACTTTCACCAGTGTCAGTGCAGGCCAGGGCCACACGGTAGCAGTGGACACGCAAGGCGACGTCTACACCTGGGGTGACAACACCCAGGGCGAACTCGGTCGCAGCACCACCAGCACCCCCGCAGACAAGCCCGGCAAAGCCGACACCCCAGCAGGCATCACCTTCACCCAGGCCAGCGCAGGCGAAAGCCACTCCGTGGCCGTAAGTGACGACGGCGGCATCTACACCTGGGGCAACACCGCCAATGGGCGCCTGGGCCGCGACACCAGCAAAGCCCCCGCAGACAAGCCTGGCAAGGTTGAAACCCCGGCTGGCATCACCTTCACCCAGGCCAGCGCCGGAGGCGCGCATTCCATCGCCTTGGGATCCGACGGTAGCCTCTACACCTGGGGCGACAGCGGCAAAACCTCGTCAGACAGGCCCAACAAGGTGGATGCCCCGGCAGGGATCACCTTCACCCAGGCCAGTGCAGGAGCATCGTACTGCCTGGCCCTGGGATCCGACGGCAACCTCTACAGCTGGGGAGACAACGAAAGCGGCCAGCTGGGCCGTGACACCGGCAGCACTCAGGACGCCAGCCCGGCCAAGGATACCTTCCCCAGGCTTGGCATTCCCACGCACGTCCAGTTCGACAATGTGGAAGCTTCCGACCTGACCAAGAACGCCAACGGCACCTGGACGGTGACCACGCCGGCACACATGCCCGGCACGTCAACCGTCACCATCGAATGGAGACTGAACGGAGCAGCCCAGGCCCCCGACACCAGCAACACGTATCGGTACAACTCCATCAGCGTACTGCCCAGGGCCGGCGGAGGCGGCCTGCTTCCCCTGCTCGTCGCAGGACTGATCGCCTTTGCATGCGCCGCAGCAGCCAGGCGCCACCGATTGGAAACTCTCAGCCGACAACAATAAAGACTTCCCTCGTGTAAGTAGGTCCGGGTTATCACTATCCCCAACACACTCCCGGACCACAAGGGTGGCCCCAACTCCCCCAACGCAATGGGGCCACCCATATACTTCCGCCAGAACGGCAACGGCCTTATCTCTGAATTAGGCCGGTGCCCTCAGTCATTACTTTTCTTTTCTTTCATTTTTTATTAGTCAGCCCAATTGACTGCCAGGCAGATAGAAACCTGGAAAACGAAACTAGCTAGCGGTGCGATGCTCATGCGCCGCTTTTTCGAGGGATGCGTTTAACCGGAAAAACTATGCTTGGCAAGGCTGATGAAGCCTAGTCCTTCGGTTACGCATCTTCTCTCATAAGTAACCTTGTGTGTTGTCTGTAAGCTTGGTGATAGGGTGAGAGGCAGGGGAAGTCGAGAAGACGAATGGCTTGCGACACTGCTCATGCAATCCGATGTAGGGCGGGCGCTGGCAGGAAGAACTTTAATAGGCAAGCGGCGTTGATACCGCTTGGTATTTGATGAAGGGGTTTACGAGTCATGCATCTGGTTTCCCATCTGCGTCGCGCGTTGGCGATGATGATCGTCCTGCTGGGCCTGCTGGCAGGCTTGGGCGTCGCGTCCGCAAACGCGGCGGACGCTCCTGTACTCACCGGGGGGGGGGGGGTCGTCAGACCCCTCGCGTAGCTAAGCAAAACTCCGGCACTCTCCCCAGCAACGCAACTAACACACCATTATCCACACCATCGCCACTGACAACCACATCACCATTAAATCCCGAAACAACAGATCCATCTGCTCCGTCATCGCCGACGGCTACTACCGGCAGTACGAATTCCGCTTCAACTAAGCCATCCCAACAGCCGGATGATCAAGCCACGCACACGGTGCGCTTCGACCCGAATAACGGAAACAAGCCGACACAGTCAACCGTGAAAACCGGCACTCTCGTCATCCCTCCAGAACACAACCCTGTACGTGAAAGCCTCCGGTTCGAAGGATGGACGCTTGACGGCCAGCCCTATGACTTCCAGATGCCCATCCTGCAAGACCTAACCCTGACTGCAAAATGGGCCAAAACCACGGACTGGACCCTAAGCCCGAACCATGGGCCCGCCACCGGCGCCCAGCTGACCATCAGCCCGCCCGACAAGCAAGAGCCCTACTACACGAGCATTCACGCCGCGGGAGACCAAATTGTGGGCCTGACCGGTGACGGTCGCATCTACACTTGGACACAAGACAGTACACCAAAACAGGTCCCCTTCCCCGCCCAGGCTGCCGACGGGTTCCACTACCTGCAGGCCGCAGCCGGCAGCCACCGGCAGGCAGCTCTCGGATCCGACCATCACATCTACACATGGACCAACCAACAGCCCACACCCACAATCCTCGACACCAGCCAGAACACCCAATTCACCAGCCTCAGCATGAACGATGACAGGCTACTGGCCGTGGACCAGCAAGGACAGGTCCACACCTTCCAAGTCAGCCAGTCTGAGACCCAGGACCCAACTGCAAAGCCCGGAGAACAAGCCGCAACGAGCCTGCCCGGGTCGGCGCAGGTCGTCACAGCCCTCGCTTCCACCAGCCGGATCCTCATCGTGGACGCGAACGGACAGACCTGGATCTGGGATGCGAACACAATCGGAAAAGCCCAACCCGCACGCATCAAACAAGACTCAGGAATCCGCATCGTCCAAGCCCAAGCCCTCAGCAAAGGGTTCCTACTCGTGGATTCAAACGGGCAGGCCCGCTACCTGGCCGATGGCAAGACCAGCATGACCATGGTCAGCCTGCCGGACGGCGGGAATGCCAGCCGGATCACCGCCAACAAGGACCAAGCCGTCATCACCGACACGGACGGTCATGTATGGTCCTGGGAGCCTGGCAATAGGCCCGTGCGCGCAGACAACGGGAACCAGCCCTACACGCAGGCCACCGAAACCGGCAACAGAATCACCGCCTTGGACGGGCAGGGCGGTATGTCCATGTGGAGCCTAGACGCTCAAGACAAACCAATCAGACTAAACACCACGCAGGCACCGATCCTGGAAACAGCCAGTATGGACGGCCAGCCAATGAAACTCAGCAAAGAGGACGGATCCTGGCAGATCAAGGCTCCCGCCCACAAGCCGGGACAAGCCACCATCACTATCATCGGCAAACAGGACGGCCAGCCCTTCACTAGGAACCTGAAGTACACGGTCGACCAGAAGCTGACCAGAGACACACAGACAGGCACCACATACACGGTCAGCTTCGACACAGCAGGAGGAAGCCAGGCGCCGGACCTGCAGCAGATCCCCTACCCGTACGGTAGAGCGCAAAGACCTTCGCCCGACCCGACGCGCAAAGGCTACCTGTTCGACGGATGGTTCATTGGCGAAGTCGCCTACGACTTCAGCAAACCCGTCACAGAAAACCTCACACTCACCGCCAAATGGACACGCCAAGACCCCGACAACACGTGGAGAATCAACCCAAACAAGGGCAGCCAGGTGGGCGGGCAGCAGACCACCATCACCCCGCCAAACACCCGCCGAGGCATCAGGTTCAGCCAAGTCAGCGGAGGAAAAGACTATTTCGAAGGTTTTTCCTTGGCGGTAGGCAGTGACGGGAACGCATACGCCTGGGGAAACAACGAGTATGGCCGGCTCGGCGACGAGACAACCACCACCCGGACTACGCCAGTCATGGTAAAGAAGCCTGATCGCAAGACGTACCCGGACGTGCCTGCGGATTTCACCTACGTGCAGGTCAGCGCCGGAGCCTCTCATTCGTTGGCGCTGGGCAGCGACGGATACGTGTACGCCTGGGGAGCCAACGGCTCTGGGCAGCTTGGCAACAACACCACGATGGATTCTTCTGTTCCTGTACGCGTGCGCGACCCCAGCAGCCCTGACGATGCGAGTCAAGGACTACAGGCCATGCAGGTCAGCGCCGGAGGCTGGCATTCACTGGCCGTGGGCAAGGACGGGAACGCATACGCTTGGGGAAGCGGCAGCGATGGCCGGCTCGGCAACAACAGCTCCAGCAATTCGGCTTTTCCTGTGCGCGTGCGCGACCCCGCTAGTTCTTACGATGCGAGTCAAGGGCTGAAAGCCACACGGGTCAGCGCAGGATATAGTCATTCACTGGCCATCGGCATCAACGGATACGCATACTCCTGGGGAGACAACAATTATGGCCAGCTCGGCAACAACACCAGGGGCTACAGTGCGGGTTCGTTTGTTCCTGTGCGCGTGCGCGACCCCAGCAGCCCCACTGACACAAGCAAAGGACTGCAAGCCACACAGGTCAGCACAGGAGAGCATTACTCACTGGCCGTGGGCAGCAACGGATACGCCTACGCATGGGGGGACAACGAATATGGCCAGCTCGGCAACAACAGCACCAACAATTCAACGATCCCTGCGCTCGTGCGCGACCCCGCCGACCCCACTAATACGAGTCAAGGGCTGAAAGCCGTACAGGTCAGCACCGGATACTCGCATTCGCTGGCAGTCGGCAGCAACGGATACGCCTACGCATGGGGGGACAACCAATATGGCCAGCTCGGCAACAACAGCACCAACAATTCAACGGTCCCTGCGCTCGTGCGCGACCCCG
>NZ_NPOQ01000004.1:0-129057 GCF_003688305.1 Bifidobacterium sp. wkB344 | reverse complement strand
TTTCACACCAGACGCGACGAACCGCCTACGAGCTCTTTACGCCCAATAAATCCGGATAACGCTTGCACCCTACGTATTACCGCGGCTGCTGGCACGTAGTTAGCCGGTGCTTATTCGAAAGGTACACTCACTCTCGCTTGCTCCCAATCAAAAGCGGTTTACAACCCGAAGGCCGTCATCCCGCACGCGGCGTCGCTGCATCAGGCTTTCGCCCATTGTGCAATATTCCCCACTGCTGCCTCCCGTAGGAGTCTGGGCCGTATCTCAGTCCCAATGTGGCCGGTCGCCCTCTCAGGCCGGCTACCCGTCGAAGCCTTGGCAGGCCATCACCCCGCCAACAAGCTGATAGGACGCGACCCCATCCCATGCCGGTAAACCCTTTCCCGCACCATCATGCGACAGTGCGGAGCATCCGGCATTACCACCCGTTTCCAGGAGCTATTCCGAAGCACGGGGCAGGTTGGTCACGCATTACTCACCCGTTCGCCACTCTCACCGCCAAGCAAGCTTGGCGGATCCCGTTCGACTTGCATGTGTTAAGCACGCCGCCAGCGTTCATCCTGAGCCAGAATCAAACCCTCCACAAAAAACCATGAAGAAGGCCGAAACAGCCCACATCAATAATTGACGGGCCAGCTTCCATAAGGAGGAAACCAACCCACGAAAAACCCCGACACCAATTACACGCTCCCACGAAACCCCACAACAGGGGAAGGCACCGGACTGGCAATCAAAAAGCTATAAGTAGCACAAACACGCTCTTGAGTTCTCAAACCACCACCACACCAACAAGCCATTCAACTTCCTCCCGGAAGAAGAACCGCCGTGTTGAGCAGCAAGAGATAAACTTACCACGAGCCGGCCAAAACGCAACTCGACCATTCTGTGAGCACCTTTAAAACCAGCAATAACAAGCCCTTAGACGGCGTGTCGTCATATGTCCCTTTTTACTTTAGAACCTCGCGAAGTTGGGACTTCGGTGTACCGTTTCTGCTTCATGTGCACATTTTATTCACAAGGTATTGCTTGAGCCACTGCTAGGTCGGCGTGTCAGCATGGTCCTTTTGAATTCCGGTCATGGCCGGCTATATCCGATGCAGAGTTTGCCTTTCGTCCTCGATCGCCAGTCATCCACACCCTACGAATGACAATGTTGATATAGATGCATATTCGCGCACCAAGTTGGCCTTCGACTCATTGAATCTATTAACGGATGGTAAGACGGATGTATGAGCACAACAATTGCAGTACTGACCGGGGCGGGCATCTCGACTTCAGCCGGCATACCAGATTTCCGCGGGCCTGACGGGGTTTGGACCAAGCACCCCGATCAGATGAGCGTCTATGACCTGGACCTGTTCATGAGCGACCGGAAACAGCGGGAGTATTCATGGCGGTGGCAAAAGGAGTCGCCTGTATGGAAGGCCCAACCGGGAGTGGCCCACAAGGCACTGGCCAAGCTGGAGCAGGCAGGCATGCTGAACCTGTTGGCTACGCAGAACTTCGATGCCCTCCACGAGAAAGCCGGCAACTCCGAGGATGTCATCGTCAACCTTCACGGGACCATCGGCACCTCCCACTGCATGAAATGCGGCCAGGCATACCGTACGGCTGACATCATGGCCAAGCTTGATCAAGAGCCCGACCCACACTGCCATAAGCCCATGCCCTATCAAGGCAACATGCCTTGCAACGGCATCATCAAGACTGATGTGGTCTACTTCGGTCAAGCCCTGCCTGAGGGCGCCATGGAGAAGAGCATGAGGCTGGCCAGCCAGGCCGATCAATTCTGGGTGATCGGCTCCACCTTGGAGGTGTATCCTGCGGCTTCGCTGGTGCCAGTGGCTGCCCAGGCAGGCGTGCCAATCACCATCATGAACATGGGTTCGACCCAGTATGATTCTTTGGCAACCCGACTCATCCACGAACCCATCGAAGAAGCGCTGCCCAAACTCGTTGACAAGACCATCGCCGGCCAGAGTTGATTCCCCGACTGCTCTACCTAATTTTTGGATCAGAGTGACGATCTGCAGATTCCTGAAGGATCCTGCGAGAACCTGCAGGGTCCTTCAAGCAAACTCAGCAATGGGAATGGCCACTATGGCTATTCGCCCGGTCATGATCCTTGTCGCGGAAGCTTGGAAGACGAGCACCGGACCCTGGTTTCGATCGGGAAACTAAGTCAGTAGTTCTGATGGACCTGGAAACCCCGGCTGCGCAAGGTATCCAGAATCTGGGTGATGTGGTCGGGGCCGTTGGTCTCTACAGTCACCTCCAAGAGCACGCCGTTGTCATAGTGGCCGGAAGATTTGAACTGGTCGTGGTTGAGCTCGATCACATTGGCTCGCAGATCAGCCAAGACCGTGGCCACATTGACCAGCTGTCCGGGAACGTCAGGCAGCTCCACGCCAAACTGCATGATGCGTCCGCGGGAGATCATCCCCCGCTGGATGACTGCACCCATGGTGACCGTGTCGATGTTGCCGCCCGAGATGATGGGGACGATCACGTGCGGCCCAGGAGCCGACCGGAAGACATCGGACTGCAGATCCAACTGTCCTAGGGCTGCCAAGGAGACGGCACCGGCTGCCTCGACCACCAGTTTGTGCTTCTCCAGCATGAATAGGATCATTTCGGAGATGTCGCTTTCGGTCACCTGAACCAGATCATCCATATAGCGGCTGAGCAGAGCATAGTTCAGATCGCCGGGACGTCTGACGGCTACACCCTCGGCAGCCGTACGCATCTGGTCTGCTGCGACCACATGGCCGGCTGTCAGAGACTCACGCCAGGCCGGAGATCCGACTGGAGTGGCTCCAATGACTCTGACCTCAGGCTTAAAGGTCTTTACGGCGAGCGCAACACCAGAGCCCAGCCCACCTCCACCCAGGGGAACCACGATATCGGTGACATCGGGCACATCCTGAAGAATCTCCATGGCTATGGTCCCCTGACCGCAGACGACTTCATAGTCGTCAAAGGGCGGAACAAAGGTCATGCCACGATCACGTGCCAGCCCCAAGGCGTAGTCAGAGCTTTCATCGAAGACCTCGCCCTGCAGGACAACCTCGGCACCATAGGCCCGAGTGGCATCGACTTTGAGGGGCGGCGTGATCCGGGGCATGACAATGGTGGCCTTCGCGCCCCGGCTGCGGGCAGCAAAAGCTACCCCCTGGGCGTGATTGCCAGCGGAAGCGGTGACAATGCCGCGATCCAGCTCGTCCTGATTCAGCGAGGCCACCTTGTTGTAAGCTCCGCGAATCTTGAAGGATCCGGTCAGCTGCAGATTCTCCGGCTTGAGCAGAACACGATGGCCTATCCGAGCACCCAGGTCATCGGATTCCTCAATAAGGGTGTGGCGGGCCACACCTTCCAGACGTTGGGCGGCTTTTTGCAGATCAGCGGCGTGATCGGCCTCAAGACAGGCAGTGATTTTTGAAGTATCCATGCTCCAAGTATGGTCGGCCAGGCCCGACTAATGGGGTCAGCCGTCAACATGGTGGACAACAAAACATACCGAAACCAGAACATGTGAGCAATCGAACGTTTGGGCACCCGAAGACCAGACAGGTATGAGAGCAGACCTTATACAACCGAAAACAACCTGACTAATAGTCAAGCGGACCACCAACCACCAGTGAACTTGACGGATTTCACGAGCAGTCACCGGTAGTGGCTGGTGGTCACCGGTGATGGCTGGCGGTCGCCTGCCTTACTTGTCGTCTGTGAGCTGCGCATGCGCCTCGTCGACCACGGTATGGTCATCGCGGAAGTCGTGGGAGGCCACGGGCTCATCAGCGTCACGGGCCACGCCGGCACCCAGGTCGGCCAGCAGCAAAGTGACCGCGGTCGGGTCATTGACCCGCAGTCGAGCCTTGGTCTGGCCCGGCCCGACCTTGATGGTCCAGCCCTTATCGGGCATGACGGCGAACATGGTCTCGTCCGTTTCATCGTCGCCCAGAGCCATCATGAAGTCGTAGTCACCGCTGTTGACGAAGGGCAGGATGGCCTGGCCCTTGCTGGTGGCCACAGGGGTGACCTCAACGACCTTGGAGTTCTCCATGATCATCAGTCCCAGACCGACCACAACGCCACGCAGACGATGGAGCAGATCCTGACGCTCCTGTTCGGCCACCTGGGCATCGCTCATCCGGTAATGCCAGGCCACTGCATCGGATTTGCTCTCCACGAAGGAGCGAGGGACCCTGGTGGCCGACTCATCCATAATGGGCCGGATCACCTTCTGCCAGGTATCGGAGTCCGGCAGACCCTGCGCCCGCTGCCACTCGTCCGAGTTGCTGCCAGGCAGGTTGCGGTTCCAGGCGCCATGCTCAGCAATCAGCCCCACCGGCAGGTCGCCGAACCAATCCTGCATGATCTGATGGCTGCGGCCGGAGACCAGCAGGAAGTCCACATCAGGATTACTCCCCACCTGGGTCAGCAGGCGGCGGAGGGCTTGGGTGGGCTTGGCCCGCTCAGGACGACGAACCAACGGGGTCAGCGTCCCGTCATAGTCACACAGAACCAGACGACGATGGGCGCCGTCCCACTGACGAACGATGGCGTTGTGGTGATCCATACGCAGCCTCCTATCTGTCATGCCCGGAGCGGACACCTGCCGCAGGGAGTCGAGGAATGAGGTGCACCAATTGGCCGCAGTACGCACCTTGAGCCGGGCCTGCATACGGATGTTCCGCCGCTTGGACTCCTCGGGGGTGATCTCCAGGGCGTTGTGCAGGGCCTCGCAGACCATATCGATGTCGTAGGGGTTGACGATGAAGGCATCCGTCAGCTCGTCGGCGGCCCCGCACATATCCGACAGGACCAAGGTGCCGTCGCGCCCGTCATGGCAGGCCAGATACTCCTTGGCCACCAGGTTCATTCCATCACGCAGGGGGGTGACCAAGGCTACGTCGCCGGCCGTGTAGATGCCGCAGACCGGCTTGATGGACAGGGAACGAGTGATGTAGTGGATGGGGGTCCAGGCCAGCAGGGAGTAGCGACCATTGATCTCGCCCACCAGCTGGTCCACCTGGGCCTTGAGCCGTTGATAGGACTCGACGACCTCCCGCGACGGGGTGGCCAGCAGGTAATAGGTGACATGGCCCACCCACTCGGGGTACTTGTCCAGCATGCGGCCGAAGGCCTGAAGCCGCTCGGGCAGACCCTTGGTGTAGTCCAGACGATCCACCGAAACAATGACCTTATTGGACCGGCGGCCCACCGAGGAGGCCGCCTGCTTGGCCAGCGTGGACTCGGGGATGTCCTCCTTCATGTAGTGGCTCCACCAGTTGGCATCCGAAGCTGTGGCTTCGTTGGCCGCCACGCCCTCGGCAGTCACCGAGGTGCGGTAGCGATGCCGCGGGGACTTGCCGCAGACCTCGTCGATCCCTCGACGCATGGCCCTGGCCAGACTGGAGTGGGCGGTCCGCCGGTAAAGGTTGTAGTCGATGCCGATGGGGAAGGCGTCGATGGCTGCGCGGTGGCCATCTGGCATCTCAACCACACCATCCCGATTGACCGGCAGCTCTGGCAGCAGTCTGTGCAACGAGGCCAGGAAACTGGCGGAGAAGTCCACGGTATGGAAGCCGATCAGGTTGGCGCCCAGGACACCCTCCAGGATCTCGCGGCTCCAGGGCAGGGAGCGGAAGATCTCAGCACTGGGGAAGGGCACGTGCAGGAACCAGCCGATGGAGGCATCGGGGTAGCGTTCGCGCAGCATCTTGGGCAGGAGCATCAGATGGTAGTCCTGGATCCAGATGGTGTCGCCCTTGCGGATGAGCGGCTCCACCACCTGTGCGAAGCGCATATTGACCTTGCGGTACATCTCCCAGTCCTCCTGGCGAAAGACGGCCTCGTGGGAGAAGTCGTGGAAGAGCGGCCAGAGGGTGTTGTTGGAGAAGCCGGCGTAGTATCCGTTCAACTCCTCCTTGCTCAGAAAGATAGGGATGCACCGACTCTCCCGGTAGGCCTGCCGGATGCCGGCAAGCTCCTTTTCCGAGTACTTCTGCGGATCGATGCCGCTCCAGCCGATCCAGAGGCTGTCCTTATGGGAGCGGTGGTAGGGGCCGATGGCCGTGGCTAGTCCCCCCACGTTCTGGTGCAAGGTGTAGGAACCGTCTTCCTGTGCCTGCAGTGACATGGGTAAACGATTGGAGACAATGATCAGACGAGACATGCAACCCGCTTTCTTTTCCCGTCCGTGCCGGAATCGTCGGGATTGACCACGGCGCGGACCCATTGCCCCTGGACCCGGGGACCCAACCGGTCCCTCAGGCCCATTGGGGCATCGCTGACTTCCACTCTAGCCGGGAACGCGTGTTAACGGCGGGGTTTTCATCAGAGTCGGTAAACGAAACCCTCCCATGGGGAGAGGCGACCGGTCAGCAGGGAGCTGGCAGTTTGCTCGGGCCGGTAGGTGGATATGAGGATCCGGTCGGGATCCACCGCACCAAGAGCCACGGAGGTGAATCCGGTCTGATCCAAGCCCAGAAGCGCTGCGGTTTCAGGCGGTAGTGAGGCCGGTCGGCTGCTCAGATTGACCACAACCAGCAGGCGCTGGCAAGGCAGGGCATCCAGAACGCTGGCTGCCTCGGGTCCCGACTTGGGCTCCGGCGCCTGGTCCAGGGAGCGGGTGAATGAATAGATCTGATCCGCATCCGGGTCCAGAAGGATGAAGTCGCCGGCTGCCACGACCGGATTGGTGTGCCGCAGGCGAATCAGCTCACGGTAGAAGGCCAGGACCGAATCAGGGTCACGCTGCTCGGTTTTGGCGTTGACCTTGTCCCTATTAGCATTGACTGCCAGCCAGGGCTCCTTGGGAGCGTAAGAGGCCGTGAAACCGGCGAACTTAGTGGAATCCCACTGCATGGGGGTACGGGCATTGTCGCGGCTCATATAAGCCAGAGCGGCCATCATGGACTCCGGATCCTGTTCGTGCGCCTGATCGACCCGCTGGTGGTAGAGGTTGATGGATTCCAGATCCTGGTATTGATCAAGGCTGCTGAAGCCGGCGTTGGTCATGCCCAGTTCCTCGCCCTGATAGATGTAGGGGGTACCCCTATGCATGTGCAAAAGGAGCCCCAGGGCCTTGGCCGAACGCGAGCGCAGCTCCTCGCTGGAGGTGTCGCCCCAACGGGAGACGATCCTGGGCTGGTCATGGTTGTCGAAGTAGAGGCTGGCCCATCCGGCCTTGGCCACGGCCTGCTGCTGCTCGTCCATGACCGCCTTGAGTCGGGAGACCTGGAAGGGGCGGATGTCCCACTTGCTGTCCCCGGTGTCAACCTCGGTCTGAGTGAAGAGGAAGAGCATGTCCAGCTCATGGTTGGCCGGGTCGGTAATCTGCCCGCTGCGGGCAGGAGTCAGGCTCGGAGCCTCTCCGACTGTTAGGTAGCCCTGCCGACCCTGGAAGACCTCGCTACGCATCTGCCTGAGGAACTCGTCCAGCCGTGGGCCGTCCACGCAGAAGGGCACCGAGGACGAATACCCCTCGGGCCCCACAGGACCGTCAGCGATGGCCGATCCGTCCTCGCCGGGCAAACGGCCCTCGGAGTCGACGGTCTTGGAGATCATGACGATCACATCCATGCGGAACCCGTCGATGCCCCGGTCCATCCACCAGTTCATCATGTCGAAAACGGCCTGCCGGACCTGGGGGTTCTCCCAGTTGAGGTCAGGTTGCTTCTTAGAAAACAGGTGCAGATAGTATTCACCGCGCTGTGGATCGTACTGCCAAGCGGAACCCCCAAAGTAGGACCCCCATTGATTGGGCTCTGCGCCAGGGGTGCCAGGTTCGTGGCCTGCCTTGGCGGGACGCCACCAGTACCAGTCGGCATGCGGGTCATCCTTATTGCGGGAGGCCTGGAACCAGGCGTGCTCATCCGAGGTGTGATTGACCACCAGGTCCATAACCACTTTGATACCCCGACGGTGAGCCTGGTCCAGAAGCTCGTCCATATCGTCCATGGTGCCGAAGATGGGGTCGATGTCCTGGTAATCGGCGATGTCATAGCCATTGTCATCCTGGGGGGACTTGTAAACCGGGCTCAGCCAGATCACGTCCACGCCCAGGTCGGCCAGGTAGTCCAGCCGTTGGGTGATGCCCGGCAGGTCGCCGTAGCCGTCACCGTTGGTGTCCTGGAAGGATCGCGGATAGATCTGGTAGACCACTGCGTTGGCCCACCAGGGATTGGGGGTGGCTCCGTTGGTCCGTACCCGGTCGGGCAGCTGCATGCGTTCTTCCTGGGTCATGGTCCTCCTGGCCGGACGGGTTCGGACGTCCTTGTGCCACCCCCACTATAAATCACCCATTCACCCCTGGTTGGCCTGCTCCTCATGATGAACGCGGAAGGCCAGCTCGGCCAGATGGACGCCGTGGGTCAGGAACTCCTGGGTCCGGCAGACGTAGTCATGCTCACGGCCCAAGCGTGCCAGATAGCCGTTGATGTAGTCCACCTCGGTCGGGCGGCCCTTGGACATGTCCTGGTACATGGAGGGGTAGTGGAGGGGATTGCCCACGCGGCTGACGTAGTCCACCTCGTCCAGGGTCTCCTGCCGGGTCTGGATCAGTTGCTTGCCGGCCCGCTCGCAGGCGTCATAGGCCTCGTCGATCAGCTGGCGGGACATATCCTTGGCCCCCGGGTAGGAGACGAACTGGCCCATGGTGATCTGGTACATGGTGCAGATGGTGTTGACCACCGAGTTGAAGATGATCTTGGCCAGGCAGGTGCCCTCGAAGTTCTCGGTCAGGATGGGGTTGAGATTGGCGGCCTTGAAGTCCTCGGCCATCCGGCGCTCCAGATCGGTGGTCTCCTCGGTCATGGCGCACAGATGCACGGAACCAGCCCCGGACTTGCCGATGAAGTCCACATCGCCGGGCCCATTGAGAACTGTGCCGATCATGGCCGTGCCGCCGTAGATGCGCTCCTTGGGGAAGTACTTGAGCAGCTTGTCGAAGTGACCCCAGCCGTTCATGGCCGAATAGACCACCTGATGGTCGCGGAAGAGAGGGGCGCAACGCTCCAGAACAGCCTCCAGCTGCATCTGCTTGAGCATAATGATCCAGACATCGGGGTCGCCCTTGTATTCCTCGGGGGTGTAAATATTGACGGGCACCAAATGCCGATTCTCATGATCGCGGGAGACATAGACGCCTCCCTGGTCATGAACCTTGTCAATATTGGGCATCCAGGTATCCACGAAATCCACCTGCAGGCCGGCCTGCTCCTGCAGCAGCACGCCCAGACGATAGCCCATGGCTCCGGCACCGATGACCGTATAACGCATCGAAACACACCCTCTTTGTTCTCTTGACTAGACAACGCACCTCCGGGGACCGGCCCGGGGGATACCAAGCAGTATGCCGAGGCGGCAGAAGGGAACCAAGGCGACGGTCGCATGGTGGACATAAGGACTGGAATATGCCTGAATTCCTGCACCTTGGAGGACTTGACCGCATACACGGACATCCTGCAATCCCGACGAAAACGTCGACCTAGGCTGGAACCCATGCAGAAAAAACAGAGAGGAGCAGGAAGGATGGACCGGCGGACCCTGGCCATCCTGATCCTGGTGGGCGTGATCAGTGGATTCCTGTCGGGGATGTTCGGCATCGGCGGCGGATCGATCATCGTGCCTGCCCTGGTATGGACCGGACTGCAGCAACGGCAGGCCTCGGCCACCTCGCTGGCTTCCATGATTCCCATGTCGCTGGCCGGTGTGGCCTCCTACGCCCTGGGCGGGCATGTGGACTGGCTGGCGGCCCTGCTGCTGGCCGTGGGCACGGTCATTGGGGCGCAGATCGGCACCTGGCTGCTGGATAGGCTTCCAGAGGTGATCCTCAGGTGGCTCTACGTGGGCTTCCTGATGGCAGTCATTGCCCAGCAGCTACTGTCCACGCCCTCAAGGGAAAGCAGCATCCAGCTGAGCCCGGTGGTGGCCTTGATCATTCTGCTGGTCGGTGTCCTGATCGGAACCCTGTCAGGGTTGCTGGGCGTAGGCGGCGGAGCCATCGCGGTGCCTGCCCTGGCCCTGCTGGGCGCCAGCGATCTGATCGCCCGAGGCACCTCCCTGCTGGCCATTCTGCCGAGCTCCTTGTCAGGGACGTTCACCAACCTTCGTCACCACCTGGTCCACGCCGGTCAGGGGCTGCTTCTGGGCATCGTGGCTGCGCTGACCACACCGGTGGGCACCTGGGCGGCCTCAGGAGTCAGTGCACGAGTGGGCGCCAATCTGTTCGCCGCCTACCTCTGCCTGATTGTCCTGCGCTGCATCTGGGCGGCCCTACAAGTCACCCCGGCCTTCCAGCGGTACAGAGCCAATCACAACCATCACTGAAAAAAAAAAAAAACAGGACTCAGCCCTGGCGGTGCCGGGCGAAGAAGTCGGCAAGAATCCCGGCACATGCCTGTTCACACACGCCGCCCAGCACCTCGACTTTTGATCCGGTGTGCGGGTCACGGGGCAGATCCCAGACCGATCCGCAGGCTCCCATCTTGGGGTCCCAGGCGCCGAAGACCACCCTGCTGAAGTGGCAGGCCATCAGGGCTCCTGCACACATGGGGCAGGGCTCCAGGGTGACGACCATGGTGCACCCTGCCAGATCCCAGCCCACGTCGGATTTCCTGATGGCCTCCATCTCGGCGTGAGCCAAGGGACGGCCCAGGGCCTGCCGCTGATTGAAGCCCCGGCCAAGGACCCGGTCCGAGGCATCCAAGACCAAGGCGCCCACGGGAACGTCCCCACGGTCACCGGCCATGCCGGCCAGCCGCAGGGCCTCCTCCATGGGCGCCTTCCACCGTTCTTGCACGGGTTCAGTCTGACAGTCCAGCCCGACAGGTCGGTTCAATTGATCATGCCGGCAATGCGGCGGCGCACATGGTGCAGGTGGCCCTTGGGCCGCCCGGATGTGTCGATGCCCCGCTTGGCCAGGAAGGCACGAACCATCTTGTCGCCCTCGCTGAAGATCAGGACCGTCAGTCCAATCCCCAGGCAGATGAGCCACTGGCTTGCGCTCAGGGGGGCCATGCCCAAAACGCCTGCAACCGGAGCCAGATACATGGCCCCCGCATGGATGCCCAGGGCCACGAACGAAGCCACCAGCAGGAAAGTATTGTCCAAGGGATTGAGTTGGAAGATCAACCTGTTCTCAGACCGGGCCGACATGGCGACGAAGAAGTTGAAGAGGACCAGCAGGGTCAGGGCCATGGTCCGGGCGTGGGCCAGATCCATTCCCGCATTGATGTTGAGGCGGAACAGGACCAGGATGCAGGTGGCCATCCAGAGCCCGCAGACGGCAAGTCGCGCCCAGAGCACCCGCGAGAGCAGGCCCTCTCCAGACGAACGCGGGGGCGACTCCAGCTCATCGCCGTTGCCTGGCTCGAATCCCAGGGCGATGTCCTGGACGCCGTTGGTGACGAAGTTGATCCAGAGCATCTGCAGGGGCAGGAAGAGCAGGGGCTCCTCGGCGATCACATTGACCCCCACGGCGATCATGGCGGCTGCAGCTGTGGACAGGAGGAAGTAGGCAGACCCGCGAATGGCCTTGAAGATGACCCTCCCCTGGCGCACGGCCTGGGTGATGGTGACGAAGTTGTCGTCGGTCAGAACCACATCGCTGGCCTCCCGGGCCACGTCAGTGCCGGAACGGCCCATGGCGATGCCCACCGAGGCAGCCTTCAGTGCCGGGGCGTCATTGACGCCGTCGCCGGTCACAGCCACCACATGACCCTCGTCCTGCAGGGCCTCCACAATGCGCAGTTTGTCCTGGGGGGAGACGCGGGCGGCGATGGAGGTCTCACGCAGGCGGGCCCTGAGGACCTCGTCGCTCATCTCCAACATTTCGCTGCCGGTCAGCGCCTGATCGGTGTGCTCCAGACCCAGGCGGCGGCCTATGGCGGCTGCGGTCACCGGGTGGTCGCCGGTGATCATGACCACGCGGATGCCGGCTCCTGCGCATTCGGCGATGGCCTCGCGCACGCCGGGTCGAGGCGGGTCGAGCATGCCCTCGAGCCCCAGGAAGGTCAGGTCGTCAGGTCGACGGCGGGAGGCGGGATCCTGGTCAGAGGAAAGGACCCTGCTGGCCACGCCTATGACGCGCAGTCCCTGGGAGCCCATGGCTTCATAAGACTTGTGGACGGCCTGGGTATCCAAGGGAATGACCTGGCCATCCGGGTCCAGCATGGTTCGACTCATGGCCATGACCGCGTCCGGAGCGCCCTTGACGTATTGGGTCAGGGTGCCGTCCGGGCTGCGGCGGATGGTCATGGAGTGGAGCAACTCCGGCTCGTAGGGAGTCTCCATGACGATAGGAGCATCCAGGTCTTCAGTGGTCACGGCTCCGGTCTGGTCGGCCAGGCGGGCCATGGCCATGTCGACCGCGTCACCGCTGTACTCGATGCCGCCTTGTTCATTCGGCTGTCTGTGGGCCTCATTGGTCAGAGCCCCGGCCCGAGCAAGGGCGGCCAGACCGCGCATACGAGCGTCGTCGGATACAGCCGCTGCACCCAGGTCCAGGCCCTCGACGGGGACCGGCTGGCCGCCGCCCAGGGTGAACTGTTCCACGGTCATGCGGTTCTGGGTCAGCGTGCCTGTCTTGTCCGAGCCGATAACGGTGATGGAACCCAGGGTTTCAACGGCCGGCAGTGAACGGACGATGGCATGGTATTCAGCCATCCTTGAGACACCCAAGGCCATAGCCACGGTCAGCACAATCGGCAGGGCCTCAGGCATGGAGGCCACCACCAGGGAGACCGCAGACAGGAAGGCCCCGGTAGCATCGCCATTGAGGATGGCTCCGCCGATGAAGACGAAGATGGCCACCAGGATGACGGCGACGGCGATGCCCGCCTCGGTGCGGTGAATGATCCGCTGTAGAGGCGTGCGGCCCTTGGCCACATGGACCAGATCGTTGATTTCGCCCAGCTCAGTGTCAGAACCAGTGGCCACCACCAGCCCGCGTCCACGGCCGCTGGTGACCATGGTGCCCGAGAAGGCCATGCATCGCCTGTCGCCCAGGGCTGCATCGCGGTCCACGGGATCCGTATTCTTCTTGGCATCCTCGCTCTCGCCCGTCAGCATGGCCTCGTCGATGCGCAGGTGAAGGGCCTCGATCAACCGCAGATCGGCGGGGATGCGGTCGCCGCTCTCCAGGAGGACCAGGTCGCCCGGGACCAGCTGGTCGGCGTCAATCTGCTCCATCCGGCCCTGGCGCACCACCCGTGTGGTGGGTGTGGACAGGGTGGTCAGAGCCTCCACGGCCTTGTCCGCCTTGGATTCCTGCACATAGCCGATGATGGCATTGAGAAAAAGGACCAGGAATATGGCCGCAGCGTCCACATAGTGCTGCAGAAAAATGGTGATGATGCCGCAGACCATCAGAACGGCGATCAGGGGGCCGGCGAACTGCTCCAGGAAAAGTTTCCAACGGGGTTTGGCCTGGGCCTCGGCCAGGCTGTTGGGCCCAAAGATTTCCAGTCGGCGTGCGCTCTCCTGCGTATCCAAACCTTGGTCCCCAGTGCGCAGGGTCTCCAGCACAGCCGAGGTCTCTAGGCTGTGCCAATCGGTGTCGTCGAAACGCATGTCAGTCCCTGCTGCCGCTGCGTTCTGATTCTTAATGCTTGTAGATGTCATGGATGATGTCATCGGTCAACCTGGCCTTTCCAAACCGGATCGGTCATTTGTCCCCGCATGCGACCCTCTGCAGTCTTTCTTGCAATCTTCCTTCTGGACCGGGGGATGTCCAAAAGCATCGGGGAAACAATAGCGTGCACGCAAGTCCCCGGGGTCAAGAGATGGGGCTCCATGGTCAGCCGCCGCAAGCAGTGCCCGCTGGGAGGTTCGGAGCCTTCCCGGTCTTCATGAGTATACCGATTGAGCCGGCCTTTCATGCGCTTACGGGGGTCCCCGGGCCGGATTTTCACAAATGTTCGCCTATCGCGAGCGCAGTCTGTCCACCATTTCGCCTTGAGGTGTCAACTTAGCGCACATTGTCCATTAATACTGTTCCTGGATATCGTCATTCCGTATAATGGACGATGCGACGTCGATCCTCATGCGACCCTGCACTCGGAGATTCCTTCATTGGTCGAACGAACCCTGCTAGTCGGGCCTGCGGCAGCCCGCCCGGGATTGCGTGGCGGAAAGGAAGCCCGTGGAAACATTCATCCTCATTCTGTGCATACTTGCTGCCGTCCTCGTCTCTTCCTTTATTTCCAGATTCATTCCCCGGATCTCCACCCCTCTGGTCCAGATCGTCCTGGGCGCAGTAATGGCCCTGCTGCCCATTTTCCCGCGGATGCGGCTGGATCCTGAGCTGTTCATGGTCCTCTTTATCGCTCCCCTGCTCTATTACGAGGCCCACACCATCAACAAGGTAGAGCTGCTCAAAGGACTGCGATCATCCCTTTCCCTGGCCATCGGACTGGCTGCTCTGACCATGCTCATGGTAGGTGTCATTCTGCATGCTGCCTGGCCCATGTTCCCGCTGGCTGCAGCCATGGCCCTGGGCGCCGCGCTAGGGCCCACCGATGCAGTGGCCGTTTCCTCCCTGGGCGAGAGCGCCGACCTTACACCGGACGAACATTCAATTCTTGCCGGCGAATCGCTCTTCAACGATGCCACCGGCGTCATCGGCTTCCAGTTCGCCATCCTGGCTACCGTGACCGGCTCCTTCTCCCTGCCCCAAGCCCTGGGCGAGTTCTTCGTCGAGTTCGTGGGCGGCATCGGCTTCGGCCTGATTATGGGCTTTGTGGTCAATTGGCTCTTTGAGTCAGCCCGTCGCCTGGGCTGGGAAACCACCACCACCAGGATCCTGCTGGAGCTCTTCCTGCCTTTCCTGATCTACATGGTCGGGCAGAACATCCTGCATGTGTCCGGAATCCTGGCCGTGGTCTCCACCGGACTGCTGGTTCGCTTCGACCACACCGGAGTAGGCCCCAACACATCCAAGGCCAACATCGTCTCATCCAGCGTCTGGAAGGTGCTCTCCTTCAGCCTCAACGGCGCAGTCTTCGTCCTTCTGGGCATGCTGCTGCCAGCAGCCATGGGCACCAGCTGGCGAGATCGGCGGGTCAGCAACTGGATGCTGGTGGCCACCATCACCCTGGTCTGCCTGACCGTGATCGTACTGCGCTTCATCTGGACGGCCAGCGTCCTGATCTTCACCAAGGACCACGAAACCGGCAGCAGGCCAAAGATCACGTCCAAGCTCCTGAGGTCAGCGGCCGTCATGACCTTCGGCGGCCCCAAGGGGACCATCACCCTCTCTCTGGCCCTGACCATCCCCTATATGACCGATGACGGATCTGCCTTCCCCATGCGCAGCGAGCTGATCTTCGTGGCCGCCGGGGTCATCATCGTCACCTTGGTGCTAGCCAATTTCGCTCTGCCGCTGCTGGCACCCTCCCAAAACAGCGAAGTTCCGGCCCAACAGGTCGAAAAATCCATCAAGGTGCTCAGAGGCACGGTCCGGGAGCTCTCCAGCAGAATCACTGACGAGAACCGACTGGCCATCCAGCACGTGATCAAGCAGTACAACCACCGCATCGCCAAGCTCAAGTCGCGGATCGGCCAGTATTCCCCCAAGGACTTCCAGGACCTGCAGGTGCAGACCATGGAGTGGGAGCAGGATTACATGGAGGAACGGCTGAGCCGGATTGAGGAGGCCCAGGATCTGCTGGAGGAGCGGCTCAAGAGCAAAGACGCCAGTATTGAGCAGGCACCTGCATCAGCACAGCCTGCGACCGAGGCCGAACCCAGCACTGAGGCCGAGACCGTAGCAGACAGGGATGCCGATGCCCAGCTGATCGACCGGCGCAGCGAGCGTGGCGACGACCAGGATGAACTGCTGAATCTGCGCAGCCAGGAACAAGCCGCCCGCAGGATTCTGTCGACCATATCCGGGTCCCTCTTCCACTTGGACAGGGGCGGAGAGCTCCGCTGGAGGGCCTACACGGCTCGCAGGCGACTCAGGGGCCTGTTGCACAGCCAGTTCCACCGCCTGAAGCACCTGACCCAGCCGATCGACAAGGATCGCGTCTTCGTGGCCGGACGCCACCTGCAGGCGGAGATGAACCACTTCCTGATTGAAAAGCTCTACTCCGAGCTGGGCAAGGGACGCTTCAAGACCGAGGACCTGCTCAACACCATCATCAACCACCAGATGATCGAATCCTCGGCGGAGGGAAAGACCGAATACGCGGGTATGCCTGCCGTCAGAGATCAGGTGGAGGAGGCCAAGCGCGAAGGGTATGCCATCGAGCTGGGCCAGATCCAGGACATGGTCGAATCCGGAGAGATCTCGCGCACCACGGCCAGGAAGATGCGCCGCAACGTCTACGTCATGCAGGTCGATGCCGACTCAGCCCTGTGAGCCGACCTACATAAGGCCCGAGGTCACGTCGATCTCGCCCAGCCACTGGCGAAGGTCGTTCATCTCGCGCATGTCGACGGCATGGTCCAAGTGATCGTACTCGGTGGTGTGCAGCCATACGTGCTCGTCCAACCAGGCGGCCAGGGCCCGGAATTCGTACTTGGGCACCGTGGTGTCATCCGAACCGAAGCCCAGGAAGACCGGCTTGTTCAAGCCAGCCAGGCGCTCATCCGCCGGAGCAGTGCCGGACACCAGACCTGGGGCAAGGAACCCGGACAGGCATATGGATGCCCGGTAGCGCTCAGGGTTGACCCGAAGCAGATGAACCGCCAACATAGCCCCCTGGGAGAAGCCCATGGCCACCACAGGTCGGTCCTCGGGGATGTTGGCTGAAACCCAGGCATCCACAGCCCGGGCCGCTGCGTAGCCATCCCGATCCAGGTCCTCCTGTTCGGGGCGCATATCGTGAAACCATGTGTACCCCGGGCCGAACATGCCGCGCTCGCTGCCCGGCACCACCATGGGCGCCCGCAGGGATGCATAGTCGTTGTAGGGGGCCACGTAGCGCATCAGGTCAGCCATGTCCTCCTCGTTGGAGCCCCAGCCGTGCATCAGTACAAAAATGGGTCGCGAGGGGTTGCCTGTGCCCTGCTTGCGGGACCAGCGGACCTGCTCGACCTTAAGCTCCTGCCCAAAACGTCCGGGCACCACCGTGGAGGGCCGGCCCACCAATCCGCCATCATCCTTTTGTGCTTGATCCATATCTGCCACGATAGTCGACTGGTCCGGTCATTCAATGCTGGCTCATGAGCGGCTCAGCCTGGCCACCCCACTGGCCCTGCAGTCCGGTCACCTGGGCCTTGCTGCCCACCACCATCCAACGCTTGCCGGTCAGCAGCCATAGATCCTGGGGCTGCAGCCCACCTCCGTAGCGGGAGAGCAGATCAGGCACGCGGGCGCGGATGGGACCCTTGGCCAGAGATGCCGCAGAATCGTTGTCGAAGACCACGTAGGCCATGGTCGTATCCGTGCAATACCGGGCCTGGGAGATGCCCACATACCCGTCTAGGCCGATGTCATGCCAACCCGAAGCACACTGACCGACAGCCTTGTCGATACCGCCGGTCATAGCCTGGGCCGAACTGATGGGCGCTTCGTCACGCGCAGGAGCCTTGATGATGCCCTTGGGAAAAGAGTTGGCGATGAGCAGGCCAGCTACGGTCAGGAGCATTCCACAGATAAGAAGAATAATGCCCGCTGAGCCCACCGAGGGTCGGTTCGGGATTGTTCCGGAGTGACGGGCTATGACGACCAGGATTATGGTCAAAAGGGCAAAGGCCACGGAGACGCCCACCCAAGCCGAGATGCCCACCTGGCCTATGACCCCCAGCCTGGAGGGGGCTATGGCATGGGCCAGCAGGGCAGCGCCCGCCAGGGCAGAGACCAGCCCCGTGACCGCTGCAAACCGACTCCATATGTTGGCATGGGCTATCTGAATAGGGCGCTCATCAATATCAGGGCGAGGAGGATAGGAGGCTGGCAGACCCTCGTCATACCCGCTGTCCGCCAGCCGCTGATCCAGCTGGTTGAATCCATCGGCCATCGACCTCGCCACCTTTCACGGTTGGTTTCAGTCTATGGGGGCGGACACATGCAGACCAGCGACGGCGGCCAATGCTTCACCATCCCAACATCCTGCTGAGCTGATAGATGGGCATAATTACTTACTTCCGCGACACTTGGCATCCGTATAGGCCCGGTGGCGGCGAAAGATACAAGAGCCCAGCTGGAGTTCAGCCCTTGATGTCTCGGGGATCCTTCTTGCCTATGGTGCGCTTGTCGCGGATTTTGTTGCCACCCTTGTTATGGATGTTGACCTCGCCGCCGCCGGACCGGTCTGCAAAGACCTTGGCCTGCTTGGTGGCCTCCGCCTTGGTAGCGAAGGTGCGGGAAACGCGTGAGGCTCCGGCCCGCTTGACTGTCCAGAGATCGCGATCCCCGTCGTATTGCACGTGATAATCAGCCATGATGGCCGTCCTTTCCATACTTCCCTGTACTCCCTCATCTTCCACTGCCCGACCTGAGGCACCGTGCTTCGACACTCCAGAATTTTCAGGAATATTGTTCATCAAAGACCCGGCCCTGTGTTGCAACTCCTATCTCAAATACGAAGTGGCTCTGTGATTAGAGCGGAGTCCGGCGACAACTCGACATGATCCTGCGAATACCAAAAAGCACACGCATGACTTCGGCATTTATTCTTCCGCGTTTGTTATTGAGCAATAATTTTCAAGAGTCTTCTTACCTAGAACCAACAAAAAGCCGTTTAGGAATAAGGCGCTTTGCGGAGATATACGGACTCGATAAGCCTATGAACTGGAAACACCCACGTAAGCACCCCATATTCCATATGTCAGATTTGCGACATATGGCGCGAGCTCAAAACCAGATTATGTTAATAAAGCTCAAAATATATGCAAATATGAAAGGTTTGAAATCCCGATCTTCATCGACATGTCCGTGAATCCGACTGGAGCGGGCGACGGGAATCGGACCCGCCTCTGAAGCTTGGGAAGCTTCCATTCTACCAATGAACTACGCCCGCAAATCCGGCTACCGGGGTCAGACCTCGGCCAACCGCATGCGAGTCACCATGGTAGCAGGTCTCGGCGATGTGCGCGAATCACCAACTCCGGGCACGGTTGCGAGACAGGTCTTCAATCCACTTTCAGACGGTGCCGTCAGGCTCGATCAGGTCGGCAACCACTGTGGAGCAGGCCCCAAGCAAGGCGGCATCCTCACCCAGGGCCGAGCGGTCAACTACAAGGGGCCGCCGGAAATCAGTGGCCAGGGCATCGTTCATGGTCTTCTCCATGGCGCTCAGAAAGATGCGGTTGACCACCCTGGAGTCGCCCAGAACAGCCACGCGAGGAATGTCCATAAGACCGGCAGGCATGGTCAGAACACGGCCCAGCAGTTCACCGGCCCGGCGCAGAATGCTGGCCAGATTGTCAGGATCCCTGTCCATTGCAGCAGTCAGCTTGGGAACACTGATCAGCGATTCCAAGCAGCCGCGCTTACCGCAACGGCAGTGAGGACCGGTGGGGTCCACCACCACATGGCCGATCTCGCCGGCCGCACGGTTGCAACCGGTCACCAGCTCGCCGGAGACCAGCAACCCTGCCCCAACCCCGTCACCCAGGTGGACCAGCAGCAGGTCGGACTGACCTGAGCCAAACTGCTGCTCGGCCAGAACCTCATTGTTGGCATCGTTGTTGACCGTAACCTCCAGGCCTGTCTTCTCATGAAGATAGCCGCGCAGATCGGTCTGAACCCAACCCAGGTTGGTGGCATCATCGACCACGCCTTCAGCACTGACAATGCCGGGACTGGATACGCCGATGCCCATTATGGGATGGGTTGCACGTTGCATCAATGAATCGGTAAGCTCTCCCACCAAGTCCAGGGGAACCTTGCCGTCAGCAGTCAACGGAATCTCCTCACGTGCCACCACCTGCCCGGTCAGATTGAGCACCGCCCCCCTGAAGACGTAAGGAGTGGAAAGGTCCAGGGCCAGGATGCTGCGCCCGTCAGGATTGATGCGCAGCAGCCGTCCCCTCTTGCCCGGCCCGGTGGATTTGCTATAACCCACCTCCATGAGCAGATGCTCGCCCAGCAGCTCGGCCACGATGTCCGATATGGCGACCCTGGTCAACCCTGAAGCGCGGGCCAGATCAGCCCTGGTCATACTGACATCGGGGTAGAGCAGCCTGAGCAGGATGGCTCGGTTGTGATGCCGCACCGACTTGGGCAGCGCCTTGGACAGGTTGGCGGTATTGCTGGTCATAATTCGCCTGACGATAGATAATGCGGGAACGGGGACCCGCCATGGGGATTGGGCCTTGAACCCCGTGACCATGCCCATCCATGCTTGCTCCTTATATTGTAAACTTCCTTGCCCTGGCAGGCCCAGATCTCGTCATAGCAGTATCAAAACGGTTCGTTTTCAAGACTGCGCAATAGCATCGTAGACAAGACCACGGGGGCTGCCAGTAAAAAGTTCAGTTTCCTAACAATTACGTGTTAGGCTGTGAACAGATACCAGAAACAGCTGCATCCCCTCGCTGAGCAAAGGAGCGATCGCCATGACCACGACATCGAACCATTCGGGAGACTCACCGTCCGCTATCAATCCCCGATACCTGCTGGGCAACGAGGCCAACCGCATCTTCATGGCCTCGCAGACCTACGGTTTCCTGGACTTTGGGCGCGGGTTCCCCACTGAGCAGGGCGGCGCCGGCTGGCTCAATGACGACGGCAGCATTGACCCCGACCAGGGCATCCAGACCTGGATCACCTGCAGGATGACCCACGTCTACGCCATCGGCAGCCTCCTGGGCTACCCGGGAGCGGCGGAACTGGTTCACCGCGGTGTTCAGGCCCTTCAGGGCAACCTGCACGACGACGAACATGGCGGCTGGTACCCCTCGGTCTCCTGGCAGGGCCAGCCCGAGAGCGGCAAGTCCTGCTACACCCATGCCTTCGTAGTCCTGGCTGCCTCCTCGGCCATGCTGGCTGGCGACCCCGACGGGCAGGCCCTGCTGGATCAGGCACTGGAGATCTTCAACCGCTACTTCTGGGATGACGAGAAAGGCCTGGCCGTCGACACCTGGGACAGCGGCTTCACTCGGCTGGACCCCTACCGGGGGCTCAACGCCAACATGCACAGCACCGAGGCCTTCCTGGCCGTGGCCGACGCCACCGGCAAGGAGGAGTACCGCGAGCGCGCCGGACGCATCATCGACCAGGTCATCAGCTGGGCCGAGAACAACCAGTGGCGCATTCCCGAGCATTTCAACAGCGACTGGCAGGCCGACCTGGACTACAACCAGGACAACAAGGCCGACCAGTTCAAGCCTTACGGAGCCACACCGGGCCACGGGATCGAATGGGCCAGGCTGATCACCCAGTACGCACTGAGCAAGTTCGATCAGGAGGCCGACCGCCGCCGCTACATCGAAGCTGCCGAGCACCTGTTCGCCAGGGCTGTTGAGGATGGCTGGGCCGCCGATGGAGCCGAGGGTCTGGTCTACACCACGGACTGGCAGGGCCGCCCGGTGGTCCACGACCGCATGCACTGGACCCTGGCCGAGGCCCTGAACACCTCGTCCACCCTCTACGCAGCCACCGGCAAGGCCACCTACGCCAACTGGTACGCTACCTTCTGCAGCTACGTAGACCACTATCTGATCGACCACCAGGGCGGGTCCTGGTGGCATCAGCTGGATGCCGACAACCATGTCATCGGCACGGTATGGCCCGGCAAATCCGACCTCTATCACGCCTTCCAGTCCACCCTGATTCCCTACAACGATCCGGCAGTCTCCATCGCTACGGCCATCAAGCAGGCCTGCGGACAGGGACGGGTGAACCAGGGCCAGGCCCGCTGAAACCCCATGGCAACATCGACCCCGCATCCCAGAGCGGACGCAGATAGCGTCCAGGCCGGCCCGATCAGCCTGGGAATTGACATCGGAGGCACCAAGATCGAGGGCGTGGTCATGGATGGTGACGAACACCTACTGGCCTGCCATCGAATCCCCACACGCGAGGGCAACCAAGCGGTTCATGACGACACAGTGACACTCATCCGCCACCTGCTGGATCAGGTGGGCCCGAACCAGGGTCCGGTCACCGTAGGCATGGGCATCCCGGGGCGCGTGGATGCCAATCGGGGAATGGTGGATGACGCGGTCAACCTGGGTATCCGCCACATGGCTCTGGGCCCTGCCGTCGCCAAGACTACCGGTCTGCCCGTCCGCGTCGAGAACGATGTCAACATCGCTGCTCTGGGAGCTGCCTCGCAGGCTGGCAACACCCTGATGGCCCCTGGAACTTCACCCCACGCCCAAGCTGCTCGGGACCAGGCCCGACGACCCGGGTCAGAGCCTGGGCGTGACGAACCCAGGGCCCTGCCCGACCAGAATGACCACGTGGTGGCCTTCATCAACCTAGGCACCGGTCTGGCAGCAGGCATCATCCGCGGGGGCAGGATCGAACACGGAGCCAGCGGGGCAATCGGCGAAATTGGCCACATCTCGGTGGATGCCCACCAGTTCCCCTGCAAGTGCGGTCAGTGCGGCTGTCTGGAGACCGTGGCCTCAGGTTCGGCCGTGGAAGCCCTCTGGCCGGGAATCGCCCACCCCCTGCCTGACCTGATCGCCCAGGCAAGCCAGGGGAATCAGCGTGCCCAGGAAGTCGAAGACATTATCGGCCATGGCATTGCCCTTGCCGTACAGATCGTGGCCCTGACCATCGATCCCGCAGTCATCATCCTGGGCGGCGGCATGAGCAGAACCGGCCAACCCCTGCTGGATATGGTCACCGAGCATCTGAATAGGAGCGCGGCCTGCAGCCACTTCATCGCCTCGCTGAGTCTGCCCGACCGGCTGCGTCTGGCCCCGGCCGACCTGCCCATCGCAGCCATCGGCGCCGCCCTGGCAGGGCGCATGGCCGCTGATAGTCGCCCATCTGACCTTATTGGAAAGGAAATCGCACCATGACCGAAATTATCATCGTCAAGTCCCAGGAGGAAGCCGGCGAAATCTACGCCCGCTGCACGGCCGACCTGATCCGGCGCAAGCCTGACTGCGTGCTGGGTCTGGCCACGGGGTCCAGTCCCCTGGCGGCATACCAGGCGCTGGCCGATCTGGTCCACAAGGAGGGAATCGACGTCTCACAGGTACGCGGCTTCGCCCTGGACGAGTATGCAGGCCTGGACCCAGCCCACCCACAGTCCTACCGGTCCACCATCGACCGGACCGTAGTCGAACCCCTGGGACTAGACCCCGCCAAGGTGAGGGTGCCCAATGGGAACCTGGACACTATCAAGGACGCTGGCCGGGTATACGACCAGGCCATCGAGGATGCCGGCGGCGTCGACCTGCAGATCCTGGGCATCGGCACCGACGGGCACATCGGCTTCAACGAACCCGGATCCTCCCTGGCCTCGGGCACCCGCATCAAGACCCTGACCGAACAGACCCGGATCGACAACGCCCGCTTCTTCGACAACGACATAGACCAGGTGCCCACCCACTGCATCACCCAGGGGATCGGGACCATCCTCAAGGCTCGCCAGCTGGTCCTCCTGGCCTTCGGCGCCGGCAAGGCGGAAGCCGTGGCGGAGAGCGTGGAGGGTGGCATATCATCCTTCTGCCCAGCTTCCGCTCTCCAGATGCATCCACATGCCACCGTGATCGTGGACGAGGCCGCCGCCTCCCGCCTGCGCAACCGCGACTACTACAAGTGGGCATATGCCAACAAGCCTGACTGGCAGTCCATCTAGAAGGCAAACCAAACATGTCCAAGGAAGCATACGAGTCGGCGGGGCTCGCGGTCGAGTCATCCCTGAATGGACCGGCCCATCCCCTTGTCCTGACCGGCGCAAGACTGATAGACGCTCGAGGAATCAGGGAAGATAGCTGGATTTTGGCCCTGGAGGGCAGGATTGAACAGGTCGGACAAGGCAGAGAGAGCCTGGAATCCGCCCTGAGGGCCGCTGGCCTGCCCAGCCTGTCCCCCTCCGTCCAAGCTGGATCAGATACCCATGACGTGAATGCTGACGGTGTGGAGTTCATCGATGCGACCGGCTTCATCCTCACCCCTGGGTTCATCGACATCCACTCCCACGGCGGCTGGGTTCACTCTTTCGATGACGGCGACGAGGCCATTCGCACAGCCAGGGCCTGCCATATGGTCCATGGAACCACCAGGCAGGTGCTCAGCCTGATCACCAACCCAGTCGACACGATGTGCACCAATCTGCGCTCGGTCAGGCGGGTCATGAACTCCAGGCCCGACGTACTGGGCGCCCACTTGGAGGGGCCCTTCATCGCCCTCTCCCGGAAGGGAGCGCACGATCCCAAGTGCCTGCGCGACCCTGAACCCGCGGTTCTCGACAGTCTCCTGGAGGCCGCCGACGGTTGCATACGCCAAGTGACGCTGGCCCCCGAGCGCGATCACGGCTACGAGGCCATATCCCGCCTGGCCGGATCCGGCGTGGTGCCTGCGGTCGGCCATTGTGATGCCGACTACGACCAGACCCGGCGTGCCTTCGATGCCGGTGCCCGCATACTCACACATGTTTTCAACGCCATGAACGGCATCCACCACCGTCAGCCAGGGCCCATTCCGGCCGCCGTGGAGGACCCTCGGGTCACGGCCGAGCTGATCAACGACGGTTTCCATGTGCAGGACCCCTGCGTCGATCTGGCCTTCAGGCTCTTCCCCCATCGGATAGCCCTGGTCACCGATGCCATGGAGGCTACCGGCTGCGAGGACGGCGCCTACAAGCTGGGTTCCCTGGCTGTAACCGTGAAGGGCGGCCACGCCCGCCTGACCTCCAACGGAGCCATCGCTGGTTCAACCCTGACCCTGGATGTGGCAGTCGGCCGAGCCGTCCAGGCCATCGGCCTCCCAGCCCCACAAGCCGTGGAAGCCGCCACTCTGACACCTGCCCGGGCCCTGGGACTTGACCGCCCCAACCCGATCACCGATGCTCCGCTGGGTCTTCTGGCACCCGGCTATGCTGCCGACCTTCTCCTCCTGAACCCGACCGACTGGTCCGTTAAAACCGTGGTCTGCAACGGGCGCAAAATTCAGATCTAAAGCACGGATAGCCAAGGGCAGCGGAGAGGAACCACCGCTATATTGGCAGGCGGCCGCCTCAGACCGCTGTTCTCTCAGTACCCTACCTGGGCTCCATGCCCGGAATTCACCTGGGTCTGCCCCATCTCCTGGCTCATCTGCATCAGGCGGGCTATGCGCTCATTGGTGGGCGGATGGGTGGAGAAGAGCCTGCTGAATCCTCGAACAGAGAAGGGATTCTCGATCATCATGGCGGCGGCGCTCTGGGTGCCGGCGGTCTGCGGCATAGGCGCGGCCTGAGACCCATAGGATATTTTGTTCAGCGCCGATGCCAGAGCCGCCGGGTCCCCAGTCAGCCGACTGCCGTCCTCGTCGGCGTCATACTCACGGGTGCGCGAAATGGCCATCTGGATCAAGGAGGCGCCCAGAGGGGCCAGAATCGAGCTGATTAGCACGCCCAGGAGGCCGAAGACACCGGAATCGTTATCCCTGTCCCGGCTGTCGCCGCCGAAATACATGAGAGAGTAACCCAGATAGGTGATGACCGTGGCCATGGCCGAAGCCACGGCAGAGGTCAGAATGTCATGGTTGTAGACATGCATGAGCTCGTGGCCCAGCACTCCGCGGATCTCACGCTCGTTGAGAATGCGCAGGATTCCCTGGGTGCAGCAGACGGCAGCATGGCGCTCGTTACGGCCTGTGGCGAAAGCGTTGGGCGAGTCGGTGGGGGCAATGTAGATGCGGGGCATGGGCTTGCCGGCCCTCCCCGACAGCTCTCGGACGATCCGGTAAAGGTCGGGCGCCTCCTGCTCGCTGACCGGCCGGGCATGCATGGAGGCGATCGCCACCTTGTCGGAGAACCAGTAGGACCCGAAAGTGGTGGCCAGGCCTATGAGGATATAGATGCCCAACGTCCCCTGGCGACCGCCAGTCAGCCACCAGATGAGCATAATAACGGCCCACATAAGGGCGAACAAAAGCGTCGTTTTAAGGCCGTTGAAATGTCCGTGAACCTTCAGCTTGCCATTCATGGGTTCCATGGTAGACAATGCCGCTGAATTTTTGCTGAACGACCGCTGAAAAGATGAAACTGTCGATGTCCCCTCTTCATCTCAGAACAATACGATTGGATCTCCGCTCTTCTTGTCACGAGACTTAGGAACATACCGGGCTTTCTTCAACCTCCCGTTTTCATCAAAGAACCGACGCAGGCTCATGGTCTGCACCCCAAAATGGTCTGCGATGTTAGGGATCTTGGGCTCTTTCTTCATGTGCTGCCCCTGTTGCAGCGGGACCCGGGCCTCATCCGTCACGATGACTGCCCCCTCGACCTTGGCCACGGCGATCAGCCAGGGATCCGCCTTGCTCTCTGGCTCCCAACATTGACGTGACTCTTCTGCGTAATGCCCGCAGGTGACCAGATAATCCTGGATTTGCGCATAGACCTGCGCATACCTGTCATCCTTATGACTTATTTGGCGGCCTTTGAACACTGCACGCACCCAAAGATCCAGCATATCGGGATCAGCGGCTTGCTCGTTGACCAGCTCGTCGTAGACAACATCCACCATGGCAATCGCCTTGTCCTCAGCCAGCTTTTCCATCCATCGCCAGAAGGGGTGAAACTCCTTGTAGTTGAAAGGATGGTTGAGCCGGTAGGAGGCGATGAAGATGTTGGAATCAGGCAGGTAGAGGGTAGCGGTCATATCAGCTTCTTTTCACGAATCAATCCCTGATAAGACTGCGGGGAGCGCACCCCCACCAGGTCGAAGCCCTCAGTTGGAGCCAGTCTGCCCCCGTCCATGGCGGCATTGACCAAGCGGACGAAACCGGTATCGACCCTGGAGGCATTGGTCCTGTTGCCATTACCATGGGACTCCCGTTCCTGACGATGAGCAGTCTTGTCCTGAAGATGCCGATCCATTCGTGCCCGCAGCTCCGCAAGCGTATCCTCGCCAGTCAAGCCGAACTGACGGGCTTGTATTCCCATGACCAAGGCACTCAGATGGAAGTCGTCAGCTATCGACTCCGCGGCATCGGCCGGCTCCTTGCCCCCGTCCAACTTCTCCTGCCAGAGCTGCCGAAAGCGCTCATCGCCAATCACGGCCTTTACCACCGCCCGGTTTATCGCGCGCTCCGTGGCCTTGCGATCCCCTTGGCCGCCAATGCCGTCGAAGAGCTCCTGAGTGCCCAGCAGTACGTGTCCCACCTCGTGAATCAAGGTGAAGATCATGCCGTCAAAGGAATCGTTTCTGTTGATGAACACCAGCGGGGCCATGTCGTCGATCAGCACGAATCCCCGGAACTCCTGGAGATCCAGTTTTCGAGAACTCACGGAGCCCACCTGGGAGTTGAGCATGATCATGATGCCCGCATCAGATGCCCGTTCCTTGAGCTGACGGAAACGGTCGCTGGAATTGCCGCCCTCCCAGGCAGAGCGCCCATCCAACCCAAGGGTGGAGCGAAGCGCATCAGCCAGGGCATCGTCCTGCTCGGAATCTCGCACCGAACCTACCAGCGGGTTGGCATCCAAGCCAGACTCAAGCAATTCATCCCTGGCCCACTCCTGCCTAAATCGCATTTGGTCGATGGTGTCCTGCAGATTTTTGCTGGGCTGAACAGACGTGTTGCCTACAGTCCGGTAACGGACCAGGGGCTCAAGGCGACGCTGGGGCACAACTGACCGGACCAAGGCACCGAAAGGCACATGCAGGGCCCTGCTGAGCTGCTCTACCTTGTTGAAGGATACGGACACGGGTTCCTTGGATTCCAGCCAATCCGGCAACTGGCCAAGCCCTCGGCGCTGAGACAGGGCCACTGGATCGGCATCACCCTCCTCAACGGCCCACTGGAGAGTGGCCGGATAGAGAGTCAGGTTAGCCATGTCACGCTCCTTCGATTCCGTGATGGGCTCTAATGACAATGATAGCTACGCAAGGCCCATCCGTCTGCAGTAAGCACCCAGTATTGAATGCTAAGAAAATAGGACCCGGGTGAGGATTCGTGAACCTCATCCAGGTCCTGCCACTGCCGACACAGGCCTAAGAGCGATCGCCTATTCGCCGTGGGCGAGCTGGCGGAGCTGGTCGGGGTCGATGACCTTGATATGCTCGCGGCCGACCTTAGCGCCCTCGGCCCGCTCATAGGCATCCACCCGCTTCCAACCGGCGAAGTCGATAGGCTGGATGCCCTTGTCCGCCAGGAAACGATCAATTGAATCATCGTCCCGGTCCTGGGCAAAGCGGCCACGAGTCGGGCTGGCCGCCAGGTCATCCAGCATGTTGCCGATGGTCTCCAGGGCATCGGATTTGGTGGACCCGATCAGGCCCACAGGCCCCCTCTTGGCCCAGCCCGTGGCGTAGAGACGGTCGATGGGTCGGCCGTCCTGCCCCTCGGGAGCAGTGGTCACACGACCTTGGACGTTGGAGAGGGTGTAGCCGGAGAAATCGTAGGGAATGCCGGGAACCTCGGCAGGCTTGTAGCCGATGGCGTGGTAGACGGCCTGTACCGGATACTCCTCGTACCGGCTGGTCTCCTCCATGGCGCCCTCGGGCGTGACCTTGGTCTTCTCCACGCGAATGCCGGTCACCCTGCCGTCCTGGCCGATGATTGCGGCAGGCATCCGGTAGAAGTGCATATAGAAACGGCGGTCGGCGGGATTGCCCTCGAAGTCGACGCCGCCGTCCTCAGCCATGTCCTCGGCCATTTCCCTGATGGTGAAGAGCTCCTCCAGCATCTGGCGGGTCAGCTTGTCGGCACCGGCCCGGTCGATGGTCTCCTGATCCAGGTCGAAGTCCTCCTCGTTGATGATGATCTGCACTCCGGGCAGCTTCTCCAGCTCGCGCAGCTCCTGGACCGAGAACTTGGCCTGGGCCGGGCCGCGGCGGATGAACATGTGCAGTTCGCGGGCCTGGTTGCCCTGAATCCCCTGGTAGACATTGCCGGGGATGTCGGTGCCCAGCAGGTCGTCAGCCCGCCGCATCAGGATTCTGGAGACATCCATGGCCACGTTCCCGCCTCCGATGACGGCCACCTGCTTGGCATCCAGGGGCCAGTCCTGGTCAGCGTCGGGATAGCCGTCATACCATTCGACGAAGTGGGCGGCCCCGTGAACGCCATCAAGCTCGTGCCCGGCGATCTCCAAGGGACGGTCGTCCACCGCACCGGTGGCGAAGAGGACCACATCGTAGCGTTCAAGCAGATCATCCAGGTTGACGTCCCTGCCGAACTCCACATCCGCATAGAGGTGGATCTCGGGATTGTCCAGGGTCTTCTCCAAGGCGCCGGCGATGTACTTGATGCTGGGATGGTCCGGGGCCACGCCGTAACGGACCAGACCGAAGGGGACGGGCAGCTTCTCGAACAAATCAATCCGGGCCCGGTCGCCCAGTCCAAGGTCGGCGCCTTTCTCCCGAAGCTGCCGCAGCAGAATGTCAGAGGCGTAGACCCCTGCTGGCCCCGCGCCTATGACGGCCACGCGCAGGGGGGAGCCGGCTTCCTCGCCGCGGGCCGGTGCGGGCATGGTGGAATCGTTGACAGTAATATCGCTCATGCTTGTCAGCCTAACGCAAAGCGTCGGTCGGGAACAGAGCTAGTCGGGCTCCATCCCCGGGACTTTCACCAAGCGTCGCGAAATGGCCTCAGTCCCGGTCTATCAGCGCAGTCAGGGCCCAGAGGATGGAAACCACGTCGATGGCCTCCTGGGTAAAGGCGCCGACAACCACCGGGATCAGGTCGAAGGCGGCACAGAGCATGCCCACCGTGGCCAGTGTCAGTCCCAACATGACCGCCTGGAGCATGACCCGCTTGGTCCTGCGGGCGATGGTGATCGATCTTGGTAGACAGGCGATGTCGTCATTCATGATTACGGCCTGAGCGGACTCAGAGGCAGCCGTGGTAGTGCCGTCAGTGATGGCCATACCCACGTCGGCGGCAGCCAGGACCGGAGCATCGTTAACCCCGTCCCCCACCATCACGGTGATTGATTTGGTCACTGACTCCCCCAGGAATTTGGACAGCCAGATGTCCCAGAGGGGCTGTCGGTTGGGCTCCTCCTTGGAGGCCTTGGCGATCAGATCGGCCTTGTCCTCAGGGAATAGGCCGGCATGCAGGTCGGTGATGCCCACCTGGTCGGCGATGATCCGGGCCGAGGCCTCCTTGTCACCGGTAACCATGGAGAGACGGGTGATCCCCAGCTCCCGAAGCTGGGCGATGGTCTGGGCGGCATCCGACCTGGGCACATCCTTCATGACGATTCTGGCAGCCAGGACCCCGTCAATAGAGACGTAGGAGGCCATCTCGTCAGGCGCCAGGGGGCCAAAGGAATCACTTGAATTCCCGTCGGCCACGAACTGGGCCCTGCCCACCTTGACCTGATGGCCGTCGACCATACCCTGGACCCCGTTGCCGGAGTCCTCCTGAACCTCCTGCGCATGCAGATGGATCTCGTCATTGCTCTGCGCCCGCAACCGCTCCTGGGCGGCAGCCCCGGCCTCAGCGATCCCGTTGGCCAGGATGTGGACCGAGTAGGCCTCCACAGCGCCCGCCATAGCCAGAATCCGGTCTGTATCGACCTTCTGCTCCCTACCCTCGGGCAGGTCGATCTTGGCCACTTGGGGACGTTTGACGGTCAGCGTGCCGGTTTTATCGAAGAAGATGTGCGAGACCCGGCCCAGATTCTCGATCACGTCCTGGGTTTTGATCAGCAGACCCGCCTTGGCCAGCCTCCCGGTCCCGGCCATGTAGGCCACAGGGGCGGCGATCAGCAGAGGGCAGGGGGTTGCCAGAACCAGAACCTGGGCGAAACGGGTCGGCACACCGGAGATGATCCAGGCCACGCAGGCGATGATGAAGGCCACCACGGTGAAGGGAACCGCCATCAGGTCGGCTGTTCTGACGACTGCAGCCCGCGAGTTCTGGGCGGAACGCACCAGGTTGAGGATGCGCTGATACTGGGAATCACGGGCCAGCTGCCGGGCCCGCATCAGGAAGGTGCCCGAGCCATTGACCGCCCCGGACATGACCTGGGCATCCTGGTAGAGCCTGCGGGGCATGGGCTCACCGTTGATGGTGGACATATCCAGGGTGGCGGTGCGGCTTATCAGCTCGCCATCGACGGGCACGGTCTCACCGGGCTTGACCACCAGGAGATCGCCCAGGCGGACCTGATCGACCGCCACCGTGCTCCAGTCGCTCTCCTTGGGAAGGCCATGCTCCCCCTCCGGCAGGTCTACCTGGACTACATGGGCCACCTGAGGAGCGGCCTGAACCAGTACCGTCAGGTTGTTCTGTGCCCTGTTCCCTGCATACTGCTCGATGGCATCGCCGGAGTAGAGCATGAGGACCACGGCCCAGCTGGCCCAATACTGCTTGACAGCCAGGGTGGAGAGAATGGCGACCACAGCCAGGATATCCACGCCCACGTGGCCCTGGCGAACGTCATCGATCATCCCCTTGAGGGTGTCCACCAGCGAAACGGCCACCAGGACGGCGACCAACCATTGGGCAGCCTGGCGATAGGGGTGCCAGAGCAGGCCCATGACCAGCCCGCATATCAGAACCACCCAAAGCATGGGTACTTTCTTGGCGAAACCCAGGATTTTCGACATGACCACTTCCCCGCTCCGGACTTGTCAGCCTGACAGCCGTAGCCGGATCACGGCTCTCTTCTGCACCTGACATATCAAGCCTATACCGCGCCAGGCCCAGCGGCGGACGGCGGATATGACAAGGGGCCGCGCCCGTCATCTGACGGATGCGGCCCCTAGGGGTCAGCCCCGGATCACTGCCCGAAGAAGAAGCGGAAGGGATCCATGGAATCGTCGTCGCCCGAACCGCCTTGGTCAGAGTCGCCGTCCTGACCGCTGCCGTCCGAGTTCCTCTTGTTGGTCCTGGGCTTGCCCTGAACGGTCTGCTCCTCGCGGTCCAGAGTGGCGTTCACTTCGGAGGTCTTGCCGTCCCTGACCACGGTGATCTTGACCGAGTCACCGAAGGCGGCAGCCCGGACGAAGCCCAGCAGGGAGTAGTTGTTGTTGACTGCATGACCATTGAAGGCCACGATGGTGTCGCCAGTCTTGATGCCCGCCTTGTCGGCCGGGGAGCCGGAGACCACCTTGGTGACCTTGGCCCCGCCTCGGGTGACCCCATCGGCCTGTGCTGTGCTGCTCTGGATGGTGACACCCAGGGAGACATGCTTGGCCTTGCCGTCCTTGATGATCTCATCGGCGATCCGCTTGACCAGGTTGGACGGGATGGCGAACCCGATGCCGATGGATCCCGCCTCGGACTTGGAGGAGGCCATGGAGGCGATGGAGGAGTTGATCCCGATGACCTCGCCGGCCGCGTTGAAGGTGGGGCCGCCCGAGTTGCCGGGGTTGATGGCCGCATCCAGCTGGACCGCGTTGGTTACGATCGGGTTGTTGTTGCTCTCGTCCATGACCGAGACCGGGCGGTTCAGAGCCGAGACGATGCCGGTGGTGGCCGTGTTCTCATAGCCCAAGGGATTGCCGATGGCCATGACATTCTCGCCCACAGCCAGCTTTTCGGAGTCGGCGAACTTCACAGGCTTCAGGTCGGAGGGCGCCTGATCCAGGCTGAGGATGGCCAGATCGGCCGTGGTGTCGGTGCCGACCACCTTGGCCGTGTACATCTGCCCGTTGGAGAGGGTGACGTGAATCTCCTGAGCGCCATCGACCACGTGGTTGTTGGTGACCACATGGCCCTGGGTGTCGAAGACCGCGCCCGATCCGGCCCCCACCCCGCTCTTGGTCTGCACCTGGATAGAGACCACGGACTCGGAAACCTGCTTGCTGATGGCCTGCCAGTCGGGAGCCTGGCCGCCCTGGACCTTGGCTGTGCCCTGGCCCGAGGAATTGGAGGAGACCCCGTTCAGCGAGGAGGACGAGGGCAGGGTGATCCATCCGTTGGACAGTGCCGCCCAGCCCAAGCCCAGCATGAGGGCTGCGGCCACTAGGGCGGCCACCACAGCGGTGAAGACGTACTTGCCCGTGCCGCTCATGCTGCTGCCGGCGTTATTGCCAGGACCGGACCGGCCGTTGTTGGGGCCGCCGGATCCGAAAGGCACGAAGGGACCCTGGCCGGAGGGCTGGCCACCCTGGGGGCTCTGGCCGGCATTCGGACGGGGCTGGCCATTCTGCCCGAACTGGCCTGGCTGTCCGTATTGTCCGAAGAAGCCCTGCTGAGGACTGGAGCCATACCCCTGGCTGGGCTGCTGCTGACCCTGATCGCTGGCGGGCGGGCGCGAGCCTGCAGGTGCGTAGGCACCATACTCGGGCGCAGGCCGGTAGTAAGACTGCTGCTGCGTCTGCGCATCCTGCCCTGTGGCCGAGTCGCTGGAAGCGGAGGTTGAAGCCCCGGTGCCACTGCCGTCATCCGACGCGGTTTCCGCAGTCGTGGACCGTGCATTGCCACCAGGCATGGCAATAGGGGTCGTGGGCCTCTGATCCCAGGCCTGAGTCTGCTGGTCCCCTGCTTCTGGCCCGGGAACCTGAGCAGAATCGGTCTGATCCGCGGAGGATCCCGTCTCCTGCTCTTGATTGGCGGCCCCGCGCTCGATGTGGCTTGGCTGCCAGGACTGATCGTCATCGCCGCCCCTCCAAGGGTCGGCCTTGTGCTCTTCAGCCATTTCTGCTCCTTCGGATCGATGCCGCTGCCTGCTATTCGGTCACGCTTGTCAATCTACCCCGTCGCCCGCGCTTTTTGCTGTTTCCGGCTGACAGGCGAAGCGGGTCCTCGCATGCATTGCTTCCAAGTCTAGGGCCGAAATGCTGAATGTTGTCTGGACATTGCATGAAAGTCATATCGACTGTACGCAGGGCAGCAACGGGACGGTTGGATGTCTTGGATACAGTGGAGCCATGAGCCTGATCACCAACCCGCTGGGAGCCACGCCGGGCCGACCCGGCGACCGCACCGCATTCTCATTCGAGACCCTGAACCGTCTGCCTGACAGCCCCGAAGGCCTGGGACGCAATGGCCGCCGCTACGGCCGCACCGGCATCATCCACACTCCTCACGGAGACATCCACACCCCCGCATTCATCCCCGTGGCCACCCAGGCGGCCATGAAGGCCGTCCTGCCCGAGCAGATGCGGCAGCTGGGCGCCCAGGTCCTGCTGGCCAACGCCTTCCACCTGTTCGAGCGCCCCGGCTCTGACATTCTGGACCAAGCTGGAGGCCTGGCCCGGTTCATGAACTGGGACGGCCCCACCTACACCGACTCGGGCGGCTTCCAGGTGCTCTCGCTGGGGGCGGGATTCAAGAAGACCCTGGCCATGGACGTGACCGGCATGAAGTCGGACCAGGTGATCGCCGAAGGCAAGGAACGCCTGGCCTTCGTGGATGAGGACGGGGTCACCTTCAAGTCCCCGCTCAACGGCGACCGGCACCGCTTCTCGGCCGAGATCTCCATGGGCATCCAGCATCGCATCGGAGCCGACATCATGTTCTCCTTCGACGAGCTGACGACCCTGATGAACACCCGCACCTACCAGGAACAGTCAGTGGAGCGCACCTTCCGTTGGGCCAAACGCTGCGTGGACGAGCACCACAGGCTGACCCAAGCGCGGACCGGCAAGCCCTACCAGGCCCTGTTCGGCGTGGTGCAGGGGGCCAATTATGAGGATCTGCGCCGACGCGCCGCCCGCCAGATCGCCTCCCTGGACTTCGACGGCGTGGGCATCGGGGGCGCCATAGAGAAAAGGCTGCTGGGGCAGACCTGCGCCTGGATCTGCGACGAAATGCCCGAATCCCGGCCCAGGCACGTCCTGGGCATCGCCGCTGTGGACGACATCTTTGCAGGCGTGGAGAACGGCGGAGACACCTTCGACTGCGTATCCCCGGCCCGCTGTGGACGCAACGGGGCCGTCTTCACCCGTGACGGCCGCTGGAACATCAAGCGTGCCCAGTTCAAGACCGATTTCAGACCCATCGAAGAGGACTGCGACTGCTATACCTGCACCCACTACTCCCGGGCCTACATCGACCATCTGCTCCGCGCCCACGAGCTCAACGGCTACACGCTGGCCACCATCCACAACGAGCGCTTCTTCGTAAGGCTGCTGGACGAGATCCGCCAGTCCATCGATGGCGGCTACTTCGACGACTACAAGAAGGAGACGCTGGCCAGGTTCTACGCCCACGGATCCAAGGGCTGAGCCAACACGCCATTATTGCGCCGCGCAGACAACCGTGCTAACCTTTCCAGTTGTCTGCGAACGTGGCGGAATGGTAGACGCGCTGTCTTCAGGTGGCAGTGAGCTGATGCTCGTGAGGGTTCAACTCCCTCCGTTCGCACGAAGAAATGGAAATGTCTTTGGCTGACTGATGTCGGTCGAAGGCATTTTTTATTGGTCCGATGGCAGCCGAGGCCGTTCAGCCTATTCGATGTTCCAGGCACGCCCACCAGAATCCCCAGTCCGATTGGACCTGTCTGACAAGGGCTGCTAGGCGCGAACCAGCCGGGCGATGGCCTCGGAGGCCTCCTGCATCTTCTCGTCGGCCTTTTCACCCCCCTTTTCGGCAGCTTCGCGGACGCAGTGGTTCATGTGGTCGTCCAGCAGGGTCAGGGCCACCGACTTCAGGGCGCTGGTCGAGGCGGCGATCTGGGTGAGGATATCGATGCAGTAAGTGTCCGACTCAACCATCTGCTCGATGGCCCTGACCTGGCCCTCGACACGCCGCAGTCTGGTGATGGTCCGCTTTTTATCGTTGGCATATCCGGGCACGATTCACTCCATTCGCATTCATCCCATGGCCTTCATGACGCAGCCAAGACTGACTCGAATTCATGAAACCCATCTCGAAATTCACTATCAGTATACCCCTGGGGGGTATAGTGAGCCACATGAGCAGCATCCTGGTCCTTATCGCGGCCCTGGCCATCACGACGGGCATCATCTGGTACTTCTTCGCGCCCAGAAAGGCCACCCAGGCCAAGGATGAGGGCGGCCTCCAGACAGTCCACATCACAGTCAAGGGCGGATACAGCCCCCAGCTGATCCAAGTCCAGGCCGGGCGGCCGGTCAAGCTGGTCTTCGACCGCCAGGAGAGCGGAGAGTGCTCCTCGCACGTGGTCTTCAACGATTTCAACATCGACAAGACCCTGCCCGCCTTCCAGACCTCGACCGTCCAGCTGACCCCGCCCAAGGCCGGCGACTATCCCTTCGCCTGCGGGATGAACATGCTCCACGGGATGCTCCGGGCCACCGATGGACCGAAAACCGGCAGCGCCGAGGCACAATCCAAACAAGCACAGGGCAGCCAGTCACAAGGCGAGCGCCCACAAGCCGAACCCACCGAATCCGCCAAGCCCGCCCAGACCAATGGCGGCAGCGACCAGGACGAGGCGGATCAGGAGCGCACGGCAGAAATCCGTGACCTGACCAGGCGGTTCATCGTAGCCCTGGTCTTTACGCTCCCGGTCTTCATCCCGGCCATGTTCGGCATGTTCCTGCCCATGCCCCACATGCTGATGAACCCCTGGGTCCAGCTGGTCCTGATCCTGCCGGTGATGTTCTACTCCGGCTGGCCCATCCACCGCACCGGATGGCTGGCCCTGGCGCACCGGGCCCCGGAGATGAACTCCCTGGTCGCCCTAGGCACTGCCACGGCCTTCCTCTACTCACTGGTGGTCACCGTGGCCCCGCAGCTCCTGCCTGAGGGAAGCCGCGAACCCTACTACGAGGCTGTGGGCACCATCATCACCCTGATGATCCTCGGCCAGATCCTGGAGGCAAGGGCCCGGCGCGGCACTGGCGACGCCATCCGCGCCCTTGTCGGATTGAGACCCAAGACCGCCACCGTGGTGAGGACCGACCAGGACGGCAGGGAGACCACCCAGGAGATCGCCGTCGACGATGTGGCCGTCGGGGACGTGATTCAGGTCCATCCGGGCGAGAAGCTGCCGGTGGACGGCCAGGTCATTTCCGGATCATCCTCAGTGGACGAATCCATGGTGACCGGCGAGCCCATGCCTGTCCTCAAGCAGGAGGGCGATTCCCTGGTCGGAGCCACCGTCAACGGCACAGGCTCCCTGCGCTACAAGGCCACCCAGGTAGGGCAGGACACCGTTCTGGCGCAGATCATTCGGCTGGTCAAGACGGCTCAGACCTCAAAGGCACCCATCCAGAAGCTGGCCGACCGGATATCGTCAATCTTCATCCCCGGGGTCATCCTGGTGGCGCTCTGGACCTTCGTGGCCTGGTGGGCGTTCGGCCCCATGCCCCGCGGAGTATACGGAATCGTGGCGGCGGTCTCCGTCCTGGTCATCGCCTGCCCCTGCGCCTTGGGACTGGCCACCCCCCTGTCCGTAACGATCGGCACTGGACGCGGCGCCCGTGCCGGCGTGCTCTACCGGTCGGCGGAGGCCCTGCAGGGAGCGCATGACGTCGATACCATCGTCCTTGACAAGACTGGCACCATCACCCAGGGCCGACCTGAACTGGCCGATGCCCTGAGCGTGCAGGGTCTGGATGAGGATCTGCTGATCAGGGCAGCCGCGAGTGCCGAGAGCAATTCCGAGCACCCCCTGGCCCAGGCCATCGTCCAGGCCGCCAAGGACCGCAATCTGGAGCTGGTCCCGATCAAGGACTTCGACTCGGTCACCGGCGCCGGCATCGATGCAACCTTCCCCTCCGGCTCCTTCAAGAGCATGACAGAAAACAGCCGGAATGAAGAGAATACCCTCCATGTCCTTGTCGGCAACCGCAGACTGCTCGAGGGCAAGGGAATCGATCTAGGGAACGAAAAGGCGGACCAGGCTGGCGCACAATCCCTCTTGGACACCGCCCGCAGCTGGGAGGATCAGGGCCGCACAACCATCTTCGTGGCCATCGACGGCAGGCTTGCCGGGGTCCTGGCCGTGACCGACCAGGTCAAGGCCGGCTCCAAGCAGGCCATCCACGACATGAACGAGCGCGGCATCCAGACCATCATGCTGACCGGCGACAACCAAGGCACCGCCGAGCAGGTCGGCAGCCAGGTCGGGGTTACCCGGGTGGTGGCGCAGATCCATCCCGAGGACAAGGCAGGCATCGTCAAGGCCCTCCAGACCCAGGGGCACAAGGTGGCCATGATCGGCGACGGCATCAACGACGCCCCGGCACTGGCCCAGGCCGACCTGGGCATGGCCATCGGCACCGGAACGGACGTGGCCATCGAGTCCGCCGACGTGACCCTGGTCTCGGGCGACCTGAACGCGGCCGTCAAGGCCATCGACCTTTCGGCGGCGACCATGCGCAACATCCATCAGAACCTCTGGTTCGCCTTCGGGTACAACGGCCTGGGCATACCCATCGCCGCCGGCGTGCTCTACCCCTTCATCGGCCTCCTGCTCAACCCCATGATCGCCGGAGCAGCCATGGCCTTCTCATCTTTATCAGTGGTGCTCAACGCCAACAGGCTGCGCCACACGCCCCTGAAGGCCAGGCCGATCAAGGAGGCCAAGCCAATCGACATGGATGCCCTGACCAGGGACCTCAGCATTTCCACCCACCAAGAACACGACAAAGAGAAAGGAAACGAGATGGGACTCTTCCATCATCATGACGACATGCAGCAAGACCAGGCAGCGACGGACAAGGTCACCGACCCAGTCTGCGGCATGACCATCGACCCCAACACAGCCGCAGCCAAGCGCGACTACCAAGGCAAGACCTACTACTTCTGCTCGCAGAACTGCGTCGATACCTTCGATGCCGATCCTCAGAAGGTGCTCAACAAGTAAAATTGCAGGCGTATCATATTCCTGTAGACACTTTTTCTGTCTACAGGAATATTGGTGACTATCATGCGTCTGCTCAGAATGGTCGTCGAGGGCCTTGAACCCTTTGAAAACCAGACCCTGGCCCTGGATCTTTACGCCCGCGACCAGGTCCGCTCGAAAACCCCTGGCAACGGACTGACTTATCTGGAGAACAGTCCAGGCAGTCACATTTACGCGCAGAACGTGCTGTGCCTTACGGGAATCAACGCGTCCGGCAAAACCACGGCACTCAACGCCTTGGCCCTGGCCGTCAGCGTCCTGAGCAAGGATGCCAGCCCTATGCTGTCTTCCGTCAGATCCCTCAGCGCCTTCGGGCCCAGCCTGCAGATTTCTTTGATCTTCGAGTCCAAGCAGCACTTCTACCTGCTCAAATCACAGCTGGATGCGGTCCACGACGACACTTCCGACGAAAGCATGGATCTCCTGACCGACAGCACCTATCGGTTTTCTCAGGAACAACTTTGGCGCTATCCAAGCAAGCCCCTGCCCAAGTCCGTACTTCGCAATACAGACGCTTTCCAACAACGCTCGAAGCTGATCAAGGTCCGGCGTCCGGCAGCCCAATCCTCAGGTGATGCATCCACCGACACCTACCTGACCAAGGAGGCCTTCGACTACCTCTCCCCTCACTCCAGCATTGTTCTGCCCTACACCAGGACGACTAGCGCTCAGGTCATCGCCCGCATCGGACCAGAAACCTACTTCCCCATCGTTCCGGTCGGCACCATCGCCGATCCCGTGCTGCACGTCTTCGATGACAGCATCGACTACTTCCATATCGACCAGGAACACCGCGCCCATCTGCGATTTGCCGGCACCTCTCAAGAAGTGGTCATGTCCAACATGGACACGGCCGGACTGCTTTCCCTGGGCACAGTCCGCGGATCCCGAATCGTCAAAGCAGCCATCCGGGTCCTGCGCACCGGCGGCTATCTGCTGATCGACGAAATCGAGAACAGCATCAACAAAGAGCTGGTGCGCATGATCATCAACCTCTTCATGTCTACGACCAGCAACCCTCACGGCGCCACCCTGGTGTTCACGACCCACTACGCGGAACTGCTCGACCTGATCCAGCGCAAGGACAATATTTACTTCCTCAGACGCGGCGAGGACGAGCGCAAGGGCATCCAAGCGATCAATTACTCGGAGGCAGTCAGGCGCGGGGAGCTCAAGCACAGCGAGGTTTTCCTGTCCAACTATATCGGAGGCACCGCTCCCAAAGCAGCCGAGCTCAAGGCCATGCGCCAATACGTAGCCGACCTGGTGGCAGGGCAAGAACATCATGCATAGCAGGCGGGAGGAGCTTGCAAGGGCCATCGGGGACGATGCAGTTCTCTTCTCGTGCGAAGGCGTAGCCGAGCAGGTCATCGTCGACAAACTGGTCACCAAGCACCTGACCTTCATCAATCGGGATCGCATCATCACCGATCCTTACAACGACGATGCCTGGTCAACCCGCGACAGAAGCGGCGAGAGCCTGGCTCGTGACTTCCTGACCCAGGACTACGGAAGAAATGTGACCATCCTCTGCATACAGGACCAGCTGAGCCACCGCACCTTGCTGCGCCAGCCTTACGCTGAACATGCCCGGACCATCAACGTCACCACGCATCCAGAGATCGAGATGCTGATCGTCTACCGCGAGGGCAAGCTGGACGAGTACAACAGTTGGAAGTCACACCATCGCGGCGCAAAGAACAGCAAACTGAAGCCCAGTCTCTTCTGCAAGGAAGTGCTGGGCAAGGACGACCACGACTTCCGCAACATCAAGAAATATCCTTTTCTGAATCAATACTGGGATGATGCGGATGCGCTAGTCAGAGCTTTGGAACTGTACAGGGAGCTGGCCTCGGCAAAAAAGCAGGGTAGTGACTTTCTGCTGGCCGATCTGCTCGGCGTCTGATCAGCGGTCGTCAGCGAGCTGCCATGGCTGGTCGAAGAAGTCGAAGATGCGCTCCAAGTAAGGCCTCAGAACCTTGTCGGGCATCTGGTAGAGCTCGTGCATGCTGCCCGGGATGCGCACCAGCGTGGCCTGGCAGCCGCCCTGCTGGACCTGGTCGACAAAACGGTTCTGGGGCATCGGCAGCACGAACCGGTCGGGTTGCGCCTGGAAAAGCAACAGAGGAGTCTCCACCCGACTGCACCGGTCGGGACGCAGTATGGCCCGGCTCATCTCCAGGCTCTCCCTGACCCAGCCGAAGGTGGCGGCGCTGGTCTGGTAATGCACCTCCTTGGCCCGCAACTTATGGGTCCAGGACACCCGAGCCTGGCTGCCATTGGGGTACTTGCCCATATCCAGCTCGGGACGGAAGGGGCCGAACCCCGGAGCCATGCTGCGCGAGCGGCCCATCATGCAGGCGGCGTTTGTCGCCGTCCATGCCACCGAGGGCATCAACCCGGTCCGCGGCGCAATCATGGGCGATGACAGGACCGCCTTATCAATAAGTGAAGGAAAAGTTTCCAGCATCCTTGCAGCCACACCGCCGCCCATGGAATGGGCATAGAGCACCATGGGCTTGTCCTGGGCGTACTGCTGGCCCACCTGGGAGCAGAAGGCGGCCAGATCCGCCACATACCGCTGCCAATGATCCACCCATACCAGACTGGGATCGTTTACGCCCCGGCCGGAGAAACCGTGTCCCCAGTGCTCGGGAATGCAGACAGAGTACCCCTGCATCAGGAAGTACCAGGCAATCTCCTGATATTTGTCGGCGAATTCCGAAAAACCGAAGGAGATGATTACGGCCCCGCGCACGCGAGCCGACCCTGACTCCACTGCACCCTGACGAAACAGCGTCCGGTCATAACAGACGTAATGCAGAAGCCGGGAGGGATCCACGCCGCCGAGACGGGCCTTGTCCAGCACGGTTCCCCCATCCTCGCCGCCGTCATGGGAGATCATCCATCCGTCACTGCGACAGGAGGCCAGGTCAGGAAGGACGCGATCCTTCATGATCTGGTCGTAGCGGCGCTCCTCAACCAGTTGGACGCTCATGCTCTCACCCTATACCACCTTCTGTTGGACTCGGCCCTACATGAGCCGGGTGCTCTCCAGGTTTCTGACGATCCAATCATTGAAGCGGATGACGGGCTTACGCAGGACCAGCCCCAGCAGCAGCGAGGGTACCAGGAAGAGGGCCAGGGTGGCCATCTCCCGCCAGAATTCCATGCCGTAGGCTCCGGCAACGGCCGACTGCATGGCCCCGATGGCGTGGACGAAGGGCAGGAAGGGATAGACCCCCTGGAAGAAGCCGGGCAGGGTCTCCATGGGGAAGGTGCCGCCCGAGCCAGCCACCTGCATGACCAGGAGGATGACAGCGATGGCCTTGCCGATGTCCCCGAAGGAGACGACCAGGGTATAGATCAGATTCATGAAGACGAAGGAGGCGAAGACCGCCACCAGCACGAACATCAGCGGATGCACGCACTGGACCTTCAGGTAGAAGAGGTCACCCAGGGCGATCAGGCAGCCCTGGAGGATGGCCATCAGCGCGAAGACCGCGAATCTGCCGAAGTACTCCTGGTAGAGCTGAAGGCCGAAGCGGCGGGCGTTGCCTGGCGACTCCGGGCGGAAGACTCCCCAGGAGCGGCTGCCCTCGGAATCCTCATCCAGGTCATCGGCCCTCTTCCAGGCATCCTGCAGGGAGTCCAGGTGCAGGACGAAGGCCTTCTTCTTGTCGGACAGAGCCACCTTCATCATGGCTGCCAGAATGGTGGCGCCCACCCAGATGGAGAGGATGGTGTAGAAGGGGGTCATGGCCGACCCGTAGTTCATGACCGGGAAGACCGCATGCCGATGGATGCCTACCGGCGAGGACAGAAGCGCGGCCAGGGTTTCGGAATCCCCGCTCAGCAGGGTTTTGACCTCCTGCGCATCCTTGCCCTGCGAAGCCTGGGTCAGGTGTCCCCCCAGGTCGGTCAGCCGCTTGGAGGCCTGGTCCAGGCGCTGGGAGATCTCGCCCAGCTGGTCCTTGGCCTGGCTGATGTCGTTGGTCATAGGGCCCGTTAGCCCAGAGGCGCCTTTGACGGTTCCATCCAGCCCCGTCAGCAGCCGGTCGGTCGAGGTGACCACGGTGTCCATGGAGGAAGCCAGGTCGTCCAGGCGGGGCTTCAGGTCATTGCGGTACTGGGTGCGGACCTGGTCCACCGAGGCGCGGGCCTGGGCGATCCGGTTCTTCAGATCCTGCCGCTGACCGCCCAGCTTGTCCTTGCCCTCCTTGGCTGTCTGGGAGGCCTGGCTGATCCGGTCCGCCAGGTCGCGCTGGGTTGCCTGTGCCGCGCGCATCCCGGCCTGGGCCTGATCGATGGCGGTCAGCAGGGCCTGGCGCTGGTCCGCTGTCAGATTGGCGTCGGATTCCACAGTGCTGCGCAGATCCTCCAAGCTGGCGATCATTCCGTCGTAGTCAGCCGCCGATTCCCTGATCCGTTCGCTCAGGTCGTTCAGCTGGCTGCTGACGGCATCGCTCTGCTGGCCTACCTTGTCAAAGGCATCGTCGATCTTGGAGCCGATGGTGTCATAGGCGCCCGATGCCTGGTCAAGGGCAGCGTCGACCGCCTGGGCCGACCCGGAGAGGGACCTGCCCAGATCCTTGGACCCCTTGGTTCCTTGGTTCAGGACCTTTCTGGCATCGGCCATGGCGGAGTCGGATCGGCCCAGGATCCTGCCGGTGGAGTCGATCATCTGTCCGGAGGAGTCCAGAAGGCCCGCATAGGCATTCACCTGGCTGGATGCAGTGGTCAGCCGCTGTGACATCTGATCGATGTGGCCGGTCGTCCTGGTCAGATAATCCTGGACTTCGGGACTCTGAGAATAAGTGAAGACCTGGCTGGCCAGGTCGATCCCCACCTGCCCCACGGTCTTGACGAAGGTCTTGTCGATGGTCGTGGCCACGGTGTCGGCCCCCTGCTCGGTGACATGGGGGGCGATGGCGTTCTTCTTCTCGTTCAGGTAGTACTCGAGGTTGGCGTGCTTCACATCCTTTGAGAAGAGGGTCATCATGTCCGCGCTGAAATCCTTGGGAATGACGATGGCGGCGTAGTACTCGCCTGAGCGCACCCCCTCCAGGGCCTGGTCGCGGTTGACGAACCTCCAGTCCAGCTGGTCGTTGGCCCGCAGCGTGCTGGTGACCGTCTCCCCCACGTTGATCTTGACCGGGATCAGGTCGGACTTGTACCCCTTGTCGGTGTTGGCCACGGCCACCTTGATGGCCTTGGTGTTCTTATAGGGGTCCCAGCTGGCGGCGATGTTGAACCAGGCATAGAGGGCCGGGACGATGATCAGGCCCATCAGGACGATGATGGCGATGACGTTGCTGGTGGCATCGGCCAGGTCCTTGCGCAGGATCCTCCAAATGTTCCTCATCAGCGGTCACCGTCCTCGTGAGCGTCTTCCTCATCGTGGTTCAGGACTGATTCGCGCACGGCCGTGGTCAGCCTGGTCACGGCCGAGGGACCTTGCCGACGCGGACGAATCAGGGTGTGGAAGTCCATGCCAGGACGCTCGGTCAGACCCAGCTGCTGCACATAGCTGTCGCAGATGTACTCGACGATGATCAGGTAGGCGTCAATCAGGACGATGGAGGCGATGCAGGCGATCAGCATGACGATCTTGGCCTCGGTGCTGAACAGCAGGATAAGGAAGAGGACCGGCAGCAGAACCAGGGCCAGACCAGCCCGGATCAGCGTTGGATAGAGGGCCAGGAAGCGATGCGCCCGCCGCCTGATGACGGCACGGTAGTCGCCCTCACCCAGGATGGAGCGGGCCAGGCTGCCAAGGCTCAGACGACGGTCGGCCGAATGGTTCTGTTCAGTCAGCATCAGGTCAGTGGCACCCAGCCGCCGGTCGAAGAGGGCATTCAGGTTGAGCAGGTACCGCCGCACCACCAATCCGATCAAGAGGGCCGCCGGCAGGTACCAGAAGATGCGGAGCATGTCCTGCCAATAGTGGTTGCCGTACATGCCGCCGATGGTCTCGCGCATGGCGTTGATCCCGTAGGTGAAGGGGAGCCAGGGGTTCAGATTGCGGAAGAAGTCGGGCATCATCTCAATGGGATACATGCCCGAGGAGCCAGGTATCTGCAGAATGACCAGGACCACGGCCAGGGCCTTACCGATGTGCCTGAAGGAGGCGGCCAGGGCATAGATGATGTTGATGTAGACGAAGGAGGCGAAGACCCCGGCCAGGACGAACAGAGCCGGCTGATGGCATTGGATGCCCAGCATCAGGTCGCCCACTGTAGCGATCAGCGCCTGGAAGAAGCCGACGAAGACCAGCAGAAGCCAGCGGCCCAGGTAGGCCTGGGTGGCAGTGCACTTGCGGATGCCCTCCTTGTCGACCTCCAGCTTGTAGATGGCTATCAGGATGAACCCGCCCACCCAGAGGGCCAGATTGGTATAGAAGGGCGCCACGGATGATCCGTAGTTGCTGACCGGGTAGACCGTGTGCGAGGCCAGCTCCACCGGTGAGGCCATGGCCTTTCCGAAGGATTCGGGGCTCAACCCCAGGGTCTGGGACATCCGGTTCCAGGCGGCCGAGGATCCCAGGGCCGCCACATCGGTGCGGACCCCCTCCAGGTCGGACCTGACCGAGGCCAGGGAGGTCCTGGTGGTGGACAGGGTCGATTGGGCCTGACCAATGGTGGAATCCAGCTGATCCAGCAGGGCATCGGTCTGGGCGGCCGTGGTGGACAGGCTGCTCAGGGCACCCTGCAGGGAGCCGTTGGAGGCATTGAGGTTGTCCAACCCGGTAAGAAGGTTGGGCATGGTGGTCCCCGTCAGGCTTTGGCTGGCTGCGGTCAGGGCCTTGATGCCTGTGTCTCCGGTGTCGGTCATGGCCGAGCTCAGGTCCGATGCGGCCTGCTTGCCCGAGTCCAGGGCTGTCGAGGAGTTCTTCTTGAAGGCATCCAGGGATGCCTTCTGCTGCTGGTTGGTCTTTTTCAGATCATCGATCTGCCGCTGGATGCTCTCGTAGGCCGGATCCCCGGGATGCAGCCCGGACTGATCCAGACCCGACTGGAGCCGGTCCACGGCCTTTCCGTTGGCTTCGACCAGCTGGCCCAGGCCGGAGTTGACCCGGTCCACCTTGTCCTGGGTGGCGTTCAGGTCGGCCGTTATCCCGCCTGCAACTGTATTCACATCAGTGACCGCGCTTGACAGCCGAACTGACCCGTCCGCCAGGGCCTGATTCAGTGCAGATGAAAAACGAAGACTGTCGTCGCGGGTCCTGGTCATCTGGTCCTGGGCCTTGCTCAGGGTGGCCTGAGTGGCCGATATCTGACTCTGCAGATCCTTGATGTCGCTTCTGGAGCTGGCCACGGTCTGCCGGGCCTGACCCATGGTGGAACCGATCCGGTCAAGCTGGCCGTCCGTCCGATCCAGCTGGTCGATGATATCCCCCAAGTCACCCACCACCTGGCTGCGGCTCTGCTCGGCCGCGCCCTTGGCATCGCCGGCTGTCTGCAGGACCTTCCCGGCTAGGGCATCGCTGACGGCCGAGACGAAGACGGTGTTGATCTCCTGGTCGATAGTGGAGGCGCCGGTGTCGGTCACCTTGGGAGCGATGGCGTTCTTCTTCTCGTTGACGTAATAGTTCAGGGCAGGCCTGTTCCCGGTCCCTTCAACGATGCCGACCAGGTCGGCACTGAACCGCTCAGGAATGATGATGGCCGCGTAGCACTGGCCCGAGCGGACCTCTTCAATGGCTCTCTGGTCGTCGTCCATGAACTTCCAACCCAGGCTTTTGTTGGCGCGCAACTCCTGGATGACTGATCTGCCGGCGTTGATCCTGCCGGTTTGCGCGGATTGCGCCCCTCGGTCCATGCTGACGACGGCCACGGGCAGGTTCTTGGCATTGCTGTAGGGGTCCCAGAGGGCCATGATGTTGAACCAGGCATAGAGGGAGGGCAACACGGCCACGCCTATGGTCACCACCAGGGCCACGGGGTTGCGCAGTATCCGCCAGAGATCTCGCCTGAAGATGGCCAACACGGTCTTCACCGCCAGGCACCTCCTTATTGTCTGTCCGGGGGATCGCGGCGCTGGCCTGCTCCACTTGGATCGGCTGCATCCTCCCGGGACCTACGTCCGGCCCGAGTATAGCCACCCTTCCTTACTGGCCCAGGCCGGTCAGCTGATCGTGAATGCCCACTCCAGGCTGGAGGCGGAAGGGCAGGCATGCGACCAGTGGTGGTTTCATCGTATATGAGTAAGGACGAATTCCCAGGGCGACACGGGCTCCCGACAACGGTTTATGCTTTGGCCACGAACAGACGCGAGACCGCCATCGACAGGGCCACAGCCAGGCCCATGGGCATGAAGGCCATGACCGGCAGGTGACAGACCTCCATCAGCATGGCCATGGCCATGAGCGGAGCCTGCTGGGAGGCGGCCAGCAGGGAGGCAGCACCAATCACGGCGCACTGCCAGACCGGCAGGCCGGGCACAAGGCAAGCCAGCAAGAGGCCCAGAACAGCGCCCATGGCGGATCCCAGGGCTATGGACGGCGTCAGGGTGCCGCCGAAGGCCCCGGCACGGATGGTGGCTGTGGTCAGCAGGGCCTTGGCCAGTGCGAAGAGAACCAGCAAGGCGAGCGACTGAGCCAGCTGGAGCCCTGAGAACCCTGCAGACAGGCGCTGATCCATGCCCATCTGAGCCAGGGCCCGACCGTTACCCATGACCTGCGGGACGGCCAGGGCGACCAGACCGGTCAACAGAGCTACCACCGTCAGCTGCCAGATAGCCGCAGGACCAGTGGTTCTATGGGCCTCTGCCCAGGAGGTCATCCGCCGAAATCCGGCACCCAGCAGTCCCATGACCGGCCCGATCAGCAGGACCGCCGCCATGAGCCAGGGCCGGAAGGGCTCGGAGCCGACCTTATAGTAAGGAGCAAACCCTTTGATGGATCCGCCAACCAGGGTGGCCAGGGCTGACATGGCCAGATTGACCGTCACCACTTCGGCATCCACCCGCCGCAGCAGCACCTCGATGCCGAAGAAGGCACCGGTCAGAGGCGCAATATAAATGCCGGCGAAACCCGCACCAGCAGCCGAGGCGACCAGCAGCGGACCGTCCTGATCACGCAGTCCAAGTCGCCGACCCATCCTGGTCCAGAGACCGCCCAGAAGGGCCCCGGCCTCGCGCGGGGCCACCTCCCTGCCGATGGAGCCCCCGGCAGATACAAAGAAGATCTGGGTGAGCACATGGACCACGGTCCGCCCCGGGGGCATGGGCGCACCCTTAACGGCCTGGCCTACCGAGGGAACCAGCCTGGTCCTCGTCCGCAGCCAGGCCCAGACCAGCCCGGCCACCAGACCGGCAATGGTCACCGAGGCCAGCCTCCTGATCGGCGGCACCGCCTCAGCCGTGGGGGTTCCTGGAGTCTCAGCGAAACCCAACAGGCCGACCTGGGTCAGCTCGAAGAATCTTGCTAGTAGGCCCGAGGAAAGTCCGACCAACAGGCCCAGGCAGAGTACTGAGACCGCCAGACCCCAGCTACGGGGAAGCTGGAAGCCGCGATTGGATCCTGAAGCCTGGTCAGGCTTTCGTTGGGTATGCACAACCCCAATCTAGCGGAAGCAACCGCCAGCAGAGCTTTAGCCCAAGCAGCCTTTTGTCAGTCGTCAGTCCGTCTTGTTCTTGAGAGCTTCCCGCAGGAAGTCCCGCTGCAGAATAAGCAGGTTCTCGGCCACGGTCTCGTCGTTGGTCATGTGGGTGATGCCGGTCAGCGGCAGGACCGTATGGGGACGGCCAGCCGCCATCAGAGCGCCGGAGAGCCTCAGGGTGTTGGCCACGGAAACGTTGTCATCCGCAAACCCGTGGATCAGCATCAGCGGGCGGCGCAGCGAAGGGGCGTCATCAATGATCCCATTGCGGCGGTAGACGGCCGGGTCCAGACCCAGATAGCGCTCAGTGTAATGGGTGTCGTAAAGAGTCCAGTCCGTGGGTGGGGCGCCAGCGCAGGCCGCATGGATACGGTCGGGAGCCCGCAGGACCGAGAGGGCCGACAGGAAGCCGCCATAGGACCATCCGATCATGGCCACATGCCCCAGGTCGGCCTCGGGAGCAAAGTCCGGCAGAGCCGCCAGAGCCTCAAGTTGATCATCCAGAGTCACCTGGGCCATGTCCTCGAAGATAGCCCGATCCCAGGCAGGCCCACGACCCGGCGTACCCCGACCGTCGGCGGTCAGGACCAGGAAGCCCTGATCCGCCCACCACTGGGACTCCCAGTAGTAGGACTGGTTGAAGACCACCTGCTGGGCGCCCGGCCCGCCGTAAGGCTTGAGCAGGACGGGCAGGCTGTCGGCGCTGGCGTAGGGGCTGGATTCGGACGGTCTGACGATGGCAGCGAACAGCTCGTGCTGGCCCATGCGCACGAAGTCCACGTTGGGGGTGAACCCGGGATCGCTGCTGGTGTCGGCCAGGACGGCGCTCATAGCCCCCTGGCTATTGATATGACCGGCATCCACGGCCCGCCGATCAGGACGATCCTGATGCTCCGGCCGTACAGACTCACCAGTCTGCCTAGCGCTGCTGTCGGGGCGGGCTTCGCCCACCAGACCCAACCCTTCAGCACCCAGTCGGTCCAGATCTCCATCAGCTCCCAAGTAGCAGTGGCGCACCTGCCCTTGCGCCGAAGCCATGGTCCGGCCGCTGACCACAATGCCATGGCCGGCTCGCGAGGCGGACCACACTCCGGGCAGACGGTTGAGCACATGAATGGAGCCGTCATAGCCCAGGCGCATCAGGTCGAAGCTGCGGGGATCAGTGGAGACCACCGCCAGCACGTCGCGGTCCTCCACAGACAGCACCTGTCGAATCTGGCAGCCAGCAGGAGAGAATACCTTTCCGTCCAGGCGCAGCCGCGTGGTATCGGCTTCTGTATCGATGAAGGCATCCACCAGCCCGCCCTGGGGCTGGTAGGCCGGCAGCCCCGGCACCAGGTCGATCCACTGGTCGTTGCCATGCTCCTGCAGCACCCTGGTGGCCACCTTGGGCGCCGCCTCGGGATCAAGCAGGGTCATATTCTGCCCCGGCTCCAAGCCCTGGCGGGCATCCGGCACCTGCACATCCAGGATCCTGTCCTCGGTCTGCCGACGGTTCTGAACCAGCAGCAGGGGCCGATGCCCGTCCTGCCAGCGGACCACGGCCAGGTACTCGAAGGCCTGATGGTCCCAATCCACCTCGCCCACCCAGGGATCGTCGTCATCCTGGCCCAGGAGGACCAGGCTCAGCCCGACGCGGGCGTTGGCGGTCAGAGCCTGGGGATACCGCCGGGCGCGCGGCCCGACCTGGGGATTGGCCGGATCGCTGATGTACCAGATCGGCTCTTCGGAGGAATCCGTGTGCTCGACCAGCAGCGCCTTGGAATCCGGCGACCACCAGAATCCCTGGTAGCGGTCCATCTCCTCGCCGGCCACGAACTCGGCCAGCCCCAGCCGCATTCGATCATCGGTGCCTGGGCGCAGGGCCAGGACAGCCCTTTCTCGATCCTGCCCGGCATCCTGCCCGATAGTGACCACCATCAGCCGGTCGCCAGTCGTATAGGCCACCATAGTGCCGTCCGGACTGATGGCAGGATTGAGCACGGCCGAATCGCTGTCTTCCAGGCTCAGGGGCCGTGTGGAGGCGGTGAGACCATCGGGGGCTATCAGCGAGAGCCAGAGCCGACCGCCCAAGGCAAAGACCACCCGATCCCCGGCAGCATCCACACTGTAATCGACAATGCCCTCGCCGCCCTCTCGCGAGCGCTCCCTGCGAGCTTGCTCGGCGGCTGGCACCTGTTCCTGGTCCGCATCATCCAGCAGGGCCCTAGGGTCGGCCAGGAGCACCTCATGGTGGCGGCCTTCCTGGTCAAAGACGGACAGCCAGAGCCCGGTCACCAGGTCTTCAGGTCCGTCGGAGCGTAGAAAGACAGCCCGTGAGCCGTCCCCCACCGCCAGGGCCGACCGTGGCGCACCCAACGTAAACCGCAGGGTCCGGGCCTTGGCCCGCGGATATGCCTCCATCGCCCGATCCACCTCTTCGGCCATGCTCGCTCCTCTACTATCTATGACATGATCCCCATGACCATGCGTCTGCCACGATGATAAGCGCCCAGGTGCCAAAGGGGAATTCGAATAGCTCAACTGCGATGCGCCACCCAGTCCGCAGCAGACGTTAATCGTTCTACATGAGAAATTTTTATTGCCGAATATGGCCTCTTCCCGGACTTCGGCCGGCCGATGACCATTCCCTGCGGTAAAATTATTGCGTGTTATCACCAAAGACTGGTCGATGATGCCTGTTTCCCAGGGGTCGGGGTGTCAAGGCAGGACACCCCATGAATGTATCTGGGGAGCAACCGACAATAGAGAAAATAGAGGTAACCAATGAATATCATGGTTCGTTTCAAACGCGCATGCGCAGTACTCGCTGCCGGCGCCACCCTGGCAGGCGGCCTAGCGTTGCTGCCTACCGTGGCCCAGGCTGTGGAGAGCAAGAATGTCCAGACCAAGGCCGCTACTTACACAATCACGTTTAACGACACCGGTGCTGGAACCGTGATTACTCGTACTACCGGCACAGACGGCAAGCTGAAACTCGAAGATGTCCCAACGCCTACAGTGTCCCGTGAGTTGACCGAGCAGAATGTGAAACCTGACGGCTGGGTTGAGGATCCAACAAACCCAAATCAACATCCGATCGACTTCGCCAATCGTGTTTTCACCGACAATGCCAATCTCTATCCTCACTTCGTGGAGTTAAAGCCCACCCCCACACCCACATACAGGATTAGTTTCATCACTGTGAATCCGGCAGATCCGGACAATCTCGGTGCAGCCGAGATGGAATCGTTTGAAACTAATAGTGAACGCAAGCTGCCTAAAGACGAAAGTACAAACGAAGAAGTACAACCCAAGGTTTACAACTTCGATGGTTACACCTTCGACGGTTGGTTCAGCGATAATGGCGGGTCCCGTTTCGTCCCCGGTGGCGCCTACACCGCAGACACTATTTTCAGGGCCAGGTACACCAAGGTGACCACTCCCAACGAGCCTAACAAGCCTGGTCAGACCGCTCCGGTTGACAACAACACCAAGCAGCCTGCCAAGGACAACAAGGCTCCCGCCAAGGATCCGGCTAAGAAGGATGCCAAGAACAACAACACTCTGGCTCAGACCGGCGCCGACGCCGTGGCTCCTCTGGCCATTGCCGCTGGCCTCTGCCTGGCTGCCGGCATCACCCTGGGTCTGCGTCGCAAGCTGGCTCTGTGAGCCTGCAGGCTTCGGCCTGACCCATGATGATTGAAGTTCAAAGGCCCCTTGGTCCATTGTGGCCACGGGGCCTTATCCATGCCCGGCAGTCGCGGTCGTTCGAACCTGTTCATTGGAGAAATTGCAAGCATCCGACCGCCCATTACCCCCTTCCGGCAGGGTCACGTACTATGAAAGGGTTATATGGAAAGGGATGACTATGAGCGTTCTCGATCGTTTCGAGAAGAGCGTGGAAGGCGCCGTTAACGGTGTCTTCTCGAAGTTCGGCTCCAAGGACCTACAGCCCGTCGACCTGTCGAGCGCCCTCGAGCGTGAGATAGACTCACAGGCCATGCCCGTCGGTCGCGACCGCACCGTGGCGCCCAACGAGTATCGGTTCAGACTATCCACCCCAGACTTCGACCGCATCGAGCAGTGGGGTTCGGAGGCTCTGGCCAACGAGCTGGCAGACAACCTGACCAAGTACGCCGAAAGCCAGCACTATGCCTTCGTCGGCCCGGTCGTGGTCATTTTCGAGGAGGATCTCAACCTGAACAAGGGCGACTTCCACCTGTCTGCCGAGTCGGTCCAGGGCAACGCGGCACCCGTCACCACACCCGAGGAGTCCAAGGACTGCCCGGTGCTGGAGATCAACGGCCGCCAGTACCTGCTGACCGCCCCCATCACCACCATCGGCCGTGGATCCTCCTGCGACATCGTCATCGACGACGCAGGCATCTCCCGTCGACACCTGCAGATCGAGATCACCGACAAGGGCGTGGTAGCCCGCGATCTGGGGTCCACCAACGGCACCTATGTAGAGGGACATCAGGTTCCCGCAGCCACCCTGCTGGACGGCAATACCATCACCATCGGCCGTACCCGCATCCTCTACTGGGCATCGTCACAGGAACAGGATTCGTAAGTCGCCCAGACCTTGAAGTAAGGTCGAATCATTATGCTGACTGAACTGACATTCGCCATCCTCAAATACGGATTCCTGGCTCTGTTATGGGTATTCGTCTGGCTGGCCATCCGTTCACTCCGCAAAGACATCGAGACTTTCAGCCCCAAGACCTCTCATACCCGCCGACGCAGCGAACGCGCAGCCCAGGGCAAGCTGCCGGCGGCAGCCAGATCCGTACCTATCGCCCCGGCCAGCAAGACAGAGCGTGCAAGCGACGACCCCTCCTTGTTGGTAGTCATTGACGGGCCCCTGGCAGGCTCCTCCACGCCGCTGTCCGGACGGCCCATCACCCTAGGGCGCTCCTCCTCGAACACCCTGGTGCTGGACGACGAGTTCGTCTCAGGCCATCATGCGCGGGTCTACCAGGATCCTGCATCAGGCCGATGGGCCATCGAGGATCTGGGGTCCACCAACGGCACCGTCGTCTCGGGGCAGAAAATCACGGCGCCGACAATCCTACCGGCGGAGGTTCCCGTACGCATCGGTGCCACCACCTTCGAGTTGAGGTAGCCGCCCATGACCAGGAACGATGCGAGCCAAAAGCTGTTCCTCTACTCCACGGCGGTTTCAGACGTGGGGTACGTGCGCAGCAACAACCAGGATTCCGCCTTCGCCGGCGAGCGCCTGGTGGCCATGTGCGACGGCATGGGCGGCCACGCAGGCGGGGATACGGCCTCGACCATAGCCATCCGATCCCTGGCCCACATCGAACGCGACGACCGTGAGCAGGACGTGCAGTCCCTGGCCCGGATGATGGAGACCTCGGTCATCGCGGCCCATGACGCCATCGTGGGCAAGGCCAAGCGCGAACACCGGCTGTCAGGCATGGGCACCACGGTCACGGCCCTGGCGCTGGCCGACGACTCCTGGGTGCTGGCCCATATCGGGGACTCCCGGGGCTACCTGCTGCGGGATGGCAAGCTGATCCGGATGACCCAGGACCACTCCTACGTGCAGCACCTGATCGACACCGGCCGCATCTCCCCGGCCGAAGCCCGCAACCACCCTCAGCGCAACGTGGTCATGCGGGTCCTGGGGGATTTCGACATCGACCCCCGTCCGGATATCTCCATCACCAAGGCCATGCCCGCAGACCGCTGGATGATCTGCTCGGACGGCCTCTGCGGTGTTCTGGAGGACTCGACCATCGCCGAGGTGCTGTCCACGGTCTCGGACCAGGCGGAGTGCGCCCAGCAGCTGGTCACCTTCGCCCTGAAGGCCGGCAGCACCGACAACGTGACCGTGGTCATCGCCGATGCCACGCTGGCCTTGGACGCCGATGCCTTTGACCTGCCCCATCAGACCCCTCTGGTCGGCGGCGCAGCCAGCTCCAACCTGGAGGCCCTGGCTGACATCCTGGATGAGCCCGTAGCGGCTGCACCGCGCCTGCGCGACCAGTCCCGGGAGTCCCCTGCCAAGCGTGCCGCCGATCTGACTCAGGACCGGGATACCGCCAAGCAGGAGGACGAGGACGAAGATGGCCGCACTGCCCAGCCCTCGGCGGCCCGCGAGGAGAGCGGCGAACGGCATGTGCCCGACACCAGCGAGATCCCCGTCGTCCGCAAGAAGGACGGCTCGGCCTCAGCCGACCCCTACGACCCCGACGTGGCTGACGCCATCCACAAGGAGCACCTGGAGCAGCGCAAGCGCCAGCGCTCCAGGCACCGGAGAATTCGACTGATCCTGGCCGGCATCATCACCTTGGTAATCCTCGCTCTGGCCGGAGGCACAGGCGCCGCCTATCGCTGGAGCCAGGAACAGTACTACCTGGGCACGGATCAAGGCCATGTGGTCATCTACCAGGGTGTGCCCACCAAGGCCTTCGCCCTCTCGCTGTCCCACCCGGTGCAGACCACGGACATCGCCGTCAAGGGGCTGCCCCAGTCCTGGCGTGACCAGCTGGAAGAGGGCATCACCGTCTCCAGCATGGACGACGCCCAGGAGCACGCCAGCCTGATCCGCAAGGAGGCCGGCGACCTCAAGCGCGAGCGCGCCAAGACGGCTGCTTCCCCGTCAGCCTCGTCCTCGCCGTCGAAAACCAGCCAGGACGGGCGGCACTCGTCATGATCGCCATCCGTCTGCGCCGCATAGGCCTTCTGCTCTTCTCCCTGCTGGTAGGGTTCATCGGCTTCTTCCAGATGTTCGCCCGCTCGGCGGGCCGCTTCCCTGGAGACTACGCCGCCCTGCTGGCAGTCACCGCCGCCCTCTTCATCGCCCTCTGGGTCCTCTTGGAGATTTTCCAGCCTTATGGCAGCCAGGCCATCCTGCCCAGCATCGTCATTCTGAGCTCGCTGGGCATCACCCTGATCACCCGCATAGATCTGCGCAACGCCCGGATCGGCCAACCCACACGAGTGGGCTTCACCCAGCTGATCTGGCTGTGTCTGGCCCTGGTCCTGTGCGGGTTGCTGGTGGTGCTGCTCCGGGACTACAGGCTGTTGCGACGCTTCTCCTATGTGAGCATGGTGGTGGGCCTGGTCCTGCTCCTGTCGCCCATGCTTCCCGGCATCGGCCGCGAGATCGGCGGCGCCCGCATCTGGATAGGCGTGGGGTCGCACACCCTGCAGCCCGGCGAATTCGCCAAGCTCTTCCTGGCCTTCTTCTTCGCCGCCTACCTGTTCGACCACCGAGACCAGCTGGCCGTGGGCGGCAAGAAGGTGCTAGGCATGCGGATGCCCCGAATCAAGGATCTGGGCCCCATCATCATCGTCTGGCTCATTTCGCTGGCCGTCCTGGTCATCCAGCATGACCTGGGCACCTCGCTGATGTACTTCGCCATGTTCGTCTCCATGCTCTATGTGGCCACCGGCCGCACCAGCTGGATCGCCATCGGCTCGGTCTTCTTCGTCATCGGGGCCGTGGCCGCATCCATGATCTTCGCCCATGTGGGCGCCCGCGTGGACGCCTGGCTGCACCCCTTCAGCGACGCTGAGTTCAGCAAGGCCTTCGGAGGATCCGGCCAGCTGGTGCGCGGCATCTTCGGCCTGGCCGCCGGTGGGCTGACCGGCACCGGCCTGGGCCAGGGACGCCCCTGGATCACCCCCCTGGCCAACTCCGACTTCATCTACACCTCGGTGGGCGAGGAGCTGGGGCTGAGCGGCCTGCTGGTGGTCCTGGCCCTCTACCTGGTCATCGTGGCCTCGGGCATGATCACAGCCATGAAGATCAAGGACGGCTTCGGCAAGCTCCTGGCCTCCGGCCTGGTCTTCACCATGGCCTTCCAGGTCTTCACCGTGGTGGGCGGCATCACCCTGGTCATCCCCCTGACCGGCCTGACCATGCCCTACATGGCGGCGGGCGGCTCAAGCCTGGTAGCCAACTGCATCCTGGCCGTCCTGCTGATCATCATCTCCAACGCGGCCAACAAGCCGGCGCCCGAGGTCAGCTCGGACACCTTCAAGTACGAGGCCCTGGCCGTCCTGCGCCAGCAGGAGACCAGCAAGCGCAGCGGACAGGACGACTCGGACCATAACGATTCGAACCAGGATGAGGAGACCGACCTGCCAGCCACCGGCCGCATCCCCGCCCGCCAGGTGCGAGGAGGTGGACAGTGAACAAGGCCCTGCGTCAACTTTTCAACGCCGTCATCGTCCTCTTCGTCATCCTGGGGCTTTCCAGCTCCATCATCATGGTGATCCGGGCAGGAAGCCTGAACTCGGATCCGCGAAATCTGCGCGCCCTCTACCACGAATATGCGGCACCCAGGGGAGCCATCCTGACCTCGGACGGCGCCGTCATTGCCCAGTCCGACCCCATCAACGACTCCTTCCAGTACCAGCGGCACTACAACAAGGGGGCCGTCTACTCGCCCATCACCGGCTACTACTCCATCACCAGCCCGGCCGACCGGGGAATCGAAGCCTCGCGCGACCGCCTGCTGAGCGGCCAGTCGGACAGCCTGTGGATGGACCGGCTCAAGTCCCTCTTCACCGGCACCCAGAACAAGGGCGCATCCATCGAGACCTCCATCAATCCCGGCATGCAGGAGGCGGCCTATACCATGCTGGGCAACCTGTCCGGATCGGTGGTGGCCATCGAGCCCTCCACCGGCCGCATCCTGGCCATGGTCAGCACGCCGAGCTACAACCCCGGCGACCTGACCGCCCACGACAGCGGCGATGCCTCCCAGGCCTACCAGAAGCTGGCCTCCCGCTCCGACAACCCCATGCTCAACCGGGCCACCTCGCAGCTGTATCCGCCCGGGTCCACCTTCAAGGTGGTCGTGGCCGCCGCCGCCCTGGAGTCCGGCCAGTACCACCCCGACAGCCAGCTGCCGGCAGGAGCCTCGTACACCCTGCCCGGCACCAACTACAACCTGACCAACGCCACAGCCACGGGCAACGGGGTCAACGGCAGGATCAGCATGGAGAACGCCCTGGCCTACTCCTCCAACACCGCCTTCGCCCAGCTGGGTGTCAGCCTGGGCGGCAAGACGCTGGCCGAGCAGGCCCGCAAATTCGGCTACGGCTCCACCATCACCTTGGACGGGACCAACTCCACAGGCCGGCCCATGAAGGCTGTAGCCTCCAAGTTCCCCGAGGACCAGTCCCAGGACCGGCTCGCCCTGGCCTCCATCGGCCAGGGGGACACTCTGTCCACCCCCATGCAGGCGGCCATGACGGTCGCTGCCGTGGCCAACGGGGGCAAGCTCATGCAGCCGACCCTGGTTGACCGGGTGCGCTCCAGCGATCTGAGCGTCATCAGCGAAACCACGCCCTCGGTCTACTCGCAGGCCTTCTCCACGGACACCGCCAAGGCCCTGACCACCATGATGGATGCGGTGACCACCAAGAGCTACCCGGAGCTGGCCATCCCCGGCATGCAGGTGGCGGCCAAGTCCGGCACGGCCCAGATCGGCGCGGGCAATGCGGCAAATGACGGGTGGATGGTAGGATTCGCCCCGGCCGATAACCCCAAGGTGGCTGTTGCCGTCGTGGTGCATGGCATCTCCTCCTATGGCATGGAGATCGCCGGGCCGATCATGAAACGCGTCATGCAGGAGGCTGCCAAGTGAAACTGGTACAGGGACAGCTCATCCATCGACGGTACCGTCTGGACCGCCGTCTGGCCCAAGGGGGCATGGGCGAGGTCTGGAAGGGCTACGACATCGAACTGGGCCGTGTGGTGGCCATAAAGGCCCTGCGCGAGGACCTGACCAACGAGGAGTCCAAGCTGCTGCGGCTGCGGGCCGAGGCGCACAATTCCGCCAACCTGGCCCACCCCAACATCGCCGCCCTCTTCGAGTACTACGAGCATGACGGCATCGGATTCCTGATCATGGAATACGTGCCCAGCCAATCCCTGGCAGACATCTACCGGGACCGGGGCGCCCTGGACCCCATCGAGCTGCTGCCCATCCTGATCCAGACGGCCCGGGGGCTCTACGTGGCCCACTCCCACGGTGTCATCCACCGGGACGTCAAGCCGGCCAACATCATGGTCTCCGACACCGGCGAGGTCAAGATCACCGACTTCGGGGTCTCATACTCCACCAACCAGGGGCAGATCACCCAGGACGGCATGGTGGTGGGCACGGCCCAGTACATCTCGCCCGAGCAGGCCCAGGGCCTTCAGGCCACCCCCCAGTCAGACATTTATTCCCTGGGCGTGGTGGCCTACGAGGGGCTCTGCGGGCACCGGCCCTTCACCGGCGCCACCCCGGTGGACATCGCGGCGGCACATGTCAACGACCCTGTGCCGCCGCTGCCCGACTCGGTGGACAACCAACTCATGAACTTCGTCATGTCCATGCTGGCCAAGGACCCGCGGGACCGCCCGGCGAATGCGCTGGTGGTCTCGCACACACTGGCCAGGATCGAGCAGCGGCTGCTGGATCAGCAGGTGGGCGAGACGGAGGTCATCAATCCACGCGCACCCATGCCTCGACGCATTATGAGCAGGCCGCACGCGGTAAAAGACATCTTCAGGCCCTTCTGGGGGCACTATGGAGAAGGAAGCGCACAGCGCGGCCTTGAAGCGACGAACGGAGGGGATACCCTATGAGCATCACACTGCCGCCGTCCCTAGCGGACGGACGATACCGTCTGGGACAGCTGATCGGACGCGGTGGCATGGCCGAGGTCCACAAGGCTGTGGACACACGTCTGGGAAGGACCGTCGCGGTCAAGATCATGCGGTCCGATCTGGCCAACGACGAGGTCTTCCTATCGCGGTTCCGGCGTGAGGCCCACTCGGTCGCCCTGCTCAACAACCCCAACATCGTCTCCATCTACGACTCGGGCGAGGAGATACTGACCGACGACCAGGGCAACCATGAGCGGGTGCCCTACCTGGTCATGGAGTACGTCAAGGGCCAGACCCTGCGGTCCATCCTCAAGGAGAACGGCGCCCTGAGCCAGCGCGACAGCGAGCAGGTCATGCTGGGCATGCTGAGCGCCCTGGACTACTCCCACCACATGGGCGTCATCCACCGGGACATCAAGCCCGGCAACATCATGATCTCGGAGCAGGGCATCGTCAAGGTCATGGACTTCGGCATCGCCCGGGCCATGGACGACTCGGCCGCCACGATGACCCAGTCCCAGGGCGTGGTGGGCACGGCCCAGTACCTGAGCCCCGAGCAGGCCCGCGGCGAGAGCGTGGACATGCGCTCCGACCTTTACTCGGCCGGCTGCGTCCTTTACGAGATGCTGACTGGACGGCCGCCCTTCAACGGGGATTCGGCCGTGGCCATCGCCTACCAGCACGTCACCGAGGTGGCCACTCCGCCCAGCAGCATCGTGCCCGGCCTGCCGAAGATGTGGGATTCCATCTGCGCCAAGGCCATGGCCAAGGACCGGCAGAACCGGTATGCCACGGCCTCCGCCTTCAAGAGCGACATCCTGGCCTTCATGAACGGCGGAACCCCGGTGGCTGCCGCCTTCAACCCGCTGACGGACCTGGCCAACGTCAAGGCCCGCAAGGATGCCGAGCAGGGGACCGAAACGGCCACCATGCCGCTGACCGAAGAGGAGACGGCCGCCACCCAGGCCTTCAACCCCGTCCAGGATTCGCTCAACCCTGCTGCCACCGGCGTAGCCACAGCTGAGCGCACAGCCGCCAAGACGGCCCAGCAGAAGGCCAAAAAGCGCAAGAAGATCATCATCGGCGCCGTCCTGGGAGCCCTGCTTCTGGTAGCCGCCGGGCTGGGTCTCTGGACGGTCGTGAACCGGAACCATCATCAGATGGCCGAGGTGCCCACCATCAACGCGCAGATGTCACGGATCCTCGCCCGCGAGAAGGTCACCGCCGCAGGCTTCCACTACCAGGAGAAGGAGGACCACGACTCGGCTGAGCCCAAGGGGACCTTCACCAAGCAAAGCCCCAAGGGCGGAAGCATGGCCCCCAGAGGCTCCACAGTGACCGTCTGGTTCTCCTCCGGGCCTAAGGACACGGCCATTCCCGATGTCAAGGGCATGAACCAGCAGGAGGCCCGCAGAACCCTGGAGAAGGCCGGATTCAAGGTCTCCCCCGCCGCCTCGGTGGAGGACAGCCAGGACGTGCCCAAGGACCATGTGACCCGCACCGATCCCGCCGCAGGCCAGAGCGTGGCCAAGGGAACCAGCATCCTGATCTACATCTCCTCGGGCATGACCAAGGTGCCTGATCTGTCTGGCAAGACCAAGGACGACGCAACCAAGACCCTGCAGAGTCTGCACTTCAACATCACCATCCGCGAGCAGGCCTCCAACACCGTGGCCAAGGATATGGTCATCAGCACCGATCCGGCTGCCGGGTCCTCCGTCCAGCAGGGAGCCATGATCACGGTTACCGTCAGCAACGGCATGCAGTTGGGCAACTACATCGGCATGACCCTAGGCGAAGCCAAGCGCACCCTGGGCCAGGGGGTCAAGATCACGGTCAACGGCCCTGGCAACGACAACGCCGAGGTCACCGGCCAGGATCCTGCCGCAGGCGCCTCCTTCGACAAGTCCAAGGACACCATCACCCTGACCACAGCCATCCGCATCCCGCCCTTCTCCCAGGGCGAGACCTTGGGCAGCTACCGGCAGAAGCTGACCAACAGCGGTGTCAGCGCCGACAGGATCACCTCCATCGGCAAGGACACGGACAAGGTGACCGCTGTAAACCCATCGGCAGGAAGCAGGGTGGACGACAACACCCCCATCACGGTGACCACCATCAGCTCCGCCAACTGACCTGATATGGCCCCGGCGGGCACAGTCCTGCCGCCGGGGCCATATGTTGGGTCATATAAGGCCGGGCAGCATGAGTAGGGGTGAATACCACCGTGGTGTCTTAGATAAACTAGGGCAATCACTTCCGGCAGTCGGCAAGATATGACATCAATAAGCGGCGGGGCCGCAGGATCACATTGGATCCTGCGGCCCCGCCGCTCTTCCTATGCCGTCTAGGTCAGAAGGTGGAGTAGTTGGACATCTGTCTGAGCATGGGCACGTTGCTGGCCAACCATGGGAAGCCCCATTCCATCAGGGCACAAACCAGAGTCAACAGAAGCAGAATCAGTAGAAGCCATCGAATCGGGGCTATGCCGGACTGGTGCCGCAGCAGCCAGCCGTAGAGGCTGATCATGGGCTGGGGCTTCTCGCCCTTACGAATCTGCTTCAGCAAGGGGTACCGCCAGGCAGCCAGTGCCGCCAGGTAGATGATCAGATAGGCCGCTGCCAAAACCAGGAAGACCGGCTGCAACGAACCCAGCCTGGCCATGATCGAGCCCTTGTCGTCGGCAAAGGCCACGTTGCTGCCTCGGTCGCCCAGCAGCTCCTTGGGCACACCGTCGGACACCTTGGCCCAGTAGCCGAATTCGCCCCAGCTGATCCACCGATGGGTGGCCGTGGTGTACTTGGGCTCGCAGGTGGTCAGTGTGATCATGCGCCGATCAGGAGCGTCGTTGGGCGAATAAGGGTTGGGGGCGATGACGCTCACCTCTTCGGGCGAGACGATCTTGTAGCGGGTGTAGTGGTAGACGTACCAGTAATCCTTGGTGCGCAGGACGATGGCGTCGCCCACCCGCAGCTCGTCCACATGGCCCAGCGGCTCACCATAGCCGGCGCGGTGTCCGGCAATGGCCACGTTGCCCATTTCGCCCGGCATCTGCGTATTGGGGTAGTGCCCCAGTCCCGCGTAGGCCAGCTCTCGGGGTGACGTGCCCTGAACCACGTTGCGCTCCCAGTGCTGCCCAAACCGAGGAATGTAGGCCTGGGCCATCAGTTCACCCTCGGAGGCCTGCTTGGGCTGCACCGGCGGCGCCCCTTTCTGCGGCTTGGCCACCTTGCGGGAGTCGCCCGATCCTGGGTTGCTCCAGGAGGTCGAGGCGCGTGCCTGCAACTGCTGATGCTCGGACTGCACGCCGGTCCACCAGAGCTGCCAGACCACGTAGAGGGCGCAGATGACGGCCAGGGTAATCAGCAATTCCCCTACGATTTCTGCAATGCCCACCAGCCAGGTTCGTCGCTTATCCGCCGGCTTATCGGCCGCCGGCTTGTCGGCCGACGTCTTGTCGTTCTCCGCGTCCTCTGTCGTCATTTACCGTGCCTTCTCATCTAGCGATGCGTACTGGAGTGGCTGCAGGACAGCCGTCGTCTCAGGGAATCTCAGATTGTCCGAAGATTCGACATTCCAACCCAGACCCACCGTGTTCACATACTCCTTGTAAACGCGGATGGATGGCGAAGCATTCAGGGACTTGGTCATCCGATCGACTGGTCCTATGGCTGAAATCTTATATGGCGGCGAGTACTTTCGGCCGTGCAGTAGCAGCACATTGCCCACGCATCGCACGGCCGTGGTGGGCAGCACCCGCTGATCCTGGATCCGCATGGATTCGGCTCCCCCGGCCCAAAGCGCATTGACCACGCTCTCCACATCCTGCTGGTGGATGACGTAATCGTTGATGTTGGCCGTCGACCCGTCGGACCCCACCTTCTGCTGCCAGAGCGGGGAATCGTTGAGGGTCACCGTCAGCCCCGGCCCCTGGACGGCCTTGAGCACCGTGCCTGAGCCAGGATCCTCGCGGGACTGGTCCGAGCTGCCCTTGTCGTCGGTCAGGGTCTTCAGCGCGTTGATCTGCGAGCTCATGTCATTGATGTCCTTGCGCAGCTCGGCAGCCTTGTTCTGGCGCTCCTCCACCAGCCCGGCCGTATCCGAGGTGACCGTGACCGTCCTGTTGACACGGATGTTGGTGGTCAGCATGTACCCCACCAGGGCCAGCACCACAGCCACGGACACTGTGCCGACCAGGGACCTGCGCGCACCGTGCCGTCCCGTCCGTCTGGTCATAGGCATACCCTCATCCTCGTCTGCGATAGTATTACGTTCGAGTCTAACCGCTACTATGGCTTAGTAGATCTACTGAAGGAGAATAACCTCATGGCAGAGCATCAACTCCATGATGACGAGGACCAGGCGGTGGACGAGGCCAAGACCGCTGACACTGGCGAGGACGCCGAGGACGAGGAGTACGGCCTGTCCATGGACAAGGTGGAGGCTGTGCTCAACCAGAACGTTGACAAAAAGCACATGACCCCGCAGATGCGCCGCATCGTCCAGCGTCAGGAGGAGAACACCCGCCGCGTGGAGGACACCATCAAGAGCACCAAGGCTAATCCACGTTGGTTCGTGCCTCTCTTCGTCACGCTGATGGTGGTGGGCCTGATCTGGATCGTGGTCTACTACATCGCCTCCACTCGAGGCAATGTCTTCCCCATCCCTGGCATCGGCAACTGGAACTTGGCCGTGGGCTTCGGCATTCTGCTGGTCGGCTTCCTTATGACCATGTGGTGGCACTGAGTAAGCCGCATTGTTCTTCAGGGACCCCGCAACCGTCCAGGCACGGCTGTGGGGTTCTTTGTATACCCATCCACACCTGAGCGTCAGGCATGTGTGGATTCGGCTGCTCAGCTCCACCGATTTCATCCACTAGTTCCAGACTCAAGCCAAAGTTATCCACAATCGCCCGAATTTCTCGTGGACGCACTAGGACACTCGTCCACAACCCTACTGCTGATTGGGTTCTGCCTTCACTTATCCACTTTTTACTGCTATATATGCACCAGTTCTGGATACTTATTCCCAGGTTATCCACACGATTGTCAACAAATGTGGATAGATGACATCCATGTCATTTGTTGAAAACGAGACCCAAGACGGGGAAGAAAAAGTTGACCGTCGACAGCAGGGCGGTCAACTACAGACAGATGCTGATTTTCAGCGCATAGGGTTGGCCATGTTGCAGCCCAGAGCCAGCAGGACCAGGACCGCTAGGAAGATCAGCGTGGGCAGCAGCCAGGAGGGCAGGCCATGCACCCGCGAGCTAGGCCGGCCCATGTACAGCAGGGCCAGCATGAAGAGACCGCCGACTATGAATCCGCCCACATGGTCCTGCCAGGCGATGCCGGGCACAAACAGGGGCATGCAGAAGTTGATGGCCATCCAGACCACCATGGAAACGATGTCAATCCCCAGACGGCGGTAGACCACCAGGATGGCGGCAAAGAGCCCGAAGAGCGCGCCCGAGGCCCCGATGGCCGACGTGCCCCATCCGTTGGGCGCCAGGACCGCATAGACCATCAGTCCCAGGTCTCCGCCCAGCCCGCTGATCAGATAGAGGGCCAGAAAACGCCCGTGCCCTATCAGGTTTTCCAGCACCGGCCCCACAACCCAGAGGGTGATCATGTTGAAGAGGATGTGCGAGACATTGGTGGCGTGCAGAAATATATTGGTCACGAACATCCAAGGCTCATGAATAGCTGCGATCGGCACAAAGGCCCAATAGCCCAGCAAAAGACGCTGGTAGCGAAGCGGAGCCAGCAGGTACAGGGCCATCTGGACGACCCAGGCCACTATGCAGATCAGGGTGATGGCTATGGTTACCACCGGAGCATGGTCACCCCAGTGCCGCCGGATCCATCCCAGCGGCCCCCGACCGTTCCCTCCGCCTGTGAAACCGGTGCCCGTGCCATTGACCATGAACCTTACCTTACCTGACCGTCCGGCCCGGGGTGTGCGGTTTCCGTGCCGCAATGGCACCGATGCGCCCCACAGTTCGCCGCTTTCTACTAGGATGATGACTAGGTCGGTCGAAGTGGGCAGGACCGACGAAAGTCGTCGAAAGGAGCCAAACATGGAGAATTCATCTTCAAACGGCTGGAAGTTCTTTGCACTGCTCTTCGGCACGCTGCTGGCCGGCGTTGTCGCTCTGTTCGTATACAAGCAGCAGAACCCGGATTACGATCCCTGGGAGGAGCCCTGGGAGAACAGCTCATCGCCAGTCGACCTGGGCCTGGCCAAGGATGAGGAGGACAAGGGATCCGAGGATCCTGAGACCCCTCTGCAAGCGGGCGCACAGGCCTGACCGTTCCGGTCGGGAAGGAATCCGACCCAGCGTCGAAGACGTGAGGGCAACGGATTCCTTTTTTCATGCCTGAATTCGGCTCGGCTGCAGCCTGCTGGGACACGCCTGTTGGGGCGGCGCGTCACAATGGAGCCATGAGTGCCATACGGGAAGCAGACATGGAAGAAGGCCGCCGGGATTTTCTGGCCTGGCGCGATGCAGCCAAGGAGGCCGCGAACAATCTGGGCCCGGAGGGCGACCGGCTGACAGTGGCCCCGCAAACCGACAGGCGCCGCAAGGCCATGGCTGTCCGCTATTCCCTGCACATGCTGGAGATCAAGGCCCCCGGCCCTGGCGTAGAGGTCAGGGTGGCGCCTTGGGGGGCCGTCAAGATTCTGGATGGGCCGGCATCCGACCCGCATAACCTGACTCCGCCCGACGTCATCGAACTGGATCCGGATGTCTGGCTACGGCTGGCCACCGGCATCACCAGTTGGAGTGAAGAAGCCGCCGCCGGTCATATCAGCGCCGTGGGCGAGCGCGACGACCTGCACGAGCTGCTGCCACTGGTATGAGGCCGGCTACCTCTGCGGCCGGCTACTTGCTCGACGACCCCTTGGCCGCGGTCTTCTGGTCCTTGTGGTGTGTGAGCGCGCTGGGCACGGGAATGGGTATGCGCTTGTGGGGCTTGGGCGTGGCTGGCATCTCCCCAGAGGTGGCCTTGGCAGCAGCCTCAGCGGCCCACCGGGCGTAATCGTCCAGATCATCGTCCCTGGAATCCTCGGGGTCCTGGCCCCCCGATTTGCGCGAATCCGGCTTGGAGTATTCCTCTTCAACCATTTTGAAGGGATCTTTGCCCCTGGTTCCGGGTTCCTTGCTGCTGAGCTCTTTGGCCAGCTCGTCGTAATCCGTGTCCGTTGTCAGATATTTGAGCTTCCGGGCTATTTTCGTCTGCTTAGCCTTCTGACGTCCGCGGCCCATCCGACCCCCTTCGCCAGGTAACGTGCACTTAGGCAACTTGAATGTGAATTTGCATCATTTATGAGAGTACCACCTGAGCATCTTGTCGGCTCGGACTTTTACCATAAAAGCAATTCCCAGAACGACATTCGGCACGACGGCAAGGGTGGGACCATGCAGGAAGAAGTCACAGCGGCAGGCAACGAAATCAGCGACAGCTTCAGAGCCGCCAAGCATCGGTCCGACCAGGTGCTGGCCGAGCTGGACAAGAATCCGAGCCGCTACACCATGCTGACCGGAGACCGTCCCACCGGCAGGCTCCACCTGGGCCATTACTTCGGGTCCATCCGCGAGCGCGTCCAGATGCAGAATCGCGGCGTGCACACCAACATCGTCATCGCCGACTACCAGGTCATCACCGACCGGGACACCACCGAGCACATCCGCGACAACGTGCTCAACCTGGTGCTGGACTATCTGGCTGCGGGCATCGACCCCAAGAAGACCATGATCTTCACCCACTCGTCCACCCCGGCGGAGAACCAGCTGCTGCTGCCCTTCCTCTCCCTGGTGACCGAGGCCGAGCTTCACCGCAACCCCACCGTCAAGGCCGAGATGGAGGCCAGCGGCCACGCCCTGACCGGCCTGCTGCTGACCTACCCGGTCCACCAGGCCTGCGACATACTCTTCTGCAAGGCCAACGTCGTGCCCATCGGCAAGGACAACCTGCCGCACGTGGAACTGACCCGGACCATCGCCCGCCGCTTTGACGAGCGCTACCCCGGCCAGGCCCCGGTCTTCCCCGCGCCTGATGCCATCCTGTCCGACACCCCTGAGATTCCGGGTCTGGACGGCCGCAAGATGAGCAAGTCCTACGGCAACTCCATCATGCTGGGTGCCACCGCCGAGGAGACGGCCAAGCTGATCCGCAAGTCCCCCACCGACTCCGAGCGCAAGATCACCTTCGACCCTGTGAACCGCCCCCAGGTCTCGGCCCTGCTGACCACGGCCGGCCTGGTGACCGACCGGAGGCCCGAGGAGATCGCCGAGGAGATCGGCGATGCCGGCTCAGGCGCCCTCAAGGCCTACGTGACCAAGTCGGTCAACGAATTCCTGGCACCCCACCGGGAGCGCCGGGCCGAGCTGGCCAAGGACATGGACACCGTTCGCGACATCCTGGTCGAGGGCAACAAGCGCGCCAACCAGATAGCCGAGGAGACCCTCGATCAGGTCCGCTCGGCCATGGGCATGCGCTACTAGACGTCGTACCGCCAGGAGCGGTCGGTCAGCACCCGGGCCGTGACCAGCCCGATCGGCAGGCAGATGATGACCATGAAGGCCCGGAAGGCCCAGTCCAGGGCGTTGAGCGTATTGAACTGCCCCAGGTAGAACATGGCCCGGTACATATACAAGCCGGGCACCATGATGACGATTGAGGGCACGGTCAGGCTGATTCTCGGATAGCCTAGGTGCGGCGGCAGCAGGCCGTGACGGACCGAGGAGCGCCAGACCGTGGCCAGCATGCCGGCCAGGAAGGCGCCCAAGAAGGCGGCCATCTCCGGGGGGACATGGAAGATGTCCTGCATCTCCAGGCGCATCGTGTCGGTCAGAGCGCCGATGACGGCAGCCACCAGGGCCATGCGCTGGGGTGAATTGAATAGGACCGAGAAGCCCCAGACCCCGCAGAAGGCTGCGATCAAGCGCAGGCCGGCCATCAGCCAGGGGCTCAGGTTCATGGGTTCAAAGCCCTGGGGGTTGAGCATGACCATCCGCGCCACGGCCCATCCGCCCAGCGTGGCCACCAGGATGATCGAGAAGGCGTAGGTGATGCGCTGCACCCCCGAGGGGAAGTCCAGCTTGGCGATGTCCAGTCCGCCGGTGACCAGGGGGAAGCCGGGAATGACGAAGAGGATGGCGCCGATGTAAGCCGTGTCGTGCTTGAGTGCCACCGGGTCGAAGATGCCCACCAGCCTCAGCGTGCCGACGCAGGCCAGGGCGGCGATGATGACCGCCACCCCGGTGGCGAAGAACTGGTTGATCCGCCTGCCCAGCATCTGACGGCGCACCCACTGGCCTATGCCAGCGCCGACGAAGGCTCCGGCCATGTCGTAGGGGCCGCCGCCCAGCAGGAAGACGAAGGCTGCGCAGGCTACGGCCGAGGCGAAGCCCGAGAAGAGGGGCGAGTAGAGGGGCTTGCGCCGCTCGATCAGGTCCAGGCGTTCGTGCGCCTGCCGGACCGTGATGCCACCCGTTGCCCGCGTCTGCGAGGATGCGGACTCGTCAGGGGAGGCAGGCTCTTTGGAGTCTGTGGCCTCTTTGAAAGACGCAGACCTGTCGGGAGACACTGACTGTTCGGGGAACACGGCGCCCTCGGAAGACCTGGCCTTCTCATGTGCTTCGCCTTGAGTTGACGCAGATTGTCCGGACGCAGCCTTGGAATCGTTGGAATCCTCCGGCCGAGGCGTGGAGCCTACGGTGCCCAGACCGACGGCCGTCCTGGTGTCTATGGCCGCTGCATCGATCCGGTTCTGGCTGATCTCGTCCTCATTGTGTACGGCGGTGGCCACCGCATCCTTGAGCGCCTTGGCCGCATCCTGGTCCTGGGCCAGCACCTCCTTGACAGCCTTGCGGGCCGCCGCGTAGACGTTCGGCTCGTCCAGGTTGTCCACCAGCTCCCGGGAGACCACCGTCATGGTGTGGTAGGTCCCCGCCTGCCCGCACTTGACGCTGAGCCAGTCCGCGAAGTGTTCCAGCAGCCAGATCCGCTCGGTGTTGACCCCGGTGGTGGGCAGGTCCACCACCTCGGTGATCCGAGACACGCCATCCGTGCAGGTGGCCTCGATATCGGTCAGGTTCACGTCGGCCCGCACATGCACGCCCATGGGGTAGGCAATCCTGTGCATCATCTCGCGCACGCGGAAGCTTCCCGTGCCGGCCCCCAGCTCCAGCATGCCCACCCGCACAATCAGGCTGGTCTTGGCCGCGATGCAGGCCTCGACGATGGGTTTGTCATAATCGCGTTCAATGTCCTCCATGTCCAGCGGAATGGAGTGGGTGTGGTACTTGCTTACCCGTCTGACCTCGGCTGCGGTCCTGCCGCGATAGCCGTCCTTGGAACTCCTGCTCTTGAATTTCACACCCACATTCATACTCCACCCGGGTCACGTGCCCTTGCACCGCCGCACGGGACCATGAAACGTATTCGACCTGAAAGCGTCCTAGAATGGGCCGCGAGCCATCGAACCGAAGGCTGTGGGCCTGCAACGCCGACCACCAAGAACCGCGGAGGAGCCGTGGAATGGTCGAAGACCGGGCAACCTGCGATTCGACAAGGAGGACTGATGACAGACAGTAATCAGCAAATCACGGCTGCCGATGCGACCCTGGTCACATCCGGCACCGGGACCAAGGGGCCGGAGGAACGCAAGCTGCCTCAATCGTTGGATGAGGACATGGCCTTGTGCCTGCGGCTGCTCAGGGATGTGTTGGGGGAATTCGATCAACAGCTGCTCAAGCGGTTCGACTCCCTGCGCGAGGACGTGATGACGGCCAGCGCCGAGCACTTCAACCGCCACCCCTCGGACCCCGTGCCCGACGAAGACGGCCTGTCCAAGGCCGTGGCCCTGATCGACGACACATCCGTCAAGGATTCCCAGCTGCTGGCCCGCGCCCTGACCACCTACTTCCACCTGGCCAACCTCTGCGAGGAGAACTACCGGGTGAAGGTCCTGCATGAGCGCGAGGGCAAGGTGGACCTCAAAGTCAAGGGCACCGACCCCATCAACGAGATGACCAGCGCCTATAGCCAGCTGCTTCAGGAGATGGGCCCGGCCAAGGCCTCGGAACTGCTGGAGAAGCTGGAGTTCCACCCCGTCTTCACCGCCCACCCCACCGAGGCGAGGCGCAAGGCCGTGGAGGGCAAGATCCGGCGCATCGCCAACCTGCTGGCCGTCCGCCGCGGCCTGGGCGGTTCCGAGCTGGAGGAGAACGAGCGTCTGCTGCACAACGAGATCGACGCCCTCTTCCGCACCTCGCCCATTGCAGCCAAGAAGCCGACGCCCGTTGAAGAGGCCAACACCATTCTGGACATCTTCGACGCCACGCTCTTCGAGACCATTCCCAAGGTCTACCGCCGCTTCGACGACTGGATGCTGGGCAAGAAGGCCGGCATGGTCAAGCCCGTCTGCCCCGCCTTCTTCCACCCGGGCAGCTGGATCGGCTCCGACCGCGACGGCAACCCCAACGTGACCGCCAAGGTCTCGCGCAAGGTGGCGCGCAAGTTCTCCGACCACATGCTCAAGGCCCTGGTCAAGGCCACCACCACCGTGGGCCGCAATATGACCATGGAGGTGACCACCACACCGCCCAGCCCCGAGCTGAGGAGCCTGTGGAGCCACCAGAAGGAGATGAGCGAGCGCCTGACCGACCGGGCCACCACCATCTCGCACAACGAGCTGCACCGGGCCGTGGTCCTGGTCATCGCCGACCGCCTGCAGGCCACCATCCAGCGTGACGCCGACCTCATGTATGCCGACTGCGACGACTTCATCGCCGACCTGCGCGTGGTCCAGGACTCCCTGGCCAAGGCGGGCGCGGCCCGTCAGGCCTACGGCCCCCTGCAGGATCTGATCTGGCAGGCCCAGACCTTCGGCTTCCACATGGTCGAGATGGAGTTCCGCCAGCACTCCCTGGTCCACGCCCGCGCCCTGGAAGACATCCGCGAGCACGGTCTGCATGGCGAGCGCGGCGAGCTGCAGCCCATGACCCACGAGGTGCTCGACACCTTCCGGGCCCTGGGAGCCATCCAGAAGCGCAACGGCCAGAAGGCCGCCCGCCGCTACATCATCTCCTTCACCAAGTCGGCGCAGAACGTCAAGGACGTCTACGAGCTCAACCGCCTGGCCTTCGAGCATGCCGAGGACGTGCCGGTCATCGACGTGATCCCCCTGTTCGAACAGCTGGAGGACCTGCAGAACTCGGTGGACGTGCTGGAGGAGATCATCAAGATCCCCGAGGTCCAGGCCCGGCTCAAGGAGACGGGCAACAAGATGGAGGTCATGCTGGGCTACTCCGACTCCTCCAAGGATGCCGGACCCGTCTCGGCGACCCTGGCCCTGCACTCCGCCCAGGAGCGCATCGCCAAGTGGGCCGAGAGCCATGGCATCGACCTGACCCTCTTCCACGGACGCGGCGGCGCCGTAGGCCGTGGCGGCGGCCCTGCCAACCGTGCGGTGCTGGCCCAGCCTGTGGGCTCGGTCAACTGCCGGTTCAAGCTGACCGAACAGGGCGAGGTCATCTTCGCCCGCTACGGCAACCCGGTCCTGGCCATCCGCCACATCGAGTCCGTGGCTGCGGCCACCCTGCTCCAGTCCGCGCCCAGCGTGGAGGAGCGCAACACCACCATGACCGAGAAGTACGCGGACATGGCCGACAAGCTGGACCAGGCCGCCCACGAGCGCTTCCTGGACCTGCTGCACACGCCGGACTTCGCCCCCTGGTTCTCCATCGTGACGCCCCTGAACGAGATCGGCCTGCTGCCCATCGGCTCCCGGCCGGCCAAGCGCGGTCTGGGCGCCAAGTCCCTGGACGATCTGCGGACCATACCCTGGGTCTTCTCCTGGGCGCAGGCCCGCATCAACCTGGCCGCCTGGTACGGCCTGGGCACCGCCTGCGAGAAGTTCGGCGACCTGGAGACCCTGCGTCAGGCCTACGAGGAGTGGCCGCTCTTCAGCACCTTCATCGACAACATCGAGATGAGCCTGGCCAAGACCGACGAGCGCATCGCCAAGATGTACCTCTCCCTGGGCGACCGGGACGACCTGAGCCAGAAGGTCCTCTCGGAGATGGAGCTGACCCGCAAGTGGGTTCTGCAGATCGTAGGCGACGAGTGGCCCCTACAGCACCGCCACGTGCTGGGCCAGGCCATCCGGATCCGCTCTCCCTATGTGGACGCCCTGTCGGTGACCCAGGTGCGCGCCCTGCGGGCCCTGCGTCGTCGCAACGACAAGGAGGAGCTCAGCAAGAGCCAACAGGCCGACTTCATCTACCTGATCCTCTGCACCGTTTCGGGAGTCGCCGCCGGCCTGCAGAACACCGGCTGATCCCCGCTTGACGGTTTAAGGATGAGGCCCCGTTCTCTTGCAGATAGCAGGAGGCGGGGCCTCGCCGTATTCAAGTGCCTTTGATGTGGTCGTGTGTTGTTTTCTGACTGGGTGGTAGGGTGAAAAGCGGGGGATGTCGAGAAAACGACTGGCTTGCGCCATCGGCTCCTGCGATTTGATGCAGGGCTGGCGTTGGCAGGCAGAACGTTGAATAGGCAAGCGGCATAGATACCGTTTGGTGTTTGGTGAAGGGGTTTTGGTTTGATGCATCTGGTTTCCCGTCTGCGCCGCATCCTGGCGATGGCTGTCATCCTGCTGGGAATGCTGGCCGGCTTGGGCGTCGCATCCGCCCAGGCGGATGCTCCTGTCCACACCGGGGGGGGGGGGTCGTCAGACCCCTCGCGTAGCTGAGCAAACCCCCGGCATTCCCCCCAGCAGCGCAACCAGCACCCCGCTGCCCTCGCCATCGCCAATACAAGCCACCACACCATTAAGCCCGACAGCAAGCCCAGGAACCCCGTCATCGACGACAGGAACACCCGGCAGCGCAGACGCCGCTCCTGCCAAGCCATCCGAAAAGTCGGATGGTCAGGCTTCGCACACAGTGCGCTTCGACCCGGCCGACGGCAGCAAGCCCACCCAGGCGACCGTGAAAACCGGCACGCTCGCCGATCCCCCGCAGCAGAACCCTCAACGTGAGGGCTTCCGGTTCGACGGATGGACGCTTGACGGCCAGCCCTTCGACTTGCAGACCCCCATCCTCCAGGACACCACCCTGAAAGCAGAGTGGACCAAGGCCACGGACTGGCGGCTGAACCCGGATCACGGGCCCGCCTCCGGCGCACGGCTGACCATCAGCCCGCCCGACAGGCAGGAACCTCAATTCGCCAGCATCCACGCCGCAGGAAACCAGATAGTCGGCCTGGCCGGCGACGGGCGGATCTACACCTGGACGCAGGACAGCACGCCCAAACCAGTCCCCTCCCCCGCCCAAGCATCCGACGGGTTCCACTACCTGCAGGTTTCGGCCGGCAGCCACCGGCAGGCCGCACTCGGATCCGACCAGCAGATATACGCCTGGAACAGCGGACAAACAACTCCCACCATCCTTGACACCGGCCAGAACACCAGGTTCACCAGCATCAGCCTGAACGATGACCTCCTGCTGGCGGTGGACCGGCAGGGACAGGTCCACGCCTTCCAAGACAGCCAGAACCCGAAGCCCGACGAGCATGCCACGACCAGCCTGCCCGGAAAGACGCAGGCCGTCACCGCAGCCGCCTCCGCCAGCCGGATCCTCGCCCTGGATACGGACGGGCAAGCCTGGACCTGGGACGCAGGCAAGACCGGAAGCGTTAATTCTGAACGCGTCGAGCAGGACCCGGGCACACACACCGTCCAAGCGCAAGCCCTCAGCAAAGGATTCCTCCTCCTGGATTCAAAGGGACAGGCCCGGTACCTGGCCGACAACACAACCAGTCCCACAGCCGCCGGCCTGCCGGACGGCGAGCAAGCCAGCCGGATCACCGCCAACATGGACCAGGCCATCATCGTCGGCAAGGACGGCCACGTCTGGGCCTGGAAGCCAGACAAAACACCCATGCGCGCGGACAACGGGAAGCATAGCTACATACGAGCCGTGACAGTCGGCAGCAGGATCATCGCCATTGACGAGCAGGGTAGCATATTCACCTGGAATCCTGACACCCAAAGTAATCAAGGCAAGCCAGCCAGAATCGGCACCACACAGGCACCCATCCTGGAATCAGCCAGCATGGACGGCCAAGCATTGACGCTCGGCAAGAACAACGACTCGTGGCAGGTGGACATGCCCGCCCGCAAGCCGGGAGAAGCCGTCATCCTCATCACCGGCAGGCAGGACGGCCAGCCTTTCACCAGAAGCCTCAACTATACGGTCGACCGGCCGCTGACGCGAGCTGCCGAACCAAGATCGACGCTCACGGTCCATTTCGACACGGGCGGAGGAAGCCCCATACCAGCAGACCAGAGTTTTTCCACCCCATACGGCAGGGTGAAGCGGCCTTCCCCCGACCCGTCTCGTGACGGTTTCCTGTTCGACGGATGGTTCATCGGGCAGGTCGCCTATGATTTCAGCAGGCCCGTCGACAAGGACCTGACCCTGACCGCCAGATGGACGCCGGCAAGCCGGAACAGCACGTGGGGCATCAGCCCCGATAAGGGCAGCCAGCTGGGCAGGGAATCCACCACCATCACCCCGCCTGACAGCGCCAGCCGGGGCATCAGGTTCAGCCAAGTCAGCGGAGGAAAAGACTACAACTATGGTTTTTCCTTGGCGGTGGGCAGCGACGGGAACGCCTACGCCTGGGGATGGAACTACAATGGCCAGCTCGGCGACGGGACGAGAACTACCCAGACTATGCCGGTCAGGGTGAAGACACCCGACCGCAACACGTATCCGGATCTGCCCAAGGATTTCACCTACGTACAGGTCAGCGCAGGAGGCGATCATTCGCTGGCCCTGGGCAGCGACGGCAACGTTTACGCCTGGGGAAACAACGGCAATGGCCAGCTCGGCGACGGGACGACCACCGAGCGGCATGCGCCGGTCAGGGTGAAGACACCCGACCGGAAGACGTACCCGGACCTGCCAGTGGACTTCACCTACCTGCAGGTCAGCGCCGGAGGCCAGTATTCCCTGGCCCTGGGCAGCGACGGCAACGCCTACGCCTGGGGATACAACTACTATGGCCAGCTCGGCGACGGGACAGGCAGCGGCTATCGGAATGCGCCGGTCAGGGTGAAGACACCCGACCGCAAGACCTACCCGGACCTGCCAGTGGACTTCACCTACCTGCAGGTCAGCGCCGGAGCCTCTTATTCGCTGGCCGTGGGCAGCGACGGGAACGCCTACGCCTGGGGATACAACGGCAATGGCCAGCTCGGCAACGGGACAAGCAGCGACCGGTATACGCCGGTCCGGGTGAAGACACCCGACCGGAAGACGTACCCGGACCTGCCAGTGGACTTCACCTACCTGCAGGTCAGCGCCGGAATAGATCATTCGCTGGCCCTGGGCAGCGACGGCAACGCCTACGCCTGGGGATGCAACTACTATGGTAACCTCGGCAACAACAGCGCCAGCGGGTACAGTGACGCGAATCCTGTTCCTATGCGCGTGCGCGACCCTGCCAACCCCACCGACAAGAGCAAAGGACTGCAAGCCACACAGGTCAGCGCCGGATACCATCTTTCGCTGGCCGTGGGCAGCGACGGATACGCCTACGCATGGGGAGACAACTACTATGGCCAGCTCGGCAACGACAACAGCTACCGCAATTCGACTGTTCCTGTGCGCGTGCGTGACCCTGCCAACCCCACCGACAAGAGCAAAGGACTGCAAGCCACACAGGTCAGCGCCGGATACAATCATTCGCTGGCCGTGGGCAGCGACGGCAACGCCTACGCCTGGGGACGCAACAACTATGGCCAGCTAGGCGACAACAGCTACCGCAATTCGACTGTTCCTGTGCCGGTGTCGTTCAACCTGGCTCTGGTGATCACCGGTGTCAGGTTCGATCAGACCGCTGTATCAGGCCTGACGCGCGGCGATGGCAGCAGCGTCAGCGTGCTCACGCCCGCGCACCAGCCGGGCATGGTCACCGTCAGCGTGGACTACACGCTGGGCGGCGCACCCCAAACGCCGGACACCTCCTTGAAGTACACGTACCTGCCTGCAGGCGTGCTCCCCAAGGCAGGAGGGGAGGGCATCCTGCTCGCCCTGGCCACGGGCATGACCGGCATGGGCGGCGTCCTGGCCTCGCGCCGCCACCGGAAGGAAACACGCCAACTGGTTCACGCTTCGCACGAGTAAGAGCGGCCGGGCGGCGTATCAATCCCCCCGCCCCCGGCCCATCAAGGGGGAGCAGGGAGGAAAAGTGTCACTGAAGGCTCAAACCCCAAGTGAGCCGACACTTCCCTCCCGCGCCCCCACCACACTTCTGCAGGCAGCAGCCGAGGGCAGGCATGCACGCCCCCGCCTCTGCCTGGCAGAGGCGGAAACACAGTCAGCCTGGCCGCTGTTTACTCATTCCGCCAGCTTTGAGTTCCGCCGACACTAGATCAGGCTGTCATAGTCATTGCGCGATGATAAGGTTGTATCACTGTACAAAGACGCAGAAACGGATGACATGCACCGTCTGTTGGGGAGACAGTCGGCAGAGTTCTTGGGAGGCTCTGTAAATGGCATTATCGAATATTCCCCACTGTACTTCGCACGAGTAAGGCCGGGTTCCCATCACTGCAATCCGGCGAACTGGCGGCTGTGCCCATCCCAACCGAGCACGGTCGCCATCTACTTTTAAACGGCAGAAAGATACCCGTCGTAACGCTCGGGCTTGTCCGCGAACTCCAGGCCAGCCGGCTGATACCAGGAGTATCGGCGGGTGCCGCCGCCGTCAGTCCAGATCTCAGGGCAGTCGTTGACCAGCCAGTCCGACGGAATGGCATGGGCGCCGCCGGTCGAGGCCAAGGCCAGCGCCTGCCTGAGCTGGTCCTCCTGGTCGGCGGTCAGGCTGCCGGGACGGGCCGAGAAGAAGAGCGGAGTGCCGGTCCGCGTCAAGAGGTCCATCCACTGACGGTTGAGCTCCCAGTCGATTGATTCGGATATGCCCACGCAGTCGGCGTCGGTGGCGTAGAAGCTTCCGTGCTGGGGCAGGCGGAAGGCCAGGGTGTTGACCCCGATCTGCCTGGTCCGCTCCCACTGCAGGCCGCTGGTGTCATCGCCGGTCCGGTTGATCTGCATGAAGCCGACGCCCAGGTGGCCGACCACGTTGCACCCCTGAACCAGCATCCCGGTCTTGGTGGCCTGCTCGAAGATGGCCCGGTAGAGCTGCTTGACCACCTGGGCGCTGGTCAGGCTCCGGTCGTAGAAGTGCCAGCCGTCAGGGCTGGGCCAGGGGTTCATCTGGAAGCCCCACCTGCCCAGCAGGTCGAAGGTGCTGAAATCATGCTTGACCAGCTGGTAGCCCCACTCCCCCAGCTGGGCGATGTCCTGGCGGATGTAGTCCAGGGCCTGCGGGTTCGAAGGGTCCAGGCATCCGTTGTGCGGGAGCCTGAACTGGTCGGCAATGGCCTCGTCCTCGTTGAGGAGCGGACGGTACCAGATGCCCGGTTTGATGCCCATGGCCTTGATCTGGTCGGCCAGGGCGCCCATGTCGCCGAACTTCTGGTTGCCACGCCGCCAGGGGCCGCCGTTGTAGTCCTCGAGCCGGTGGTGGTCCTGCCAGCCATCGTCCACGACCATGGTGGGGCGGTGGGCGTTGCCCTGGGTCAGGTCGGCCAGATACTCGGCATCGGCAAGAATCCGGGAACGGCTGGAGTCCCCGTAGGCGTAGTACCAGTTGTTACTCCCGTAGACCGGCTCAGGGGGCATAAGGCCCTTGCGGCTGATCCGGGAGCAGAAGTCGCTGGCCACAGCAAAGACCGGGCCGCCAGCCCGCTCCTGGAGCGGATATTGCAGGCAGATGATGGTGGCCGCTTCAAGCTCCCGACCGTCCAGTACCAGCCCACTGCCGCCGTTGCGCAGGTCAAGGAAGAGGGTGATGCCGGCCGTATCGACCTGCCAGAAGCAGAAGGCGTTGGCACCGGTGGCCACCCCGTACCCCTCGGCCTGCTCCTGACCCGCCGCCAGGAAGTACCAGGGCATGAACCGGTTGGCGCGCATGGTCTGGAAACCCATGCGGCCGTAGCCACGCTCCCAGGCGTCTCCCAGGTAGAGGTCGTCGGCGGGCATGGGCCTGGTCCAGCGCAGGGCCAAGGAGCGGATGGGGGTGGAGCCGGCGGTCAGGCTGACCGTCAGAGCGGATTCGCCCTTGAGGCTGACCCTCGCATCGGGGGCTGCGTGGAAAGGCCTGCCTGCGGGCGCGGTCTCCCTGTCGGCATCGGTGGTCAGCGTGATCCAGTCCGGCTCTCCCAGGCTAAGGCTGGTTGGGTTCATGATTCAGTGCTCCTTCATCCCTGTGGTGTGGCAGATGGCGGCGGGTCAGACCCGGACCAGGTCGATCAGGCGGATGGTCTCGGGCTGGCAGCGGGGTATGCGGATGCCCACGCGCTCAAGATAGGTGGCGGTGACCTCGGCGGTGCCCAGCGGACCCGTCGGATCCAGATGCTCCAGCGAGGCCCTGGGCTTGGCGGGGCCGGTCCAGGCCAGCCGATACCGGGCCTTGGGGTCCAGACCGGGAATACGTAGATAAACACCACGATTATGCAGGGATTCGTCCAACTGGACGTGGGCCAGGATGGCACGGCTGCGGTCGGGGGCCACCACGCCATGAGCCAGGACCGAGGGGTCGGCCAGGTCCAGGCGCACCACGCGGCCGGAGTGGAGGAAGCCGCGGTTGGCCTTGTACCAGGTGATCCATTCCTTGAGCCGCTCCAAGTCCTCTTCGCTGGCCTGGCGGATGTCCCACTCGATGCCCATGGACCCGAAGACGGCCGTGGCGGCCCGGAAATCCAGGCTGTAGGTTCTGCCGGTCTGCTGGGAGGAGGGCTGGGAGATGTGGGCGCCGATGTACTCGGGGGCCACGGTCTGCTCGGTCCAGCGCTGAATCAGCTGCCTGCTCAGGGCATCGGTCATGTCGGAGTTCCAGAAGCGGCGGATCTTCTCGATCACGCCCAGGTCGATGCGGCCGCCGCCCGAGGCGCAGGACTCCCACTCCACCTTGGGGAAGCGAGCGCGGAGAGCGTCCAGCAGGCGGTAGTAGGCCAGGGTCTGCTCGTGGATGGCCGGCGCGCCACCGTGGGCCTGGGAACCGGCCTCAAGCAGGTCGCGGTTGTGGTCCCACTTGACGTAGTCGATGCGGCAGGACTCCAGGACTCGGGTCATGGCCTCCAGCACGTGGTTGAAGGCCTGGGGGTTGGTCAGGTCCAGGACCAGCTGGTTGCGCTGCAGCTCCGGGTTTCTGGAGGATGCCCTCATGACCCACTCAGGATGGTCGCGGAAGGCGTCCGAATCCGGGTTGATCATCTCCGGCTCGAACCAGAGGCCGAACTGCATCCCCAATTTATGGACATAATCAACTAAAGGCTCCAGACCCTGGGGCCAGACCGCCGGGTCCACCCACCAGTCGCCCAGACCGGCCTTGTCGTCCCGGCGCAGGTGGAACCAGCCGTCGTCCAGAACGAGCCGCTCCACCCCGATGCGTGCGGCCCGGTCGGCCAGGTCACGCAGGGTATTGAAGTCGTGGTTGAAGGTGATGGCCTCCCAGACGTTCAGGATGACCGGCTGCTCGCGCGGATGCTCGGGCAGGGTGCGCTCCCAGGCGTGCAGGCTGTTCATGATCGGATCCATGCCATGGTCGGAGGCCGTGGCCACGATCCAGGGCGTGCTGTACTCCTGGCCCTGGTCCAGGACCACCTCACCCGGCAGGAGGAGTTCGCCAGCGCTGACGCCGGCCGGGGTGGCGCTGTTCCGATCCACCCGGAGCACGGTGTTCCCGCTCCAGGCCGGCTGAACACAGAGCACCCTGCCGTGATGGAAGTCGAAGCCGGGGGTGCCCACCATGACCACGGGCCCCTCGAAGCCGGTGCGGCCCCAGCGGAACTCGCGCACCCAGGCCCCGTCGGCCAGGTCGTGGCGCTGGGGGCTGCGCTCACGCTCGTGCCTGCCGGCGAAGTCCAGAATCTGGGTCTGCTGGTCGTCCAGGGGCAGGCGGACTTCCAGACCCTCCAGCAGGAAGGGATCGGCACCCAGGTTGCGCAGGGTGTGGCGAATCCGCAGGGAACCGCCGGCCATGGCCTCCACCCTGGTCTCCAACCCAAGCTGGGCATCCTCGTCACGGGCCTTGATGGTCAGCGAGTCGGCGGTCTGCTCGGTCTGGCCTTCCACCAGGAAACGAGGCGACCAGGAACGCCCGGCCTGGATGCCCTCGGGGCCTTGGGCGATCCGATGCCCGGTCAGGCCCGGATGCAGGTAGACACCCGTAGCGTGCTCGAGCAGAAGTGAGGTATTGAGGTTGGTCGCCTCAGCACTCCCGCAACTGTCGAAACATGATGCAACCTGCACACCCAGTACCTTCGGCAGATCTCCGCCAGACTGTGGGGAGACCAGCGCCAGACGGGTGGTTTCGGGCCCACCAAGGTCATTCCCCGGAAAGACAATCATGGGTGTCACCAACTCCTTTATTGCTTGATCGGTTTTCTACCTCAATTACTTAACCGAACCCGCGACCATGCCTGCAATGAAGTACTTCTGCAGGAACATGTACGCCACCACAATTGGAGCGGCGGCGATCAGTGCTGCAGCCGCAGCAATACCAAGATTGTTTGCATTGGCCGAGAAGAAGGAGGCCACGCGGGGAGCGATGGTCTGGGCCTGCGGATCGGTAAGAATATAGCTCGACAGGGCATATTCATTCCAAACGGAAGAACCGGTCATGATAATCACCGTTGCGGTAACCGGTTTGAGCATTGGGAGAATCAGGCGGCCGAACACCTGCAAATGGGTGGCGCCGTCCAGAGCACCAGCCTCATCAATAGCCGGAGGAATCGCCTTGATAAAGGCCGTATAGAGGAATACCGACAGAGGCAGCTTCAGGGCGGTCAGCACCAGAATAATTCCCCAGTAGTTATTGATTCCGCCAATTTTGACCAGAAAACTGTACAGCGGCACCATGATGCTCATAGGAGGAATCATCATCATGGACAGGATGAAGGCGGATACATACTTGTTCCACCTAGTCATCCGACGTGCCAGCGGATAGGCGGCGGCCGCGCCAAGCACGCAAACCAGGAAGGTAGCCCCAACAGTCACAATGGCGCTGTTCAGAACGGCGTGGAGGATGCCGCCCTCGCCAATGGCCTCCGACCAATTGCTCCAAGCCAGGTCATGCGTGCGCATAACCACGGAGGGCGACAGGTCATCAGACGGTTTGAACGATGTGGTGATAGCCAGGTAGAAGGGAAGCAGCTGGCAAATACAGACGATGACCAGGAAAAGATAGATAGCCCACCTTCCCCTGCTGTATGCCCGAGCAGCCGTATGTTCTTTAGACAACTTGCTGTTTCGACTCATCTCAGGCCTCCCAGTCCAGCTTGGCCAAGCCCTTATTGACCAGCCAGGTCACTATGGCGATCAGGATGAACAGGAATACCCCAATGGCAGAGGCATATCCTGCAGTCTGATTGTCAAAATAGGTGATTCCGATGTAAGTGGAGATCGAGTTCGTCGCATAGCCAGGTCCTCCGTTGGTCAGCACCTTGACGATGTCATAAAGCTTGAGGCCACCGATAAGGTTGAGCACCACACTGGTCGTGAATGAAGGTGCCAACAGAGGAAGGGTTATATTCCAGAATTTCTTCCAGCCATGGGCCCCATCGACTTCAGCGGCCTCAACAACCTCCTGATCCATGGTTTGCAGACCAGCCAGATAGATAATCATGGAGATACCAACGAACTGTATGGAATTAACCAGAACGATAATGGCTACCGAGAACCCGGCGTTGTTAAACCAGGCGACCTTGTGGAACCCCATGGCAGTCAGCATGGCGTTCAAGGCTCCCTGCTGGTACTGGAAAATGAAGTAGTACATGATTCCCATGACCACAGGAGCGACAAGGGCGGGAAGATAGATGATGGCACGAATCAGGGTACGGCCTTTGATCTTGGCATTGAGCAGGAGCGCCAACGCCAGACCCAGCACCTGTTGCACAACGGTGCTGCCGATGCCATAGATGAATGTGTTCACCACCACTTGTTTGAAATTCGCATCAGTCCACATCTGCTTGTAGTTATCAAAGCCGATGAATGCCTTCGCATCGTTATAACCATCCCAATTAGTAAAGGAAAGCTCGATGCCTGATATCAACGGATAGATAATGAATACCACCAGCAGCACCACAGCAGGCAAGTAAAAGAGATTGATGGACGAACCAGCGAACTTCTTGTACCGATTCACCACCACGGTGCTTGTCTCAGCCTTTTTGCCGGGAGAGCTGGGGGATGGGCTCGCGCCCGTCCCATTTGCTCCCCTGGTGGGCTGGTTGATTACACTCCGATTCGTGTCATCAGCCATTTCTGCGCTCCTTATATCTCCCGAATTAAGCGATTACTTCTTTGTCTGGAGACTGTCGAAGGAGGTCTTTGCCTGATCGGCAGCACTCTGTGGATTCAACTGACCGGTGATCAGCCCATCTGTGGACTTAGCCAGAGTGTTGTACATGCCGCCGGGCAGATAGGTCCTATCGAAGAGGGGTACGGTCTTGGTCTTTTGATCATTCATCCAGTAGTCGTAGGTCTCTTGGAACTGGCCTAGGGCAGACTTGACGCCAGTCAAAGCTGAATTGTTCATGCTGACATTCACTAGTTGCTGCAGGTTGGCAGGCTCAGCCATAAAATCAATGAATTTCAGCGCGGCATCCTTGTTCTTGCTGGTCTTGGATACGCCGAAGGTCAGCATGTCCTCACCAGTCGAGAAGTAGGGCTTGCCAACGGTCGAAGGAACAGGCATCATGCCCAGCTTGACCTTAGGATTATAGGACTCGATCAACTGTGCGTTCGTGTTCGACCGGAAGAAGAAGCCGGCCTTGTCGGCGGCCATCAACCTGGCGATGTCGTCAAGCGTCGCTGAGGTGTAATCCACGTTAAAGTAACCGGAATCCCTCCAATCACTGACCATGGTTGCGTACTTCTCATAGACTTTGGTATTGAATTGGCCCTCCTTCAGGCTTTTCAGCTCGCTCTCCGTATACATGCCCGGAAGGATGTAATCGGCGATGCTGCCATTGGGACCGGGATCTTTGGGCGAGGTAATGATTGGCGTCTGCCCGGCGGCCTTGAGTGTATCGCATGCCTTCTTGAAGGCATCCCAAGTAGTGATGGACTTGGGATCAATTCCGGCATTCTTCAGAACGGTTTCGTTGTACAGTATGCCAGAAACCTGAATGTCTGCAGGCAGAGCATAGAACTTGCCATCGGAGGTCTTGTACACATCATTCCCCAACGGCTTCAACCTCTTGGCCCAGGGTCGGTTCTGCATGGGCTCAAGGAAGTTGCCATAACGGTCACGGGACCAACCGTGCGTGGCCCAGATATCCGGCGGATTGTGCCCAGCCAGACGGACTTTGATGTCATTTTCGTTGTTATTAGTACCTGGATCAACCTTGATCTTGACGCCAGGATTCTTTGCTTCGAAAGCCCTGGCCAGCTTGGTGATGACTTTCAGTTGCGGCGTACCCGTCGACTGCATGGTCATGAATTCAATCGTCTTGGTACCGCTCGAGCCTGATGACGATCCGCCGCATGCACCCAAAGGTGTCAGTGCAAGCGCACAGCAGAGGCCTGCGATGACCATTTTGCCTTTCCTCATCAACCACTCCTTTGTAGGTCGTCTATTTCCACGAGGCGCCACAGTTATCATCCGACTGCGCCGTCTTGGTATATCTGAGTATATACGTGTAGATTATACTGTCAAATTCCCGCACGACGAGCAAAGCAGAATCAAGCGAATTTCATGGGCCTATAAATCGTTCTCATTACTGGATTATTAAAGAATGATTCATAAAATTTTGCTCATCCAATATTTCCGGAACTGGCTATGCCTTGATATAATCTACTCGTGTAAATCATTTTTTAGATACTTTTACTAAACTGGATATCACCGTCAGGAATGGGGGCAATCATGACAGAGACGTCTGCAAATCAACAACGCCAGAAGCGGGCCACCAGGGCTGATGTGGCACAGCTAGCGGGAGTTTCGACTGCTGTGGTCAGCTATGTCTTCAACAATGGGCCAAGAAGGGTTGCGCCGGCGACCTCAGAAAAGGTGCGGCGCGCAGCCAAGCTCCTCGATTATCGCCCCAACACCACTGCCCGCGCCCTGCGTACTGGGTTTTCAAAGATGATGGCCGTCATCGTCCCGGACTCCTCCAACCCTTTCAGCGCCGGCATTTACAATGAGCTGCAATCGGCCGCATCCCGCCACGGGTATTCCTTGATGTTCATGAACGTCAAAGGTGATCCGAAACTGGAGGAGGATGCAATCAGCAAACTAATCGAACGCAATGTTGATGCCATCTTCCTTTCAACCTCGCGCACCTACGACCAGATCAGCATGGCACCCCTCGACCAGAGCCGATTTATCTTTATGGATCAGCCTCGGAGAGTCAGGAATGCCAAGAGCGTTTCAACTGACTTCTATTCCTCCGCCATGACGGCCACCGAACATCTGATAGGGCATAAATTCTGCAGCGTGGACATGCTCTACGGCGGCCCGGAGGAGGATCGAACCGATGATCGCGTACGGGGCTGGTATGCCGCCCACCAGAACAACAATCTGCCGGCCGGCCGCATCATTCGGTCCTACTTCACTCGCGAGGGTGGGTATCGGGGGACGCTACAGCTTTTGGACAGCAACCACCAGCCCCAGGCCATTTTCGCTGGTTCCGACATGGAAGCCATGGGTGCTCTTCGGGCTCTACATGAGCGCGGGCTACGCATCCCCGAGGACGTAGCCATCGTCTCCTTCGACGGCACCGTCGACTCCCTCTACACCTGGCCCCAGCTGACCACCATGCAGCAGGACACCGAGAAAATCGCAGCCTGCGCCATGAATGCGGCCTTGGATCCGGACCAGGTCCCTGACGTGCAACTGATCAAGGCAGATCTGGTCATCCGCCATTCCTGCGGCTGCTGACATGGCAAACTAATCAAACCGTATAAGTTCCGAATAATATCCATAGTTTTTCATCAATGCAGACCTGCGACATATATCAGAAAAGGCGCTGGCATCACTGCCACAAAAGCAGTGACACCAGCGCCTTCTCAGACTCTGTTCAGGCTCAGACCCAGGGTCAGGCCCCGATCAGATCCAGCATTTCGGGAACGGACTTCTTGCCGAACTCCACGGTCTCCTGGCCGTCCTTGCGGATCACGATGCAGGGGACGCTCATGACCTGATACTGGTCCTTCAGCTCGGGGAAGTGGGCCAGGTCGTAAGCCTCGGCACGCACCTTGCCGTTCTGGGCAGCCACACGCTGGGCGGACAGGACCGTCGTCGGGCACATGGTGCAGGTCAGGGAGACCAGCATCATCACGTCCACCTGGTCCTTGATGGCGTCGATCCGGTCCGAGGTAGGCTGATCCACCTGCTGGCCGGGGCCCGCCGCATTGTATAGGGCCAGGACGAAGGAGTTGAACTCGTGGCCGCTGGGCACGCCATGGAAGGCCAACCCGGTCGGCTGGGAGACGCCCTGGTCGTCCAGACGGCAGATGCGCACGCTAGGCCGAGCATCGGGCAGGTCGCCGGCGGGATCGTAGTCCTTGCCGTCCTCATCCGTGCGGGAGTCCACCCTGGAGGTTAGCTTGCCGTCGGAGAGTCCGACCAGCTCGTCCACGAAGGCCTCCAGCTCCTTGGAGACCTGGCTGCCGTCCAAATCCAGGGCCAGCTCCAGCTTTCCGGTCATCTTGCCGAAGACCATGTCCAGCTGCTTGCGGATGTCCGGTCCGAAGAAGCCGGAGGTCTTGGCCGGGGCCTGGTCGTGCTCCTGGGCCACAGGCGCGGGTGAGGTGCCCGAGGCCAGTGCGGAATTCTCGGCCTGCCGCTCAGAACGGGCATAGGGGGAATCCTCGGGACGCGGCGGTACCAGACCGGTCTTGTCCGACATGTTGGAGGCGTATCGCTCCAGCTCCACGGCGGCCACAGCCCCATCGGCGGTGGCGGTGATGACCTGGCGCAGGTTCTTGACCCGCAGATCCCCGGCGGCGTAGATGCCGGGCACCGAGGTCTCCAGGTAGCCGTGGGTCAGCACATAGCCGTGGTCGTCCAGATCCACCACGCCCTTGAGCATGCCGGTCTGGGGCACATAGCCGGCGAAGACGAAGACGCCGAAGGTGCCGCCGTCCTGGGGCTTCCAGGTGGTGGTCTGCCCGCTCTTCCGATCCAGGATGGTGGCCTCGACCAGCCCGCCGGGGCCTGCGGAGACCCCCTTGAGCTCGGTGGAGTAATGGATTTCGATCTTGTCGTTGTTCCGGGCCTCGTCAGCCACGGCGGCGTCGCAGGTGAAGTCCTCCTCGCGCACCAGCAGGGTCACCTTGGTGGCGTACTTGGTCAGGAAGACCGACTCCTCGGCTGCCGCGAACCCGCCGCCTACCACCAGGACCTCGCGCCCGGTGAAGAACTCGCCGTCACAGGTGGCGCAGTAGGCCACACCGCGGCCCGCGTACTCCTGCTCCCCCTGGAAGCCGATCTTGCGGGGGCTGGCGCCGGTGGCGATCAGGATGCCGAAGGTGCGCAGGTCGCCCCGGGAGGTGTGGACCACCTTGATGTCGCCCTGGGCCTCGATGCCAGTGGCCTCGGCGCTCATGAACTCGGCTCCGAAGTTCTGGGCCTGCTGGCGCATGGTCTCGGTCAGCTTGCGGCCATCGGTGCTGGCTACGCCCGGGTAGTTGACCACGTCGGCCGTGATGGTGATCTGGCCGCCGAAGTCGTCCTTCTCCAGGATCAGGGTGCGATACCGCGCCCGGGCCAGGTAGAGCCCTGCGCTCAGGCCTGCAGGGCCGCCGCCGATGACGACCACGTCATAAAGATTCTTGTCTTCCGTCATGAATGCCTCTTCCGAAGGAATGCACAGATGTGCTGGTGTTGGATGCTGGTCGTGAATACAGAAAAGGGAACCCGCCCTGGTCGCTTCCGATCGGCGAGTTCCCGATGTTGGCAGCTGCGGATCAGAGCTGGCCGACCAGATCCAGGCTGGGCTCGATGGTGTCCTCGCCGGGCTCCCACTTGGCAGGGCAGACCTGATCGCCGTGCTCGTAGACGAACTGGGAGGCCTGGACGCGGCGCAGCAGCTCGTCGGCGTTGCGGCCCACGTTGGAGGAGATGACCTCGTAGGCCACGACCTTGCCCTCAGGGGTCAGAATGAAGTCGCCACGCTCTGCCTTGCCCTCGGCCTCGTTATAGGTCTGCAGATCCTTGGCCAGGGTTGCGGTCGGATCGGCCAGCATGGGGTACTGAACCTTGGCGATCTTCTCGTTGGCCTCGTGCCAGGCCTTGTGGACGAACTCGGTGTCGCAGGAGACGGAGTAGATCTCGCAGCCGATCTTCTTGAAGTCCTCGTACTTGCTGGCCAGATCCTCCAGCTCGGTGGGGCAGACGAAGCTGAAGTCCGCAGGGTAGAAGAAGAGCAGGGACCAGTGGCCCAGCAGATCCTTCTTGGAGACCGGGAAGGTCTTGTTATCCTGGTAGGCCTGCGTGGTGAACTCAGTCAATTCGTGCTGAAGCTGTGACATGAAAAAAATCCTTTCGGGGGCATTGGGAACGTCGGCCTGAAGCCGAACCTGTCTCCGTATTTCATGCTAGTCAGGAAGCGCTGTATGGGGAAGACGGAGGTTCGCCGCTGGGGTGTGACATAGGGCACATGGGGCGCCCATACCCTAGCATTGGAGGCATGGCATTATGGCTGAACATCCTGCTCATTCTCTTCTTCCTCCTGCTCGGTTCCGTATTCTCTGGGACTGAACTGGCGCTGGTCTCCCTGCGAGGCTCGCAGCTGGAGCAGATGGAGCAGCAGGACGCGCGCGGCGCCCGGGTGGCCCGCATCGCCCGCGACCCCAATACCTTTCTTTCTGCCGTACAGATCGGCGTGACGCTGACGGGCTTCCTCTCTGCCTCCTTCGGCGCATCGTCAATCGCCCCATACGTGGTGCCCGTCCTGACCGGATGGGGCGTGCACGAGGGTCTGGCCAGCACTCTGACCACGGTGGTTCTGACCCTGATTATCTCCTACTGCTCCATCGTCATCTCCGAGCTGGTGCCCAAGCGGATCGCCATGCAGCGCACCGAGGCCATCGCCAGGGCTGTCGTTCCGGCCATCGACGTCTTCACCACCCTGTGCAGGCCGCTGATCTGGCTGATCGGCAAGAACACCAACCTCATCGTGCGCATCCTGGGCTTCGACCCCCAACAGACCGACACCGAGGTCAGCGACGACGAGCTGCGGATGCTGGTCTCCTCCAACACCAACCTGAGCAAGGACGAGCGGATGATCCTGGGCGACGTCTTCGATGCCTCCGAGACCAGCGTGGCCGAGGTCATGCGCCCCCGGGCCGACGTGGTCTTCATCGCCGGGGACATGCCGCTGCAGGAGGCGGTCGAATTCGTGCACGACGAGCCCTACTCGCGCTACCCGGTGACCGGCCGCGACTTCGACGACGTGCTGGGCTTCGTCCACGTGCGCGACCTGATGGACGTGCGCAATCCCCAGGCCAAGACCGTGGCCGACGTGACCAGGCCCGGCATCGCCCTGCCAGGCACCTCCAAGCTCCTGCCCAGCCTGGAGAAGCTGCGCAAGAAGGGCATCCACCTGGCCGTGGTCATCGACGAGTACGGGGGCACCGACGGCATCGTCACCCTGGAGGACATGACCGAGGAGCTGGTGGGCGACATCCGCGACGAGTACGACCTGCCCGAGGAGCAGAACCCGGCCCATCCCCAGGCAACCGCCTTCGTCAATGGGGTTGCCACGGTCGACGGCGGCATGACCATCGAGGACTTTGCCGACCTGACCGGGATCGAGCTGGAGGATGGACCATACGAGACCCTGGCCGGCTACTTCCTGGCCCAGACCGGGCGGATGGGGCAGGTGGGCGACGTGATCCACTCCGACGACGGGTATGACATGGTGGTGACCAAGGTGGACGGGCGGCGCATCGAGACCATCGAAGTCAGGCGCCGGCAGGAGGCCGAGGACCAGGCCGACGATGATGACGACAGGAAAGATGAAGACAGGTCGAATTCCGAAGCAGGAGCGGACCGAGGATAACCGGACCGGATCTAATCTGAGCGAGACCGATTTGACCGAGAATTGCTTTGCCAGCTCTAACCTGACCGAGGTTGGTCGAAGCTAAGAAGGAAGACGACAATCCAAGGCGGGCCGAGACGATACTGCGACCAGAGCCTAGCTATCGTCTAACCGAATCCAGCTATCCTCTAGCCGGTGCTCGGCTAGCAGTCAGCCGGTGACCGCCCTCACGCCAGTCAAGGAAAAATGACTATCAGCGTAGCCGATGGTCCGTGAATGATTTCACTGGTTGATTCCCGCAAAATCCAAGCGTTTCCTTGCTTTTTCCTCTAGTCTGGAGGTACAAGGTCGGGCTGACCCGACCGTAGGCATAATTTCATATTTAAGGAGTGGTTATGGCATTGAACTTTACCGTACCGGGACTCGACGAAGCGACCAGCGAGAAGGTCATCGCCATCCTGCAGAGCCGTTTGAGCCAGGAACAGGAGACTGCCCTGATCCTCAAGCACGCCCATTGGAACATGAAGGGCAAGGAATTCATCGGCATCCACGAGATGATGGACCCCGAGGTTGACTCGGTGCTGAACATGGCCGACGAGACCGCAGAGCGCATCGCCACCCTGGGCGGCTCCCCCGCCGGACGGCCCGACGACATCATGAAGAACCGCGACTGGGATGGCATCACCATGACTGGCCGCCAGGATGCCCTGGACTACCTGAAGGCCCTGGACGCCTACTACACCACCTTCATCAAGCGCGACCGCGAGGCCATCGAGAAGCTGGACGACCTGGACGTCATCAGCTCCAACATCGTGCAGGACCATGTGCAGGAGCTGGAGCACTTCCAGTGGTTCATGCGCAGCCACCTGTTCTGAGTTATTAAGTTACTGAGTTACTGAGAACTCATCACCGCCCCCGATAGGCGGTATGCCGGCGGCCCTGCATCATGAAGGTGCGGGGCCGCTGGCATTTTCTCTGACCGAGATAGACTGCGGGAATTCAGGATAGAATTGGCACTTGGGAGACAGCCGGGCGCTGCCTCACGCCGGGAAGACTGGTCGGCCATGGAAGACCGAACTCTACCCGCCCGACCAGGAGCATCATGCCGCCCACGCCTACATTCCCAGCGTTCCCAGTCAATCCACAGCGTCAGGATTACGACGATTCGGATTCGCAACAGAATCCTAAACTGTTCAATCCAAGGCAGTCGGGCCCCCAACCCTCAGACCTCCAACTGAATTCCGGGCCATCGGGTTCCAGGCCATCGAATGCCCAACCATCAAATCCTCAGCATGGGCAGGGCGGATCTGACAGGGACTGGCACAAACGACTCCATCTTTCAAGCTTCTTCACCGCCCTGTCGTCGCTGGCTGAAAACGATCGAATCACCGGGCTATTCATGATGGCCTGTGCCTTGGCCGGGCTGATCCTGGCCAATCTGCCAGAGACCGGGCCGGGGCTGAATGCTCTTGCCGCTTGGATTCCTCTGGACCTGCCCGGTGGACTGAGCCTGTCTCTCAAGGACTGGATACAGGACGGGCTGCTGACCATATTCTTCCTGACCATGGGTCTTGACTTGCGCCAGGAGGCTGCCACGGGCACTCTGCGCGACCACAAGCAGGTCCTGCTACCCATGCTGTCTGCTTTGGGAGGCGTAGCCGTTCCGATTTTGATCTACTGCCTACTCAACCTGGGCTCCCCTGCCGGTTTGCGCGGCTGGGCTGTCCCAACGGCCACCGATGTAGCCTTCTCCCTGGCGGCTCTGCAACTGCTCCTGCCCAAGGCCGGACCCGCCCTGCAGGCCTTTTTGATGACCCTGGCCATCTTCGACGACCTGGTCGGCGTCCTACTGATTGCTTTGGGCTACTCCAGCTTGGGGCAACCGAGTTGGCTGCTTGTCTGCCTGGCCGGTCTTGTGGTCTGGGCCGTGCTGGTCCGAGCGGCTAGCCGTTTCTCCCGGCTCTGGCGACCCTTGATGCCGCTGTTCCTGCTGGGTGCCCTTGCCGGCGGTCTACTGGCTTGGTACGGCCTCTTCAAAGCTGGAATCCACCCGGTGCTAGCGGGAGTGGCAATGGGTCTCTTGACCCCTGTTACCAGGTCGACCAAAGCAGAATCGACCGGAACCAATCCAGCTGGGACCAAAGCAACTGGGATTGAGTCGAGCCACGTCCGGGCATCATCGCCTGCTGAACAGTTGGATCGTCTGCTGACACCCTTGAGTGCCCTGGTGGTCCTGCCCGTGTTCGCCTTCTTCTCGCTGTCCATCTCCCTGGATCAGCTGGGACCCGGACTGCTGACGGACCGGGTCTTTTGGGGGGCCACGCTGGGTCTGGCCTTGGGCAAACCCTTGGGAATCATGACCATGGTGATCCTGGCAAGTCATCTGGGGCTGCAGCGGCCTGCCGGCTCCACGACCGGAAACATGGTTGGACTCTGCCAGCTCTGTGGAATCGGCTTCACTATGTCCTTCCTGATCGCCAACTTGGCCTTCGCTGGATCCCCACACTTGGAGTCAGCCCTACTGGGCGTGCTGGCAGGGTCGGTCCTGTCCGTGCTCATCGTGGCCGTGGGCACTATCCCCAGTCGGCTGCGGTCCGCCAGGCACAGATAGCTTAGCTGCCAAGGCTCAACCTCTGCCAGAACCGGTTCCTGCCAGAATCAACCTGCCAAACTCGGTTTTGACAGGAATCAGTTTTGACAGAATCAGTCCCTTATCAGGCTTAGCTGCGACGGTAGAGCTTGGTGTAGGAGCCCTCAGCGCGGGGGCGGACCACAATCTGGTCGATGTCCACAGTGTCGGGCTGCTCCAGGGCCCAGGTGACGCATCCTGCGATGTCGTCGGCGGTCAGCGGGTCGGGCACCCCGGCGTAGACCGCATCGGCCCGGTCGCTATCGCCGCCGAACCGCTTCAGAGAGAACTCGTCGGTGTGGACCAGGCCAGGGGCAATGTCTACTACGCGCACCGGCTGACCGATCAGCTCCAGCCGCAGAATGCGGGCCATGACCCGTTCTGCCGCCTTGGAAGCGCAGTATCCGCCACCGCCCTCGTAGGGCTCGATGCCTGCCGTCGAGGAGATGACCAGGACCGTGCCCTCCGACTCTTTCAGAGCCGGGAGCAGCTTCTGGATGACCCGCAAAGTGCCGATGACGTTCAACTCGTACATGCCGCGCCAATCGTCCAGGCTGGAGGTAGCCACCGGGTCCTTGCCGAAGGCTGCACCGGCGCAGTTGACCAGAGCCTTGACCGGCCCACCCTTGAGCACGGCGTCGACGGCCGCCTGAGTGGAATCCTCGTCGGTCACATCGCAGACCTCATAGGTGAAGTTCTGACCCAGCTGGTCGGCCAAGGCCTTGAGGTTGTCCTCGCGCCGGGCCAGGCCGACCACCTTCCAGCCTTTGTCCACCAAGGCCCGAGCACTGGCCTGGCCGATGCCGCTGGAGGCGCCGGTCACCACGGCACGCTTGATTGTTTTCTTGGATTCCGTCATCTCATCCGCTCCTTCATGATCTATTCCCCCGGATTGACTCCACGCTTGCCTCCGGTTCGCAGGGAGCCTGCCTAGCTGCTGCAGGATCGCCCTTCTTCTTTAACGCTAGCGCACCAGCATGGGCTGTGGCAGATTCTATTCGGTCTTCGATGACAAATGTGGCGCATTAAACCAGCCTTGAGCAGGGTCGGAACGAATCAAAGGCAGATTAGTTGAGTCAGAATAGGTCAAAGTCAGATCGGGCTAAATCAGGCCGTATAGTCAGGTTAGATCAGGATCGAAAGGATGCGTCAAAAACCAATCCTGCTTCGTACGAGATGGCCTAGCGGGGGCTCCGATTCGGAACTCATCAGTACGAATGATGTTGTGGATTCATAATTTACTGGCCCGCAGTGCGCAAGTTCAGAAATCACGCCGAGTTCACAGCTCCCGAAATCATGACTCTGGAAATCATGACTTCAGATGTCGAAGCCTCGGAGGTCACAGAGCCAGATAGCGGTTGAGTCGACGACGGCGCTCAGTCCAGTCGGGCATATAGCGATCCATCCGCGCGCGGAAGCCGGGACCGTGACCATGCTCGTAGAGGTGGGTCAGCTCGTGAACCAACACATACTCCAGCAGGTCGGAATCCAGCCAAGCCAGGTCGGTATTAAGCCGGATGCTGCCAGTGGCGGGAGTGCAAGAGCCCCAGCGAGTTTTCATCTTCCGCAGACTGATGCGCTCGGGCCGACGACCTACCACAGGGACCCACCGATCAAGCAGAGTCGGCAGCCTCTCCTGGAGAATTCTCTTGGCTTCAGCCTCGGATCGGTCTGGAGACAGCGGACCATCGGCTCCGGGTTGAGCGTAGACATCGCGTGAGCGAGCCAGACGTTCTCTAGTGGTTGCGATCCAGCGGTGCTTGCCTTCGATAAAGGCACGAATCTGATCATCACTCAGGGCCAGAGGCGCCGTCACTTCCAGATGACCGTCAGGCGGCTTAACGCGAAGATAAACGTTGGCGATACGCTTCCTAATGACTAGAACGGTCTCGCCACCGACCTCTAACTGCTCTGACCGGACTGGTTCCGCACGCCGTTTCCGACTCATGACCCCCATTCTTCCGCCAAGACGCGACGCGACGCCGCCGAGATTGACTTGAAGGGACACTATGGTAAGCTATCCATTTGTGTGATTCTTCGGTCACACGGCATGGGCCTGTAGCTCAGCTGGTTAGAGCGCATCCCTGATAAGGATGAGGTCGGAGGTTCAAGTCCTCCCAGGCCCACGCAATCTTGCGCAGTTGAAGTTCTTTACACATTCACGGGGCTATGGCGCAGCTGGTAGCGCATCTGCTTTGCAAGCAGAGGGTCGCCGGTTCGAATCCGGCTAGCTCCACTTTGAAAGTGTGGGTTTATTGAGTTTCTAAGATCTCATATTTTTCATAACTTTATTGATTCATGCGACTGCTCATGATTACGAGAGGCTTAAGTCTATTCACATTGCTTGTCGCCTTCGGGAGAAACTCAACCTGCTCTTTTCTATGCCACCTGCTCGTAAGCCTAAGAGTTACAACTGTAAATAGCTAGACTATTGCCCGTAATTTGTTGAGCAGCAGTGGGCTTTGAAGCTTGTCAGACCTACTCTGATTATATTAAAATTATTTTTGTCTAACCTTTGTATGCCAGCCACAACCGTCCGTATATCGCAAATATCCATCGCGGGTTCGTTATTGGGATAAATCTATCCTCTTGATCTTTATGCAAGATGTTTAATCTCAATTAATTCATAAGCTCCTTGACAATTGTCAAAAACCGTAATTGTTGTTTAAGCTCGACGATCTTTCCTTATGCGCTTTACCTCCAAATGATGTAAAACGACTGCGAAACAATTCACATATGTGCGCAATTCTTAGATTTTTATCTTCAGCCTTTACTATAGGGAAAACAAGCTTGCGTGCAGTGCAACAGGAACCGCGGAGAATAGACCACAGAAGCTATAAGCCGCTTCACCTCAAACAAAAGTCATTCATATAACTTATGATTTAGGAGGGGTCATTGCTCTAGCTACATCAATAATAACAAGTCGGCGTTACTACAATCTCGGAGTATCGTTTTTATGTGGCCGCCCACAAGCTCGAACAGATAAGGACAGGTCTTCCAACAAATTTACAGAGGTCAATATCGCCTCGCCTTGATTCAGCTTCATTATTTGGCTAATCGTATTGTCGCTGACGTAATTCTGAATAGTACCCAGCTCCCTAGCACTCGTAAGCCGATGAATTATCAATGTACCAACCTGGCCGAGCAACTCAGGTGACACATCGTTGGGATTCTGCGTCGTAAGAAACAGAAAAATACCTTTTTTCCTGCCCTCACGTGCAATAGATGTCAACCCTGAATAAAATGAGTTCTGATCAGTCATTCTTTTGGCATATCTATGAACTTCATCTACAAAAATCACATAAGCACATCCCTTTTTGTGTGGCCTATTCAACAGATAATTACTGATCAAATCAACAACCATGCCACCGATTCCATCAGTTGTTCCGATATGGGAAGCATTGACATACAGGGAGGTTTTTGGCTTATTAGCAAATCTATCAAGTTCGCTGAACAAGTCTTTCCAGTTCTTATTAGTACGGGAATTTCTGAAGAATTTTTTAAACGAAGTATTATCAAACTGATTCAGTATTTTTTCGCGTAGCCATTCGTAATTATTGATACGGAAAGTGCTTCGCGTGTATTTTCCTTTCTCCACGCCCTTCCCCTCTTCTACCGCTTCCTCCGTAATCTGTTCTGGTAGAAGGTTGACGTCAAAGCTGGTGTCTTCTTTTCCAACTTTAGACAGTTCATTCTGGACTTCTGTGATTATTCTCCCCTGCTTGATGAATGGACCAAAACGTCTAAATTTGGCTTGATAACGCAACGAGCGTATAGCGTCAGACAAAGTACCTTGTTGCGTGTTTTCATTGCAGTCGAAAATCATCGACCAGTCTAGAACCGACAAACTGCCCGAATCCACTACGGTGTCAGAGCCGAGAGTTAGCTTTTCCATCTTATCATCTTCAGTGAATGAGTCCTCATACTCTCCAGTAGGATCTATTAAGAGTACTTTCTTATGAGCGCTGACCAACCAATCGAGAACCGACAAAGCCGTAGTTGACTTTCCCGAGTTGGTTGTTCCGACCACCATGAGATGTCTGTCAAAAAGGGTCTGAGGAGAAACCAATTGCAATGCCTCATTCTGAAAACAAGACAAACGAGCAAACGAGTTGGGAATATTGTCGTCGTCCGACTCATCAGGGGAATCTTTTTCGTCAATGTGCAACTCCATTGAAGAAACAAAATGTTCAATAACAGGCCCATTGGCCAGATATACTTTTTCAGTGACTCCTGGCCTTGAAAATCCAGGAAGTCTGAATGACCTATCACCAGCTCCCTCGAGGCCGAGAATATCTACCGTAGCTTCTGCATACACTTGTTCTTTGTGACTTTCATCAGACAGAAACTCACGCGACGCACCAATCGGTATTCGGTTCTGTACAACCTGTCCAAAATAAATCCCCGATATCGAATCAATTGTTACATAATAGTTGATTGTATTAGGCACTAAGTCCGACTGGCGTAACAGGCGATGAGTCAGCAGAGACAAATTATCTATTTGTATAGTAACTTCCCGTGAAGAGACCTGAACAACTGTCCCGAGATAAAAATTCTTTTTGTCTAGGTTCTGTTCACGTTGGAGACCTGAATGTCCGTAATTTGCACGGTTGCCGTAATAATCGTCAAGCATTTTCATCCATCTTCAAATAGGTAGGCAAATCGTCATTGAGCGCTGCTCGTAGAAAAGCGACCCGATATCCTTCATCAATAAGTTGCTTCAGCTTGCCGAGATTTGAGGACTCGTCTGAATCAATCGAATAATTTGTGAACAACATCGACAAGCCGTCATTGTGTCTTAATGCGTCATTCACCATTTCAAAAATATGCGCATCGCCAAAGCTAAAGCCTACAGTTACAAGTAAAGTCCTAGGCCGGTTGAGCAATTCTCTGAACTTGTAGAATAAATCTGAATAAGGCGCACGGTAACTCTGCTCATATTTGTTTGTGCTTGGAAATATCAATAAAGGCGAATCTAGATTTGCTGACTTTGAAACCCTTCTGACCGTTCTGACTTTGTCATCTTTCTTCCAAGTAAGTGAACCATGAATTTTCAAAAGGTTCATTACTTTTTTGTCATATATTACTTCTTGCGTCTTGATGTTTGGTACATCTTTAACAAAATTCCAGTCGAACATCTTTGCGTCGAAAATCGGCGTATCACTAAAGGTAAATCCATCAAAAATGGTGTAGCTACCCTTAGTTGCAGCTTCTTCGATCAGCGTGTCATAATTCGTCGTTGCGATCGACAGTTTATTTCCGTCACTTACCTTACGGTTAAAGAAATTAATCAGGGCGAGATGATTCATGCATTGATCATCAAAATCATACTTAGTTTTATCAACGATGATTTCCCGAATTCGCTTTAGGGTTCTTGTATATTTACCACTGTATTTTGTGCTAATAAACTCTTCAGCTTTTTCGAGTTGCGATAATACAGACTCTAGATCATCCTGGTCAGAAAAAGGCGATTTGTCCGAGAATGCCAGCTGCTTCATCCGACTCATTGAATAAAATTCAGAGCTATGCTCGGAAAGCTCCGTGCCAATAGCTGTAAGAATGCCCGACATAGGCAATCCATAGCTTTCATTTGGCGTAGGGTCACCAGAACCTGAGTCGTCTTTTTTCTTTTTGGGAACTATCGAAGCGCCAGCCCCCAACAACAGGACCACTTGATCAAAGTACGGTCGCAAAAAGTCCGCGACCCTGCTAGTTATTTCCTCTTGAAAATCTGCCCAACCATACTCATTCTCATTATTATGCCCGCTCTTCACCGAGGAATTGTCTAAAGAATCTATTGGTTGAGGAACCCGCAACAGCCGATTTTTATTTTTGTATATATATTTTGGACCATCTTTTAGATCTGGATTAAGGCATTTCTTCAAAGTCGTATTTTGAGAGATGAAGTAAATCCCTTCCTGCTTTGCCTGGACTGGGTCCGCGCTCACCGTGCCCGTCATAATTCCCCTTCGTAGCCGTTGCCTGACTCTTAGTATTGCTAAAAACATCTTATAACCACAAGCATTACGGACAGCTCGCCATATCGCTCATTTAACAATCATTAATACTCGGCGGGTACTATAGGCTTAAAGACAATAATTCTAAAAGAACCGCCCATGTTACGGATATGCAGACCTGATACAGATTGAACCCCAGAATAAAGAACAAGCACGCCACAACTTTCATATGCCTTCCAAAAGAGGGCAAAACCGCCGCTAATAAAATATAAGGATTAGGTACAGCCGTTAAGTATTAGGCTTCTTTGCCTTTTCCGGTGCCCGAAACCACATCATCTCAACCTTGTCATATGCGTTGACCCCTGTGTCTTACTCAAGCATATCGCTTTCAAAACCGGCTCTCTCGATCGCCAACATTGAGGCGGAAGCCTGCGACAGGCTTATACGAAACAAAACCACAGACTGTCTGAAGTTCAAGATTGGCTACTTCACGCATACACATACTTGTTTCACTGACTTTGGCTCTCACAGTCGAATTCCAATCACAGCCACACCCATTTATTGCTGAATTGACTTGTATTAGCCCAGATTGCTATCACAAACAATATAAGCAATGATCAGGAATTCGAGCCGACACAGGCATCTAGCTATCTGTATAAATTCATAAAGAAATAAGCCTACCGTCCTGCAGCGTCAGCAGCCGGTCAGCTCGGGCAAGGACCGAGGGTCGGTGAGAGACGATCATGCAGGTACGGTCGCCCTTCCGCTCAATCAGCCTGGTCAGGACACGGCCCTCCAAGAGAGCATCCATGTTGCTGGTGGGCTCGTCCAGGAGCATGAAGGGCGCCGAGCTCAGGAAAGCGCGAGCCAATGCCACCCGCTGCCGCTGCCCTTCGGACAGGTCCGAACCGTTGTCGGCAAGTAGATGATCCAAGCCATCAGGCAGCTGGTCGATCAAATCATCCAGACAGGCATCATGGGCCGCCTGCTCAATATCCGCCCTGCTGGCATCGGGCCGAGCCAAGGCGATGTTATCCGCCAAGGTGAGACTGAATATATAGGTGTCCTGGCTCACCAGAGCCTGCCGGGCGCGCAGGTCGGCGGTGCGGATGGTCTCGATGGGTAAGCCGGAGACGGTCAGGGCCCCGCCGCCGCGCTCCTGGAACCGCATCAGCAAGTCGATCAGGGTGGACTTGCCGACTCCATTGGCCCCCTGGATACCAATCAACTCGCCAGGTTTGATGGAAAGATCCAGATTATCCAAAACCGCAATTCGACCGCAATGTTTACCCGAGTCAATCTTACCCGAGTCAATCTTGCCAGCGTAGGAGAAGGAAACCGCCCTGGCCTCCTCTCCAGTGAACTCCGTCAGGGGATTCCCATGATCGGATTCCACCTCATCCACAGGCGGCTCCTTGTCCAAGAGCGCGAAAACCCTCCTGGCAGCAGCCAGAGTAGGCTGCAGGCCTGCACCTAGCCGGGCCACAGGTATCAAGGGAGCGAAGGAGGAGAGGAAACCGATCAGTCCGATCATCCCCCGAGCAGAATCCACCAACCCTGCCGAACCTAAGTGGCAGGCCATCAGTGTGAAGACTCCAGCGCAGATCAGAGTGACCACATTGGTGACCATGTCGTTGGCAATGGTCCGTCCAGAGGTGCGCCCGCGGGCATCCAGCATCTGGTCCGTGGCAGCTCCCATCAGGCGACGGGTGTTCCCCAGAGCGCCCAACCCCGCCAGTTCAGTGCGGCCCTGCAGAGCCTCCAGAAGCAGGGAGTGCAAATTGGCTTGGGCTGTTCGCTCCTGCATGGCTACCTTGAAAGTGGGCCTTGCGCTCAGGATGGGGATGAGCAAACCGACGATCAGATAGGAGACCAAGGCGGCCAGGCCCATCCAGGGCGAGAGCCAAGTGAGCAGGGCCAGGTTGGCCAAGGAGGTCACCAAGGCGATGGCGATGGGCGATAGGGTGTGAGCGTAGAAGATCTCCAGCAGCTCGATGTCGTTGGTAATCACCGTCACCATGTCTCCGCGCGCCTGGTCGCGCAAGCCGGCCGGGGCCAGGGACCGCATCTTGTTAAAGACCGTCGTACGGATGTCACGGAGCATACTGAAGGCCATCTCGTGGTTGTAGTACTGCTCCCCATAGGCCATGACCCCCCGGCTGAGAGCAGTCAGAACCGCCACCAGGGCCCAGACGACCCACTGCCCATTCAGCGGCGGCCAGACCGTGACCAGACCGATCAGGGTCGCTGCGGCTGCCATCATGCTCCAGACCGCAAAGAGGTGCCCCAGGCTGCCACAGAGGATGGCCTTGCCCTCCGTACCAGCCAGAGGCTTCATCAGCTGGGCCATACGGCGCATCATCATCAGATTGCTCGTTGTCTGCTGCATGTCATCACTCCCCGTCCTCATACTGGGCCTGCTCCTTCCACTGAGCGGCAAATCCGCCCCCGGCATCCATCAGTTCACGGAAGCCGCCGCTCTCCGCCAGACGGCCCTTCTGCAGAAAGAGGATGGAATCGGCATTGCGGACCCCAGCCAGGCGGTGGGTGATAGTCAGAACCAGGGACTCCTTGCCCAGCGCGTCCATCAGGGCTGCCAGTGTAGCGTCATGCTCGCGGTCCACGGCGCTGGTGGCCTCGTCGAAGATATAGACAGGGGAACGCCGCAGAAGCCCGCGGGCAATGGATAGGCGCTGGCGCTGCCCACCGGAGAGGTTGCCTCCTTCAGGATCGATGTGAGCGTCCAGCCCGCCCTTGCTTTGGATAAGACCGGTCAGACCGACCTGATCCAGCGCATCCAGCAACTCCCAATCCGAGTAGCCCAGTCCGGCCGGGTCGAGATTCGACCTGACGGTCCCGGTAAAGAGATGGTCGGTTCCCCGAACCACGGTCTGCAAGCCGACCAGGTCCTGGCGCGACAGATCGCTGATCTGGCGACCGCCAATAGTCAGCTCTCCAGCATACCCCTGAAGACGCCCAGACAGCAGGCCTGCCAAGGTGCTCTTGCCAGAGCCCGAAGCGCCGACCAGACCCACATGCCCCTTGGCCGGCAGGTCGAAGTTCAGATCGGTCAGGGCCTGGAAGCCGTCAGGATAGGTGTAGGTCAAATCGCGAGCGCGAATGCCCAACGAATCGTCGTCAGACATTTCTGCCTGATCTGCCTGCTCCGAGCCCGATTGCGCCGAATCAATTTTCTGCCTCCTCGCGCCGGCAGAACCCGATGGAGAAATTTGGACAGTATCCAATGCAAAGTTGGAAGCGGATCCCGATACAGGAATTCGGACAACATCCGAAGCTGGTTCCAAATCGGATTCCGATGCAGGTTCCGATGTAGGTTGCAAAGCAGACTTCGAAGCAGATCCCGAGTCGGACTCCCGAACTACTCCCTCTGATGCTTCGAGGCTCGTTTCTGGATCCACTTCCTTGGATGCTTCCGGAATCGTTGCCGGAGCAACTTCCGACGCCACTTTCTTGCGTAACTCAGGAGTCGTCCCCGGAGCCGCCGACTCCCCGTCGCTCCCCTGCCGCGCTTGGAGAATATCGTCAATGGCCTTGCCCTGTTTAATGGCGACCATGCCGGAATGCATCATGTAGACCAGCTGCCGCTCAGGTGCAAAGAGCCGGACCCCGGCCAGGGCGACAACCAAGCACGACAGCACTCGGGAGGGCCCGCCCTGCCCGATCAGGACCGTTGCTGCAACCGCCAAAATAAGACTGGTATAGATGACCAAGTCGGCCTTGATCAGCGAGCGCAGCTGACCGCCCAGGACCCCCATGGTTATCCGGCGGAATCCCTCGGACTCCTCGGCCAGGTCGTCTGCCTGCCGCTGGTCTGCCCCGAAGATCTTCAAGGTGTTGAGCCCCCTCAGGGCATGCTCGAAATGGACCCCGACCTTGTCATACTTGCGCAGTTGACCCAGCTGAATCTTGATGTTCTCGCCCATGGTGGGCTTGGAAGCCAGGGGCAGGGCCACCATACCGATCACGACAATCCCCGCAGCCAGCGGGCTGACAGGCAGGAGGACGACCAGGGTCACGACCAGCATCAGGGCGGTCTGGACCAAGGCCGGAATATAGGCCGTGAAGTAGGAGACAACCGACTTGACCCCCTCGGTCGAAAGCCTAGCCAGGGTCTGCGCTGGAACGCCCAGGTCGTCCTCCTGCCTGTTGGGGTCGAACACAGATAGGTACAGGGCCTGGGAGAGCGCCTTGCCCATACCATCGGCCAGCCGGGCACTGACGGACTTGGCGACCGCCTGGGTCAGGAACCGAACCAGGATCAGCCCGCCTATCAAGACCGCCAGAGGCCCGGGCCGATTAGGCACCCAGGCAAGGGCATGAGGAACAGCCAGGCCAAGAGAGCAGCCCACGGCCGCAATGGCCACCGGCAGGAGGAGCACCTCCGCCAGCGCGCCGATCGTCTGCAGGAGGGCCAGCAGGAGGCTGGCGCCCATCCTGGCTCCCGGTAGATGAAGTAGTCGCTTGCTGATCATGCCTGTCCTCCGTGCCGCCTTTCTGATACGCCCCTATCAGTGGACACTAACAAAATCCTCGCGCGCCAGGCAATACCTTTATTGTGAAGCCCTGGCAAGGGACATAAAAAAATATCATTTACTTTCCCTCCCGGTCCTCCTAGACTTGACGACACAACCTGACATCGGCGGATATGGCCCAGGGCCGAGCGACCGCCACCCGGATGGGAGCGATCCTTTATGAAAGCACTAAAGACAAAAGACCTGGTCAACGTCGGCATTTTCACGGCCCTTTACTTCGTCAGCATGGCAGTGGGCAACTTCATCACCGTCTTCCTGGCGGGCCTGGTCATGCCCGGCCTGTCCTCCCTCTCCATCCCCGCTGTGGTGGGGCTGGTCTCCGGCCCGGTCTACATGCTGATGATCCGCCGCGTACCCAGGTTCGGGGCCATAACCATCGTCGGCGTCATCATGGGCCTCTTCCTGCTGGTCTTCGGCCACTTCGCCCTCTCCTTCATCCCCTACGCCTTCTGCGGCCTGCTGGCTGACCTGGTTCAGTCCTCGCTCCGAGAGAGCCGGCCCAACCTGGCCCGTTACCTGAGCTACGTCATCCTCACCTTCGGCTGCACCGGCCCCGTGCTTCCCCTCTGGTTCATGAAGGATGCCTACGTGGCCAGCCTGGTCCGCCGTGGCAAGAGCCAGGAGTACATCGACGGGGTCTTCGCGCCCATCACCGGAGCCACCTTCCTGGTCTGCATCCTGGCCACCCTGGTCGGCGCCCTGCTCGGGGCATGGATAGGCGCCAGGATCGTCGACAGGCATTTCAACCGGATACCCGCCAAGCAATGAGGCCCATCTCCATCTACACCAGATTCCTGCTGGTCATCTTCGCCAACGCCCTGATTTTCGTCACCCTGCCCACCCCGCTGGTCCTGGCCATCAACATCTACTTCTGCAGCTTCCAGGTCATCGTGGGCAGGGTCAGAAAGGGCCAAGCCTGGCTTATGGTCTGCCTGGTCTTCGCCCTGGGCGCCTCCCTGGCCATGGTTTTTCCCGAGAATCTTCCGGGACATTATCTGCTCTTCCTCTTCGTCGGCGTGGGCAGAATCCTCCCCCTGGTGCTGGTGGCGGCCTTCATGATGGGCACCACCAAGGTCTCGGAGCTGGTCTACCTGCTGCGCAAGATTCATGCCCCCCAATTGCTGGTCATCCCCATCAGCGTCCTCTTCCGATTCTTCCCGACCGTCAGGCACGACTATGCCCAGATCAGACGGGCCATGAAGTTCAGGGGGATCGCGGTCACCACCGGCGACATGCTCCGGCACCCGTTGCGAACCATGGAATACATCTACGTTCCCCTGCTCAACAACGCCACCAACGTGGCATCCGACCTGACCTCGGCCGCCCTGACCAGGGGAATCGGCGACCCCGGACCCAAGACCTCCATCGAAAGGATCGCCTTCACCAGACTGGATGCGCTCATGTGCGCCCTGGGTCTGGTCCTTATGGGATGTGGAGCCTATGTTGCAATGTTCCAGGCTTAGCTTCACCTACGAGGGCGCCAGCAGGCCTTCCCTCGAAGAGGTCTCCTGCCGGATGGGCCAGGGCCGGCTGACCGTGGTCACCGGACCGAGCGGTTGCGGCAAGACCACCCTGTCAAGGGTCATCAACGGCCTGATTCCCGAACTCTACGAGGGCAAGCTGGAGGGAAAGTGCCTGATCGGGGGCGAGCCCACCACGGCACGGCCCATCTACCGACTTTCGGAGCAGGTGGGGTCGGTCTTCCAAAACCCCAAGACCCAGTTCTTCACCACCGACGTCCGCAGCGAGCTGGCCTTCCCCCTGGAGAACACCGGTGTCCAGCCGGAGGCCATCCGGGAGCGCATAGGCCAGGTGGCCGACCTCTTCGACATCACCCCGCTCATGGACCGGGACATCTTCTCCCTGTCCGGGGGCGAGAAGCAGATAATCGCCATCGCCTCCTCCTGCATGATGGACCCGCAGATCCTGGTCCTGGACGAGCCCTCAGGCAATCTGGACGTCGAAGCGGTGGCCAGCCTGGCGCAGATCCTGGGCCGCTTGAAGGACCGGGGCCTGACCATGGTCCTGATCGAACACCGCCTCTACTACCTGGACGGCCTGGCCGACGACTTCCTGGTCATGAAGGACGGCAGACTGGTGGAGCACCTATCCCCGGCAGCCATGAGGGGACTGGATGGACCAAGTCGCCAGGCCATGGGGCTTCGGGCTCTGAACCTGGACACGACCGAGGATACGAGCGCCCCAGCCACGGCCATCACCAAGAAGACCCCCGACTTGCTCCGGGTCAGGAATCTGACCTATGCCTACCATCACGACCAGGCTCCTGCCCTGGATGTGGACGACCTGACCCTGTCCAGCGAGGACATCACCGGCATCATCGGCCGCAACGGTGCCGGCAAGAGCACATTCGCCTCGGTCCTGACCGGTCTGCTCAAACCTGGCGACAAGTCGGAAATCAGCCTGAATGGGACGAAGCAGACCGCCAGGGAGCGTGTTGAGGACTCCTACATGGTCTTTCAGGATGTCAACTACCAGCTCTTCAGCGAGACTGTGGAGGGCGAAATGCTCCTTGGAGCCAGGCGGACCGACCTCTTCGAGGAGGTGGCACGAAAGCTGGATCTGGAGCGGCTCCTGGGCCGACACCCCAACACCCTCTCCGGCGGGGAGAAGCAGCGGGTGGCCATCGCGGCCGCCATACTGTCGGGCAAGCGCCTGATTGTTCTGGACGAGCCCACCAGCGGTCTGGACCTGCTCCACATGAACCAGGTGACCGGGATGATCCGCTACATGCGCTCCCTGGGGGTCATGGTGATCGTCATCTCGCACGATCAAGAGTTCCTGGCACAGACTTGCCAGCGGTTCATCACCTTCCGCCAGGGCAGACCGGTCAGGGACAGCCGCAAACTGGGCAACCTCCTGCAAGCCCTCTGAACTTCTGAGCCCTTGCAGGGTCGGTGAACATGACGCCACCCGCCAGGCGGTTCTCCTGTGCTCCGGACCCCGCGAACGTATACAGTAGTGGGGAAAAGAGCATCAGGGGCGTCCCTCGCGTCGGACGGCCCCGCCGCACAGCCAGGGTTACGAGAGGGCATGATGGGCTATATCGACGTCATCGGAGAGACGAAGCGGTATGTGACCGGCGAAACGACCATCGTGGCCAACAACGCCGTCACCTTCTCCATCGAGAAGGGCGAACTGGTGGTCATCCTTGGCGCCTCGGGGGCGGGCAAATCGACAGTACTGAACATTCTGGGCGGCATGGACACCTGCAACGAGGGCCAGGTGATCGTGGACGGGAAGGACATCGCCGGATACGACGCCCGGCAGCTGACCACCTACCGTCGCTACGACGTGGGCTTCGTCTTCCAGTTCTACAACCTGGTGGCCAACCTGACCGCCAGGGAGAACGTGGAGCTGGCCTCGGAGATCGTGGACGATGCCGCAGACCCGGTCCAGACCCTGATCGACGTGGGCCTGGGCGACCGGATCGACAACTTCCCCGCCCAGCTTTCCGGCGGGGAGCAGCAGCGCGTGGCCATCGCACGGGCCGTGGCCAAGAATCCCAAGATCCTGCTCTGTGACGAACCCACCGGGGCCCTGGACTACCGGACCGGCAAGCAGGTGTTGCGTATCCTCCAGGATCAGTGCCGCAAGAAGGGCGCCACCGTGGTCATCGTCACCCACAACGCGGCCATCGCCCCCATCGCCGACAGGGTCATCCGCATGCACGACGCCCGGGTCCAGGCCGTGCAGACCAACGACAGCCCCGAAGACATCGAAAACGTGGAGTGGTAAGGATGCAGCCCGTCAGGAAGGTGCTCTGGCACGACATCCGAGTCTCCCTGCGCAAGTCCCTGGGACGGTTCATCTCCATCGTCTGCCTGGTGGCGCTGGGTTCCTTCGCCCTGGTCGGGCTGAGCGTTACGGGGCCGGACATGCGGCAGGCCGGCAACGCCTACCTGTCCAACCACCATCTGGCCGATCTGATGGTCATCAGCAGCTACGGGCTGGACCAGGAGGATCGGGATGCCATCGACACCGCCCCTGGTAATTCAGGCATCGAATACGGGTACCTGAAGGATGTGGTGCTCAAGGGGACCGACAAGAGCCTGCGCATCTACTCCGCCCCCGACCGTATCTCCACCTATGAGCTGGTTGACGGATCCATGCCGACCAGGCCTGACCAGGTGGCGGTCGACACGGCCCTGGCCGAGAATCACCCCATCGGCAGCAGCATCCAGGTGGACGAAAAGGCCGACCAGCTGGGCAGAAAGGTCTTGAGGCACCACAAGCTGCGCGTGGTGGGCACGGTCAAGTCAACCGAGATCCTGAGCAAGGTCAACATGGGTCCCTCCACAGCCGGATCCGGGTCGCTGGACTCCTACGCTGTGACCACGCCCGGGGCCTTCGACTCGGACGAGTACATGATCGCCCGCCTGACCTTCAAGGACCTGGACCGGATCCGGGACCACTATTCCGACCAGTACATCCAAGCCCTGCAGACCCACAAGGACGATCTGAACAGGATTCTGTCAGGACGCTCCACAGCGAGGCTTAACGCCATCAAGGCCCCCCTGAAGAAGCAACTGGACCAGGGGCAAGACCAGGTAGACCAGTCCAAAGAGAAACTCGAAGGAAACCGGCAGCAGCTGGAACAGGCCAGGAAGGATCTGGACCAGGGTGCCCAGAACATACAGTCCGCCAAGAACCAACTGGCCGCCAAGATAGTGCAGGCCCAGGCAGCCATCGACCAGGGGCAGCAGGAGGTGGATCTGAGCTCGGCCGTACTGGCTCGAAAGCAGAAACAGTACCAGTCCTCCGCCAGCCAGGTGGCCCAAGGCAGGCAACAGGCCGACCAGGGGCAACAGGCCATCGATCAGGGGCAGGCCAAGCTTGATGGTTCCCGCCAGCAGCTGGAGGGCGGCAAGGCCCAGGCCGACCAGGCTGTAGCCCAGGCCCAGGAAGCGCAGAAGCAATGCAGACAAGGCATTGCACAAATCACCGGCCTCATTCAGGCCATCGATGCCCAACTGGCCACACCCGGGCTGACCCCCCAGCAGCAAGAGGAGCTCAACCGCGGGAAGGCCAGGCTGCAGGCACAGCTGACCGAGCTTAACCGGCAGTCACCGCAAATCGACGCGCTGGCAGCCAAGGCCAAGGCGGGCCGCGATGCCTTCATGACCAACCAGTACACCCCCGGCATGGCCCAGGTTGCGGCCAACCAGCAAACCCTGGACGCAAAGCGGCGGGAACTGACCCAGGCAAGAGCCAAGGTGGAAGAAGGCGAGCGCCAACTGGCCCAGGGCAAGGCCCAACTCGACCAAGGCTCAGCACAGCTGGCCCAGGGTAGGGCCAAGTTGGCCCAGGCCCGGCAGCAACTGGCCAACAGCCGTGCCTCAGCCCAAGGACAGATCGACCAGGCCCAGGCCACCCTGGATCAGAAAACCGCGGAATACCAGACCAAACTGGACAAGTTCAAGAGGGAGAGCCCGGACGCCCAGAAGAAGATCGACGACTCCCAGAAGAAGCTGAACAAGGCGGCTGACCAGCTGAGCCGACTGGAAAAGCCGGTCTATGCCCTGGACTCACGCCGGGAAGCGCCCGGCTCGGAGGGCTACAAGGTCTACGCCTCCGTTTCCTTCATTGTGGACTCGCTGGCCAAGGTCTTCCCCTACTTCATGTACCTGGTGGCCGCCCTGGTCACCTTCACCACCATGACGCGCTTCGTGGACGAGGAGCGGATCAACGCCGGAACGCTCAAGGCCCTGGGTTACAGGGACCAGGATGTCATGGCCAAGTTCCTGGTCTATGGCGGAGCGGCCTCGGCCCTAGGCGCGCTTCTGGGCATCATCGCCGGCCACATCCTTCTGCCCTGGATCGTCTACCAGGCCTACGCCCACGCTTTCGACATGCCGCCCATCCACTACGGCTTCCACCTGCCCATCACCCTTCTGGCCTGCCTGCTGGCCTTCCTGAGCGCCGTGGTCCCGGCCTTCCTGAGTGCCTGGCGGGAGCTGCGCGAGAAGCCGTCGGCCCTCCTCCTTCCCAAGCCGCCCAGCGCCGGTTCGAAGATTTTCCTGGAGCGCATCCCCCTGATCTGGAACCGGCTCAACTTCACCCATAAGGTCACCGCCCGGAATATTTTCCGCTACAAGCAGCGGATGCTGATGACCATCTTCGGGGTCTGCGGGTCGGTGGCCCTCCTGATGGCAGGATTCGGCGTGCAGGGATCCATCTCGGCCATCAACGAGCACCAGTTCGGCCAGGTGATCCGCTACGACCTGATCGCCGCTGAGAACAGCCAGGCCACATCCGACCAGCGCCAATCCATCAAAAAACGGCTGGAGAAGCCCGATGTGAGCCGTTCCCTGAACGTGCGCTACGAGGAGATGAGCAAGACAGCCGGCCACAACGCCGACAAGCAGTCCATCACCATGATTGCGCCGGCCAGCGCCGAGCACCTGGACGACTTCATCCGCATGGACACCCGGTCCGGGCACAAGCCCCTGAACCTCAAGGGCGACGGCGTGATCCTCTCCGAGCGGATCGCCCAGCTGACGGGGACCAAGGCCGGCGACAGAATCACCCTGCAGGATTCAGGCGGCAGGGACAGGACCATGCGGGTGGACGGCATCTGCGAGATGTACCTGGGACACTTCGTCTTCATGAGCCCAACGGCCTACAGGACCGTCTTCCACCAGGACTTCTCGCCCAACGCCCACCTGGTCACCTTCAAGGACTCCAGCGCAGAGAACACCAGAAGGCAGGCCGCCTCCTTCATGCGGATCGACGGGATCCAGGGGGTGGTGCAGAACACCACCCTGATGAGCCAGATCGACACGGTGGTCAGGTCCCTGAACATGATCATGCAGGTGCTGATCATCGTGGCGACCCTACTGGCCCTGGTCATCCTCTACAACCTGACCAACCTGAACGTGGAGGAGCGGATCCGCGAGCTGAGCACCATCAAGGTGCTGGGCTTCTACGACCGCGAGGTGACCATGTACATCTACCGGGAGACCATCCTCCTTTCGGCCATTGGCGTCCTGGCCGGGTACGGATTCGGGGCCTGGCTCCACCACTACATCATCACCACCGTCCCGCCGGACAACGTCCTCTTTGACCCCTCCATCAGCTGGGTGGCCTTCGTCGTGCCCCTGGTCATGATTACGGTCATCACGGCCGGACTGGGCTGGATGGTCAACAACAAGCTCAAGCATGTGGACATGCTGGAGGCCCTCAAGTCGGTGGACTAGCCCATATCGGCATTTACCCATACTGATGGCGTAAGCTGGCACTTCAAGAGTCCATGAGTCCATGCCATTGAGAATCCAGAAAGCGGAGGACGACGGTGCTGCAGATCGAACACATCTCCAAACAATATAAAACAGGGGACTTCGTCCAGCAGGCCTTGAATGATGTCAGCGTCAACCTGCGCGACAACGAGTTCGTGGCCATCCTGGGCCCCTCCGGATCCGGCAAGACCACCCTGCTCAACATCATCGGCGGGCTGGACCGCTACGACCAGGGCGACCTGATCATCAACGGCACCTCCACTAAGAAATACAAGGACCGGGACTGGGACTCCTACCGCAACCACACCGTGGGATTCGTCTTCCAGAGCTACAACCTGATCCCCCACCAGAGCATCCTGTCCAACGTGGAGCTGGCCCTGACCATCTCGGGGGTGCACCGGCAGGAGCGGCGGGAGCGGGCCAGGAAGGCCCTGGAGCAGGTGGGGCTGGGCCAGCATGTGAACAAGCGGCCCAACCAGCTCTCGGGCGGGCAGATGCAGCGGGTGGCCATCGCCAGGGCCTTGGTCAACAACCCCCGCATCCTCCTGGCTGACGAACCTACCGGAGCACTGGACTCCGAGACCTCCATCCAGATCATGGACCTGCTCAAGGAGGTGGCCCGGGACCGGCTGGTGGTCATGGTCACCCACAACCCCGAGCTGGCTCACCAGTACGCCACCAGAATCGTGGAGCTGCACGACGGCTCCGTGATCAGTGACTCCGACCCTCTGCCCGACGACCAGGTGCCCATCCGCCGGGCCCGCCACCGCACCTTCGGCAAGGCCTCCATGGGGCTGCTGACCTCCCTGTCGCTAAGCTTCAACAATCTTCGAACCAAGAAGGCGCGAACTGCACTCACGGCCTTCGCCGGCTCCATCGGCATCATCGGCATCGCCCTGATCCTGTCGGTGTCCACCGGAGTCAATCGCTACATCGACAGGATACAGCGGGAGACCATGACCTCCTATCCCATCACCATTCAGGAGCAGTCTTTCGACCTGAACAAGATAGTGGATTCTGCCCAGGAAACCCAGAAGGAGGCCAAGGCCCACAAGGACCTCAAGGCCATCCAGCCGGACGACTCCAGCGTCAAGGGGGCCTCCAGCCTGACCAGCAGCATCACCCAGAATAATCTGACAGACTTCAAAAAATACTTGGACAATCCCAAGAGCGAGATCCACCAGTATGTGGGGTCCGTGGGCATCCAGTACTCCTACGCCACCAAGTTCTCGGTCTTCGGGCACGATCCGGACGGCAAGCTGGTCTCCGCAGATAAGGTGACCATGAATGGGCAGGACGACGCCAGCTCCACCGCCAGCCAGATGGCCACGGCCAACACCGACAGCGACATGGGCGACATCCAGTCCATGCAGATGTCCTACCTGACCGGCAAGACCGAGAAGAACAAGGCCCCTGAGATCTTCGGCGAGATCATGCCCGGGGCCGATGCCAAGACCACCATCAGCAAGGTAGTGACCGACAACTACCAGGTGGTGAACGGCACCTGGCCCAAGGCCAAGGATCAGGTGGTCCTGGTACTGGACAAGAACAACCAGATGCCCGTCACCAGCCTCTACAAGCTGGGCATCCTCCCCTCCAGCCAGTACACCGACATGATGAACAAACTCAACAGCGGCCAGGAGGTCAAGGTCGACACCAAGCCCATCGAATACGCCAAGGCCATGGACCAGAAGCTCTCCCTGGTGCCCGCCGCTAGCCAATATGCCAAGGGGACCGACGGCCACTACCACTACATCGGCGACAACACCGACCAAATGACCAAGGCCGCCGACCAGGGCCTGCAGCTGCACATCGTCGGCATCGTCCGTCCCAACCAAGGAGCCAAGGCCACGCCGCTCAAGGTGGGCGTCGGGTATACCCGCCAGCTGACCGACTACCTGATCGACCAGGCCAAGACCAGTCCCATCGTCACCGACCAGGAGGCCGACCAGGGCCACAGCGTCCTCAACGGGATGGCCTTCGCCCCTGCCGACGATGCCGCCAAGGCCAACGATGCCAAGGCCTACATCGCATCCTTGGGCGTTACACAGAAGGCCAGCATGGCCCAGGAGATCATGAAGGGTTCGGCAGCCATGGCCGGCCAGGAGGCCCAGGGCCGGGCCGGAGCCGCTGCAAGAGCCCAAGGTTCTGCCGGCATCCCCACGGGGGCCTCAGCCGAGCAGCAGACGGCCCAAGCCTTCGACCAATACAGCGCCACCGCCCCGCAGGACGCTCTGGTCGCCATCTACAACCAGTACGTCTCCACCGGCACCTACGCCGACAACTTGAGCGACTTCGGCCTGATCTCCCGGGATGCCCCCTCCCGCATCAGCATCTACACGGATAGTTTCGAGAACAAGAATTCCGTGGGCGACTCCATCAAGCACTACAACGACAAGGCCGCGAAGAAGAACAGGATCGTCTATACCGACTACGTGGGTCTGATGATGAATTCGGTCACCACCATCATCAACGTCATCACCTACGTGCTGATAGCCTTCGTCGGCGTCTCACTGGTGGTCTCCTCCATCATGATCGGCATCATCACCTACATATCGGTTCTGGAGCGGACCAAGGAGATCGGCATCCTGCGGGCCATGGGCGCCTCCAAGCGGAACGTCTCCAACGTCTTCAACGCCGAGACCGGCCTCATCGGACTTCTGGCGGGCCTGCTAGGGGTGGGCATCACCCTACTGCTGATCATTCCGGCCAACAGCATCATGCACCACTTCATGGGGACCACCGAGGTCAACGCGGCCCTGCCTACCTCAGGTGGTATAGCCCTGGTCATTCTGAGCGTGGTTCTGACCCTGATAGGCGGCCTGATCCCCTCACGGAAGGCAGCCAAGCAGGATCCCGCCACCGCCCTGCGCACCGAGTGAGGCTGAGTGACACCGGGTGGCACTGGCAAAGAAGTGAGTTCCCGCACAGTCGGGCCCTAACGGCGGTCCCTCTTTACTCGGGAATGCCATAATGAACCCCGTGAATGAACAACCCAATCAGATGACAGATCAACAGAACAGGCAACCCCTCTTCCCCGGACGGGCCTTCATCAGCACCGTCCTGGACGTGGTCGAGAGCAAGAAGACCATGAGCGGCGCCCTGACCGGCAAGTACATGCAGCGAGCCACCATGGCCGGCCTCTTTGTGGGTATCTTCTTCACCGCCTTCTTCGTCATCATGGGCCAGGCCGGCCAGAACCCCGCCGACCATGGCCTGATCCTGGCAGGCCGGGTACTGGCGGCGACTACCTTCGGCTGGGCCCTGGTCCTGATCTACTACACCAACTCCGAGCTGCTGACCTCCAACATGATGGTGGTCACCATAGGCGCCTACCACAAGCGCCTCGGATGGCTGGCCTCCCTGCGGATCCTGGTCCTCTGCCTTCTGGGCAACCTGGCCGGAGCCCTGATCGTGGCCGTCATCCTGCGCTTCTCATCCATCGTCAGCGGTCCGACCCTGGACCAGATGCTGGCGGCCGCGGCAACCAAGACCGGCTACGTCTCCGGCGGTCCCATGGGCTTCGCCGACCTGTTCGTGCGCGGCATCATGTGCAACTTCTGCATCAACATCGCCATGCTCATGGTCTACAACGGCAAGCTTTCCAACGACTTCACCAAGTGCATCATCATGGTCGTGGCCGTCTTCGTCTTCGCCTTCTGCGGATTCGAGCACTCGATAGCCGATTCAGCCCTCTTCCTCATCCTGGGCGTCTTCGGGCGGGTCAACGCCTGGAAGGCAATCCTGGTGGTCCTGGTGGCCATGCTGGGCAACTACATAGGTGGCGGCATCCTGATCGGTCTGAACTTCGCCACCATGAACGATGAGCGCCGGTTCAAAGCCTGATCGAAGCTGCCACATACAGTTGCTACAGCCGATTTTCACCGGCCGTGTCCTGACCGTGGTGGAGCCGTGGACTCCCGAATGATCAGTCGCGACGAGATCTGCTCATCCCCCATCGCGCGGCTCTGTTGCAGCTGATCAAGGTCTGGCTCCTCCTCTTCACTAGCCTTGTGGAGACCGTAATCACCCTTGACCTCCGGCTGGTCATCACTGTCAGGCCAATGAGCCAAGCGCTCAACAGCCTTGGCTCCTATTCCCTGGAAGTTCTGCCGCCAGGTCGTTATACTTGGGACGGTTACTTCACCGATGGGGTTGCCATCGAAGCCGGCAACGCTGACGTCTTCGGGAACCTTCTTGCCCTCGAGAAGAATGCCTCGTATGACACCTGCGGCCACCTCATCGTTGCCGGCGAAAATTGCTGTGATCTCCGGGAAGGAGCACAGGTAGCGTCCAATCTGCTCCGCCTTCCGGAAATCCCAGGTGCAGGGCAAAGGTTCCTCGATAGGAGCCCCCGCTTCCTCCAGAGCACGCCGCCAACCCAGGGATCGCGTATATTTATTGCCGTTTTCGGGAATGGATACATGGAAAACGGTTTTATGCCCCAATCTCAGCAGATACTTGGTGATCTGGTATCCGCCTTCATAGGCACCTATCAGCAGGCTCCCCGAAGCCAGATCAGCTTCATCCACGATTACAGTGGGGAGCGATTGTGCAATGTATCCAGCGAAAGAGTGCAGGAGGCTGGAACGTTCCACGTCCAGGATGATGCATCCAACCGGCCTGTTCTGGATGAGCTGGTCTACAGTCTCCTTGACTTTCTCATGACCATTGCCGACCAGGGTCACCGTGACCAGATAATGCCGTCGGCGTGCAGCCAGTTCAATCCCCTGCACCAGCTGCATGGATCCGTATAGAGATATATCCGTGGCGATAACCGCAATGGACTGAAATTCATTGGATACCAAGGCTCTAGCAATGGTATTGGGTCGGTAATTCAAGTCCTTGACAGCTTCGGCTATGACCTTACGTTTGCCGTCGCTCAGGTTGCGGCCACCATTGAGATACCGGGAAACCGTGGAAACGGAAACACCGGCCTTTCTTGCCACATCCTTGATGGATGGAGCCCGTCTTTTCCCCGCAGCCATCTGCAACCATCCTTTCAAACACGCAGACGCCCGGCAGGCCTATTACAGGCTGCCGGGCGGCCGACGCAAACTATCAATCACCCTATCTGATTGTGTCACAACGGACAGGTCCGTGGTCCTTCATACACCGTGCTACTTCTCACTTCACTGCCCCTCCGGTTATCCCTGAGATGATCTTCTTCTGTGCCACGGCGAAGATGATCAGCAGGGGCAGGCTCATCAGAATGATATAGGCAAAGATGTAATGCCAATTATTCAGATAAAGTCCGGCATTAGCCACGTTGTATAGGTTCAGCGGGAGGGTGTCCATCTTGCCCGAGAGGATAAAGAGTGCGTAGAAGACATCATTCCATATGTACAGAATGAGCAGGATGGTCGCCGAAGCCATTGTGGGCCCAAGGAGAGGCAAAACAATCGTGAAGAAGACCCTCATAGGTTTAGCTCCGTCGATGCGAGCAGCTTCCTCTAAGGAGATCGGGATGGTGCGAATGAATCCGGTAACGAAGAAGATGACCGTCGAAAGGTAGATCCCCACATAGACGCAGATCATGCCGATAGCTGTTCCCGCCAGACCGATCATCTTCAAAAGCAGCATGACCGTAACCACGGCCGGCGGCAGAATCAGTCCAGATATGCATAGGGCATATACCAGGGCCATGGCCTTGGTGGCTCGTCGAGCCAGAATCCATGAGGCCATGGAACCGAAAATAAGGGCCACCACAACAGAGGGAAGCGTTACCAGGAGAGAACCGAAGAATGCCGGAATCATCTTGCCCTGAGAAAGGACAATGCCGAAGTTTTCGAAGAGATGCCACTTGGTTGGCAACGCCAAAGACAATCTTAGGGCCTCAGCCTGATCCTTGCCTGCGGTAACAACCAGCAGGTAGAAGGGCACCCCTAGGCAGACCACGACCAGGAAGACCAGGAGGACGGTGTGAAGCACCCTCTTGCCCAGAGCTCCCTTGTGTCCGGCAGCATGCACGCCAGAGTTGGTGGTGACGGGTTCAAAACTCGCATTGCTCATAGTATCTTGGCCTCTCTTCTGCGAAGGTACCAAATCAAAGGAATGGCAATAATCATCACGACAATAAAGAGCAGGAGGCTCATCATCGTCGACTGTGAATACAGACCCTGACCGAAGGTTCTCCAGACGAAGAGGTTGAGGATCTCAGTGGAGCCACCGGGGCCACCTGCTGTTGTAGCCTGCACGGTGTCGAACCCGTTCATTGAGCCAAGAAGGGAGGTGGCCACATTGAAGGTCACGGCCGGGGCCAGGAGCGGGAATTTGATCTTCCAGAAAATCTGCCAGGAATTGGCTCCATCGATTTCGGCTGCCTCAAGGATATCCTCATCGATGGTTTTGAGCCCGGACAGGTAAATGAGCATGGCCAGGCCAGCCCATTTCCAACCCTGGATTGCGGACACTATGACGATTGACCAGGTGGTGCTTCCCAGCCAAGCCGTGCTGATGGTCCTTCCAGCAAAGAAGCTCAGTATCTGGTCCAAGGCTCCATTGGCCTGGAGGACGGCCTGCCAGACATATCCCACGGCGAGGGCCGACATGAGCACAGGGATGAAGAAGAGTACCCGGGCGATGCGGTTTTCTGTCGTGTCTTTTTCAAGAAACACAGCCAGAATCAAACCGAAAGTATTCTGGAAAAGAGCGACGAAGAATGCGAAGACTAGTGTGGTCCTCAAATCCCGGAGCAGTATCCCGTTTTTGAAGAGGCTCATGAAGTTGTCGAAGCCATTGAAGGAGATAGTCGTTTTGAAGGCAGACCAATCAGTAAAGGCATAGATAAAGTTCAGGACTGTGGGGACGAAGAAGAAAACAAGTAGGACAGCCCCTGCTGGAACCAGGAACCGAAGCGGGTAATTCTTTTTCATAACCGCGGTTTCGCTATTGGAACCAATAGATCGGTTCATACCTAAGCGTTTCCGGCCTTTTTCAGCAGGACCCGCAGCGAGCGCATCAGACATAAAAGGTCCTTTCTTCCGATGTGATTGTCAAATTCGTAAGTATGGATCCAGGAAGAACGGCCGGAGGAATTTTCCATCCCCCGGCCGCTGCTTTCCTTAGAAGCCCTTCACCCCCTGGGCCTTAGCTACCTGTGAGAACTGATCCTGCGTGGTCTGGGCGACCTGTTCCGGCGTCATAGTCCCATTGACCATGCTGGCCAGGTTGACATAGAGATCAGGATTAGCCAGGGCTTGGAGCTGCATGGAACCAACGCTGTGCTGAATGGATTGTGCCGCATCCAGGCTGGCCTGGGGCACAGTGTTCGGCGAATCGACGTTCTTCAGAACCGAAATGATGTTCTGCTGCTTGATGAAAGCTTTGTAGCCATCGGTCATCCAGAAATTGAGGAACTGTCTGGATGCTGCCTCGCGCTTGCTGTCCCCGCTCTTGAAGGCCACGACCCCATTGGAACCATCAGGAATGATGGTGGTATAGTTGCCATCCTTCGACACGGGGAAGTAGCCAATCTTCTTGTCCAGAGCGCTCTTGTCGTTGCCGGCCAAGGCGGAGATGGCCAGGAATTGACTGGCATTGCCGAAGATCATCCCGGTCTTTCCGTCCCACAGGGCCTTCTCCTGGGCGGTGTCCTTGGCCGAGCCGGCATCAGCATTGTAGAGCCCCTTCTTGAAGAGGTCCTGATAATTGGTGATGGCTTCCATAATGTCCTTGCCGGTGAATTTATCCTTGCCCTGGTTCACACGGTCCCAAAGGCCCCCTTGTGCCGCTTCAGCCAATTGGACCTGGACAGCCCACTGCGTGCCCCATTGGGAACCACCCATTTCAAAGAGCGGCGAATCCACGCCAGGAACATTGGCATCTTTGATTTTCTGAGCAGCCGCCACGAACTCGTTCCAGTTCTTGGGTACCGCCTCAAGCCCTGCGGCCTTGAAGACATCCTTGTTGTAATAGACGCCCATAGTCGAAGGGGCGCTCACCATAATCGCGTATCTGCTGTTTTTGTAGAGCCCTGCCTCGTCGTCTATACCCTTCTTGTAGTTCTTCTCAAAGGGGGCATTGTCTAGTTTCTGCAGCTTACCTTGAGCAACCAAACCGGTCAGCATGGACCTGGTCGGTTGCCAAAAAGCCAGGTCGGGAGTATCACCGGTCGTGATTTTGGTCTGTGCATTGTTTTCATAGACTTCCGGAATGGTAACCAGGTCAACCTTGGCACCCGTGGCTTTTTGGAAATCCTTTATCACCTGAACCGGAATCTTGTTGGCCTGGGGCGAGCTCCAGAACTTCAAGGTCACGCCGTCCAACTTGGCACTCGCCTCAGGCCAGTAGCCAGATGCCTTGGTGTCAGTGTCATCGCTGCTGGCAGCAGGATTGCCGCATCCTGCTAAAGTACCCACGCACAAACCCGCAGCAATCACCAGACCAGCCAAGGCTCGAACAGTCTTTCGCGAAGAATCGGTCTTCCACTGGATTAACTTCATTGTTTATCCCTTTCCGCCTCCGCCACCCGCTAATGGCGGGATGGCAGGGCTTCTCACTACATCACTCATGTCTTTTCAGACTGAAGGCCAATCACTCCCTGATTAAGAGGGTCCTGGCCGTATACCCTTCTTCGGGCATATGAACTTCTAGACTCCCCCTTTCTTTGTGCCAGACATAACGCCAAGAATCCGACCCACCATCCCGGTCCGTAAAATTCGGATAGAGAACCTGCACCCTGCAATCTCTGTTTGTGAACATAGGCAGAGGCAGATCGAGATGACCATCCGATGTGCACCTGGACCAAACAGTGATCAGAACACCGTCTCTGATCCCGCCTGCTCCTTGATCGCATGCACTCCTGATGCCAAGCGCAAGCTTGTCGTCATACCAGCCAGGCAGTCCCAATGGCCAGAACGGCACACCCGTAGCTACCCGATCACCGATGACGCGACGGTAAACATCAATCGCATCTCGGACCATATTCAATTGGTGCTCCGAAAACCGATTCAGGTACCCTGACAGGAAAAAGTGCCCCAGGAGGGTGTTGGTCAGAGCGAAGGAAAAACTCTCGTCATCCATGCCGGCAGCCGGATACGCCCAATTGCCAGCCTGTTCGGGAAGCATGGCCATAGGCGCTGTGGCACTTATGCTCGCATACCTGCCATAATCTTGCTGATCCGATGTAGAGAGGAGATGGAATATGGAAGACTGGGCGAAATCCGTCCGCATGCCTCCGGAAGAGCAGTTTTCGAGGATCAGGTTAGGATGCCGACGATACAGCCCCTTGATCCATTCTCTATAGGCTCGGTTGTGACCGAGAAGACCGTCACCAGGGCTATCCGAGTGATATGTGGTGCCTGGTCCAGGCATGACATTGTAGTCGAACTTAAAATAGCCAACCCCGAAATCTCCGACAAGCCTGTCAATCACTTCGTTCATGTGCCCTATGGTCTGAGGGTTTCTGAAATCGAGCAGATATCTATTCTGTTCCACTACACGATGTCCTGCGTGCTGGAAGAAGGCGGAATCCGGCAGTTTCTTGGCCAAGGGACTTTTGATTCCCACAACCTCTGGTTCAAGCCACAAACCTGGTATCATGTGCTCACGCTTAATAGCATCCATGACCTCACCAAGGCCTCCGGGAAATCGGGTCGTGGATGGCTCCCACTCACCGACTGATGGCCACCAATCGCCGGTGTCGTCATACCAGCCGGCATCGATGCAGAATACTTCAGCACCCATGCTGCCGGCTGCCTTGATCAAAGGCAGCAATCGATCTGTGCTTGGATCGCCGTTGAGCGTATTCATATAATCGTTGAAGATGATCTCTGGAGTCTTCAACTTATCCGACGCAAGATGCCAGTGTCGCCTGTAATCCGTAACAGATTCAACAGCCTGATCAAAGTTGCTAGCAGGAGTCACCGAAACAGGTACCGAGGTGAATTGCTGGTCCTTGTGAAGCACCACGGACCAATCATGATTTTTATAGGTCGGCCCGCTGAGTGCAAAGTAACCCTCGCTTTTTTCGCCTTCGCCCACCTCCCAGCGCCATGGTCCATTGTGCTCGATCTGAAAGAGCCAGGTGATGCCCTGCTTCGGCGAAGTCAGAACACCCATCGGCAGAGCTTGCCCTGTGGAAAAAGTCCCCTCCGATACACAGGAGTAGGCACCTTGAGGCGTCCGGCCCACCATGTCATTACTAAGGAGGGGGCATATTTCACGGAGTAGTTTCCAGGACCAACGTCCCTCACCAAGCCAGTCATTCTGACACTCTGCCAGCTGCCAATCTTCCAGCCCGTCCTTAGTCTCTTCAAAACCATTCGCCTGTCCGAAGAGCTGACAATAGGTGGGGAAAGATTCAAGGACCAGGTCGTCTTCCGCGGTGTTTTTAATGCTTGTCGTGACCTTGAACATCAGGTCACCGTCAGCTATCTGGAACAACTGGCGACATTCTATCCCCTGTTCTTGGCTCTCCTGGAGTATTTCCAGGTTGCTGACTCCATTCGTATGCCAGGTTTTCCAGGAGACGAATCGCAGAGCCTGACCAAGGGATGTCTCAATAAGCCTACGTCCACAAATCGTATGACCAGTACCGCGACCAGAGGCTTCTATCTGCACCATCGGCAAACGATCAGGAAAAGTGATGCGTTGTGTCTTCGACCCAGAGGTATCGGCAGGCACACGACCGGACGATGACCCGACTGGTTGTGGCAGGGATGAATACGTCTCATGGCACGGGCTAAAGGTCATGGAGACTAGACCAACAGGTTGGTCATTTCCGACCTCGAACTCCAGTTGTATACAATCGTTCCCCCACCGTAAGGGTGAAGATATAGTTGAGTCTCCTTTTGGTATCGTTACCAATTTGAAGACCTCAGAACTATCCTCGCTCTGCATGGAATCTCCTTACAGCTACATTGCTTTATGAACTAGCTTCTCCCAGTATAACTGGTATCGTTCCCAGCGCAAGTTGCAATTGCGTTTGGTGTCTGGCCTTTCTCTCCGTAATCCAATCACCCAATAGACGAACCGGCCTTTTCCTGGGGCTTTACAAGCACTGGGAGAATGAGCGTTTGGCTATCCTCGCACCAATTTCTGTTGGAATCAGAGCAATGCCTGAAGGGTACTTAGGCGGCGACTTGCATCATTGGCCACACCCGGCAACGGGGACTGATCAGCGCATCTTTGCTCCTCTTTCCGCCGAGCACCAGAAATTATGGCAGTGGACGCGCTTACGAGACTGATCGGAACTACCTATCATGAAGAAACCCAAGAGCCTATAAACAGGCAGAAAACGGAGGTTCATGATGAGCGAGGCTGAAACCGCAGCCAACAAGTCCTTGGTACAGGAGTTCTACGACCAAGTCTTTAGCCGGGGAGATACCAGCAACATCGACAAGTTCATGCGGGACGACTATATTCAGCACAACCCCACCTGCGCCGACGGTAAGGCTGGATTCCTGGAGTTCATCAAGGGATTTCTGGCCCTGGGACCGCAAATCGAGATCATCAGGCTGAATGGCGAGGACGACATGGTCTACGTCTTCTTCAAGTGCACGTTGAAGAACGGCCACGTCAACAAGGTTTGCGACATCTACCGGCTGCAGGACGGCCAGCTGGCTGAGCACTGGGACATCATCGAGCACAACGTGGAGGGTGTACAGTCCCGGAACAGCAACGGTCTCTTCTGACCCTTATCCAATCCCGTCACCAACCAGGCCGGGGTTCTCTTGTTGCCTGACCATGGTCCAACAGCAAGAGAACCAGGAGGATTCAGCGAGCGCGAATGACCTCTCTGACCGGCAGCACGCTCGCGGGCGAGACCGAAAGCTCATCCAGGCCATAATCCAGGAAGGTGGCCGTAAGATCCTTGTCGGCACCCAGCTCGCCGCAGATCCCGCACCAGATGCCAGCCTGGTGGGCGGCATCCACGGCCATACGAATCATGCGCAGGACGGCAGGCGAATGCGGGTCGGCGAACTGTCCCAGGTTGGGGTTCTGCCGGTCGCAGGCCAGGGTGTACTGGGTCAGGTCATTGGTTCCAATGGAGAAGAAGTCCACCTTCCGGGCCAACTCCGGCGCCATGACAACCGAGGCCGGGGTTTCGACCATGATGCCCACCTGAATGTCCTCCTTGAAGGCCTCGCCCCTGTCACGTAGCTCTTCCATGACCAGGTCGATGATGGCCCTGGCCTGATCAACCTCTTTGGTGGAGGTGATCATGGGCAGCATGATGGAGATGTTCCCAAAGGCCGATGCCCGCAGGATAGCCCTGAGCTGCACCTTGAAGACCTCCGGCCTGGTCAAGCAGATACGGATGGCCCGATATCCCAGAGCGGGATTGGCCTCATGTTCCAGACCGAAGTAGCCGACCTGCTTGTCAGCCCCGATATCCAAAGTCCGGATGATGACCGGCTTGCCGCCCATTCTCTGGGCGACCTCTTTATAGGCCTGGAATTGTGACTCCTCAGTGGGGAAGTCCTCGCTCTCCAGGTAGAGGAACTCACTGCGGAAGAGTCCGATCCCTTCAGCATCGTTGGCTTCGACCGCATCCAAGTCCGAAGGCCTGCCGATGTTGGCATAGAGATGGACCTCCTGGCCTTCCTTGGTTCTGGTGGGCTTGCCCTTGAGCTCCTGGAGCTGCTGCACACGCTCCCGGAACTCCCGCTGACGGATTTTATAGGCCTCAAGGGTTTTCCGGTCCGGATCGATCAGCACCAGGCCCTGGCTGCCATCCACAATGGCTGTCAGGCCCTGATCCTCCGGCCTGGGATCCTGACCAAGACCGATGACGGCAGGCAGCCCCATGGTCCTGGCCAGGATAGCCGTATGGGAATTGGCCGATCCCTGGCTGGTGGCGAAGCCCAGTACTTGTGTGGGGTCCATCTGAGCCGTTTGGCTGGGAGCCAGGTCGGCAGCCATGACGATGGTCGGCCGGTCAGCCCCGCCCGCCTGTGCACCCGAGCCAAGGTTGTCGATCAGACGCCGGGAAACGTCCTGCACATCGGCAGCCCTCGCCTGCATATAAGGGGAGTCCATGCCAGCGAACATGGCGGCGAACCTCTGCGCAGTGGTATCCACCGCGTACTCGGCATTGACCTTGTCCGATTGGATCAGCCCCTCGACCCCTTGCACATAGTCCGGGTCTTTGAGCATGAGCCGGTGGGTGTCGAATAGCTCGGCCTTGTCCTCACCGAGCCTGGTAGCGGTATCCTCCCTGAGCTTGGCCAGCTGATTCATAGAGACCTGCTGGGCCTGGCGGAAGCGTTCGATCTCGGCACGAGGATCACCGACGGTGCGGCGCACCACCTGCCTGGCCTCTTCCAGGACCTTGACGGGCCCTATGGCAATGCCTGCCGAGACGCCGGTGCCTCTCAGCTCCCTCATAGATTCTCCTTGAAGAAACTCTGCAGCTCCTCGACAGCCTTGTCCTGATCCGGGCCATCCACGCTCACAGTGATCGTATCGCCCTGCTTGGCCCCCAGGCCCATGACCGCGAAGATGCGTTTGGCATCGGCCTTATTGCCCTTGTCATCGAGGGTAATGACGGACTGGTACTTCTGCGCCTGCTCGACAAGCCTGCCTGCAGGTCTTGCATGCATGCCCTCAGGGTCGGAAATGGTGACGGTGAATGCGCTTGCCATAGCTGCCTCCTCAGTCCTTGCTGACATAACGGCCGTTGTCGAACCGGTATCCAGTGGACTGTTCATACTCGTGGACCATCTGATCCCAAGAATCCTCAATCCTGTCGGTCAGTCCAAATAGCCCCGAACGCCCAATCACATAGATGTCAGGATCGGCATCGGAGATCAGCTTCCAGTGGGCCAGATTGGTGGATCCGTCCATCTCGATCTGATAACCATAACCGTGCTCATCGCGCAGCTTGCGCAGTTGGACGATCTTGTCCAGGCAGACCGACAGGAAACGCTGGCCGGCGAAGCCTGGATCGATGGTCATGATGGTGACCTTGTCCAGCAGATCGATGTAGGGAAGGATGGTGTCAACCGGCGTCTCCGGGTTGAGCACCATGCCCGCCTTAAGGCCCGCATCGTGGATCTGATCGATCAATCGGAAGGCCACCCCGTTGGACACCTCTGCTGGCATGCAGATCATCTCGCACTTGATGTCGATCAGCTGCTGGACCCAGAAGGGGGCATCGGTCACCATCAGATGGGCCGACATGGGCAGGTCAGAGATCTTGCGCGTCTGCTCGATAAACCAAGGCGACAGGGTGATGTTAGGCACGAAATGGCCGTCCATGATGTCGATGTGGTAGAGGTTGGCTCTCTCGTTCAGAAAACTGATCTGCTCCTTGAACTGGTCCAGATCCATGGTCATCAGCGAGGGGGCCAGCTGGATTTGCCGCGAGCGCTTGGTCAACGTTGGTGTGCTTGTTGCTGTCATTGTGGAATGGTTGTCCTTCTGTTGGTTTAGATGACCTGGATATCATCCAGGTCAAGGTCCTCTTCGTCGTCTGTTGCTGCAGTAGCAGGCTCGGCGGCGTCTTCAGGAATTGACTTCTTGATCAGCGCATAGACAATGCCGGTCACCAGGACGTTGGCGGCGATGGCCAACAGTCCCACCCACCACTTGGCACCCATGGTGGGGAGCATCAGGAAGCCGCCGAAAGGCACGGTGGCACCCTTGCCGTTGGATAGGCTCATCAGGATGGCGCCCTCGCACATGCCGCCCAGACCAGCGGCGACGATTCCCCTCACCAGATCGTTCATGACGATAGGGATGGATCCCTCGACAATGTTCACAACGCCCATGGGCACTGCGGACTTGAGGGTCTCCACCTCCTCATGGGTGTAGATCCGCTTGCGCAGGAGCTTGGCGACCAGATAGGCGAAGCCGAAGCCGATGGGGGTGGCCGTGTTGGTCAGCTGCAAGGCTGTGACCGGGCCGTTGATGCCCTGGGCCTGCAGCGTCAGCGCAAAGGCGAAGGCGGTCTTGTTGATGGGACCGCCGAAGTCAACGATGCTCAGCGCACCCAGCACGGCGCCGAAGATGAGGTTGGAGGCCCCATTCATGCTTGTCAGCAGGTTGGTCAGCCAAGTGGTGAACCAGGCCACAGGGGTGCCGATGATGTAGACCATGATCAGCCCGCTGGCCAGGGAGGCCAGGAAAGGCACGATCAGGGTGGGCATAAGCCCCTTGGCCCAGCTGGGAACTTTGACGTAACGCAGCACCGCGTAGGCCAGCCAGCCGCCGATATATCCGCCTATGATGCCGCCGATGAAGCCGGCACTGATGGCTACAGCCGCCAGACCAGTCACGAAGCCTGGTGCGATCCCGGGCTTGCCCGCAATCGAGAAGGCGATGCCGGTGGCAATGATGACCGGGAGCAGCCCCAGTGCCTTGCCGCCCAAGGTGGCCAGGGCCTGGAAGAAGTCGAACTTCCCCATGACCAAAGTGTCCTGGGCCTTGCCGCCGAAGGCCATACCGATAGCGATAATGAAGCCCGCGCCGCAAACGATAGGGATCATATAGGAGATGGCCGTCAGCAGATGGCCCTTGAAATTGGCTTGCTTCCAAAATTGTTTCATGATGACTTCCTTGTCCGCATGGTTGATTGCATGGTTACTATTTGCCGACGATTTCGTGCAGTTTGGCGATCAGTTTGTTGGGCGACTTGATCGCCGTCTCGGTGGAGACCTTGACGGTCTTCTTGCCCTTGAACCGCTCTTCATCGGCTATCTTGATGTCAATGGCCAGAATGACCACGTCCGCCTGCTTAATATCCTCTTCGGTCAGGGCATTCTCGATGCCGATGGTGCCCTGGGTTTCGATCTTGATATCGTCGCCGGCCGCCTTGGCTGCATCCTCCAGCTTCTGCTGGGCCAAATAGGTATGTGCGATGCCAATGGTGCAGGCGGTCACTCCTACGATTTTCATGATTGCTTCTCCTTTGTTGTTATTCGGTTACGTGACGAATCATCTGGTCAGAGCCGTCACGACCTGGTCGGTGTTCTCGGCCTGAAGGAGGTCGTGTACCACATCGGCCTTGGCCAGCTTCCTAGCAAATTCCGAAAGCAGCTGCAGGTGTCGCTTGGATCCCTCATCATCGGCACCGACGGCAAACAGCACCACAACTTTCGCTCCGGTGTCATCCAGGGATTCCCAGGGGATTTCATGGTCCAGCACAGCAATAGCGATGCCGTTCCTGCGAACAGTGTCGCTGCGGCCATGAGGGATGGCTACATGCTCGCCGATGCCCGTCGCACCCTGGCCTTCACGCTCGTACAGGGCTTTCATGAAGACCTCCGGCGAATCGATGTAGCCTGCGTCATGAAGCCTACGGGTGAGCTCGGTGAAGACCTCGTCCTTGGTCTTGGCCTTCAGCCCTGTCACCACGGTGCTCTTATCGATCGCCGCGCCAAGTGATGCTGCGTCCACCATCATTTCCCTTCTGTCGTCAATATCTGTCGAACATCCTTGATAGAGCCTGTTCCCAGCAGGCCCAAAACTTTCTCGTCGCCCATTCGCCGGTAAAGATCACGCAGGTACTGCAGGTCCTTCATCGAGGGGTTCTGCGGGATAAGGATCAGCAAGAGTCTGGATACGTCATGCGATCCGTCCCACTGTGGTATAGGTCGGGAGAGCTCCAAGTAGAGAAGCAAGCATTCATCAACGAAAGATCCCTGCGCGTGTGGATTGGCCAGCTGGTCTGCAATGACTGTGCTACCCGACGACTCACGGGCAAGCAGGTCCTTGACCAGGAAATCGGCAGACCTGATGACGCCCTTGGACTGTAAATGAGTGCATATGCAAGCGAATAAAGCATGCACTGAATCTTTGTGCGCGGGCGCTGCTGTAGTGACGGTGTGATGCGGCAAGATTGCAGAGTCTTGGTTCCCGAAGCCACCAGAAGGCTCCTGCTCAATCAGGATTTTCATCGTCCGACCTCCCCGTTATGGATATGGTCGGCCATCCGTTCCAGCCGCTCCTGATCCTCAATGGTCAGCATGGCACTGACCACCAGCATCGGCCGCTTCAGCTCTTCGGACAGGGCAACTGTAGAGACTACAAGATCAGTCATCGGGTACCGCTCCAAGGCCTTTTCTACATCTCGGGCGGCCACAGTCCCTATGACGTCCATATCGGAGAACCGCCGCTCAATCTTTGATTTCAGCAGCTGTGCCGTGCCCAGCCCGGTCGTGCAAACCAGCAGGATGTTCAAGGGTCTGCTGAGATTTTCCACAGCCTGAGCGAAATACACAGTGATGAAGCCGATTTCCTCATCATCGATGATGGGGAGATGCTCGTGCTCCTCCAGCCGGCGTGTGGCCTTCTTCACTGTGCTGAACAGGTTCGGATATTCCAACCTGATCTGCTCAAGAAGGTTGTTGTTGACTCTGATGCCGTTCTTCAACCTGTTGAGCAAGGGCTTCATATGCTTGGAGAGCCTGGCAAAGAGCTCGGACTGATCGATTTGCGCGTAACGAGGGTTCAGAGCAACCTGGTCAATCAAATAGCGCGTGGCCCGCCGAACCGGATCAGGCATGTCGTTGGCAGCAGGCAGATCATCCTCGATCCTGGAGGAAGCCAAATATTGATAGAGATCGTAAACTTCAGCATCGGGCAGCTGCGCATCCAAATACATGTTCACGTCGGCTATGACAGCCCGGCAGACATTCATGACCTTGGAGCCTTCATCGGCATTTGCGGCCTGCTGCTCGCCGGCTCGTTCCTCCATGAGTGCTCCAACGCTGCGGAACCGTTCGATCAGGATGTACAGATGGGTGAAGATGTTGACCCGGTATGGATAGGGGATTTCGGTGTGAAGCAGTTCCTCGATCAGATCCAACTGTTTGTCGACAAAAGCCGCGTCACGCTGCTCAATGTCCTGGTCGGACTGCATGAACCGTCGATTGCCAGGCTGGCCTTCATCGACAAACAAGCTGCCGATCGCCCGGCGGATGTCTGCCTCCTCGCCGTTAATCCAAACGAACCCGCTGACATGTTCGATGGAAAGCTGGAAGCGGCTCAGCATCAGCCTCAGGGAGCGAAGATCGGTCGCTACGGCGGAGTCACCGATGAAGTATTTGCCCCAGAGCTCGGTCACCCTATATCGCTGTGGCGCCGTGAACAATAGGCGCTTGACGATCTCATCCCGGCGTTCAATGGATGTCAGACGACTGACATCGACGTTGGCCTGACCGATCACAAATCCTGAATCCCCGAACGACAGCGTCTCAGGGTTTTTAAGCCGATACCCGCGCCCTCTCTTAGACTCGATAATGGTCACGGGCCGATACTGCTCGTTGATCTGCTGAACTGCTCTAGTTATGGTTTTGGTTGAGACTTTGAGTGCATCGGACAATTCGGAACCGCGCACATACTCGCGCCTGTTGAGCAGATAGCCGATTAACGACTTCTTGAACCCGGTCTCCATTGCCCTCGAACCTCCTTTATGTTTAGGGTAATGTGGCCACTTTCGGCACTGGACGGTGTGTAGTATTCAGCATTGTCCCTTGTCTGCGGACTATGCACTGGGTGTCAGGAAACCTATAGGAGCAAGAGAGGCTGAGAGGTTGCTGGGATGCGTCGTCATCGATAAGAATCGGCATCATGCTGCCGTGCATCAGAATTCAATGGCTTCTGCAATTCAACGAAGGTACGGCAGGATGTCTGCTTAGCTGCACGATCCGCAGTACTTTATAGGAGCGAAGACCTGCTTAAGCTTTATGGTTTACATAACTTATCAATACTGGATTGTTATACGTCGTATATTGGTGATTTAAACAAAAGAAAAGGCCTCTGGTGACTTGTGTCATCAGAGGCCTTTCAATGTGTAATGGCGGCGGTGTGCTACTCTCCCACACTCTTCCGGGTGCAGTACCATTGCCGTGCTGGGTCTTAGCTTCCGGGTTCGGAATGGGACCGGGCGTCTCCCCCAGGCCATGACCGCCGCGAATCTTCAATTCTGCCAATCCTTCTCGTGAAGGGTTGGGGTTTCCTGGCGGTTTGGGGACCGGATGGTGGACGCGTGTTCCGATTGTCTGATCGCCTGTGCGTGTTCGTGTTCATTGCCGCAGGCATGTTTCGCAGCCGGGTTGATGCCGCCACCCTTATAAGGGTGGATGGTGTGTTGTCTTCGACCATTAGTGCCGGTCGGCTCCGCCCCTTGCGGGGTGTCCACGTCCGGTCTATCGACCATGTGTTCTGCATGGGGTCTTCAGAAGCCCGAAGGCTTCATGGAATCCTTATCTTGGAGGGGGCTTCCCGCTTAGATGCTTTCAGCGGTTATCCCATCCGAACGTAGCCAACCGGCCGTGCCGCTGGCGCGACAACCGGCATACCAGAGGTTCGTCCACCCAGGTCCTCTCGTACTATGGGCAGGGCTCCTCAAGATTCCAACGAGCGCAGAGGATAGAGACCAAACTGTCTCACGACGTTCTGAACCCAGCTCGCGTGCCGCTTTAATCGGCGAACGGCCGAACCCTTGGGACCTGCTCCAGCCCCAGGATGCGACGAGCCGACATCGAGGTGCCAAACCATCCCGTCGATATGGACTCTTGGGGATGATCAGCCTGTTATCCCCGGGGTACCTTTTATCCGTTG